>JBGVMU010000007.1:0-46240 GCA_045124955.1 Alistipes sp. | reverse complement strand
TTAAGGGGTTATTAAGGGTGCGCTGATGCGATTAAAAAACTTTAATAACCCTTAACTACCATTAATCACCCTTAACAACCTTTATAATAATAACAACACTATGCAAAAAGTACAAGCTTACATCAACGAAAATAAGGAGCGCTTCCTCGATGAGTTATTCGAGGTGTTACGTATTCCTTCAATCAGTGCACAGTCGTCGCACAAGGAGGATATGGTACGCTGTGCCGAGCATTTGGCTATGGCTCTCGCAAAGGCCGGTGCCGACACCACCGAGGTGATACCTACGGCGGGTAACCCCGTAGTATATGCCGAGAAGATCATCTCGCCCGAGGCGAAGACCGTATTGGTATATGGTCACTACGATGTTATGCCAGTAGATCCTCGTGAGGAGTGGAACACCGACCCATTCGAGCCTACCGTCATCAACAACCGCATCTACGGTCGTGGTGCCGACGACGACAAGGGTCAGTCGTTTATGCACATCAAGGCCTTCGAGGCTATGTGTGCCACCGACTCGCTCCCTTGCAATGTAAAATTTATGCTCGAAGGCGAGGAGGAGATTGGCTCACCTTCGCTCTACGGCTTCTGCGAGGAGTACAAGGAGAAGTTGAAGGCAGACATCATCCTCGTATCGGACACCTCAATGATTGGCCTCGACACCCCATCAATCACCTGCGGACTCCGTGGCTTGACCTATATGGAGGTGGAGGTTATCGGACCTAACAAGGACCTTCATTCGGGACTCTTTGGCGGTGCGGTGGCTAACCCTGCCAATGTTTTGACTCGTCTGGCAGCATCGCTGGTGGATGAGAACGGACATATCACCATACCTCACTTCTACGACAAGGTGCGAGAGCTCACAGCTGAGGAGCGCAAGGCCTTCAACGAGGCTCCATTCTGCCTTGATAGCTACAAGCAAGCCCTTGATATAGACGACATTGAGGGTGAGGCCGGCTATACCACCATTGAGCGCACAGGCATCCGCCCATCGCTCGATGTGAATGGCATCTGGGGCGGTTACACCGAGGAGGGCACAAAGACTGTTATCCCTTCCCGTGCCTACGCCAAGATTTCGATGCGTCTGGTGCCAGACCAGGACTTCGAGGAGATTGGTCGCCTGTTCGAGGAGCACTTCCGCAACATCGCACCAAAGAGCGTGAAGGTAAATGTGAAGTTCCTACACGGCGGTGCGCCTTATGTGTCGCCTACCGATATGAAAGCATATAAGGCTGCCGAGAAGGCAGTTGAGGAGGCGTTTGGTCGCAAGCCATTGCCATTCTACTCGGGTGGCTCGATACCTATCGTAAGCGGCTTCGAGCGCATCCTCGGCACAAAATCTATCCTCCTCGGCTTCGGTCTTTCGGAAGACGCAATCCACTCTCCAAACGAGAGTTACGGACTTGCACAGTTCGATAAGGGATTGGCTACGATACCTTTATTTTACAAGCATTTCTCGAAATAGCTTGCAAAATAAAGATATTAGCGTGTTACCCACCCCCTAAATCCCCCTGACATTCGTCTTCTTCCTTGCGGCTCGGCAAAGAGTGCGAGCACTCTCTGCTCTCGCTCCGCAGCGTCAGTCCCTGCGAGGGGGACTTTTTTTTTGCGCCAAGTTTGATGGCATTTAATGGCATTCGGGCTTTCAGCCCTTAATGGCATTTAATGGCAGCGCAGTCTTAGACTGCTTAATGATAGGCGCATTTGCCATTCAGCGACCAATGGGAGCGAATGCCATTTTGCTACGCCAACTCTCAACTCTCAACTCTCAACTCTCAACTCTCAACTCCGACCGTGGTCACGGCGCAGACGAGATTAGCGGCAGTTAGAGGTAGTTAGTGGTAGTTAGAGGTAGTTAGGGGAGCGCTGATGCTAAAATAAAAATCCCCTAACACCCTCTAACAACCCCTAACATCCTCTACCCCCCCCTATCACAAAAAAAATCACATAAATTTTCAAAAATTTATTAACAACCCATCCTTATTTGAAAAATAATTCTTACATTTACATCAGATATAATGCATATTTTACAAAGCAAAGACAAAACAACTGAATAGCAAACTATTAACCGAAAAACGATAAGAAAAACGAACAAAAAGAAAAAGAGAAAAGCAAAAAGTAAAAAAGTAAAACAACCAAACCTAAAAAACTACATCGAGGTCGATTTGTTCGACTTCAAGAGAAAGAAAAACACACACAATCATTTTTTAATCTAAAACACTAACATTTATGAGAATTTCTACACAGAGATTTTTCAAGACCCTTGCGGTAGTTCTTCTCACCCTATGCGTACAGCTGTGGGGGGGGGTTGAAACCGCTGTTGGTCAGGAGGTTGCAAAACCTCACATTGTCAAAGGTACCGTTCTCGACCAGAACGGCAAACCAATGGCAGGAGTAGGTGTCATCATCCCTACTACTCTCCAAGGTGTTGTTACCGACATCGAGGGTAAGTACGAGATCAAGGCGACACCTGTTCAGGAGTTGCAGTTCAGCTTCCTCGGTTACAAGACCGAGCAGGTGAAGGTTGGAACTCGTACCACTATCAACATCTCGATGGTGGAGGAGGCGCAGGCCGTAGAGCAGGTCATCGTGACCGCACTCGGTATCAAGCGTGACGAGAAGTCGCTCGGTTATGCAGCGTCGAAGGTTAATACCGAGGCTTTGGCTTCGGCTACCAACTCCGCTAACTGGCTCTCGGGCTTGACCGGTCAGGTTGCTGGTCTTAACATCCAGAGTTCGAACACCGGAGGTGGTGGTACCACTCGTGTAACCCTCCGTGGTGAGTCTTCGACAGACTTCACAAACAACACTGCACTCTTCGTTATCGACGGTGTGCCTATGCACAACCACTCGACTCAGTCGGATGCAGGCGGCGAGGGTTCGCTCAACACCATCGACTATGGTGATGGTACAGGCGATGTCAATCCTGAGGACATCGAGAGCGTAACCGTATTGAAGGGCCCTGCAGCGACCGCACTCTACGGTTCGGCAGCAGCTAACGGTGCTATCATCATCACCACCAAGTCGGCAGACAAGCTCGCATCAAAGATTAGCATCTCTTACTCGACAAACCTCACATTCGAGACTGTAAACACCTCGCCTGACTTGCAGTATGAGTATGGTCAGGGTTCACGAGAGGACTACTACTACTATCTCCGTTCGGCTGACGGTGGCAGAGGTACAGGTTTCCACCCTATGTCAAACGCAGGCTACGAGAACACCGCAGGTCTTAACTCGTGGGGTCCTAAGATGGACGGTACACTCTACTATCAGTACTACGATGAGTTCGCAGGCATCGGTGGTAGCGTAGATCAACTTGGCGACTTCCGCCGTACAGCAACTCCGTTCGTAAGCCGTGGTGACTGGTTCAAGGATTTCTTCGAAACAGGCTACACTTGGACTAACACTCTCTCGGTATCGGGTCGTATCAACAAGCGTAACTCTATCCGTGTATCGGTTCGTGACTCTCACTCGAAGGGTACAATTCCTAACTCTCCAAGCAATATGCAGCATATTTCGTTGCGTACTCGTAACGAGATTGCTAAGTGGTTCACTTCGGAGGTATCGCTCAACTATCGCCGCAACGACCGTGACAACATCCCTGTATCGTCGGGATACTCGGCTGGTGCAGGTATTATGTACAGCTTGTGGTGCTACGCTCCAAATGTTGATATGGATTGGGTTAAGCACTATTGGCAGGATGGCCAGGAGGGCGTTCAGCAGGACTCTTCGCTCTCGGGTGGTAAGAACAACGCTTACTTCATCGCAAACGAGAGTATCAACACTCAGAACCGTGACCGTATCTACGGTAATGTTAAATTCGACTTCAATATCTACAAGGGCTTGACCTTGATGGTTCGTGGAGGTCTCGACTCGCAGTATGACTTCCGTACCCAGCGTTATGCAACATCTACACAGAGCGACCCTAACGGTTTCTACCGTGAGCAGATGATTCGCTCGATGCAGTACTCGGGTGAGTTCTTGTTCCGCTACACTCACGACTTCGACCACGACATCAACCTCACCGCAAACTTCGGTGGTAGCATAGTTAATCGTCAGTACGAGCGTCACCAGCAGTGGGCTGACAACCTCAAGAACCCAAGTGTCTACACTCTTGCAAACTCGGCATCGTTGGTTAAGACCGACAACTACCTCGAGAAGCGTCAGACCAACTCGCTCTACGCATTGGTACAGCTCTCGTGGCGCAATGCCATCTTCCTCGATGTTACAGGTCGTAACGACTGGTCGAGCACCCTTCCTGCCGAGAACCGTTCATACTTCTACCCATCGGTATCGGGTAGCGTTGTAATCAACGAGTTGGCAGACTTCGGTAGCAAGAATGGCGTATTGAACTTGTTCAAGGTTCGTGCATCGTGGGCACAGGTAGGTCACGACACCAAGCCTTATCGTATCGAGGAGTATCTCCAAAGCACCGCATTCCCTGGTAATGTTACAACCCAGACCGCAAAGGTTAATGGTACATTGCTGCCAGAGAAGGTTGCATCGTGGGAGATTGGTATTGACTTGCGTATGTTCCGCAATCGCTTAAATCTCGATATGGCATACTATAACAGCAAAACTACCAACGCTTTGGCTGAGATGCCTGTATCGGCTGCTGCCGGTATGAGCAAGGTTTACACCAACGCAGGTTCTATTCGCAACCACGGTTTCGAGATTCAGGCTTTAGGTACAATCATCCGCACAAAGGATATTCGTTGGACTGTAAATGCTAACTGGTCAATCAACCGCAACAAGATTCTCGAGCTCGGTGATGGTATCGACTTCTGGCAGATCGCAGGTCGTGGCTCTTATGCTTATATGTATGCATACGAGGGTTCGTCGCTCACTTCGATGTATGGTCGTAAGTACAAGCGTGCACCTGAGGGTTCGTATGTAATCGGCGCTAACGGTAAGATGATCGATGTAGCAGGTCAGATTATCCACGACCAGAATGGCGCTCCAATCATCGACGAGGAGATTGAGTATGTAGGCGAGTGTATGCCTAAGTGGCGTGGAGGTTTCGGAACTTCGTTCTCGTGGAAGGGCCTCAAGGCAAGCATTAAGTTCGACGGTCAGTACGGTGGTAAGGTTTGGTCAGAGACCAACTGGGTATTGAACAACCGTGGTAAGGGTATCGCTACTCTCGAAGGTCGTGAGGGTGGTTTCATTCCTGAGGGCGTAATGCTTTTGTCGGATGGCAACTACAAGATTTGCGACTACGAGCACACCCCAAGCACTATTCAGTCATACTATCAGGCACTCTACGCTCGTGAGTGTTGCGAGGCTAACTTCGTTGAGACTTCGTTCTTGAAGTTGCGTGAGGTACGTTTGGAGTACTCGTTCCCTAAGAAGCTCCTTGCTAAGACCAAGGTTATTCAGGGCTTGTCAGTTTCTGTATTCGGTAACAACCTCTACTGCTGGTCGAAGTTCCCTGGATTTGATCCTGAGGCAGTTTCGATGCGTGGTTCGGCACTCTCTCCAGGTTTCGACCTCTTGCAGATGCCGGGTACCGCAATATATGGTGGTAGCATCTCTATAACTTTCTAATGCTTGGGAGGAAATGAATATGAAGAATTACATTAAATATATTACAATCGTATTGGCTGCGGCGTTCGTATCGGTGGGCTGTGCTCACTTCGACGATATGAACAAGAACCCGTATGTAGTTTACGAGACCAACTCGGAGTCGTTCGTTCAGCCAATGATCTATGGTGCACAGAAGCAGATGGCTTACTGTGAGTACTATATTATGGGTGAGTTGATGCAGTGGACCGTCAACACAAACTACGAGTCATCGGCTCAGCTCGTTTACAACTATGTTATTTCGGAGAACTTTACTCGCCAGATGTGGAATCTTTACACCCAGTTCGGTAATGCGCAGTATATGCTCAACTTGGCACGCAAGGAGTGCGAGAATGGCGAGGGTAACCCTGCGATGATTGGTGTTGCACTTACACTTCGTTCTTGGGTTGCTCAGATCTTGACCGATACTTACGGCAATGTACCTTACTCTAAGGCCGGTCAGATTGCTTTGCAGGGTGATGCATTCGAGTACACTACCCCATACGACAATCAGGAGGATATCTATGTTGACCTTCTTCGTTCGATGGAGGAGGCAAGCAAGTGCTTCGCACAGGCTAGAGAGCAGCTTGGTGCAAACGCAGACTTCAACCCTATTTGCGACTTTATGTACAACGGTAGCGTTGAGAAGTGGCAGCGTTTTGCTAACTCTCTCTACCTCCGTATCTTGATGCGTGTTGCAAACAAGGCTCAGGAGAGCGAGGGCATCATCTCGTTGGGTGAGGAGTACGGCGACTTGGATGTTATCTCGAAGATTAACGAGATCTACAACTCATACCTCTCGGGCGAGGGAGACTACCCTGTAATGCGCAACTTGGACGATAGCGCACGCTTGCAGTTCAGCTCGAAGGATTCGGCACTCTACACCTCGTTCTACTCTACCACAAGTGGTAACTGGAACGGTCAGGCAGCTTGCTCGACCTTGGTTGATTGGATGTTAGTAAAGGATGCCAATGGTAAGATGTACTACAACTCGGCAGACGAGCAGAATCCAAGCAAGCCTTGGGACCCTCGTTACTTCCGCTACTTCACAAAGGTTTACGGTGCACCATCACAGGTAACTCGTGAGGAGATGCGTGAGCACTTCGACAACCACATCTCGTCGCAGGGTAACTCGACCATCGGTCGCTATCCAAGAGGTATCGTTACAGGTACCCACATCGGTGACTTGAAGATGGATCCTCAGTATGCGTTGATGAACTACGATGAGATTCTCTTCATCTTTGCTGAGGCTGGTGTTCGTGGCTGGATTCCAATGTCGCAGAAGGCTTACAAGGATCTCTACCTCGAGGCAAACCGTCAGTCTATATTGCAGTGGCAGGTAGGCTGGGAGAAGGCTACTGACTACTACACAGCATCGTCGCCTGAGGTTGAGAACTTTATGACCTACCTCGACAACGAGTTCGACTACAACAAGGCTCTCGAGACCGTTATGCGTCAGAAGTACGTAGCAACCTTCTGGGTAGGCGTTGAAGGCTGGGCAGACTACCGTCGTACAGGCTACCCTATCCTCAAAACCAACGGTGATGCTGCACAGAACAAGCAGATTTTGCCAACCCGTTTGCGCTACCCTTCGACTGAGGCATTCCAGAATGCTAAGCACTACACCGAGGCTGTAAATGGCTGGCTCGGCGGTGAGAACAATATGGTAACCGATATGTGGTTTGCCAACACAACCGAGAGTCAGGCCATCCGTCGTTTAGGTCGTAAATAACTGAAAAACTATTCGTAAAATTATGAAACGATACTTTATATATATAATAATGGTGTTGGCAACCCTCGTTGTGGGTTGTACACCGTATGCGACCGACGAGAATCCGCAGATGACCGAAATCGGCGATATCGAGGTTGCATTCAGCGTAGATGGCGAGGAGGTGAGCCGTTTGGATCTTGCCTCGGTAAGCCACAATATCAAGGTAGATGTTGCGCTCAACAACGAGGGCATCTATTGGAATGTTGTATCGAGCAAGGAGTGGTGCCAAATCGTAGAGGAGGAGCACCGTGGCCCGGGCTCGTTCACCTTGGTAATCAACGCTAACGACAGCTTCGAGGCTCGTGAGACCGCTACCGTAACTTTCAAGGCTGGCGAGTACGAGCAGGATATGCTCACCGTGGATCACAACGGCAATGTATTCGTAATCGATCAGGTTTACACCGCATCGACCAAGAGGGCAAGCAGCTTCACCACCAAG
The DNA here is from genome assembly GCA_045124955.1 of Alistipes sp. Lineage (GTDB taxonomy): Bacteria > Bacteroidota > Bacteroidia > Bacteroidales > Rikenellaceae > Alistipes. The sequence goes on along the minus strand of JBGVMU010000007.1, from coordinate 38,471 downwards.
ATTAAGACCTTCGACGCAGGCGAGAATTGGTCATTCGAGTGCGACGAGTGGATTACTGCAACCAAGGGTGCGGTAACAACAAATGCCGAGGGTGAGACTATCACCGAGGTAACCATCTCGTGGGTAGAGAACACCACCGCATCACGCTATGGCGAGGTTAAGCTCAAAAAGAACGATAAGGATTATGCTGATGGCTGGATCAACATCTGGCAGTATGGTACCGAGTTGAACTACGACGGCGACGGCAACCTCTTGCTCGCAGCACAGGATGTAGCACCGCTCGAACTCCGTGCTCCAAAGCAGACTATCAAGGATATCGCTATGCCATCGTGGGTTACCTACACCACCGTGGAGAACAGCGATAACACCGTATCGTATATGCTCCAATTTGCGGGCAACCCAAGCGACGCATACCACGTTCGTGCTACCGAGCTCGAAATCTCGTTCCTCTCGGGTGCAGCAAGCATCAAGCTCCCTACCATTATGCAGGAGTACTACGCTATGGAGGGCTTGGTTTCGGGTCCTGGTTTGAAGATTTTTGCCCAGACCTGGAACGCAGGTGGCGATGTATCGCAGTGGTATGTTGATGGCGTACCTACCCTTATGGGCGATATCGACTTGACCGAGGTTGAGGAGTGGGTATCAATCGGTACCGACGAGCGTCCTTGGACAGGCGAGTTCAATGGTAACGGCAAGAAGTTGATTAACTTCACATCGTCGAAGCCTTTGTTCGGTGTTTGCCAGAACGCAACTATCAAGGGCGTAGTGTTCGATGCAACCTCTACATTCAAGTGCAATGGCTCTTACAGCGGCGAGCTCATCCTTGCTCCACTTGCAGGCAGCATCGTTGCTACAACCGTTGAGAACTGCTCGAACAACGCAACTATCTCGATGGATGCAACTTCGACCAACTCTCAGAGCTATGTAGCGGGACTCATTGGTAAGGCTGACAAGGATTCATACATTGTAAACTGTACAAACGGCGGTGTAGTAAGCATTGCAGCATCGACACAGGCAGACGCAAATAGCGACTTCTACGTTGGTGGTATTGTTGCTCACAACGCTGGTAAGGTCGATATGGCATTTGCTAACGGCTCGGTTAGCTCGGGTGCTGTAGCAAACGCATCGTATGTTGGCGGTATCGTTGGTTACAACACAGCAGGAGCTACAGTTACTGCCAGCCACAACGCAGGTGCTGTAAACTACAGCGCAGGTCGTGGTTCGAACATCAGCTTGAATGGCTATGTAGGTGGTGTTACTGCTCTTGCTCAGGGTACTGTTACTTACAACACTAACGAGGGTACAATCACTTCGGCTTCGGCTGTTGAGAATCTCCACATCGGTGGTATAGTAGGTGCTTGGTTGACCACAGATGTTGTTTTCAACCACAACACCGTAGCTAACGCTTCGCACGTAGTTGCTGAGGGCGCAGCTCTCCACACTTTCGCAGGTGGTCTTGCAGGTCTCGTAAGCGAGGATGTTGCTTCGGTTGAGATTGATATGACAAAGTACGACGGAACTCTCGAGGGTAATGTAACTGCAGGCGTTTGCCAGGCTGATGCTAATGCAACTATGTCGGCAGGAGGTCTCTTCGGTAAGGTTATGAGCACTACAACCATTTCGAACCTCGTTTGGAACGGTAAGGTTCTCTTCTATCAGAAGGACGCTATCACAGCTTACTACGCTAACTTCGGCGGTCTTGTAGGTTGGGCTACATACCCTATCACCATTTCGGCTGTCGAGTCTAATGGCGAGATGTTGGCCGAGCACGCTAAGCAGGCAGCTATCACCTTCGGTAACGGCGCAGGTGGTGGTTCGATTGGTGGTCTTGTAGGTCGTTGCGAGGAGGGTGCTACAATTTCGAATTGTACTATGAACAAGCCAACTTCGTGGAATACCATAAACGACAAGAATCAGTTCGTATCGACCGGCTCGTCGAAGCACTTCGATATCCATATGGGTGGCGTAGCAGGTCGTATCGTAGAGGGCGACTCGTCGATTACCAACTGCCACAACAAGGGTCGTGTCTATAACTTGCACTACAACAACCAGCCTTGGACAACCACCTACAACACCAACTGTACAGGTGGTATCCTCGGTAGCTTCGGCTCGATAGCTTCACCTTCGGGCTCGATCACTATCGAGAGCTGTACAAACGCAGCAAACGTAAACACCCACCGTGGTACAGTAGCAGGTATTGCAGGTTACGTAGCAAATGGTACTATCAAGGGTTGTGAGTACAAGATTGGTGGTATCGTAGAGACCTACTTGGGTAACAGCGTATGCGCAGGTATCGTAGGTATCGCTTCAGATACACAGATTTCGGATTGCGTAGCAACCATCAATATGAACGGTATCTATGCAGGTTCGGTTGATGCTCGTATGGGTGGTATCGTTGCTCACCTTATGGGCGCATCGTCAGTAGTAAACTGCAAATTCTACGGTATTATCTCTCAGCGAGGATACCGTCCTATGGGTACCCCTGAGTACTTTGGTGGTATCGCAGGTTTGGCTCAGGACGAGGAGATTACAATCTCGAACTGCAGCTGCGGTGGAACTATTGGCGACAATGTAATTTCGGAGAACAACCTCTCGACCTACATTATCAACTTCTCGCCAAATGGTGGCGCTGCAAGCAGTGCTGTTGTTACCGGCTGCACATATTGGGACGGTAAATAACATATAGTCAGGAATTTAATATTCGTCATTCCGAGCGAGTAATACGAGCGTGGGAATCTCCCACTTTGCACAAGGTAGGAGATTGCCACGGTTCGTTCCGAACCTCGCAATGACGGATAGAGTTCCCGACAAACAAACATAAGAAAGAAACACCAATTTTATAAAATAACTTTCTATGAAAAAAACAACAATGGCTTTGGAGTACGAGAAGCCGCAAGTAACAGCAATTCTTCTCCAAGTGGAGCAGGGATTTGCACAGTCGTCACAGCTTGACGATATGAAGGAAACGGAGGGCGAATGGGCCGCTTATTAACAATCTAAAAAGAAGGAGAAAAAGTATGAAAAAGATTTTTAGAGCAGTTGCAGCCCTCGCAGTAGTAGCATTCGCAGGCTGTACAACAGATTTGAACAACGAGGTTGTAGCACCAGGCGTAGGTGGCACAACCGTAACCGTAGGTATCGCAGATACCAAGACCTACCTTGGCGAGCTCGTTGATGGCGCACGCAAGGTTTATTGGCACAATGGCGACCAGATCGCTATCAATGGTGTAGCATCGACCGAGGTTGTCCTCAACGAGGAGAAGACTTCGGCAACTTTCACATTCGAGTCGGTATTGAACTATCCATATTCGGTGCTCTACCCTGCCGAGATGTATAAGGACGCAACAACAATCACTCTTCCTGCTGTTCAGGCTTCGGCTACCGGCTCGTTCGGTGGCGATGCAGCTCCTATGGCAGCATACGCAGAGGCTGAGGGCACAGTTACATTGCACCACCTCGCAGGTGTTGTTCGCTTGCAGGTAACTCTCCCTGCTGAGAGCACACACGGTCACCACGAGTTGAACAAGGTTGAGTTCCGTGGCAAGGCTGGCGAGCAGGTATCGGGTGATTTCGCTATCGACTACGCAGCTTTGACTCTCACAGGTCTTTCTACTGCTGAGGCTGACAAGGTTGTTACCGCTAAGGCTTTCAAGGGTCTTGCTGCTGGCGAGACTGACGATGTATTTATCGTAGTTCCTGCTCAGGAGTATGCTCAGGGTTTCACAGTTCGTTTGATCGACGATGCAGGTCACTATATGGATATCGCATCGAAGGCTATGACTATCGAGGCTGGCGAGATCAAGGCTATGCCTGTTGTTGAGTTCGTTCCTACAGGTACTCTCGTAGGTGTTGAGATTGCAAGCGCACAGGATTTCATCGCTTTTGCTAACGCTTACAACGCAGGCGACTATGCAGAGGTTGAGCCTCTCAACGTAGTTCTCAAGAACGATATCGTATTCGACGACGCAACTAACGCAGCTTGGACTCCAATCGGTCTTCCTGCTCCTGCTGAGGGCGGTAACGACAACTACTTTGGTGGTTGCGTTGACGGTCAGGGCTACTCTATCAAGAATTGGAACTCTACTCGTCCGTTGTTCGCTTACACTGACGCAAGCTCTGTTATCGAGAACATCACTATCGACGCTTCTTGTACTTTGACTGCAAACTATGCTGACGGCGTTAATTACTATGGTGCTTTCGTAGGTTACCACCGTGGTACTCTTGTAAACTGCCATGTAAACGCAGACCTCACCGCTTCGGGCGATTGGGGTACATCTGAGCCACATGTAGGTGCTCTCGTAGGTCGTGTAGTTGTAGGTACTGTTGAGAACTGTACTGTAAATGGCGATGTAACCATCACAAATACTCTCGTAACCGGTGGTAAGACCTCTTACTATGGTGGTGCTGTTGCTCGTATCTCGAACCCAGCAGGCGTTGTTAAGGGTGTTAATGTTTCGGGTAATGTTTCGCACAGCGCAGGTTCGACCTATATCGCTGAGGGTTCGCCAAACGCAAGCGACGCTTATGTAAACTATGGTGGTATCGTTGGTGCATCGGCTGGTACTGTTAGCGACTGTCACCTCACCGACGAGACCAAGACCTTCTTCTATGGTAATTTCGTTTATGGCGGAACTCCAGCAGTAAACAACCACTACCGTACACAGCATATTGGTGGTATCGTTGGTCAGATTACTGAGGGTGGCTCCGTTTCGGATTGTTCAAACAAAGCAGCAATGACACTCAGCCAGTACAATGGCGACATCAACGGCACAAACAAGGATATCTCTCGTTACATCTACGCAGGTGGTATCGTAGGTTTGTGTTATGGAGACGTTTCGAATTGTACAATGTATGCAAACCTCACCAACCGCAGTTCGTGCTTGCAGCAGTATGTCGGAGGTGTTGTAGGTAATCTCCAGGCTGTGGGTTCGGTTAGCAACTGTGCAAACGAGGGTACGAAAGTTGCGATGGCTACTTCAGGTCTTGGCTACTATCAGGCTCGTAACAACAATGTCGGCGGTGTAATCGGTGTTTCGTACTCGACAGCCCTTTCGCAACTTTCGAACAAGGCTGAGGTTGCTTGTTCTCGTATGAACTCGAATGCAGGTGCATCACTCTGTATGGGAGGTATTATCGCTAAGGTTGAAGCAACAGGAACAATTGATGGTAATAACGCTATCACAAACAGTGGTATAATCACCTCTAATCAGCAAGCTACTAATGTCAAGTTCCACGCTCTCGGTGGTATTATCGGTTGTAGCAAAGCTGGTATCAAGGGCGCAAAGAATACAGGTCGTGTAATCTTCGCTGTTGGAGCCGTCAAAGACACCGAGCCGCACTTGCTTTACCACAATATGTACTTGGGTGGTATCGTTGGTCAGGCTGCCAACAACATCACTATCGAGAGTGTAACCAATGAGGGTTCTGTTATTTTCAACACCAGAAATTCTGATGCAGCCCACTACAATGTTTGCGTCGGTGGTATCTTGGGTAGCGACTGTTCGGATGCCGCTCATGGCTATGCTGTAGGTGCCGCAACCATTAAGAATGTTAATAATAGCGGTCCTATTGCAAACTGGGGTACTTCCGTAGCAAAGGCTTGTTCTACTGCAGTGGGTGGTATCGTAGGCGCTCTCACCAATACAGCTTCGAGCTTAACTTCTTGCCACAATACAGGCTTTTTGACTAACACATCGCAGAACAACACTCGTTATAGCGCTGTAATTCGTGACAGTGCAGGTGGAGCAATCTGCATCGGTGGTGTAGCAGGTGTTATTAATGGTACAAGCGAGGCTCCTATCGCTGTAACCGGTTGTACAAGCAATCGAGTAAATGGCGATGCTTCTCTTGAATATGGTAATTCGAATGATGATGGTATGTATGCTCTTCGTGGCTGTATTGCAGGTTTGATTGGTGGTGCAGATTACACAACCATCACAAACTGCTCGGTTACCACAAAGATTTATATGACCAACACAACTTCGCCTGCAGGTATTGTTTGCAACTTGTTGAACTCTACAATGGATAATTGTACACTCAAAGACTCTGTTGTAAACGCAAACAATGGTGGTAAGGCTGAAGGTGGTTTGGCAGGATATGTTGTTGCTTCGACTCTTCAGAACAACAAGATTATCAACTCGCAGATTATTGGTAAAGCATCGCCTATCGGTGTTCTTGCTGGTAATGTAGATGTTAATACTCAATCATCATTTATCAATAATGCTGTTAGTGGAATATTCGTTGGTGAACCAATTACTCTCGACAGCAAGATGATTGGTACAGGTTCTCCAACCGTAACAGGTACTACACTCTATACAGAGTAATACTCTTTTAAGCTCTTTGTCGGGTGGTCTTCGGGCCACTCGGCAGAGAGGTTTTTATAAAACAGGGATAATAGGGGCAATAGGGGTAATAGGGAATTACCTGAAAAGAAACCCTATAATCCATATAAACCCCATAACCCCTATAATAGCTGAAAAACAGACACGATGAAACGACTTTTTATTCCAATTTTAACCCTTCTATTTGCGTTGGCTTGCACACCCGACAATGGTGGCGAGAACGGCGGCAACAACAATAATAACGGCAACGGTGGCTACAAGCCTACCGGCAAAATCACCGTCAAAGGACTTGTCTATGGCGGTAGCAACGAGAAGCTCGCAGGAGTGGTTATCTCGGACGGTTTGCTGTGCGTACAGACCGATGAAAACGGTTACTTCGAGATCGATAGTGACCTCTCACGCACGAAATTTATCACGGCAAGTATCCCTTCGGGCTACTCTGCTCCGACAGACGAGAACGGTCTGCCGATTTTCTATCACAAAGTAACTGACGAGGAGCGAAAGAAGGATATGGTTCAGCATACCTTCGAGTTCTATCCCATTACAAATAATCCTGAGCGTTACACCCTTATCGTGGGTGCCGATCCGCAGCCTCGTGCAAGTGGTGCAAGCTACGATAACATCGCCTACCACTCGCTCGATATGTGCGAGGACTTCTACCGTGATATGCGTGAGAAGGCTGCAACAATCAGCGGTCGCAATGTCTATGGTATGATGCTCGGCGACCTTGTACACGAGAATATGAGCCTCTTCAGCAACTATGTTGCAGGTTTGAAGACGCTCGGCTTCCCGATGTTCAACATCCTCGGTAACCACGACAACGACTACACCGCATCGAACGATACCGAAGGTCGTCGTAAGTACGAGGAGTTCCTCGGTCCGACCTACTACTCGTTCAATATCGGTAAGCAGCACTATGTAGTGTTGGATAACCTCATTATGAAGAAGCGCACAAGCGACAACACACTGCGAGAGTACGACCAGGGCCTCACCGACGAGATTTGGCAGTGGTTGCAGAACGACCTCGCCTATATTGACCGTTCGACAACGATTATGGTGGCGGCACACTCGCCGATGTTTATGGGCGACAATATGAGTGAGCGTTCGAAGCACGCACAAGGTCATCGCAGCGACTACGCAAACCTCTTTGCGAAATATGATAAGGTTCACGCTTGGGCAGGTCACTCACACACCACATTCAACTACAACTATCCGGCGAGTGATCTCCGCAAGAATCTCGAAGTACACACCGTAGCACGCTCGACAGGCGAATTGTGGACAAACGAGTATCTCGCAAACGGCACACCACGAGGTTACACCGTTGTGGAGGTTGATGGCGACGATATTTCGTGGTATTTCAAGCCTACCGTATATCAGCGCAACGGCTTTACAGGCAAGACATCGCCACAGCCTGAGTACAAGTATCGTGACTACGACTTCGACAAGAATGGCGTGGCTAAAATGCGTGCTGACGGCTCAGACTTGACCGAGGCGTACCAGATGAAGGTCTATAAGCCGGGCGAGTACCACAGGACCTACAGCGATTTGGTGAGCGATAAGGCTGCAGACAAGAGCTATATATATGTGAACATATTCCTCTGGGACGATAAGTGGGAGAAGCCGAAGTACAACGGCACAACAATGACAAAGGTGAGCTACAAGGATGCTTACTGCTTGTCCGACTACGAGATTAAGAATCACTACTACTCTTACGGCTATAAGTTGGCTGGTGGTAGCGACTACGGCCCTACAGACAACAACATTCACACTATCTTCCGTGCCTACGAGCCAAAGTCAAGTGGTAAGGGAACAGTTACCGTTGTGGATCGCTTCGGCAATAAGTACTCGCAGAGCGTTTCGTGGTAAAAGAATCAGACACATATAAGATGAAGAAGTTAGCCCTTTTTGCAGTGGCAATACTCCTTTTGGCGGGATGTCAGAAGAATATAATCGGCGACACCTCTGTTAAAGCGGGTAACACCACCCTCTCTATTTCGCTCGAAGAGAGTCGCACATCGCTTGGCTCGAAGGTGGAGGGCACCTACCCTACCTTCTGGTCGGAGGGCGACTGCATTGCCGTAAATGGTCACAAATCGGATGCGGTAGAGATTGATACGCAGAACAAGGCTCTCGCCACATTCTCGGTGCAGGCTGTATTGGACTACCCTTACATCATTACCTATCCTCACACCAACGCAACCACCACCGATGCTCCGAAGGTGGAGTTTATGGCGATACAGGAGTACGCCGAAGGGTCGTTTGCAAATGGCAGTGCGCCAATGTACGGATATGTGGCAAAGAGTGGCGATAAGATTGTTCTGAACCACCTTGCAGGCGTGTTGCGCTTCGCTATTCGTGGCGAGGAGGGCGTTGAGAGCGTATTGAAGAGCCTAACCATAACCTCGTCGAAGGCGTTGTCGGGCGAGTTTGCGGTTGATTGCCAGAGTGGCGCAATCACACCAACCGAGAATAGCCGAAAGAGCGTTGTGCTCAATATTGCGAAGGGTTTGACACTCTCGGCAGATAGGGATAGCTACCTCTACATTGCAGTTCCGCACGGAGTGCTGGGTCCTTGCGAGCTGACCTTTACCGACACAAACGGCAAGGTGTTGAAGGCTCGTTGGAATGGCTCGGCAGTGAAGGTTGGCGTGGTGCGTGAGTTCAAGAGCATCGTCTTCCGCCACACCGATGTGCCTGTACAGCTCGACGATATGTACGAAACAGAGGGAGAATGGGGCTACGAGGAGGGCGTTACCATCGCAGGCTATGTAAAGAGCGGTAGCACCCCTTTGAAGGGCGTTGTCGTGTCCGATGGTCTGCTCTGTACCCAAACCGACGAAAGAGGTTTCTACTCGCTGAAAAGCGACCTTGCAAATGCAAAATTTGTGATGGTGAGTATCCCTTCGGGCTACTCCGCACCGACCGACAAGAATGGTCTGCCGATATTCTACCACCACATAACCGACAGTGAGAGGAGCGAAAACCTCTGCGAGGTCGATTTCTCGTTCAACAAGATAAAGAGCAATGCCGACCGCTATACCCTGCTTGTAGGTGCCGACCCGCAACCTCGTGCAAGCACAGCCGGCTACGACAATAACGCATACCACTCGCTCGATTGTTGCGAGGATCTCTATCGTGATATGCGAGAGAAGGCGGCTACAATCACCGACCGCAATGTCTATGGTTTGATGTTGGGCGATATCGTACACGAGAATATGGATTTGTACGATAACTATATAGCGGGCTTAAAGACGCTCGGTTTCCCGATGTTCAACATCATAGGCAACCACGACAATGACGCTACCGCATCGAACGACACCGAAGGTCGCCGTGTATTCGAGGAGAAGCTCGGTCCTACCTACTACTCGTTCAACATAGGCAAGTTGCACTTTGTGGTACTCGACAACCTCATTATGAAGCTCAACAGTAGCAGTCAGCTCAAAGATTACGACAATGGTCTTACCGACGAGGTGTGGCAGTGGTTGCAAAACGACCTCTCCTACATAGACCGCTCGACTACGCTTATGGTGGCAGCGCACTCGCCGATGTTCAAGAAGATTGACAATAGCAATCGTGGAGGACAGCACAAAAACGATTATGCCGACCTCTTTGCCGAGTTCAAGAAGGCTCACATCTGGACAGGCCACGCTCACAGCACCTTCAACTACAACTATCCCGAATCGCACAGATGGAGAGTTGTCGAGGAGCACACCGTAGCACGCTCTACGGGTGAGCTTTGGACCAACGAGTACATAGCCGACGGCACACCACGAGGTTATACCGTTGTAGAGGTCGATGGCGAGAATATAGAGTGGCACTTCAAGCCTACAATCTATCAGACAGGCTCGTTTGTCTCGACCAAACTCACCTCGAAGAAGCCAAGCTACATCTATCGTGATTGGGACTACTCGAACGGCGTGGCAAAGATGAAGACCGACGGCACTACCCTCTCGGAGGCGTACCAGATGAAGGTCTATAAGCCTGGGCAGTATCACAATACCTATGACGATATGATTGCAGGCAATTCTGCCAACAACTATGTATATGTAAATGTATTCCTCTGGGACGACAAGTGGGAGAAGCCGAAGTACAATGGCGTGGAGATGGAGAAGCTCGACTACACCACCGCCTATTGCTTGGCTACATACGAGATTCAGAAGCACTACAAGACATACGGCTACAAGCTGAAAACCGACAGTGGATATGGCCCGAATAACAACAACATCCACACCATATTCCGTGCTGTCGAAACACGCAGTAGTGGCACAGGTACAGTAACCGTAACCGACCGCTTCGGCAACAACTACTCATCGACTATTTCGTGGTAATATTTTTAACCAAACAATAAACAATATGAACTACATTAAAAGATTAAGCTTATTTTTAGTACTCCTGCTCTCCGTAGTTGCGGTATATGCAGGTGGTATCAAAAATGCACAGGATCTGATGGCGTTTGTAACTGCCATCAACAAGGGCGAGGACTACTCTGCCTACAAGAATGACAAGGGCGAGGTCTGCCTCGAAGCCGACATCGATATGGCTAAGGCGAAGAAGTTCCAGGGCGTAAAGACCTTCGGTGGCGTATTCAATGGTCAGGGCTTTGCCTTGAAGAATTGGAAGGCGCAGAGCGCTCTCATTCACGAGCTTTTGGAGGGTGGTAAGATTTGCAACCTCAAAATAGATGCTTCGTGCGTGTTGAAGGCACAGAGCAAGGGTGGTGAGTATAACCTCGGATGGTTTGTCAATATCAACAACGGAACGGTAGAGAACTGCGAAAACCACGGTGCGCTCTACCACAAGTCGAACTTCACAAGCGGCAATGTATATGTCGGTGGTATCGTAGGTTCGAACCGCTATGTGGTATATAAGTGTAAGAACTATGGTGAGGTGTCGTCGGCAAGCATCGCTTGCGCACGAGAGGCGAACAAGGAGGTTGCCATATATGTTGGTGGTATTGCCGGTGCAGCCGGACCAAAGGCGCTCTACGCAGCTACAACTGCTCGTTGCGAGAACCACGGAGCCGTTAAGAGTATGAACGATGCTCGCTACGACAAGGTTGGCGGTATCCTCGGCGAGGCGTTCCGCACAACCGTCAAGATGTCTATCAACTATGGTAGCGTAACCAGCACCTCGATTGCTCACGAGTCAGGCGTAGCGGGCGAAAGCTGGGTGGCAGGTATCGTAGGTTACACCAAGGGCGACCTCTGTTGCAACGACAACCTCGGTACAGTATCGTCGTCGGGTGTAAATCCTTCGCACACAGCAGGTATCTGCGGTATGCCTCACAACAAGCTCGTTATTGCCGACTGCTCGAACTATGGTAAGGTCGAGGCTGCAAACGATATGCCTTCGTTCGTAGCAGGTATTGCAGCGACTGTCGGTCGTGAAGTGCATTTGGTGAATTGTAATAACCGTGGCGAGGTGCATTTCGCAGGTTCGAGCCCTATCCGACCATCGTTCAATGGCGGTATCGTAGGTCAGATTTATACTACAAAGAAGTCAAGGTTCAGTGCATACCTCCGTCGTTGCGTAAATTACGGCAAGGTGGAGAGCCTTTCGGGTGGTAACAACTACGAAAACCACGCTAATGCTATCCACACAGGTGGTATTGTTGGTCAGGCAGCAGGAAACTCTTATGCTCTTGTGCATATCCTCGACTGCGCAAATAAGGGCGAGGTTAAGGCTGCAACAGGCCGTCGTGGCAACATCGCAGGCTATATCACCAGCGTTGATGTTAAGGGCGAGTATTCCGATAGCAACTACGCTACTGCCACCGAGCCTATGGCTGACGGTTCGACAATCTATGGTCGTGTAACAACCGAGCAGGGCGAGCCTATCGTAGGTTGCGTGGTATCGGATGGTAAACAGTGTGTGCAGACCGACCAGAATGGTCACTACACATTGAAGAGCGATATAAATGATACCCGTTTTGTATTCATCTCTATCCCAGACGGTTATCAGATTCCGTTCCACAAGAGCGTTATTCAGAATTTCCATCGTATTCCTCGCTATGCAAAGGGTGCGACCGCAAACTTCACACTCGCAAAGCGTACCGAGGCGACCGACAAATATACAATCATTATGATTGGTGACCCACAGATGCGTGGTCTCGGTATTGACGGTTCGGGCGAGCGTTATCGTGATGTTGTATTGCCTGATATCGAGGAGTACAAGAAGACAACCAAGGGTGAGTTCTTCGCTATCAACCTCGGCGACTTGGTATATAACTGGATGGCGGGTTACGATGACTATATGGATATCAGCGCAACAACCTCCTACCCTATGTGCCATGTAATTGGTAACCACGACTACGATCAGTCGAACATTATCGAAGGTAAGTTGGGTACCCCATTCTTCGAGCAGTATATCTCGCCAACCTACTACTCGTTCACAATCGGCAAGGTACACTATGTGATGGTAAATAGCATCGAGTACAGCCGTGAGGATGGCAAGAAGCACTACAAGTCGGGCTTGGATGACGAGCAGATGAAGTGGTTGGAGGAGGATTTGAAGTATATTCCGAAGGACTACACAATCTTCATCTGTGGTCACGCAAACCTCTTCAAGAAGCCTGGTACATCACCAAAGGGCTCTTATGGCAAGTACAATGTAAATTACGAGCGTTACAAGGCGTTGTTGTTGCCTTATAAGCGCATCTACTCGTGGTCGGGCCACTACCACACCAACTACGGCTTCGACTACGCAGGAAAGCCTAAATTCGAGAATATGTCGCACATCTCGGCAATCACCGCTGCTCGTTGTATCGGCGTTTTGCGTTCGAATATGGAGCTTGACAATGTCGGTGTTCCTAACGGTTATATGGTTGTGGATGTCGATGGCGAGAACTTCGAGTGGTGGTACAAGAGCGTTGGTCACGACCGCAGCTACCAGATGCGTGCGTACTCTCCTGTTCGCACAGGCGACGGCTACTTGAAGGTTAATGTTTGGAACTACACCAAGGGCTATTGGAGTGATGTTGAGTGGTGGGTAAATGGCGAGAAGGTGGGTACCTTCGAGCAGTTTGCCGAGCCGGATCCTGACTATGTAGAGATTCTCAACACCAAGCTCACCCACTTGCGTGGCACTGCCAAGAACTACGCAAAGGCAGGTAAGTCGCAGTATATGTTCCGCATCAAGCCTGCGGAGGGCGTTCGTTCGGGCGAGATTCGTGTAACCGACAACTTCGGCAAGACCTACACTCAAAAGGTTGAGTGGTAAACGGGAAACTGAAAAGTGGAGAGTTGAGAGTGGAGAGTTGAGAGTTTTTTCTTTCAACTCTCTCTTTTTTGCACAAATTTTTCCAAAAAATTCTCAATTCTCAATTCTCAATTCTCAATTTTTTACTATCTTTGTTCCGAAAAGTGTAACTATATCTACTCACAGATAAACTTAACAAATTAAACAACTATGATTTATTCACACGAAGTGCAGCAGATGTGCTGCGTTAAGAAGGGTGCGAATCACGAGTCTGCTCCAATTCCGGAGGAGGGCAAGTGGGTGCGTGCCAAGGAGATTAAGGACATCTCTGGTCTGACTCACGGTATTGGCTGGTGCGCTCCTCAGCAGGGTGCGTGCAAGCTTACTCTCAATGTTAAGGAGGGTATCATTCAGGAGGCTTTGGTCGAGACTATCGGTTGCTCGGGTATGACTCACTCGGCAGCTATGGCATCGGAGATTCTCCCAGGTAAGACTATCTTGGAGGCTCTCAACACCGACCTCGTTTGCGACGCTATCAACACCGCTATGCGTGAGTTGTTCAAGCAGATCGTTTACGGTCGTACTCAGTCGGCTTTCTCGGAGGGTGGTCTCGTTATCGGTGCTTCGCTCGAAGACCTCGGTAAGGGCTTGCGCTCGCAGGTAGGTACTATGTTCGGTACTTTGGCTAAGGGTACTCGTTACCTCGAAATGGCTGAGGGTTACTGTACTCGTATGGGCCTCGACGCTAACGATGAGGTTATCGGCTACGAGTTCGTTCACCTCGGCAAGTTTATGGACTTCGTAAAGAAGGGCATCGAGCCTGTTGAGGCATTGGAGAAGTCGAAGGGATCGTATGGTCGCTTCAAGGACGCAGTTAAGTACATCGATCCTCGTCACGAGTAATAAACCATATTGTTAAACCTTATAAAATCAGAAAAGATTATGGCATTATTTGAGAGCTATGAGCGCAGAATTGATAAGATTAACGCTGTGCTTGCACAATATGGTATTAAGAGCATCGAGGAGGCAAAGGCTATCTGCGACGAGAAGGGTTTGGATCCTTACAAGATGTGTGAGGAGACTCAGCCAATCTGCTTCGAGAACGCAAAGTGGGCTTATGTAGTAGGTGCTGCTATCGCAATTAAGAAGGGTTGTACAGTTGCTGCTGACGCTGCTGAGGCTATCGGCGAGGGTTTGCAGGCATTCTGCATCAACGGTTCGGTTGCTGAGGATCGTAAGGTAGGTCTTGGTCACGGTAACTTGGCTGCTCGTTTGCTCCGTGAGGAGACTCAGTGCTTCGCATTCTTGGCTGGTCACGAGTCGTTCGCTGCTGCTGAAGGTGCAATCAAGATTGCTGAGATGGCTAACAAGGTTCGTAAGAACCCACTCCGAGTTATCCTCAACGGCTTGGGTAAGGATGCTGCGAAGATTATCTCTCGTATCAACGGCTTTACCTATGTTCAGACCCAGTTCGACTACTACACAGGCGAGGTACACGAGGTTTCGGCTACTCCTTATTCGGATGGTCTTCGTGCAAAGGTTCGTTGCTACGGTGTAGACGATGTTCGTGAGGGCGTTGCAGTAATGTGGCGTGAGGATGTTGATGTATCGATCACCGGTAACTCGACAAACCCAACCCGTTTCCAGCACCCAGTAGCTGGTACTTACAAGAAGGAGCGTGTATTGGCAGGTAAGAAGTACTTCTCGGTTGCATCGGGTGGTGGTACCGGCCGTACTTTGCACCCAGATAACATGGGCGCAGGTCCAGCTTCTTACGGTATGACCGATACTCTCGGCCGTATGCACTCTGACGCACAGTTCGCTGGTTCGTCGTCAGTTCCTGCACACGTTGAGATGATGGGCTTCCTCGGTATGGGTAACAACCCAATGGTAGGTGCTACCGTTGCAGTTGCAGTTGCCGTACAGCAGGCGATGAAATAAAAACCGTTTAATGCGGCATCTGCTGCGTTAAACTTCAATAACCGAGTCCTCACATAGGCTTACTATGCTACGGACTCGGTTTCTTGTTTGCCTTGCATCTATCCGCCTAAAACGATTTTTAGGAGTATGGCACGATTCGTTTACGGGTCGTGCCTTTTGTTTGTCCTACCCGACTATTTCATTGCCTGATATATTGACATTCCGACCTTTTCTTAATTATTTTTTGATGCAATTGCCCCAAGAGTGTTGTTTGTTTCGGAAATTCTTTTTAAGTTTGTAGTGTTGAATGGAATTTTACCATGCAGCAGACATATAGAAAGTGTTTTCGCAGTCCTTTGTAGGAAATCTGACAGTTTCACAAAGCAAAAGGATAACCGAACAACACCTATTTCTTGTATAGCTATGTGACTGTGCAGTTCTTTGCGCATACCCCACATACTATTCAAGTGTGGGGCATTGTATCGTTTATTTTTGCTTGGGTTTTGTCAGAACCTCCTACTTAGTAAACGAAAGTTATTCCCACACTTTCTTTGTATTTTAAATGGTCATTTCGGGAATGGTGACATTACAAATGTAATGATATGATGACACAAACTCCCAGCTATCTTTTAATTCCTTCTATTGAGGAGAGATTAAAACAAATTATCGATATTTCATATAAGTTATTGTGCTATAAAATAGTTGCCGAAAGTATAACTGTGCATAATGAGGCTTCATTACAAATGCAACTAGGTATTATCTTAAAGCAGATAGGACAGCTATATGAATTTGACAAAAATGACAAGTTTACTGTTGAATTGGAGGCTTGGATAGAAATACCTCCTACAATTAAAAGCGCCAATGGTAGAGCTCGCTGTGATATTATCGTCGAACTTAAAAGCGATACAGAAGCGAAAAAGGCGGCTATCGAATTAAAATATTTCAAGCAAGGTGCAAATGAGGCGGTTACAGATAATCGTTTCTCATTATTGTTAGACCTTGCCAATTTAGAACTATACAAACAACCTGATCCTAATCTATTGTGTTACGAAATAGTATACACAGACAACGAGAATTATACGAACCCTGACAATCGTTCTAAAATAAAAATTACCCCAACTATTTCGGGAAACGAAGAACCTTATCGCGATCGTACAATAATACTGGAAAAAACATACTCCTCGGTTTGGGATAGTTATGCAGAGAATCATCATTTCCTAAAAATTGATCTACAATAACCGCTCAGATACAGCACTATAAAACCAATTAGGACATATAAAAACTGTTCAAAATTTTATAAAATTAAAATTACTTTACGCAACATACTGTTGAAAAACACAAACTATATTATTATTTTATTACAATATTCAAGAGAATAGGACTGTAAGTAAAATAGTTCTTAAACGACTTCAAGAGGTTAGAAGACATTATAAAAACTAATTAATCAACGACCTTTACATTATACTATGAGCATATTAGATTCTGAAACAGAGATTGGCAATAGAACTTATAGCGAAATGTTACGACGAGCTTTTGACCAACAATGTTGGGTGGATTTTCAGAACAATGTCATTATTCCTCGACTCAGACGCTTAAAGAGTGACAAAACATTGATTACAAAATTCGCTGTTGCTGTTGGTGTGCCTGATAATTATTCTCGCAATATAAGTGAGGATATTGATACTTTGTGCCATGCCGAAGCAGTCAATCTGTATCATATTGATTGTCGTAAAGTGACTTCTCTCGGTCAAGCAGTTGGATACTTAACAACAATTTCACAGCATCCCAATTCAATGGTTTTCGTGGAACATTTTGATGAAATTCCTCAGTCTGATGAGAAAGAATATATTGAGAATATATTGATTCATATATGGGAACGAGATTTTATGATGCCCCGTAGAGAGTTCTTTGTTCTCTTTTCTACTACCAATGATTATGGAAACCAAACACCACCAATACTTCGAAGAATAAAAAAATTGGAGTGGTATTGTCAAATCAATGATAATGAACAAATAGAGATACACACATAAAATTAAAAACTATTAGAATTATGATTTCAGCTAAAAAATCGGTAATTGCAGGCGAGTATATTTTGTCTGTATTGAACAATGGCAGTATTGAAATTTATCGCATCTATGACAATGTCAAAGGTGCACTTCGAGAGATTGCAGAGAAGGAGGGATTTGAGTACGATGCAAATTGGACTACACGCCAATTTGGCTCAAAATTGATAGACTTTCTTAATGAGAAAAAAGGAGAATAATCCAATATTTAGTGAACCTATAAAATATTAAAACTATGGCAGAATTTAAGATTGACGGCAGAATGACCGTGAGAAAGCTCAAAGAGAGTTTTAATAATGAATTTGGTGGAACACTCCGTGTTTATAACGGTAGGGAGTTGGCTGATGATACCGCAACACTCGCATCAATTCGTAAGATTGACAATGTGAAAGTTGGCGATTATATTTGTCGTGCTAGCCGTACTGTCGGCAAGTTCGAGGAGGAAATGAAAGAGGTGTTCGGAATTCGAGTACAGGTAGCTTCGCCGGATGACTATATTTTGGTATTAGATGGTATAACTCTCGCCAACATTAAAAATATCAAAGAAAAAGCAACCAAAGCAGATATGGAAGAGTTGGTAGCATACAAACGCAAGGAGAAAAATGTTGTAGAGGAGTCAGAAGTGGATAATGATGTTTCTGAAATTGACATCTATGATATTAAACCACAAGATGGTCTCGTATTTTTAAATTACGAGTATTATTATGATTATGAGGATATACCTGTAAAAAATGATGATGATGAAGATTACACATCGTTTTGCAATGAGCTTTTCAATGCGGCAGTAAGCGTAATAGGAGATATTGATTGTGGCGAGCCTGTTCGATATGCAACTTGCCACGATTTGCTAAACGGAGATGGCGTATATTTAGAGATAGAACACACACCTAGTAGCTGGGGAGGTTCAGGCAGTTTTAAGATTAAACACAACAGTAAAGTATATATTGTCAAGGACCATAAGATCCTACTTGCAGAAGATATCAAAAAACATGCTGAGGAGTGGGATGAGTGGATTTACGATGATTCAGAAGAGTAAATGTAACACTTCCTATCATTAATAGGGCCCACATAGTAATATTTAGTAGAAGAGAAGTAATTATGACTAAGGTTAAAACATTTGTAACCAATAGCTATAACCCCGCACATCACGATAGATTGGACAATTCAATCAATAAGTTTTTGGAAGAGAACGATATTGAAGTGGTTGATATAAAATACTCTACGTGTTGTTGTGCAGACTCTATGGGTAAATTTCAATGGATACCGACAGCAATGCTTATATACAAAGCTAAATAACTATTAATCATTCCGCAAGATTAGTCTAATGTTTTTACCAACCAAAGCACGATTCAAATGGATTGTGCTTTTTGTTTGCTATACCCGACTATTTCATCGCCTGAATTTAACGAATTTAGGGAGTTTAGCGACAAATAACTAAACTCCCTAATCTCTCTAAGACTCTCTATATTCCCTACCCTACTATATACTTTCCAATCTTCGGAATCTTCTGGGCAACAACGGCAATCAAAGCCGAAGCCACAAAGCCGAGGAGTGCCGACACTACAATCTCCACCGGTGTAGTCCATACACCCAAGCAGCCGTCAGTACCTATGCCGAGCCACTCACGCATAGCTCCACTGATTGGCACCAACACCAGGAGGTGCAAGAGATATATGCCATAGCTTGCCTTCGACACAGGCAGAAGCGCCCTCTGATAGAGGCAACCGCTGCACTTAATCTTCTTGAAGATGAGTATCCACGCCACGGTCATCAGCGCCACGCCGACAGTATCGTTGCACCAAGTAGTCTCCCACCATACCGCCTTCTCAACCAAGCCTGTAACGGGAAATTCGCCCTGCGACATCTTGAATACACGACGCAAAAAGCCACCAAAGACCACTGCAAAGCCCGCCAGATAGCTTGGAATAGCGATAGAGAGAGTCTTCTTCCACGACAACTCGCCCACAAAGCGACGGAAGTATAAGCCGAGCAACAAGTAGCCCACAAAGCCACTGATGTAGTAGAAAGTGCCATAGGCATTCCAGGCGCACTCACCCCACAACGGGAATATAGCTTGGCGAGGTAGGCCCGACACTCCATATATTACCTCCAAGTTTTCGAAACCTCCGGAAACCGCATCACGAATAAGCGGAATAAGGGTTGTGAATGCCCAAATACCGAGATATACTTGCAACTCTCGCTTGCCTACCCTTTCTGCCCACGGCGAGAGCAACGGCATAAGCAGATATACGCCAATCAACATATAGACAAACCAGAGGTGACCTGCCGCATAGTTGAAGTTCAACAAGAGATTTTTGAAGTTCTCCACAGGCTCGCCCCACGCAAGGGCATAGACTGCGCTCCACAGCATAAATGGCACCAACACTCGCACTGCACGGCGGCGTAAAAACTCGCCCGAGGAGTAGTGCAACGGAAATTGCAAGTAGCTCGAAGCTACAATAAAGAGTGGCACACACGCACGCACGATAGAGTCGAAGAACGACGACCAATAGGCATCTGCCAGGGTCAAAATCTGCGCACCCTCGCCACCCAAATAGAATGGTTCGGTGGCGTGAACGAGAATAACCATAAAACAGGCTACCACACGCATCCAATCAACCCAGACGACACGGTTATCGGTTGTAAGTTGAGTCATAAATAAGATTGTTTTAATGTTGTTTTCTGCAAATTTAACAAATTTCTTATAGTGCGCCAATTTTTGTTGTGGAATTTGGCAAAAAACACTATCTTTGCCGTCGCAACCAAGGAGAGATGCAGGAGTGGTTGAACTGGCCCGCCTGGAAAGCGAGTAAACCCCAAAAGGGTTTCGGGGGTTCGAATCCCCCTCTCTCCGCTCCAAAGAAAAGCGATGAGTTCTCATCGCTTTTTCTTTTTTTTGCGGAGAGAGGGGGATTCGTTCAGCTTGTTGCGCCTCGGCAGACTTGTCTGCGCTGTGGCATGAGCGTAGGCGAATTGCTGCGCAATTATAAGTCTTGTGTGTATAGTCAAAAAAGCAAATAAATTTCCTTTTCGCCTATCCACACAACACTTACAACTTCGTTGTCCGCCTCCGCTCCTCGCTCTGCTTGGTCTGCTCTCGGCTTCTGCCGCCGTTCGAGTCCAGTGGAGGAAAGAGGGTGATAGAGGAGGTTAGAGGTTGTTAGGGGAAATAGGGGATATAGGGAGTTTAGGGATTATTGCTTATTGCATATTGACCTCTCTAAGTTCTCTAAACTCACTAAGTTCTCTTTCGTCTCTCTCAACTCCGAGGGTTATCACGGCGCAACAAATTAAGGGTTATTAAAGGTTATTAAGGGGGCGCTGATGCAATAAAAAACTTTAATCACCCTTAACTACCCTTAATCACCCTTAATAGCCTTTATTAAAACTTGCGCCAACTCTCAACTCTTTCGTCTTTTGCATACCCCCTCCGCTTCGCTCGTCCCCCTAACTTAGGGGGACAAATTCGCAAGCGAATTGTCCAAGTGTGTTACCCCCCCCCTAAATCCCACTCCTGTGAGGGAGGGGACTTGTCGCTACGCTCCATCAACCCACCACCGATTCGAACGGCGGCAGAAGCCGAGAGCAGACCAAGCAGAGAGAGGAGCGGAGGCGGACAACGAAGTTGTAAGTGTTGGGTGGATAGGCGAAAAGGAAATTTATTTGCTTTTTTCGACTATACACACAAGACTTATAATTGCGCAGCAATTCGCCTACGCTCATACCACTGCACAGACAAGTCTGCCGAGGCGCCACAAGCTGAACGAATCCCTCTCTTGACGCCACAAAAAAATGAAGCAAGGCGAAAATGTCGTGTGACCTAATGAGGGATTGACATCGTAGCGCAAGCGCTGCGCTTAGCGCAAGGTATCCTACATCCCCCTAAATCCCCCTTGCAAAAGGGGGACTTGTCGCTACGCTCCATTAACCCACCACCGATTCGAACGGCGGCAGAAGCCGAGAGCAGACCAAGCATAGGCAAGAATGTGCAGATAAACCGAAGGTTTGGAAGATTAATTGAAAAACAGATGCCAAACTTGTTTGAGCAGATGATTTTTAATTAAGATTCTAATATTGCGCAGCAATACTGCACATTCACTACGCCAAGCGCAGACAAGTTTGCCGAGGCGCAACAAGCTGAACGAATCCCTCTCTTGACGCCACAAAAAAAGAGCAGTGATTTTTCACTGCTCTTTGTGGCGGAAAGAGAGGGATTCGAACCCCCGGACCCTCGCAGATCAACGGTTTTCAAGACCGCCGCATTCGACCACTCTGCCATCTTTCCAGGCGCAAAGGTACGACCTTTTTTCGATTTTGCAAAATTTTTCTCAAAAAGTTGAATTTTTTAGCGATATTTTCTACCTTTGTAAGTTGGAAGTGTAATATAATTACACCTGTCCTAAAAAAGAAGGTTCTATGAGGAAATGCAAAATGCAGAATTAGCAATTTTCCCCAGAGGGTGAAAATCGTAGGCGATGATGCTATTTTTGCGCTAAGCAAGGCGACAAACCCGCAGCATAGTAAGCCTATGTGAGGAGTTTGGCGACCGAAGTGCAGTACAAAAAGAGCGCATCGGAACGATTTGGAGAGCAAAGTAGTTACCCGAGGGCGTGGCAAAGCGCAAACAACACTCCCAGAGGGGAAAATCGGAGGCGATGATGCTATTTTTGTGCTAAGCGAGGCGACAAACCCGCAGCATAGTAAGCCTATGTGAGGAGTTTGGCGACCGAAGTGCAGTACAAAAAGAGCGCATCGGAACGATTTACAAAACAAAGAGCAATAAGTTTACAAACAATAAAAAAGAAAAACATTATGGGAAGAGCATTTGAGTATCGCAAGGCGAGAAAGATGAAGAGATGGGGTCATATGGCTCGTGTCTTCACAAAGATTGGTAAGGAGATTGAGATGGCAGTAAAGGCTGGTGGAGCTGATCCATCGGCAAACACCCGTTTGCGTATCCTTATGCAGAATGCGAAGGCTGAGAATATGCCTAAGGAGAATGTGGAGAGAGCTATCAAGCGTGCAACAGACAAAGACGCAGCAGACTACAAGGAGGTAATCTACGAGGGATACGGTCCTAACGGTATCGCAGTATTGGTTGAGACTGCTACCGACAACACCAACCGTACCGTAGCAAATATCCGTATGTACTTCAATAAGTGTGGTGGTACATTGGGTAACTCGGGCTCAGTAGGCTTTATGTTCGAGCACAAGTGCGTATTCAAGTTCAAGGCTGAGGGCGCTGATCCTGAGGAGTTGGAGCTCGAAATGATCGACCTCGGCGTGGATGAGTTCTATGTAGAGGAGGATGGCATCAATGTATATGCTCCATACGAGTCGTTTGGTGCTATTCAGAAGTGGCTCGACGACCAGGGTTACGAGATTGTATCGGGAGAGTCTGTACGCATCCCAACCGACACCAAGGAGCTCGACGCAGAGGGCCGTGAGGCTGTTGAGAAGCTCGTAGAGAAGTTGGAGGAGGACGACGATGTGGTAAATGTTTACCACACAATGGCTGAGGCCGAAGAGTAATAAAACCTTAATAACTTCAATATATTTACTACTATGAACAACAAGTATGCATTACCAAAAGATGGTGGTTTGATTGCTGACGAGGCATTCAAGGATCTCACACAGCGTTACGAGCGAATTGCAACGCAGGCTTATGAGAGCGAGTACGAGGGTGTGCAGTATATTGCTGACAACATCATTGCAGCAATCAAGGCACACAAGGGTGAGAAGCCATTTGCACTCGGTCTTACAACAGGCAAGACCCCTATCGGTCTCTACCGTGAGCTCGTTAAGCGTTACAACGCAGGCGAGGTAAGCTTCGCAAATGTTGCTGTTTACAGCCTCGACGAGTTCTACCCTATCCAGCCTACCGAGAAGCAGAGTCGCAACTACCGCATCCACGAGGAGTTGCTCAACTATGTAGATATCAAGGCTGAGAATATCAACTTCCCTGACGGAACACTTCCACGAGAGGAGTTGTCGGCATTCTGCGCAAACTATGGCAAGGCTCACATCGATTTGATGATTATCGGCGTTGGCGAGGATGGCCAGGTTGGCTTCAACGAGCCAGGCTCTTATGCAGGCTCGAAGACCCGTCTTGTTCAGCTTTCATACAAGTCTCGCAAGGTGCAGTCGGGCGCATTCGGAGGTTTGCAGAACACCCCTAAGATGGCTATCACAATGGGTATCCACACCATTATGAAGGCAGATCGCATCATCGTGATGGCTTGGGGAGAGGATAAGGCAAATATTACAAAGCGCATTGTCGAGGGCGAAGTTACAGAGATGGTTCCTGCTTCGTTGTTGCAGGCTCACAACAATATCGAGATCGTTATCGACGAGGGCGCTGCAACCCAGCTCACTCGTGTAGAGACTCCTTGGTTGGTGGGTTCGTGCAATTGGACTCCAAAGTTCACTCGTAAGGCAGTGGTTTGGTTGTGCGGTGTAGTGAATAAGCCAATCTTGAAGCTCACTCACAAGGATTATATCGAGAATTCGCTCGGCGAGTTGTTGGAGCAGGGTCGCACCTACGACCAGATCAACATCGATGTATTCAACGACTTGCAGCACACCATCACAGGATGGCCAGGCGGTAAGCCAAATGCAGACGATTCGACTCGTCCTGTAAAGTCTACTCCATTCCCAAAGAATGTGTTGATCTTCTCGCCACACCCAGATGACGATGTTATCTCGATGGGTGGTACATTCATCCGCCTCGTAGAGCAGGGTCACAATGTTCACGTAGCATACGAGACTTCGGGTAATGTGGCAGTACACGACGATGTAGTGTTGCAGAATATCGATGTTGCACACGAGTTGGGCTTTGCTGACGAGTATGCAAATGTAGAGGCTATCATCAAGAGCAAGAAGCCGGGTGAGCCTGAGCCACGCCCATTGCTCAACATCAAGGGTGCTTTGCGTCGTGCCGAGGCTCGTGCAGCAGTTCGCTCGTTCGGACTCAATGCCGACACTAACGCTCACTTCCTGAACCTTCCGTTCTACGAGACCGGCGGTATCAGCAAGAGCCCATTCACACAGGCAGATATCGACATCGTAGCAGCTTTGTTGCGTGAGGTTAAGCCTCATCAGATTTATGCTGCGGGCGACTTGTCGGACCCACACGGAACTCACCGCACCTGCATCGAGATCGTCTTGGAGGCTATCCACGAGGTTAAAGACGAGGAGTGGTTCAAGGATTGCCACCTCTGGCTCTATCGTGGAGCTTGGATGGAGTGGGATCTCGGCTCGGTGGATATGGCAGTGCCTCTCTCGCCAAACGAGATTATCACCAAGCGTCACGCCATCTATCGTCACCTCTCGCAGAAGGATATCGTGCCGTTCCCAGGCGAGGATCCACGAGAGTTCTGGCAGCGTAGCGAGGATCGCACACAGAACACTGCAAAGCAGTACGATGCTCTCGGTATGGCTGAGTATCAGGCTATTGAGTTGTTTGTAAGAATGTTTTAACCGATAAAAAATCGAATAAATTATGAGACTTATCATTCAGGAGAATGCACAAAATGCAGGTCGTTGGGCTGCGGAGTATATCGTAAAGCGCATCAACGAGAAGGAGGCGGCAGGTGGTCGTTTCGTTCTTGGTTTGCCAACTGGCTCTACCCCACTTATCACCTACGCACGACTCATCGAGTTGTATAAGGAGGGTAAGGTATCGTTCAAGAATGTCGTAACATTCAATATGGACGAGTATGTAGGTTTGCCACAGGAGCACCCAGAGAGCTACCACTCGTTTATGTGGAACAACTTCTTCAAGCACATCGACATCAACCCCGAGAATGTAAATATCCTCAACGGCAACGCTGCCGATTTGGACAAGGAGTGCGCAGACTACGAGGCTAAGATTGTTGCCGCAGGTGGCATCGACCTCTTCCTCGGCGGTATTGGCGAAGACGGACACTTGGCTTTCAACGAGCCATTCTCGTCGCTCCACTCTCGCACCCGTATCAAGACTTTGACCTACGACACCTTGCTCGTAAATTCTCGTTTCTTCGACAACGATGTAAACAAGGTTCCGAAGTTGGCTTTGACCGTTGGTATCGGCACCGTATTGTCGGCTAAGGAGGTTGTAATCTTGGCATTCGGTCACAAGAAGGCTGTTGCATTGCACAACGCAGTCGAGGGTGCTTACTCGCACACTTGCACCGCATCGGCAATCCAGACTCACCCTCACGGAATGATTGTTTGCGACGAGCAGGCAACCGTAGAGTTGAAGGTTGGTACCTATCGCTACTTCAAGGATATCGAGAAGGATAACTTGTAAAGATTTTATACCTTATATATAAAAAAGGCGTGTTCCGAGATTTCGGGACACGCTTTTTTGTTATGCATTTTTTAGTGAAATATAAAATATTTCAATGAAATTTATTTATCTTTGTAATGTAATAACAGACAAAGAGAAGGCAAAATGCCCTCCCCGATTTTTCGGGGGGGGTATTTTGGGTTTTATTATGTTGAGTATTAGCGAGTTGCGGGGATTACTTAAAGTGAGTAGTGAGTAGTGAGTAGAGAGTAGTGAGTAGTGAGTAGTGAGTAGTGAAAACGGAAAACGGAAAACGGAAAACTTTTTAGACGAAAGACGAGAGACGAGAGAAATTCAGAATGCAAAATCATTCCTCTAACAACCCCTAACTTCCTCTAACAACCCCTAACAACCTCTTATTCTCCTTGCGCCGTGATGACCTCGGAGTTTGCAAAACCGAAAAACAATTTTTTACAACACAACTTTAATATTAACTAAAACCTAAAAACAAGATGAAAAATTTGACAAAAATTTTCTTGGCGGTTGCTGTTGCGATGCTCGCATTTGCGTGCGTAACAGACACAACCGAGGACCTCGGCGTAAAGGTCGATGGTCAGAAGGGCGTAACCGAGCTCACCCTCTCGTTGGAGGAGAGCCGCACACAGCTTGGCGAGAAGGTTGATGGCTTCTACCCGCTCTATTGGAGCAAGGGCGACAAGATTTCGGTAAACGGAGTTGAGTCGGGCGAGGCTATCATCAACCAGAGCAATCCTGCAAGTGCAACTTTCGCAGTTCAGGAGGCAGAGTCTTACGCAGTGGCTTATCCTGCTGCCGCAGCAGGTCAGGTGCTCTTCGCAGAGAAGCAGAGCCACGTAGCAGAGGGCAACACCTTTGCAAGTGGTGTTTCGACAATGTATGGCTACGGCACAGACCGCAACGCCATCCAGTTGAACCACCTCACAGGTGTGCTCAAAGTGGGCATCAAGGGTGAGGCAACACTCGCAAAGGCGCAGATTTCGACTATCGACCGTGCCCCTATCGCAGGTGCATTCGACATCGACTTCGCAACAGGCGAGTTGGAGGCTACTACCGTATCGAAGGATGTTATCGAGTACTCGTTTGGCGAGGCTGGTTTGCAGCTTTCGAGCGAGGCACAGTACATCTATGTAGCTGTTCCTGCTGGTCAGTACGACGAGCTCTACATCACTCTCTACGAGCAGGGCAACTCGGACAATGTGATGTATGCTACTGTTAAGGCTGGCACCGAGAAGCCTCTCGTGGCTGGCAATGTTCGTGAGTTCAAGAACGATATCGAGTATGCTCCAAATGCAACCTTGTTCGTTATCAACTCGGTCGAGACTTTGCAGGCATTCAAGGCCGCAATCGAGGCAGAGGGCGGCTTGGCAAAGGATGCTATCCTCACCGAGGATATTGATATGACAGGTGTCGAGTGGACTCCGATCAATAGCGCAAGCTATGTAAACACCTTCATCGGTAACGGCTACGCAATCAAGGGCTTGACAGCACCATTGTTCGGCATCACCTCGGCATCGTTCAAGGGCGTACACCTCGAGAATGTAAATATCACCATCAACGGTCTTAAGGATGCCGGTTCGTTGGCCTGCGCTGTCACTGCAAACGACACTGTTTCTCCAAAGGTTGAGAACTGCTCGGTTAGCGGTACATTTACCGTTGATAACACATCGTATGCTCCAACCGAAGCGACTGCAGTCAATTACGGTGGATTGGTTGGTTATGCATATGGAGCCACCGTCGACAACTGCCAAAGTGGCGCAACTGTAACAATCAAAAACACTCGTGCGGCAGATAATACCCAAAATATCACTTGCTACGCAGCAGGTCTTGCAGCAAGTATTGGTAATTACGAAAGGAGCAGTGGAAAAGTTGTATATTCGGAGACTCATAATTCGAAGAATATAGGAAACATCAAGATTGACGACGAGGCAATATTAGGTTACGATCTCTATATTGGTGGCGTCTACGCTTATGCAAAGCCTACAGCTCTTACCAATATCTCAAACGAGGGAGATATCACCATTGGCGAAAATGTGAGCATAACGCGTCATTTGAACATCGGTGGCGTTTTCGGACGATATGATGGTAGCAACATTAGCAATGTAAGCAATAGCGGCAATATTGAGGTTAAATGTGGTTCGACAGGCGGCGAGACACGCGTTGGAGGTATCTTTGGATATTATGCCATAGCAGGAAAATCCCTTACTGATGTTACCAACACAGGTAATATCACTATCACTGGCAACCACAAAGGCATCTACTCTGGTGGTATTATTGGAATCCAGGCAAACGACACTACAACTGGTAATTTCGTTCGTGTAGTTAATGGCGCTCTTGGCGCTGATGGTAAACCCGATGACACAAAGGGTAAAATTACCATTGCGGCCAACTCCACAAATGATAGTACTGGTTCTCAAAAGGAAGCGCTCACCATTGCAGGCCTCAACGGCGGTCGTAACTACAACTGCCGCATTAACTCATTGGAGGATTGTCACAACTATGGCGACATCGAGGTCTCGGGTACACACAAAGGCCGTGCTTATCTTTGCGGTATCACTATGGGTTGTTCGGCTAATGGTAAGATTGTTAAGAATTGTTCATCGCAGGGCGATATCACTTTCTCGGGCAAGATTTCCACTAGTACGACGGCAGCAGATAAAATCGTTGCGATGTGTTTGTGGATGTCAGGTTTCTCCTACACTGTAGACAAGACAATGCAGTTTGAGAACTTTAAGATTAGCGGCAATTATACTATTACAGAGGAGGCCGAAATTAGCGTACCTGTACATTTCTGCGGTTTTGGCTATGTATCCTCTGCTACGCTTACCAATTGCGAATGCTCTGGAAACTATATCCACGCAGGTAAGCAATTTAAGTACGATGTTAATATGGGCGTAGTCGGCAGTTATAAATCAAATGCTGCATATAACACCAAATTTACCAATAGCGTAAATATGGAGTTTAAGGGTGTGAATTCTGGATCAGGTAATATCTATATGGCTAGCTTGGGTCGTCAACTTGCCGCTTTGAAAACTTCGACAGGAACTATATTGAATAGAGGTACTATCAAATATACTGGTTCGTCTACTAACGCAAGTACGAATGTCTATATTGGCGGTTTATACTCTGCTGTTTTCGATAATGCAATTGTTCCTATCAACATCAAAGCTTCTGGAGCAGACTACATCTACCAGGGTGACATCGAGGCAACAGGCTCGGTAAAAGGTACTCTCTATGTGGGAGGAATCATCGGTAACGGAACCAGCGCTATCACTGGCGGAAAGGTATATTGCAATATCAAGGGCTACGATAGCGCAGTTGCTGGCGAGCGAGAGAATGGACATATCGGTATGATTACGGGTAGCGACTATTCGGAGACTGTAGTTGCGTCGGAGTGCGCTGTTGGTGGTACGATTACTGTTAGAACAAAAGAGGTTGAGGATGGCAACGGAGATAAAGACAAGGTTCCAATGACTATAACCCTCAGCGAGACAAGCAATATCGATGATGCCGAGCTTACAGAGTGGAACGACTACTGGTATAAGTATATATATGGTAGCGGAAACCCTGCATCGGCAGCTGAGGCGACAGGTTGTTCGCTCCTCACATCGGCTCCATCGTTGGAGGCACCAGCACCAGAGGAGACCCCAGAGGAGACTCCGGAAGCGTAATTAACAGAGTAGTTTAACCATTAAATTTTTGAAGGCATTATGAAAAGAAATATTTTGGGCTACACTGCTCCACAGATTGATATTTTCGAGGTTGTAGCCGAGCGTGGTTACAATGTCAGCGAGCCTGTTACAGGTGGTGTCGGCTCGATGCTCCCAGGCTTCGGCTCGGAGGAAGATGACCTGATCTACTAAAAAATTGACAATTGATAATTGACAATTGATAATTAAAGGTAACAGCGATGCGGTGCATCGCTGTTGCTTTTTTATTAGGGGTTGTTAGGGGGAGTTAGAGGTTGTTAGGGGGATATAGGGAGAATAGGGAATTTAGGGAATTTAGGGAATATAGGGAATTTAGTGATTGTTGCTTATTTGCTTTCTCTAAATTCTCTAAACTCCCTAAGTTCTCTAAACTATCTCAACTCTCCACTCTCAACTAATTAAAAACTTTTCCGCTCGGCTTTTTGTTTAATTGCGATATTGTTGTTAATTTTGTAGTTGAGAAAATTTATAACAACACAAAATAGAACCTATTATGACTGAAAAACTTTTGAAAATCGCCGGCGAGTTCGTTCTCGAAGGCACAATCAGCGAGATCACCCCTCTCGGACAGGGATTTATCAACGACACCTTCATCATCCACACCGAGGGTGAGGCTCCGAACTACATTTTGCAGCGCAAGAACAAGGCTATCTTTCCGGATGTGCCTGCAATGATGGACAACATCGACCGTGTGACTGCGCACATCCGCAATAAGGTGGCAGCTGAGGGTGGCGACACCAATCGTGAGGTTATGACTATCAACCACACTCACGATGGCAAGTTCTACCACATCGACGAGGAGGGTGAGTATTGGGCAGTTTGCGAGTTTATCGCCGACACCGTAGCCTACGACTCGGCAAACAGCGAGGCTTTGGCTCGTATGGGCGGTATGGGTATCGGTAAGTTCCAGTCGCAGTTGGCAGACTTCACAGAGCCTTTGGCAGAGGTTATCAAGGGCTTCCACAACATCAAGCACCGCTTTGTGCAGTGGGACGAGGCTATCGCACAGGATGCAGCAGGTCGTGTGGCTTCGCTTGCAACCGAGATTGAGTGGATCGAGTCACGCCGTGAGGAGATGCTCGCATTCTGGGCAAAGGTTGAGTCGGGCGAGATTCCTATGCGTGTAACTCACAACGACACCAAGATTAACAACATCCTCTTCGACAAGCAGGGCAATGTTCTCTGCGTAATCGACCTCGACACCGTGATGTCGGCTCCTGCATTGAACGACTTTGGCGATGCTATCCGCACCTACGCAAATACAGGTGCAGAGGATGCTACCGACCTCTCGACCGTGTCGCTCTCGTTGCCTATGTTCGCAGCATACGCCGACGGCTACCTCTCGCAGCAGGCAAACACCCTCACACAGGCAGAGTTGGATCATCTCGCATTCTCGGCTCGTTACATCACCTTCGAGCAGGTGTTGCGCTTCTTGATGGACTACATCAATGGCGATACCTACTACAAGATTAAGTCGCCACTCCACAACTTGGAGCGCACCCACGCACAGTACGCTTTGTTGCAGAGCATCGAGGCTCAGTACGCAGAGATGTGCGAGGTAATCAAGCAGACAACCGCAAAATATTTGGCATAATGAAGGTCGCAAAGATAGATTTGGCAGGTCGCACCCTCGAACAAGTTTTCGAGGGGTTTGCTGCCGAGAAGATAGCGTGCTGCAATTGGGCAGAGGAGTACCCTTACGCTCCGAATGTAGCATTCAAGATGTTCCACACGGGCGAGAAGTTGTATGTTCGCTTCGATGTGGAGGAGGGCTACACCGCAGCTCGTGTTGCCGAGGATAATGGCGAGGTTTGGACCGATTCGTGTTGCGAGTTCTTCCTCTCGCTCGATGGCGAGGCGTACTACAATGTGGAGACCACCTGCATCGGCAAGATGTTGATTGGCTACCGCAAGAAGGGTCAGGATGTAATCCACGCAGGCGAGGATATTCTCTCGCAGGTGGAGCGTCACACTTCGCTCGGCTCGGAGCCTTTCGAGGAGCGTGTAGGCGAGAATAAGTGGTCGTTGATGCTCGGACTTCCAACCTCGATTATGCATCAGCACAAGGTGGAGAGTTGGGATGGTTTGAAGCTCAAAGTCAATCTCTACAAATGTGGCGACAACCTCTCCAAGCCGCACTTCCTCTCCTGGCAGCCGATTGCACTTCCGCAACCTTGTTTCCACTGTCCGGAGTTCTTCACGGCGATAGAGTTGGAGTAAAAAAAATATCGTGGCGATTGCCACGATATTTTTAATTATAGTTACTGTTTAAATACTCCTGAATCGTAAAATTCGTTTCACAGGGCTCGATGCCCTCGGCAACATACTCGTTGGTGTGTTGCAACTTCTCGCCACCAAGGACACAACGACCGAGGAACATCAAAATCTCGTCGTGGTTGTCGGTCAGAGGGGTGACTGCGAGGGCGTGGTCACGATAGTGTGCCGAGTGGAAATAGTATGTCGCACCGAGGTTGTGAAGCTGGTCGGCAATATAGTCCGAGCCATAGAAACCCGTTGCGAGGATTGTCGCCTTGCGGTATGGCACATTCCTATCGGCATTGCCGTGGAAGAGCATCACAGGGCAAGGTACGGCATCCCACTCAGGCTCGCCAAGCACCGAATATATAGCACCCGCAAAGGCTACGACACCTGCAAAGTTGAACTTCTCGGGCAAAATCTTCGCATACTTTGAGCGATTGGAAATATAGTTCTCCGCCTGCAACACCGCAATAGCACCTGCGCTCGATCCGCTTGCCACAATCAGCGATGGGTCAATACACAACTTCTCGGCATTGTCGAGGATATATTTGGTCGCACGCAACACATCCTCGGCAGCATAGTTCACCGAGCGATACATTGCCCACGCACCCTCCAATGGACCTACATCCTCGGTTTTATCGAGCGTGTAAGCCATTCCAAGGCGATAATCTACCGACACAACATCGAAGCCCTCCGAGAGAAGCATCTCGAAGTATGGCAGATAGCGTTCGTTATTACGGCTACCGTGCGAGAAACCTCCGCCAAAGGCGAACAGCACGCAGGGGTGCGCACCCTCGCCCGCACTACGATAGTGGTCGAGATACAATGGCTCCTCACCCTCTGCAAAGCAGTAAGTCGTAGGTTGAGTTTGTGCCATTGTTGTCGCCATAGTAAAAATCAAAGTTGCAAAAAGTAAAAATCTTTTCATCCTTACTTGTATTTATTTTTCCATAGTTGCTGAATGCGTTCCGCAATACGCTGCTCGGTCGAATTACCCGTGTTCGGGTGGTAGAACTGCGTACCTTTAAGACTCTCGGGCAGGAACTCCTGCTCGACGAAGTTACCCTCGTAGTCGTGAGCGTACTTATAGTCGGCGCCATAGCCCTGCTCCGCCATCAAATCGGTTACGGCATTGCGCAGATGCAGAGGCACAGGGCGAAGGTTTGTATCCTTATTCACAAATGCAAGTGCCTCGTTTATAGCCATATATGCCGAATTACTCTTTGGCGAAGTTGCGAGATAGATAGTCGTTTCGGCAAGCGTTATACGAGCCTCTGGCATACCAATCTTATGCACCGTATCGAAGCAGGCATTCGCCAAAAGCAGGGCATTAGGGTTTGCCAAGCCGATATCTTCCGAGGCCAAAATCACCAATCGTCGAGCGATAAATCTCGGCTCCTCACCACCCGCCAACATTCGTGCCAAGTAGTAGATTGCCGCATTCGGGTCGCTACCTCGCACGCTCTTGATAAATGCCGAGATAACATCGTAGTGCTGCTCTCCATTCTTGTCGTAGAGGGCAATATTCTGCTGCAACACCTCGGTAACGAGGTCGTCGGTAATGGTCAAATCGCCCTCACGAGAGGATGTTATGATATCGAGGATATTGAGCAACTTGCGTGCATCGCCACCTGCAAAGCGGAACAATGCTGCCGACTCCTCGACCTCTATTTTGCGTTGTTTCAACTCCTCGTCAGTGGTCAAAGCACGATTGAGCAGATGCTCCAAGTCAGCATCCTGCATCGGTTTCAAAGTATAGACCTGACAACGGCTCAAAAGTGGCGAGATAACCTCGAACGAAGGGTTTTCGGTG
The DNA here is from genome assembly GCA_045124955.1 of Alistipes sp. GTDB lineage: Bacteria > Bacteroidota > Bacteroidia > Bacteroidales > Rikenellaceae > Alistipes. The sequence goes on along the minus strand of JBGVMU010000007.1, from coordinate 4,863 downwards.
GTGGCACCTATAAGAGTAATGACACCCTGCTCCACCGCTCCGAGCAGTGAGTCTTGCTGCGACTTGTTGAAGCGGTGAATCTCGTCGATAAAGAGCAAAGGCGTCTTTGCCGAGAAGAATTTCTGATTCTTTGCCGACTCTATAACCTCACGCACCTCCTTCACGCCCGAAGTTACGGCAGAGAGTGTATAGAATGGTCTTTCGAGGGCATTTGCCACAATCTTGGCAAGCGTGGTCTTACCCACTCCCGGAGGACCCCACAGGATGAACGACGGCACATTTCCCGCCTCGATAAAGCGACGGAACACACCACCCTCACCGACCAGGTGTTGCTGACCGATGTAGTCTTCGAGGGTTTGAGGACGAAGCCTCTCTGCTAACGGTTTTGACATAGATTCAAACGGAAAACGGAAAGCGGAAAACGGAAAACTATTTTTATTTACTTTGCAATTGAAGGCAATGTGTTTATTTTCGGTTGAAAATATCTAATAAACTTTCGCACATACTATCTAAACACAACTTCTTATAAATTAGCACGAGCTGTATTTATACTCGCTGTTATTAGTGCAATAATCTCTTTTATATCTTTTTCGAGCGAAACAAACATCTTTTGGTCAATATATTCGCTACCAACAAGCAATTCTAACCAATACGAAGTTTCATCCGCCTCTTTCAGGGCAACCGACAACTTATTTATAAAATCGAGTTTACTTTGTGCGTTTTTTCTTTCTCTTACATTTGCGCCTATACTTGTTCCGCTACGCAAAATCTGCTTGGAAAGGATATACTCTTTTTTCTCCTCCATCAAGTAGCGAGAGAGTTTAATTACACGAAGTGCAAACAATTTGGTCTTGTTATCCAAACAATCAACCATAATAATTTTATTTCAAACTTTTTAGTTTTCCGCTTTCCGCTTTCCGTTTTCCGTTCGCATTTGGTTGTAGGCCTTTATGGCCTCACCCAAAATGCGGATTGCTTTTTTGAGCTCCTCTTTTTCGAGGATGTAGGCGATGCGGACCTCGTCTTTGCCCAAGCCTGGATTGGAGTAGAAACCTGATGCGGGGGCAAGCATAATGGTTGCACCCTCGTACTCGAACTCTCGCAAGCACCACTCGCAGAACTTGTCGCTATCGTCAATCGGAAGGCGGGCAATCGTATAGAATGCTCCCATCGGAATTGGCGAATAGACGCCGTCGATTTTGTTCAACTCATCGACCAAGCAGTTGCGACGCTCGATATACTCCTCGTAGGTGTGGATAGCATACTCTCGTGGTGCATCAATCGACGCCTCGGCTGCAATCTGACCGAGCAATGGTGGCGACAATCTCGCCTGACAGAACTTCATCACCGCAGCACGCAAGGTCTTATTCTTTGTAATCAGCGCACCGATACGGATACCGCACTCGGAGTAGCGCTTCGATACCGAGTCTATCAGCACCACATTCTCCTCGATACCCTCCAAGTGGCACGCCGAGATGTATGGCGAGCCCGTATAGATAAACTCACGATAGACCTCGTCGGAGAAGAGGAAGAGGTCGTATTTCTTGACCAAGTCACGAATACGATTCATCTCCTTGCGGGTGTAGAGGTAGCCCGTAGGGTTGTTGGGGTTGCAAATCAGAATGCCTCGGGTGCGCTCGTTAATCAACGCCTCGAACTGCTCAATCGAAGGCAATGCAAAGCCATTTTCGATGGTCGAAGTGATTGGGCGAATTACCGCACCTGCCGAGACTGCAAATGCCATATAGTTGGCGTATGCAGGCTCCGGAACGATAATCTCGTCACCCGGATTCAGACACGACATAAAGGCGAAGAGCACCGCCTCCGAGCCTCCTGCCGTAACGATAATATCCTCGGGCGAGAGTTTGATTTGGTATTGGTCGTAGTAGCCTACCAGCTTCTCACGCAACGAGAGAAAACCGTCGCTCGGACTGTACTCCAAAATCTCACGGTCGATATTGCGGATGGCATCGAGAGCCACCTGCGGAGTCTTGATATCGGGCTGACCGATATTGAGATGATAGACCTTTGTTCCACGCTTCTTTGCCTCCTCGGCAAGCGGAGCCAGGCGTCGAATAGGTGACGCAGGCATCAATACGGCTCGTTCTGAAATCTTTGGCATAGCAACACTAATTTACGATAACGCAAATATATACATTTTTTGCTATATTAGCAACAATTCAGCCACCATTGAGGGTAAAATTCGGATAAGTAGAAATACCTATTTTGAATATTTTTATTGCCGAATAGAATATTTTACCTATATTTGTAGTTAGAATACTAAACTATTTGTATGGAAAAAGAACTTAAACCAAGAGATCACAACCTCTTACTTAAAGCTTTTCGCTACTATTTGCAGTTCGTAAATTCGGGCTTATATTTCCGTAAGGAGCATATGGTCGGCATCGAGAATGTGCCTGTTAATGGTACCCCTTGTGTAGTGGTATCGAACCACCAGAACTGTCTGAACGACCCATTGAGCGTGGTGCTTAACCTCACCGACCGCCGAATGAACTTCATTGCACGAGCAAATGTATTCAACAACCCTATTGCAGGTGCATTCCTCCGCAAGATTGGTATGCTTCCGGCTTATCGTATGAGCCACGAGGGTTTAGCAGCAGTATCGAAGAACAAAGATATGATGAATGCATCGAGTAACGCTCTTTGCGATGGCGAGACCCTTATGATGTACCCCGAGGCAGGTCACCAGGACAAGCGCTGGTTGGGTACATTCAAGATTGGTTATCTCAAAATTGCATTCGAGGCTGCCGAGAAGTTCAACTTCGAGCGTGATGTGATGATTTTGCCTTCGGCAAACCACTACTCCAACTACTTCCACGCTCGTACCGATATGCTTATCCGCTTTGGCGAGCCGATCTCGTTGAAGCCATACTACGAGGAGTACAAGGCAGAGCCTCGTACTACAATGTTGAAAATCAACGAAATCGTTCGTGAGCGCATCAAGGATTTGATGCTTCATATCGAGGACTTGGAGCACTACGAGCAGATTGACTTCTTGCGTGAAACAGGTTATGGTCGCAAGTATGCTATCGAGCACGGCTACAAGTTCCGCTATCTCCCTTCACGATTGCTCTCCGACCAGAAGCTGGTTTCGGCATTGCAGGATGCCTACAACGAGCACCCTGAGGAGATGGAGAAGATTTACGAGGATACCGCAACCCTCGAAAAGGGACTCAAAGATTTGAAGATCAGAGATTGGCTCTTTATCCGTAACCACAAGTTGCCTATGGCAATATTGCGTGGTTTGTGGTTACTTATCTTGTTGCCACTCTTCATCATCTCGATTATTCCAACAGGACTTTTGTTCCTCATTCCGAAGATTTTCCTCAAAGCGTGGATTAAGGACCGTATGTTCTACTCGTCGTTCCACGTGGGCGTGAGCGTCTTTGTGTCGGTGCCTATTTGCCTTATTGTGCCATTCGTACTTTTGGCAATATTCGCAAATATTTGGTGGGCATTGGGCTATTTGGTTGCATTCCCATTTATGTTTGTGTTGGCGTGGAACTATATGCGATTGTTCTGGCGATTTGTCGGAACTTGCAGATATGTTAAGCGAAGCAACCGACCTGCAATCAACAAATTGCGAGATTTGCGCACAAGCATCTACGAGCGTCTGGACAAGATTGTTAAATAAGAAAAAGAGCCTTCGGGCTCTTTTTTTTTTAGGGTAATGATGCAAAAAGCGGCGCTTGGACAAAAAGATAAGTGCTTGTAAATTTGTAAATTACAGCGATATTTTAGAGATTAGTAGAAAACGGTTTCTACTAATCTCTATTTTTTATGGCAAAAAAGCGCAAAATCAGGTGTCCTCATTGTGGTTTTCTTGACACAATAAAAAAGGGTAAGCGAGATGGTTATTCTCGCTACTTTTGTAAGAATTGTAGCAGTTATTTTACGGATCGAAGACCACACATTTCAGAGCGAAATATGTTTGTCTGGTTTGAGCATTGGGTGCGAGACAAACAGAGTATTTCTCAAATCTCCAAAGCAAGTGGATATAGCGAAAGAGCTCTAAAAAGTTACTTTTATAAAGTGTTGCCAACTTGCCCCACTTGGCAAATTCAAAAGCGAGAGAAGGTTAATCTTTTGATTGATGGGACATACTTTACTAATAAGGTATGTCTGTTATTATATCGGGATCATAATATCAAGATGACGATTCTTTATCGCCTTACCAAGCAGGAGGCTCTGCGAGATTTGAAAGAGGATTTGCAAGTAATAAAAGATGTAGGTATAGAGATAGAAAGCGTAACCTGTGATGGTGCTGCTAATATTATAAGAGCTGTGCGAGAAGTGTGTCCAGAGGCGATTATTCAACGATGTACATTTCACATAACGAATGAAATTTGTAATTGGCTAACAAAGAAACCAAAGAGCGAAGCTGCTAGTGAACTGCGTGAGCTGGTGCGTTATTTAAGCAAGATTAGTAACCATGAAGAGGCGCAACTCTGGATGCGAGCATTTATAGATTGGCACACGAAACACGAAGAATATATAAATGAGAGAAGTGTAGATGAGGAGACTGGCAAATGGTGGTACACTCATAAAATGTTACACCGTAGCACAACACATATTAAGAGAGCTATACCCAATATGTTTAATTACACACGATACCCAAATGTCCCAAAAACCTCTAATTCGATTGAGTCTTTTTTCGGGCACTTGAAAGACCATTTGCGATTGCATCGAGGACTTTCAAATGAGCATTTCAAAGACTTTGTGAAATGGTATCTTTTCTTGCAAAGTAATCAGGGAAAGGCAAGCAAAAAATAGGGCGAGAAAAACTCCGTTTCTCGCCCACTATTTAATGACTAAAAAGCGCCACTTTTTGCATCATTACCA
>JBGVMU010000006.1:0-54308 GCA_045124955.1 Alistipes sp. | reverse complement strand
AAAATCGGAGGTGATTGAGGAAATTTTGTGCGTTACGCAGTGGTGGGAAGCGCAACCGACGCTGCGGAGCGAGGGCAGAGGGTGCTTGCACACTTTGCTGAGCCGCAAGGAGGAAAAGCCTGCGAAGCAGGATTAATTTACCAGGCGTAAATGAGCATTCACACCGCAAGTAAGGTGCAAAATTTACCAATCAGAACGATTTTCTAACAAAGGAGCAAAATGAGTTTAACGAATTTGCGACCATTGCAGGGCGATGGCAAAAAGATATTTATCGAGACCTATGGCTGTCAGATGAACTTTGGCGACAGCGAGATTGTGGTTTCGATTATGCAGAAGGAGGGATATTTCTACACCGAGAAGATTGAGGAGGCAGATATTATCCTTATTAACACCTGCTCGGTGCGAGATAATGCAGAGCAGAGAATTTGGGGGCGACTGAGCGAGATGCGCCGTCTGCGCCGTAAGAAGCCAACCTTATTGGTTGGCGTTATCGGCTGTATGGCGGAGCGACTCAAAGAGGAGTTGCTCGAAAGCGGTAAGGGCGTCGATATCGTAGCGGGTCCCGACACCTATCGTGACCTTCCAAAACTCTGTCGTGAGGCAGAGAGTGGCGGTAAGGGTATCAACACCCTACTCTCCACCGAGGAGACATACGCAGACATCGCACCTGTGCGCCTTGACAAGAATGGCGTGAGTGGTTTTATCTCGATTATGCGAGGTTGCAACAACTTCTGCGCCTATTGTGTGGTGCCTTACACCCGTGGTCGTGAGCGTAGCCGAAGCCACGAAACAATCGTCAATGAGGCTCGCACACTCTTCGAGAATGGCTACCGTGAGGTGACTTTGCTCGGTCAGAATGTCAATTCGTATGCCGATGGCGAGGTCAATTTCCCGAAACTTTTGGCAAAGGTTGCCGATATTTCGCCTTTGTTGCGAGTGCGCTTTGCAACCTCTCACCCGAAGGATTTGAGCGACGAGTTAATCGAAACAATGGCATCGTACCGCAACATCTGCAAGGCGGTGCATCTTCCTGCACAGTCGGGCTCGAATGCACAGCTCGAAAAGATGAATCGCAAATATACCCGAGAGTGGTACTTGGAGCGTATGGCGGCTATCAAAAAGGCTATGCCTGAGTGCGCTATCACGACCGACCTGATTTCGGGCTTCTGCGGCGAGACTTTGGAGGACCACGAGGCAACCCTTTCGCTAATGCGAGAGGTGGGTTACGCCTCGGCATTTATGTTCAAGTACTCGGTGCGCCCCGACACCTTCTCGGCTCGTCACTTCGAGGATGATGTGACGGAGGAGGAGAAGACTCGCCGACTGACCGAGGTTATCGCTTTGCAGAACGAACTCTCGCTCCAAAATAACCGCAACGACATCGGCAAGACCTTCGAGGTGCTGATTGAGGGCACATCGAAGCGTAGCGACAAGCAACTTTGCGGTCGCACCTCGCAGAATAAAATGGTAGTATTCGACCGAGTAGAGGGTTATGGTGCAGGCGACTATATCGAAGTTAAAATTACCGATTGTTCGTCGGCAACACTCTTTGGAACAGCAATAGAATAGTCTATGAGAATATTAAGAGCAATATGCGCACTGCTTGCGCTCATCTTTATAGGTTGCAACGAGCCCGGACCGGTAGCTATACCCGACTCGGCAATTCCGTCGCTCGGCACGCCCAACGACAACGAGATATGGTTTACGACAAACGACAACAATAACCTGAATGGCATAGACGAATCGGCATTCAATGCCACTATCACGGATATTGAGTATTCGGAGTTTGGCGTAAACATCATCCGTTTCGATGCTCCGCTCACCACCATTGGTGCAGGGGCATTCGACGCAAGAGGTACCAGCCGAAATCTCAACAATATCTCGTTGCCCAATACGGTTACAACCATCGGCGAACGAGCATTCTACGAGTGTTCGAGTTTGGAGTGTATAACTCTCGGTCCGAATATCAAGAGTTGCGGAATGCAGGCCTTCGACAACTGCCAATCGCTCTACTCTATCCATATTGCGTCGATTGCAGATTGGGCGCAAACAGAGTTTGCCAACGAGACGGCAAACCCTCTTAACTATGGTGGCTCACTCATCTTGAACGACAAAAAGATTAGGGAACTTGTTCTCCCTGCGTGGGTTTCACACATCGGTAGCTACGCCTTCTGCAACTACAATACGATATCGAGCGTAACAATTCCCGCCTCGGTCAAGAGCATAGGCAAAGAGGCCTTTTCGGGTTGTGACGGTTTGTCCAAGGTAAATATCGAGGATGTGGCAGCGTGGTGCAAGATAGAGTTTGCAACTGCACTCTCCAACCCGCTATCAATTGCCGGCACACTTCTCGTGAACGGAGTGTCGCTCACCACCCTTTCGCTCGAAGGGGTCGATTCGATATCGTCACGAGCATTTCAGGGTTGCAACAATATCGCTTCGCTCAGGTCGGATAGTTCGCTCCGCAGCATTGGCGAGGAGGCTTTCCGTGGTAGTTTGAGCCTATCGTCAGTAGAACTTGGCGAGGGTGTAACCACAATCGAAAGCAAGGCGTTTATGGGTTGTACAGCATTGAAGAGCATTACTATTCCCGATAGCGTTACTGCGATTGGCGCTTATGCATTCGGTTATTGCCGTAACCTTACAAGTGTTACTATTGGCAAAGGCGTCACTTCGATTGGAGATGCAGCATTCTGCGATTGCAGCAATCTAAAAGCATTTTATGGCAAATTTGCATCGGCGGATAATTGTTATCTGGTCGTTAATGGAGTATTACACTCCTTTGCTATCGGTTGCGGTGCAACAGAATTCACCGTACCTGATAGCGTGAGTGAGATTGGCAACTCGGCTTTCTATAATTGCAGTAGCCTAACAAGTGTTACTATTGGAAGTAGCGTTACTGCGATTGAAGATGCAGCATTCGAATATTGTAGCAGTCTGAAAACTATCTCTATCCCTGATAGCGTTACTACGATTGGAGAGTCTGTATTTAATAAATGTAACAGTCTGACAAGTGCCACTATTGGCAATGGCGTTACTTCGATTGGATCTTCGGCATTCTATAATTGCAGCAGCCTGACAGAGGTCTATTGCAAGCCTACAATACCGCCGACGGGAGGATACAATATGTTCAACAATAACGCCGCAGACCGCAAGATCTATGTACCTGCCGAGTCGCTCGACAACTACAAAAACCACGAAGCGTGGAGTCGTTATGCCGACGCTATAATGGCTATACAATAGACAGACCTATAAAGTCCTCAATTATATGAAAAGAACCTCACTCTCAATTATCGCAATTTTGACGCTATCGGCGGTTATTGCATCGCCACTGCGACAGACTCTCCACGATGGCTGGCAGTTCAAGCAGAAGCGAGGTGCAAATTGGTACAACGCCACCGTTCCAGGTGTCGTTCACACCGATTTGATGGCAAACGACATCATTGAGGACCCATTTTTCCGTCTCAACGAGCGTGCAGTGCAGTGGGTTGACAAGGAGGATTGGGAGTATGTCACAACCTTTACGGCAAATGCCGAAATTCTATCGAAAGAGTGCATTGAGCTCGTTTTCGAGGGCTTGGATACCTACGCAGATGTCTATCTCAACGACAAGTTGGTGCTCAAAGCGGACAATATGTTCCGTCGCTGGCGTGTGGATATCAAACCTCACCTCCAAAAAGGCGAGAACAAGTTGCGAGTATATTTCCACTCGGTGGTAAAGATTGATATGCCGAAGTGGGAAGCCCTGCCATTCCAATACTATCGTTGGCAAGACCAATCTGCTGACGGAGGTCTGCTCAATCACAAAATCAGCGTATTTTGTCGCAAGGCGGGCTACCACTATGGTTGGGATTGGGGACCACGACTCGTTACATCGGGAATTTGGCGACCTGTATATCTCGAAGCGTGGGATACAATGCGTATAAGCGATGTATTCTACAACCAAAAGAGCGTTACCGCAAAGCGTGCAGATATTGATGTAGAGTTCGAAATTCTCTCGCAGAAAGAGGCTACGGCACAACTTCGTGTTATTGACGAAAAGTCGGGTACGGTACTCGCCAAAGGCTCTACAACCCTCAAAGCGGGCGATAACAAGGCGGTTGTACCTCTCACAATCGCAAAACCTAAATTGTGGTGGTCTAACGGCTTGGGCGAAGCTCATCGCTATGCCTTCCGCACCGAGGTAGAGATTGAGGGCAAGGTGGTCGATTCGAAGCATCACGATATCGCAGTGCGTTCGATAAAAGTTGTTCGCGAAGATGACAAATATGGTCGTTCGTTCTACTTCGAACTCAATGGCAAGAGAGTATTCGCCAAAGGTGCAAACTACATTCCGTGCGACTCATTTCTTCCTCGTGTAACCGACGAAGTTTACGAAAAGACCATTGCCGATGCTGTTGCCGTAAATATGAATATGTTGCGTGTATGGGGTGGTGGAATCTACGAGAATGAGATTTTTTACGAACTCTGCGAGAAGAACGGCATTATGGTTTGGCAGGACTTTATGTTTGCCTGCGCACTCTACCCCGTCGAGCCGGGTAGTGCTTTTGCCGAGAATGTGCGTCAGGAGGCTATCTACAACATCAAACGACTTCGCAACTACGGCTGTATTGCCTTGTGGTGTGGTAATAACGAGTGCTATGATGTTCTTATGGGCTGCCACCGCTCATACACCAAAAGGGGCATCGATTTGAAATACTACGAGATACAGAAGGCTCAGTTCGACTATCAGTACTACGACCTTCTGCCAAAGGTTTGTGCCGAGTACGACCCATCTCGCTACTACAATCCCATGTCGCCTTGGGTAGGCAAAGACATCAGAGCCAGAGATGCAACCCACTTAGGCGACTTCCACTATTATGGAGTTTGGGCGGGTGGCAAACCTTTCGACGCCTACAACACCACACTCGCACGCTTTATGTCGGAATATGGTTTTCAGTCTTTCCCCGAATTTGGTTCAGTTAAACGATATGCTCCAAATCCAGAGGATTGGAGTCTAAATTCGGAGGTTATGATGTTACACCAAAAAGCCGGCATTAAAGCCAATGGATACATAAGCAACTACCTCGTTAATGAGTATTGGGAGCAACCAGACTTCGAGAAGTTCCTCTATATGGGACAAGTTATGCAGGGTGATGCCATAAAGATTGCTGTCGAGGCTCATCGTCGCAATATGCCATTCTGTCAAGGCTCACTCTATTGGCAACACAACGACTGTTGGCCTGCGGCATCGTGGGCAAGTCGCGATTGTTATGGTCGTTGGAAAGCACAACACTATTTCGCTCTAAAATATTTCGACAAGTATCTCCTCTCGGCATATAATAGCGATGGTCGCTTGCGTGTATATGCCATTTCGGATAGTCAAAGCAATAGCAAAGCCGACTTTGAAGTGAAGATTATGACAATGTCGGGTGAGGTTGTAAAGCAGTATAACAAGAGGGTTACAGTACCTGCCAACACTTCAACCGCACTCTACGACATACCAAGCGAAGAGGCTTTATGTGGTCGTAAGGCTGAGGATGTAATTATTGTGTCGTCACTTCGTGTTGGCGACAAGGTCTATACCAACAACAACTATTTCGTAAAGCAGGGTGCGCTGAACTTCCCGAAGTCAATCGTAAAAGCCGAAGTCGCAAAGTGTGATTGTGGCGTAGAGGTTACACTCTCCACCGACAACTTTGCCCGTGCGGTCTATCTCTCAATTGAGAGTAACGACAACTTCTTCGAGAATAACTACATAGACCTATTGCCAAACACCTCACACAAGGTGAAGGTTAGAACATCACTCTCGGTAGAAGAGTTTAAGCGTCAATTAAAGATAGAGCATCTTGGAAATTGCAAATAGTATGATCGATAATATTGCAAAATATCTGCGACTCGTTAAGTTTTCGCACACCATCTTCGCAATGCCATTTGCATTGATGGCGTTCGTCTATGCGTTATGGAGCACCGAAGCGGAGTTTTCGTGGTGGCTACTTTTGCAGGTGGTATTGTGTATGGTTTTCGCCCGCAATGTGGCTATGGGTTTCAATCGCTGGGCTGACCGCAAGTTCGATGCCGAAAACCCTCGTACTGCCAACCGTGAGATTCCTTCGGGTCAGATTTCGCCACGCAAGGCTCTCGCCTTCGTAACTATCAACGCATTGCTTTTTATCGTTACCGCTTGCACAATCAATACGCTCACGGCAATTCTCTCGCCCGTAGCATTGGCGGTGGTGATGTTTTACAGCTACTGCAAGCGATTCACCTCGTTGGCACACCTTGTGCTCGGTCTTTCGCTCGGCATTGCCCCTGCGGGAGCCTATATTGCCGTGACGGGAACGCTCACTTTTGCTCCGTGTCTGCTCTCGTTGTTGGTGCTGACTTGGTGCGGAGGTTTCGATATTATCTATGCGTTGCAGGATGCGGAGTTCGACCGAGCAAGAGGCTTGCACTCCATACCTTCACGCTTCTCGGTGGCGACATCACTATATATAAGTATAGCTCTGCACTGCATAAGCATCGTAGCACTGTTTGCCTTTGCCAACTATCTGCCACAGAGCTGGTTATTGTGGTGTGGTATAGTTCTTTTTTCGGCTTTTTTGGTGGCAGAACATATACTTGTAACACCAAAAAAGCAGCGTTCGATAGGCATTGCTTTCGGCACTTTGAATGGCTTGGCAAGTCTGACACTTGCCGTGTTTGTGATTGCTAATATTTTGATTTTCGGATAGGGATATGTGGGTTTCGTTGGCATTTCTCGCAGCGTTGTTGCTCGGCTTGTACGATGTGGCAAAGAAGCGCTCATTGAAGGATAATGCCGTACTCCCCGTGCTGTGGTTGAACACCCTATTCTCGACCATTATTTTCCTGCCTGCACTGCTCGACTCGGCAGTGGGCGGAGGATGGCTCGACAACACGCTCTTTGAGACAACAAGCGGCACTCTGCGTGACCACGCAATAATCATCGTTAAGGCGGCAATGGTACTTTCGTCGTGGATATTCGGATATTTCGGTATCAAGCATTTGCCACTTACGATTGTAGGACCGATTAACGCTACACGCCCCATTCTGACGCTTGTGGGTGCGATGATAATCTTTGGCGAGAGGTTGAACGGCTATCAGTGGATAGGCGTTATACTTGCTATCGTATCGCTCTATTTATTGAGCCGTTCGAGCAAGAAGGAGGGTGTAAATTTCACGAACAACCGCTGGATATTGTGCATCGCCGCAGCCGCATTGATTGGTGCTTGTTGCGGATTGTACGACCGCTACATAATGTTCTCGATGAATCCGACATTCGTGCAGAGTTGGTTTTCGTTCTACCAACTTCTGATGATGAGCGTTATCGTTGCGGTGTTGTGGCTACCGAAGCGCAAGGAGCAGAGGTTCCATTGGTCGTGGGCGATACCTATGATTTCGATTTTGCTCTCGGCTGCCGATATGGCATACTTTCACGCTTTGAGCGATAGCGCAGCGATGATTGCCATCGTGGCGATGATTCGCCGCTCGTCGGTTTTAGTCTCGTTTACCTGCGGTGCACTATTGTTCGGCGAGCGCAACTTGAAGGCAAAGGCATTAGACCTATTACTGATACTCATAGGAATGATTTTCCTCTACATAGGCTCGAATTAACAAACTTAAAAAAATAACAAATTATGCAGTTGAAAAAGATTAAACTCGGACTCTTTCCGAAGGTGGTAATTGCCATCGCTTTGGGTGCTTTGCTCGGCTTGTTTTTGCCCGATGTATTCATCCGCATCTTCAAGACTTTCAATGTATTGTTCGCACAACTTCTAAAATTCTCGGTGCCATTGTTGGTGTTGGGACTCGTAACCCCTGCGGTTGCAAATTTGGGTAAGGGCGCAGGCAAAATGCTCCTCTTTGTAATTGCCGTGTCGTACATCTCGACCGTAGGCGGAGCGTTGTTCTCCTACACTTGCGCAACGGAGTTTTTCCCTCACATTCTCTCGGTGGGCGAGCTCTCGCCTGAGGCACTTTCGGAGAAGGAGTTTGCCCCATTCTTCGAGCTTAAAATTCCGCCTGTTTGCGATATGATGACCGCCATTGTCCTCTCGTTCGTAATTGGTTTGGGTTGCATCTTCCTCAAAGCCGACTCTGTGAAGGGCTGGTTCGAGGAGTTTGGCGAGATTGTGAAGTGGTTTATCGAGAGCGCAATCATTCCGTTGTTGCCAATCTACATCTTCACAATGATTTGCGAGATGTCGGCAAAGGGCGTTATCGACATCGTACTCGGCACAGGTGCAAAGGTTATCGGTACGGGTGTTGTATTGTCGATTCTCTACCTCGTCGTGCAGTACCTTATAGCAGGTCTTATCGCACGCAAGAATCCGTTCCGTCTTATCTACAATATCCTCCCTGCCTACCTTACAGGTTTCTCTATCTGCTCGTCGGCAGCGGTAATTCCTGTGACCACAAAATGCACCCTCAAAAGCGGCGTGAGCGAGGATATGGCAAACTTCGTTATTCCTATCTGCTCGAATACCCATATGTGTGGCTCGACCATTAAGTTGGTTACCACCTCGGTGGCTGTTGCCTATATGTTTGGCGTGGATATTCCGTTGGCATTGTTCATCAACTTTGCCCTGATGCAGGCTATCGCAGCGGTATCGTCGCCAGGCGTTATGGGTGGCGTATTGATGGCTTCGGTCGGCTTGCTCGGCACCATTTTGGGCTTCTCGGCAGAGATGACCGCACTGTTGATGGCTATCTACTTGGCACTCGACGGCTACGGCCCTGCTTGTAATGTTTCGGGTGATGGTGCAATCGCTATCGTTATGGATAAGCTCTTCGGCAAGAAAACGGAAAACGGAGAGCTGAAAACGGAAAACTAAATTTTAGATATCTTCAATTTGAGAATGCCGAGCAAATGTTTCGCTCGGCATTTTTATTATGAAAACTATAAGTTTTCCGCTTTCCGTTTTCCGCTTTCCGTTTATTTTACTATCTTTGCGAGATAATTGACTTTTAGCAAGCAAATACAATAAAAATATACAGAATATGAACATTTCATTTAATTGGCTCAAAAATTATGTTGATACAACCCTCACAGCAGAGGAGATATCAAAGGTTTTGACCGACATTGGTCTCGAAGTCGAGGGTTTCGAGAAGATTGAAACCATTCGTGGAGGCTTGGCAGGTGTGGTTGTAGGCGAGGTTTTAACTTGTGAAGACCACCCAGACTCTGACCACTTGCACATTACCACCGTTGATGTTGGCGCAGAGCAGCCACTCCCAATCGTCTGCGGTGCAGCAAACTGCCGCAAGGGTTTGAAGGTTATGTGCGCTACGGTTGGCGCAGTACTCTACCCTGACGGTGGCGAGGAGGAGTTCAAGATTAAGCGCTCGAAGATTAGAGGTGTGGAGTCGCTCGGTATGTTGTGTGCAGAAGACGAGTTGGGCATCGGTTCATCGCACGCAGGAATCATCGAGTTGCCTTCGGATGCTGTTGTGGGCACCCCTGCAAAGGAGTACTACAACATCACCGACGACTACCTTATCGAGATTGGTTTGACCCCTAACCGCATCGATGCAGCTTCGCACATCGGCGTTGCTCGTGACTTGGTGGCATACCTCCGTGCTCGTGGCGAGCAGGCAGAGTTGAAGTTGCCAAGCGTAGAGGCGTTTGCTGTGGATAACCACGACCTCAACATCGAGGTAGAGGTTGAGAACACCGCTGCTTGCCCTCACTATACAGGCGTAGCAGTTAAGGGATGTAAGATTGCTCCGTCGCCAGAGTGGATGCAGAACTCGCTCCGTGCTGCGGGTATCAACCCAAAGAACAACTTGGTGGATATCACCAACTACATACTCTTCGAGCTTGGTCAGCCACTTCACGCATTCGATGCAGAGAAGATTGAGGGTGGCAAGATCGTAGTTAAGAATTGTGCCGAGGGCACCCCGTTCGTAACTCTCGACGGCGTAGAGCGCAAACTCACAGCTGACGACTTGATGATTTGCTCGGTAGAGCGCCCAATGTGTATCGCAGGAGTTTATGGCGGTTTGGATTCGGGCGTTAGCGACACCACAACCGACATCTTCATCGAGTCGGCATACTTCAACCCGGTATCGGTGCGTAAGACTGCAAAGCGCTTCGGTTTGAACACCGACTCATCGTTCCGTTTCGAGCGTGGTATCGACCCTAATATTCAGATTTACGCATTGAAGCGTGCGGCACTCCTCTTCAAGGAGTTGGCGGGCGGTACTATCGCAAGCGAGATTTTCGACTCGAACCCTGCGGAGGTTGCTCCGTTCCGTTTCGATTTCTCGGTGGCTCGTGCCAAGGCTCTCATCGGCAAGGAGATTCCTACCGAGGTATTCCGCACTATCGTCGATGCATTGGAGGTAAAGATTGAGAAGGAGGAGGGCGATGTATGGAGCGTTGCCGTACCACCGTACCGTGTGGATGTTCAGCGTGAGGCTGATTTGATTGAGGATATCTTGCGCATCTATGGCTACAACAATGTAGAGGTTTCGGAGAAGGTTAATTCTACCCTTTCGTATGTTCAGAAGCCGGATAAGACTCGTTTGACAAACCTCGTAGCCGATATGCTTACCGCTCGTGGCTACACCGAGATTATGTCGAACTCACTCACCAAGACCGCCTACTACGAGGGCTTGACATCGTATCCGGCAGAGAAGTGTGTGAAGATTATGAACCCTCTCTCGGCAGATTTGGGTGTTATGCGTCAGACCTTGTTGTTCAACACTATGGAGGCTGTGCAACTCAACGCCAACCACCGCAATGGCGACTTGAAGATTTACGAGTTCGGAAATTGCTACTTCTACAACAAGGCCGAGGCAAAGGAGGGCGAGGAGGTTGCTCCGCTCGCTTCGTACTCGGAGAACTACCGCTTGGCTATCGCAGTAACGGGCTTGGCTACTCCGCAGTCGTGGAACGCAAAGGCCGAGCAGGCTTCGTTCTACACTTTGCGTGCTCAGGTAGAGTTGTTGCTCCGTCGCTTCGGCTTGGATATCTACGCTCTGCGCACCGAGTCGCTCGATAGCGACCTGTTTGGCGATGCAGTGGAGTTGTATGTAAACAACAAGCCTTTTGTGCAGATGGGTCAGGTGAATGCCAAGATTTGCAAGGCGTTCGATTTGAAGCAGGATGTATTCTTCGCAGAGATTGATTTCGATATGCTTTTGAAGGCTACTCGCAAGCACAAGGTTTCGGCAGTAGAGTTGTCGAAGTATCCTGAGGTTAAGCGTGACTTGGCGTTGCTCGTTGACAAGGGCGTTTCGTTCTCGCAGTTGCGTGCTACGGCATTTGCGACCGAGAAGAAGCTCTTAAAGAGCGTTTCGTTGTTCGATGTTTATGAGGGCGATAAGTTGCCTGAGGGCAAGAAGTCGTATGCATTGTCGTTCATCTTGGAGGACAAGAACCAAACCCTCAACGACAAGACTATCGAGCGTACAATGGCGGCATTGCAGTCGGCATTCGAGCATAAGCACGGTGCACAAATCAGATAAACAACCAACCAATATGAAGAAAATCTTAATCTTTGCAGTTGCAGTTCTTGCGGTATCGTGTTGCAAGGTTGATTACAAAGACCCAACCGCACCTATCGAGAAGCGTGTTGAGAGCCTGCTCTCGCAGATGACACTCGAAGAGAAGGTGGGTCAGATGAATCAATTTTGTGGCGTTGTGCATGTATCCAACATGGACAAGAAGGCGCAGGCTGACAATCAGGATGCGCAGGGTTACTACCCTGGCATCAATGCCGACACACTTCGCAAATGGACAAAAGAGGGTCGCATTGGCTCGTACCTTCATGTCTTGACTCCCGAGGAGGCTGTCGAGTTGCAGGAGTTGGCTATGCAGTCACGCTTGGGTATTCCATTGATTTTCGGAATCGATGCTATCCACGGAAACTGCCTTGCACCCGACAATACCGCCTACCCTACAAGCATAGGTCTTGCTTGCTCGTTTGATACCGAGATGGCATACAAGATTGCTCGTCAGACCGCTTTGGAGATGCGTGCAATGAATATGCACTGGACCTTCAACCCAAATGTCGATGTCGCTCGTGATGCTCGTTGGGGTCGTGTAGGCGAAACATTTGGCGAGGATCCATATCTCGTAGGCGAGATGGGTTTGGCATTGGTAAATGGCTATCAGGGCGATATGCAGGGCGGAGATGATGTCTTGGCCTGCATCAAGCACCTTATCGCAGGCTCACAATCCATAAATGGAGGAAATGCCACTCCGACAGATGTATCGGAGCGCACCCTCCACGAGGTATTCCTGCCACCATACGAGTTGAGCGTTCGCAAAGGTGGTGCCGGCTCGGCAATGATGGCTCACAACGACATTAACGGAGTGCCTTGTCACAGCAACAAGTGGCTTATGGAGGATGTTCTGCGCAAGGAGTATGGCTTCGATGGATTTATCGTAAGCGATTGGATGGATATCGAGCGTCTGCACAACAGACAATTCACCGCAACAAGTCGCAAGGAGGCTTACTATCAGTCGATTATGGCGGGTATGGATATGCATATGCACGGCATCTATTGGAACGAGGAGGTTGCAGAGTTGGTGCGTGAGGGTCGTATTCCTATGAGCCGCATCGACGAGTCGGTGCGTCGCATTCTCACTGCAAAATTCCGTCTTGGCTTGTTCGAAAACCCATACTCAAATGTTGCCGAGGGCAAGAAGGTGCGTATGTGCAAGGAGCATCGTGCAACAGCCTTGGAGGCTGCACGCAACTCGATTGTACTCGTAAAGAACGACGGTATTCTTCCACTCGACGGCAAGAAGTATAAGCGAGTGCTCGTAACGGGTATCAACGCCGATGACGAGAATATTATGGGCGACTGGTCGGCACCTCAAAAGCCCGAGAATGTAACCACTATTCTCGAAGGTCTGCGTGAGGTGGCTCCAAAGACGGAGTTCATATTTGTAAATCAGGGCGATACGCCAAAGAGAATGACGCAGGAGAATGTGGATAAGGCTGCTCGTATTGCTCGCACTACCGACCTCAACATCGTTGTTGCTGGCGAAACAAGTCTTCGTGTTCGCAAGGGCGCAAAGACCTGCGGCGAGAATCAAGACCGTGCGACCATAGACCTCTATGGCTTGCAGAAGGATTTGATACGCAAGGTTGCAGCAAGTGGCAAGCCTACAATTCTCGTTGTCGTAACGGGTCGTCCGAACACTCTTGTTTGGGAGGATGAAAATCTCCCTGCTATACTCTACGCTTGGGAGCCCGGTATGCTTGGTGGTCAGGCTGTTGCCGAGATTCTCTACGGAGAGGTCAACCCTTCGGCAAAGATGGCTATAACTATCCCTCGACACGAAGGTCAGATTCAAATCTACTACAACCACAAAAAGGCTACAATCAAGCGTTATCGTCTTGTGGATATGTCAACCAAGCCTCTCTACCCATTCGGTTTCGGATTGTCATATACGACCTACGAGTACTCCGATTTGCAACTCTCGAAGAGCGAGATTGCCCCTGACGAGAGTATCGAGGTTAGCGTTACCGTCAAGAATACGGGCAGACGAGATGGTGTTGAGATTGCGCAACTCTATATCAACGACTGCTACTCGGAGGTTACTCGCCCAATCAAGGAGTTAAAGGGCTTTAAGCGTGTGGCATTGAAGGCCGGCGAGAGCAAACGCATAACCTTCACTCTCACACCCGAGCACTTGCGCTACTACAACCTCAATATGGAGCGTGTAGTTGAGCCAGGAACATTCGAGGTGATGGTCGGAGGCTCATCCCTCGATAAAGATCTCCTCGTCGCAAAGTTCGAGGTAAAATAAGAAATAGCGGTCGTTTGACCGCTATTTCTTTTTGCTATTAGCCATTGGCTTTTTATCGCATTCCGCCGGTAACTTTGATAACTTCGCCTGTAATGTAGGAAGCCATATCGCTTGCGAGGAAGAGTGCCACATTGGCAATCTCGTCGGTTGTACCCATACGACCGAGAGATACGGAGGAGATAATCGCCTCCTTGGTTGCATCGTTCAACTTATCGGTCATATCGGTAGTGATAAAGCCTGGGGCGATAGCGTTGCAACGAATACCTCGTGCGCCCATCTCCTTGGCAAACGACATTGTAAGACCAATCAAACCCGCCTTCGATGCCGAGTAGTTGCACTGTCCCGCATTGCCGTTAGTGCCCACCACCGACGACATATTTATAATCGAGCCCGAACGACGACGAGCCATAGCAGGGGTTACGGCATGGATAAAGTTGAATGCCGATTTGAGGTTGGTATCGATAATCGCATCCCACTGCTCCTCGCTCATTCGCATCATCAAGCCATCCTTGGTTTGTCCTGCATTATTCACAAGAATATCAATCTGACCGAACTCGGCAACCACCTGTTCTACCACTTTGTGAGCTCCCGCAAAATCGGCAGCATTCGACGCAAAAGCAACAGCCTTAACGCCCAAAGCCTCAATCTCGGCAACGAGCGACTCGGCAGCCGAAGCCGACGAGAGATATGTAAAGGCTACATTTGCGCCCTGCTCGGCAAATCGCAAAGCTATGGCACGACCTATGCCACGAGTAGCTCCTGTAACGAGCGCAACCTTTCCTTCGAGTAGTTTCATACTATAATTTGTTTATAAGTTTAGTGCAAATATAGTGTTTTTATTTGAAAAAACTTGTAATTTCGCAGAGCGAAAGTTTCCAAAACATCGCTACTGCACAAAATTTGAGAAAATAACAACAATATAATATATATAGGTTATGAAGTTAGATACACAGATTTTCGACCTTATCTCCGAGGAGCGTGCCCGCCAGATGCGTGGTATCGAGCTTATCGCTTCGGAGAACTTTGTTAGTGAGCAGGTGATGAACGCTATGGGTTCGGTTTTGACAAATAAGTATGCCGAGGGCTACCCTGCGGCTCGCTACTATGGCGGTTGCGAGGTTGTAGACAAGGTAGAGAGCCTCGCTATCGAGCGTCTTTGCCAGATCTATGGCGCAGAGTATGCCAATGTGCAGCCACACTCGGGCGCACAGGCAAATATGGCGGTATTCTTCGCAGTTTTGAAGCCAGGCGATACATTCCTCGGTCTTAACCTCTCGCACGGAGGTCACCTCTCGCACGGCTCGGCAGTAAATATGTCGGGTATGTACTTCAACGCTATCGACTACTCGGTGCGTGAGGAGGATGGTCGTGTCGATTATAACGAGATGGAGCGCAAGGCGTTGGAGCACAAGCCAAAGCTTATCGTAGGTGGTGCTTCTGCCTACTCTCGTGAGTGGGATTACAAGCGTATGCGTGAGATTGCCGACAAGGTTGGCGCACTCCTTATGATCGATATGGCTCACACCGCAGGTCTTATCGCAGCAGGCTTGCTCGAAAACCCTGTGAAGTATGCCCACATCGTAACCTCAACCACTCACAAGACTTTGCGTGGTCCTCGTGGCGGTATCATCTTGCTCGGTAAGGATTTCGACAACCCTTGGGGCTTGACCACTCCGAAGGGCGTAGTGAAGAAGATGTCGCAGATTCTCAACTCTGCCGTATTCCCAGGCATTCAGGGCGGACCACTCGAACATGTTATTGCAGCTAAGGCTGTCGCTTTCGGCGAGGCTTTGACACCTGAGTACAAGGAGTATCAGCAGCAGGTTATACGCAATGCTCAGGCGTTGTCGGCAGCGTTGTCGGCTCGTGGCTACAACATCGTTTCGGGCGGAACAGACAACCACCTTATGCTCGTAGATTTGCGTACCAAGTTCCCTGAATTGACAGGTAAGGTTGCCGAGAAGGCTCTCGTAGCGGCCGACATCACCGCAAATAAGAATATGGTACCATTCGACTCTCGCTCGGCATTCCAGACTTCGGGCTTGCGCTTCGGAACTCCTGCAATCACCACCCGTGGTTTGAAGGAGGATAAGATGGAGTATATCGCAGAGTTGATTGACCGAGTACTTTCTGACGCAGAGAACGAGGAGAACATCGCAGCTGTTCGCAAGGATGTAAATGCCTTGATGGAGCAGTACCCACTCTTTGCGTGGTAAAAGATTGACAATGAATAGATTTGCCTACATATTTTGCTCTTTGGTGTTATGCCTTGCTTCGTGCGCCCCTGCCGCCTACGACGATAGTGCCGTGGTGGATAGGCTCGACGATATGGAGCAGCGCATCGAGGAGCTCGAAAAGCAATACGGCAAAGCCCAAGAGGATATCGAGGCTCTGCGCACCCTTATCGGGGTGTTGCAGAGTCGAGATTACATCACCTCGGTAACTCCCATATTGGAGGGCGAGGAGATTGTCGGCTACACGATAACCTTCGCCAATAGCGACCCTATAACCATAAACACTTGCGGTTGCAAAGAGGGCGAAGAGGGCGAGGGTTGCATAATCGTAGGCATCGTCGAAAATGAAACAGAGGTCATCATAACCCTCTCCGACGGAAGTACAATCACCATTCCAAAGGGCTCTGCGCCTACGCCGACACCTGCACCGACCGACTACTGCGAAAAGTTGGAAGATGTGGAGTTTATGCGCTATTGCTACGAGAATTTCGACATCAATGGCGACAAAATTCTCTCCGAGAGCGAGGCAAATGCTATTCGTGCCGTGAATATCGACTCGAAGCAGAGCATCTACTCGGTAAAGGGTATTGAGCATTTTGTCAATTTGGAGAGTTTTCAGGCATACAATGCTATTGAGTTGCGCACGCTCGACCTCTCGAAGAACACCAATCTCCGAACAATCAAAGAGCAAGCTCTCTACAAGTGCAGCGGCTTGGAGAGCGTGATACTTCCTTCGACCATCGAAACGATTGAGGGGGATGCCTTCCACGACTGCCCAAAACTCGCCTCTATCAATATACCAGATGGGGTAAAAAGCATTGGCAGTTACGCCTTTGCCGGCGATTTGCAACTGACCGAAATAGCACTTCCGCAGAGCATTGAAACAATCGGCAAGAATGCCTTTGCTGCTACGGGATTGCGTTCATTCGCTCTACCCGAGGGCTTCACAGCAGTGGCGGAAAGCATTTGCTTTAACTGCAAGTCGCTCACGAGTTTAACGCTCCCTTCGACCACGACAAATGTGGGATATCGAGCATTCAGTTATTGTGAGGCTCTCACCGAAATTCACTGCAAGGCAACCACTCCACCGACTTTGGAGCAGTACGCATTTGAAGATGTGGTTAAGGAGCGCAAAATCTTTGTTCCGCACGCCTCGGTCGAGGCATACAAAGTGGCTTGGAGCGACTTTGCCGACCAGATTTACGGAGAGTAGAGATTATCAAACGGCTCTTGCCCAAAGATATTAGGCTTGCGCTTCGGAGCATCTATAATCACCGTTTGTTGTTAGACGGAGGAGAGGATATATATTGCTGTTTTTCTACCGCCAATCGCCTATTTCACCTTCACAACAATTGTTGTAATGCTCATCGGCTCGGCTTTATAGTTCAGTCGTTTGCCATTTATGGTCGTCTGTTCAAGTTCTTTGCAGTTCTCACTCTTGGAAGTGCGATATACTTTGGCAACGGGGGCTATCTTTTTGAATGTAGCAAGGTTGATTTTGGCATCAAACGCCTCCTCCTCAACATTCAGCAACACAATCACAAACTCATCGCCCTCGGGCGAGAGCGCAGCCAATGTATTCTCATTCTCGGTGGCAAGCAGAGTATATCCCTGCTTGATAAAGCGAGTCACATTCATACGCACATAGTAGTTCTTGTGAACGGCAAACCCACCTGTTGCGAAATTGGCCTTAATCTGGCTCCACGCTCTGCTATGCTCCTCGACCAACTGCCAATCGAGCCACGCCTGAGGTCGCATAATTCGCATATCACGAAAGAGTTTCTTCGCCAAGTAGAGATTGTACTCGAAGGCACTTTTACCCTTTGGGCGCAACTCGTTATCCCATTGAGGACCCGACTCCGACTGCCAAAACTCCATATCACTCTCCGACACCAACCTGTTCAACTCCATACGCTGACTATTTGTAGCCGAGTAGGTATGGACATTAAACTGCTTGACAATCTGCATAATGTCGGGATGTTGCGAGTAGGCGTTCCACACCTTGATTGCCGAACGCAGATTTGTCTCATCCGAAGCGGATATTACAGTCTTTAAACCCGAGGCTTTCAATTTTGGATATAGCACACGCAGCAGCTCAATTTGGCTCTCAATATCGAAATGGCAACCCTCTTGCGAACCAAGATAATGCCAATAGTTACTTGTAGATTCGTTGAAAGGCTCCAAACTCTTGAACTCAATTCCGTAGGTCTCCTTATAGTGCTTGCACACATCTATAAGATAGTCGCAAAACATCCCATAGTATTCCGGTCTGAGGTTATCGCAAATAGGCTCCTCGTGACCTGCCGAGCAACCGCTATATGTCATCCAATAGGGTGGCGAATTTGAGAACGCCTCAAAGACCGCATCTGGGCGGCGTTGCTTAATTTTGAGCATTATATTGCGCTGTCCCTCGTCGGCACTCCAATCGTAAGGGGCATCGGCCGAAGCCTTAAAGCCCTCCATCTCGGCTCGCTTACCCTTGCCCTCGACCATATGACCGCCGATATGCGACGGATCATCACCTCCGCCAATATTATAGCGGAAGATATTCATATTCAGACCATCCTTCGAGGTGATTAGGTCGAGCAGTTTATCCACTCGTTCCTCATCCCAGCGGCCACACATATGTGCCCACCAGCAGAGCGAGCTACCCCACCCCTCGATAGTCTGCCATCGCTCTCTTTTATCGATTTTCACCGTAATCTCCTCCCCTGCTACGGATGACGCAGCAAACAGAATTGAAATTACAAGTAGAACTACCCGTTTCATATTATACGGCATTACTTTTTAGAATATACCCCAAATCTTTCGTCTCTTCGATTCATACTCGTCGAGAGCCTTCGACATCAGTTCACGCCCTTTTTCTATAATCTCCTTTGCCAAGGCGTAGTCCGACATTTCGCCGTAGGCATCGAACGGCATCTGCACCAAGATATCGGGTTTGCACAACTCCGTCATAAGGCGTGAATTGTGCTGATTCATAATGGAGAATGTGCGGTCGATAATATCGTAGAAGTTACTATCCCAATCGAGGTCGGGCAGAGTATCGACATTCTCCTCACGGAAGGCTCGCACCTCACGCATAGCCTCGTAGCGCACCGCCCCGAGTGCCACCAATTTGCGCCAAAAAGAGGTATTTTCATCGCCCTTAATGGTCGTGGATAACGCCTTCACTTCGGCATCTTTTGCCTCTTGCAACGCCTGGTAGTCGGTCGCTATTTTATGCGCCTCGGCAACAGTCGAACGGATAGCCTCGACATCGAAATAATTGACATCGAAGCCTACAAGAATATCACCCTTTGTGCGTTGTACCCTATTGAGTGGCAAGCAATTAGATGAGTGACCGTCAATCAGTACAGTATTGCCGTACTGCACCGGCTTGAAGAGCGATGGTATAGACATCGAGGCACGAATTGCGGAGAACAAATCGCCCTTGTCGAAGACCACCTCCTCGCCCGTGTAGAGGTCGGTTGCGATGGCGGAAAACGGGAGTGTCATATCCTCGATTTTAACATCGGGAACAACCTCTTTTATCGCTTCGATAATCTTCTCGCCCTTAACGAGGTGGCTCATCGAGAGCGACCAATCGACCAGCGAAAAGACCTTGCGGGTATCGAGCGAAAGGAGCCACTCCTTAAACTCCGCCAAGCGCCCTGCGGCATATACACCGCCCACCAACGCACCAATCGAAGTGCCTGCTACGGCCGTAACCTCGTAGCCACGCTCTGCAAGCACCTCCAATGCGCCAATATAGGCAAATCCTCGTGGGCCACCACTCGACAGGGCGAGTGCCACCCTCTTTTTCTTTCCTGCCATAGTTTTTATATTGCTTTTAGCCATTGGCTCTTTATTGTTTTACGAACTCCTAAACTTGTTGCGGCGCAAGTTTGATTAGAGGTAGTTAGGAGTAGTTAGGGGTAGTTAGGGGTAGTTAGAGGTGCGCTGAAAGTAATTTTGCATTTTTCCGCTCTTAGCTCCTAACTTCTTTCGTCTTTCGTCTCTCAACTCTCAACTCTCAACTACTCACTACTCGTTACTCTCTACTCACTAATTCTCATTTATCTTTTACAAAGATAACGATTTTTTGAAATAAATTCACTATCTTTGTGCGATTATAGGCAAAAACGAAATAATTAAATATAAAAACATACCAATTATGGCAGACGAGAAAATTATCTTTTCGATGGTGGGTGTCAGCAAGACCTTTCAAAATCAGAAGAAGGTCCTGAATAACATCTACCTCTCATTCTTCTATGGTGCGAAGATCGGTATCATCGGTCTTAACGGCTCGGGTAAATCTACCCTGATGAAGATTATCGCAGGCATAGACAAAAATTTCCAGGGCGAGGTCGTATTCTCGCCGGGTTACTCCGTAGGATACTTGGAGCAGGAGCCTTTGCTCGACAACAACAAGACCGTAAAGGAGGTTGTCGAGGAGGGTTGCGCCGAGACTGTGGCATTGCTCAAAGAGTACGAGGATATCAACTTAAAACTCTGCGAGCCGATGGACGACGACGAGATGAATCGTCTTATCGAGCGTCAGGGCGAGTTGTACGAGAAGATTGACCATGTGAATGGTTGGGAATTGGATAGCGTATTGGAGCGTGCAATGGACGCACTCCGTTGTCCTGCACCTGACCAGAATGTGGCAGTATTGTCGGGTGGTGAGCGTCGTCGTGTGGCGTTGTGCCGCTTGTTGTTGCAGCAGCCCGATGTATTGTTGCTCGATGAGCCTACCAACCACCTCGATGCAGAGTCTATCGACTGGTTGGAGCAGCACTTGCAGCAGTATAAGGGTACCGTTATCGCTGTAACCCACGACCGTTACTTCTTGGATAATGTTGCGGGTTGGATTTTGGAACTCGACCGTGGCGAGGGTATTCCTTGGAAGGGTAACTACTCGGGCTGGCTCGACCAGAAGACCAAGCGTATGGCTATGGAGGAGAAGC
Source organism: Alistipes sp. (assembly GCA_045124955.1). Lineage (GTDB taxonomy): Bacteria > Bacteroidota > Bacteroidia > Bacteroidales > Rikenellaceae > Alistipes. The sequence goes on along the minus strand of JBGVMU010000006.1, from coordinate 33,357 downwards.
AGGAGTCGAAGCGTCGCAAGACCTTGGAGCGTGAGTTGGAGTGGGTGAATATGAACCCATCGGGTCGTCGTGCAAAGAGCAAGGCTCGTCTTTCGGCTTACGACAAGATGCTCAACGAAGATACAAAGCAGAAGGAGGAGAAGCTCGAAATCTATATCCCGAATGGACCTCGTCTGGGCGATGTTGTTATCGAGGCGAATGGCGTATCGAAGGCCTTTGGCGACCGTATGCTCTACGAGGGGTTGAGCTTCAAGTTGCCACCGGCAGGTATCGTAGGTGTGATCGGTCCTAACGGTACGGGTAAGACCACCTTGTTCCGTATGATTATGGGCTTGGAGGAGCCTACAAGCGGAACTTTCACCGTAGGTCAGACCGTAAAACTCGCCTATGTGGACCAGCAGCACAAGTCTATCGACCCTGAAAAGTCGGTTTATGAGGTTATCTCGCAGAATAGCGAGTGGGTGCAGTTGGGCAACCGCCAGGTGCCGGCTCGTGCCTATGTAGCGCGATTCAACTTCACCGGTGCTGACCAGGAGAAGAAGTGTGGCGTTTTGTCGGGTGGTGAGCGTAACCGCTTGCACCTCGCATTGGCTTTGAAGGAGGAGGGCAATGTAATCTTGCTCGATGAGCCTACCAACGATATCGATGTGAACACTCTCCGTGCATTGGAGGAGGGTTTGGAGAACTTCGCAGGTTGCGCCGTAGTTATCTCGCACGACCGTTGGTTCTTGGACCGTATCGCAACCCACATCCTCTCGTTCGAGGGCGATGGCAATGTAATCTTCTACGAGGGCTCTTACTCGGAGTACGAGGAGTGGAAGAAGTTGCAGGGTATGGACACTACCCCACACCGTGTAAAGTATCGCAAGCTTGTTGAGTAACCAATAAACAGCCATTAGCCATTGGCCGTTAGCCATTGGCTTAAATAGATATTACAAATTAAACAAAGCTAATGGCTAAAAGCTAACAGCTAATAGCCTCAAAAAAAATTATGGCACAGAAACCATCTATTCCAAAGGGAACACGAGATTTTTCGCCAATTGAGACGGCTCGTCGTTCCTACATATTCGACACTATCGCCGAGGTTTTCCGCAACTACGGCTTCGCAGCCATCGAGACACCTTCGATGGAGAACCTCTCTACCCTTATGGGTAAGTATGGCGAGGAGGGCGACAAGCTCCTCTTCAAGATTCTCAATTCGGGCGACTTCGGCGCAAACCTCAATGACGAGGAGGTACGCCAGGCTCACCGCATCTGCGAGAAGGGTTTAAGATACGATTTGACCGTTCCGTTTGCCCGCTATGTCGTACAGCACCAGAACGAGATTACATTCCCATTCAAGCGTTATCAGATTCAGCCTGTATGGCGTGCTGACCGCCCACAGAAGGGTCGCTATCGTGAATTCTATCAGTGCGATGTCGATATCATCGGCTCTCGCTCGTTGCTCAACGAGGTGGAGTTGATTTCGATTGTGGAGCGTGTATTTGGCAAACTCGGAATCAATGTAGTGTTGAAGTTGAACAACCGCAAGGTACTCTACGGCATTGCCGAGGTTATGGGTCACTCCGACAAGATGATTGACATCACCGTCGCTATCGACAAGCTCGAAAAGATTGGCTTGGAGAATGTTAAGGCGGAGCTCTCGGAGCGTGGTATCGAGGCTGAGGCAGTGGCAAAGTTGGAGCCTATCCTTATGTTGAGCGGCTCGACAGCCGAGAAGTTGGCACAGCTCGAAACTATCCTCGCCACAAGCGAAACCGGCTTGAAGGGTGTTGAGGAGTTGCGCACCGTATTCGCATCGGTAGAGGCTTTGGGCATCAACTTAGAGGTTGAGTTGGACCTCTCGTTGGCTCGTGGTTTGAACTACTACACAGGTGCAATCTTCGAGGTTAAGGCGAAGGATTTTGCTATCGGCTCAATCTGCGGTGGTGGTCGCTACGACAACCTTACAGGTATCTTCGGTATGCCTGATGTTTCGGGCGTGGGTATCTCGTTCGGTGCAGACCGCATCTATGATGTTATGGTAGGACTCGATTTGTTCCCTGCCGATGTAACTTGCTTGACAAAGGTGCTTTTCGTAAATCTTGGCGAGGCAGAAGGTTTGGCATCGTTGCGTTGTGCGAAGGCGTTGCGTGATAACGGCATCGCTACCGAGGTATATCCCGACTCTGCGAAGATGAAGAAGCAGATGGAGTATGCTAACCGTCGTCAAATTCCGTATGTTGTCATCATTGGCAGCAACGAGTTGGCTGAGGGTAAGGCAACCGTCAAGAATATGACCACGGGCGAGCAGAACTTGGTAGCATTTGAGGAAATCTCAAACTTAATCAAATAAATTATGGCTAACACCCCACTCGTTACCCCATCGGCCGCATTTGCCGACAGTAAGCCCCACTATGCGTTGCTCGATGCATTGCGAGGTGCTGCGGCTCTGATGGTTGTATGGTACCACTTCTTCGAGGGCTTTGCCTTTGCCGAGGGTAGTGCAATCACAACCTTTAATCACGGTCATTTGGGCGTTGATTTATTCTTTATGCTCTCGGGTTTTGTGATTAGCTACGCCTACGACGACCGTTGGAATAGCGCACATAACCGTTTGACGCTCAAAGAGTTCTTCAAGCGCAGACTTATCCGCCTACACCCAATGCTTATTATGGGAGCAGTGATTGGTTTGGTTACATTCTTGTTGCAAGGTGGAGTAAAGTGGGACGGCACACCTACCCCGATTTCGTGGTCGTTGGTTGCTTTGGTGCTTACGATGTTATTTATCCCTGCCTACCCGGGCGCACCTTACGATTTGCGTGGTAATGGCGAGATGTACTCCTTGAATGGCCCAAGTTGGTCGCTCTTCTTCGAGTATATCGGCAACCTGCTCTACGCACTCATCATCCGTCGTTTGGGCAATCGTGCGTTGGCGGTGCTGACTACGGCTTTGGGCGTTGCGTGGTGCTGGTTTGCGACCACCGATGTGTCGGGTTACGATATGATTGGTATCGGTTGGACCCTCGACACTGCGAATTTCTTTGGTGCCTTGCTCAGAATGATGTTCCCATTCTCGTTGGGTATGCTTATGGCTCGCAACTTCAAGCCTGTGAAGATTAAGGGTATATTCTGGATTGCGTGGGCGATACTATTTACTCTGTTCTCGGTACCTGCATTTGCAAAGTGCGGCGCAGTGAGCATCAACGGCTTATATGAGTTCGCTTGCATACTATTTGTATTCCCTGCTATCGTATGGCTTACGGCCTCTGGTAAAGCAACAGGTAAGGCTTCATCGGCATTTTGTAAATTCTTGGGCGATATCTCCTATCCGCTCTACATTGTTCACTATCCGGTTATGTATCTCTTCTACGCTTGGTTGATTGAGAACAAGCACTACTCGCTTGGCGAGACTTGGCCGGTTGTGATAATGGTCTTTGCCATCAACATCTCGCTTGCATACGCTTGCTTGAAGCTCTACGACGAGCCTGTACGCCGTTGGCTTACCAAGCGTTTTATTAAGAGCAAATAGGTTTTTGAATTCTGCATTTTGAATTTTGCATTTTGAATTTTCATTTATGGAGTCTGTTGGTTTTATAGAGTGGTGTTTGGAGCATCTGAACTATTGGACTATCACGCTATTGATGGCGATTGAGAGTTCGTTTATTCCTTTTCCAAGCGAGGTAGTTGTTCCGCCTGCGGCATATAAGGCCGCTGCAAGTGGCGAGTTGAATGTGTGGTTGGTGGTTTTCTTCGCCACACTCGGTGCGCTGATTGGTGCATTTATCAACTACGGACTTGCCGTTTTGCTCGGCAGACCTATTGTCTATAAGTTCGCAAACAGCCGCCTCGGCCATATGTGTCTGCTCGACGAGCAGAAGGTGGTAAAGGCGGAGGAGTTCTTTGTGCGCTATGGCGTGGCAGCAACACTCGTTGGTCGACTTGTGCCGGCAGTGCGCCAGCTCATCTCTATCCCTGCGGGCTTGTCACGAATGAATATCGCCAAATTTGCCCTCTACACCGCTATTGGTGCGGGATTGTGGAATGGCGTATTGGCAGCAATGGGTTACATCCTCGAAGCGTTCGTTCCTGAGGATAAACTCATCGCCAAAGTAACCAAGTATAGCCACGAAATCGGCTACGGCATTATTGCGGTAGTGGTGATTGCACTCGGCATTATCATATACAAGGGCGTAAAGAAATAATGAGACGCTTCGCTCTGATAGGTTACCCCCTCGGGCACTCGTTGTCCGCATCATACTTTGGCGAGAAATTCGCCAGAGAGGGTATCGATGCGGAGTATTCGCCACTCGCTATCGAGCGAGCGGAGGAGGTGCTACCCCACTGCGAGCACCTTTCGGGTTTCAATGTTACCATTCCCCACAAGCAGGCAATTATGCCGTTTCTCTCGGCTATCAGCGAGGAGGCGCAAGCGATTGGTGCGGTGAATTGTGTGAAGGTTACGCCCGACGGTTTGGAAGGCTACAACACCGATGTCGTGGGTATTCGCAAGTCGCTCGAAGGGGTCACGCTCGAAGGGGCAAAGGCTCTCGTTCTCGGCACGGGTGGTGCATCGAAGGCGGTACAGTATGTACTGCGCACAAGCGGCGCAGAGGTCAAGGTTGTATCACGCACCGAGGGTGCGGCTGACCTCACCTACAACGATTTGAGCGAGGAGTTGATTGCCGACACCGATATAATTGTCAATACCACACCTCTCGGGATGTTCCCGAACACGGAGAGTGCGCCCGCACTGCCCTACTCGGCACTCTCGGCAAAGCATACCCTTTTTGACTGCGTATATAACCCTCGTCTGACAAAGTTCCTGCAGCTCGGAGCCGAGCGAGGTGCTCACACCATCGACGGGCTCACGATGCTCTATGCCCAGGCCGAAGCGTCGTGGGCGATTTGGAACCATTGAGAATTGAGAAATTTCTCACTACTCACTCCTAACTAATTAAAAAGTTTTTCGTTTTCCGTTTTATTTCATATCTTTGTAGGTAGCAAAATAGCACTATATTATGAGCGGCTTCGTACATCTACATACCCACACCCAATACTCTCTCCTCGATGGTCAGGCGAGTGTCAAAAAACTCGTCGATAAGGCTATCAAGGATGGTATGCCGGGCATTGCCATTACCGACCACGGTAATATGTTCGCTATCAAGGAGTTTATGAACTATGTCGGCAAGGCAAACAAGGCGTTGAAGGAGGAGGGCAAGGAGCCGTTCAAGCCTATTATCGGCTGCGAGGTATATGTTGCTCGTCGTGGCGATTTGAACCTCAAAACCGAGAAAGCAGACCGAGGTGGTTATCACCTTATCCTCTTGGCAAAGAACTTCAAAGGCTACAAAAACCTACTCAAAATCGTATCGAAGGCTTGGACCGACGGTTTCTACGACCGTCCTCGAACAGACAGACGAGAGCTCGAAAAGTATCACGAGGGTCTGATTTGTGCTTCGGCGTGTCTTGGTGGCGAGATTCCTCGACTTATCACCGAGGAGCGTTTGCAGGAGGCTGAGGAGTCGGTTTTGTGGTACAAGAACCTCTTTGGCGAGGACTACTACTTGGAGTTGCAGTTGCACAAGGCGACCGTCGAGCGTGCCAACCACGAGGCTTACGGTATGCAGTGCAAGGTGAATGAGAAGTTGGTGGAATTCTCCCGCAAGCACAACATTCCGCTCATCTGCACCAACGATGTCCATTTTGTGGATGAGAATGATGCCGAGGCTCACGACCGCCTTATCTGCCTCAGTACGGGCAAGGATCTCGACGACCCGAAGCGAATGCTCTATTCGAAGCAGGAGTGGATGAAGACCACTGCCGAGATGGAGGCGATATTTGGTGCAGAGCATCCCGAGGCGCTCGAAAACACGGTGGCTATATGTAATAAGGTCGAGGTCTATTCAATCGACCACGCACCTATTATGCCGGTCTTCCCTATCCCTGCCGAGTTTGGCACCGAGGAGGAGTATCGACAGCGTTTGACCGAGCAGGATCTCTTCGACGAATTCACCCGCAACGAAAATGGCGAGGTTGTGATGTCAGAGGAGGATGCAAAGAAGAAGATTGAGAAGCTTGGCGGTTACGACAAGCTCTATCGTATAAAGTTCGAGGCTGACTACCTCACAAAACTCACAATGGAGGGTGCTGAGAAGCGTTACGGCTCGCCTCTCACAGAGGAAGTTGCGGAGCGATTGCGCTTCGAGCTCTACATTATGAAGACAATGGGTTTCCCAGGCTACTTCCTTATCGTACAGGACTTTATTCGTGCTGCACGAGAGGAGTTGGGCGTATGGGTAGGACCTGGTCGTGGTTCGGCTGCGGGCTCGGCGGTGGCATACTGCTTGGGCATCACGCAGATTGACCCTATCAAGTACGACTTGCTTTTCGAGCGTTTCTTGAACCCTGACCGTATCTCGTTGCCCGATATCGATATCGACTTCGACGACGAAGGTCGTGGCCGAGTGCTCGATTGGGTGACCAAGAAGTATGGTCAGGAGAAGGTGGCGCACATCATCACCTACGGCACAATGGCTACGAAGATGGCACTGAAAGATGTGGCACGAGTGCAGAAGTTGCCATTGGCAGAGAGTGACCGCCTTTGCAAGCTTATCCCCGACCATATTCCAGACCCGAACAACAAGGATAAGGAGTTGAAAATCAACCTCCCGAACTCCATCAATTTCGTGCCCGAGTTGAAGCAGGCGGAGCAGTCCGACGACCCCGTTATGCGTGATACGATTAAGTATGCGTGCGAGTTGGAGGGTAATGTTCGTGGTACGGGCGTACACGCTTGCGGTACAATCATCTGTCGTGACGATATCACCGATTGGGTGCCTGTATCGACCGCCGTGGATAAGGAGACGGGCGAGAAGATGCTCGTGACACAATACGAGGGCTCGGTAATCGAGGATACAGGTCTTATCAAGATGGACTTCCTCGGTTTGAAGAACCTCTCGATTATGAAGGATGCGGTGGAGAACATCAAGCGCATCAAGGGTATTGATGTCGATATCGACGCTATTCCAATCGACGATAAAAAGACCTACGACCTCTATTGCGGTGGTTATACATTGGGTACATTCCAGTTCGAGTCGGCAGGTATGCAGAAGCACCTGCGAGATTTGAAGCCTACGGTATTCGAGGACCTTATTGCGATGAATGCGCTCTACCGTCCAGGTCCAATGGATTATATCCCAGACTTTATCGACCGCAAGCACGGTCGCAAGCCTATCGAGTACGACATCCCTATTATGGAGAAGTACTTGAAGGATACATACGGTATCACCGTCTATCAGGAGCAGGTTATGTTGCTCTCTCGTCTGCTCGGAAACTTCACCCGAGGTGAGGCCGACACCCTGCGTAAAGCGATGGGTAAGAAGATTCTTGCCAAGCTGATGGAGCTCAAACCTAAATTCTTGGCAGGTGGAGCTGCAAATGGCCACGACGAGAAGACTCTGACAAAGATTTGGGAGGATTGGGAGAAGTTTGCATCCTACGCCTTCAACAAGTCGCACGCAACCTGCTACTCGTGGGTGGCATACCAGACCGCCTATCTCAAAGCGAACTATCCGTCGGAGTATATGGCGGCATTGCTCAGCGCCAACCTCAACAGCACCGAGAAGTTGGAGCTCTATATGAGCGAGTGTAAGCGAATGGGTATCAAGGTATTGTCGCCTGATATCAACGAGTCGCAGATGCGCTTCTCGTCAAACAAAAATGGCGATATCCGCTTCGGTTTGGCAGCGATTAAGGGCGTTGGCGAAGGTGCCGTAACTGCTATTATCGCCGAGCGAGAGAAGAATGGTCCGTTCAAGAATATATACGACTTCTGCGAGCGTGCAAACTACTCGGCAATCAACCGCAAGTGCGTTGAGAACATCGCTATGTCGGGAGGTTTCGACTCGATAACCGACTTTAACCGTGGTAAGTTCCTCGCAACTGACGACAAGGGCGAGAGCTTTGTGGATGCATTGGTGCGCTACGGAACACGCATACAGACCGAGAAAAACAATGCCCAGCAGAGCCTCTTCGGTGGCGACAACGGAGTCTCGGATATTCAGAAGCCGAATATACCTGTGCGTGGCGATGCCGTGCAGCTCGAACTCCTCAACAAGGAGAAGGATTTGATTGGTATGTATCTCTCGGCTCATCCACTCGACGAGTACAAACTCCTGCTCGGCTCGGTATGTAAGTGTTCGCTTAGTGATTTGAGCGACCTCGAAAAGATGCGTGGCAAGGAGATTGCCGTTGCTGGTATTGTAACCGACACCACGGAGTTCTACCTCAAAAATGGAACACCTGCGGGCAAGATGACCGTTATGGACTACAACGGAATGTACGAATTTGCCTTCTTCCGCAAGGACTACGAGATGTTCCGCACAAGGATGTTCAAGGATTACTTCCTGCTTATCCAGGGTCGTGTGCAACCTCGCCCATACTCCAACCCCGAGGTTTTGGAGTTCAAGGTGCAGAGTGTAACGCAGTTGTCGGATGTGCGAGATGCGGTGCGTGAGATAAAGCTCTACACCCCAACCGAGATACTCACCCGAGAGTTTATTGATGAGCTTATCGAGGTTGCAAAAGTATCGAAGGGTAAGGCTCAACTCAAATTCTCGTTGCAGGATCTGCAGGAGGCGGTGAATGTTTCGGCATACTCACGCAAGTACAAAGTGGCACTCACCAAGGAGATTGCCGAATTTATCGAGAAGCATAATTTGAAATACACAATAACAGTAAACCAATAAAAAACAAAAAGATTATGGCATTAAACATTACAAACGAGAACTATGAGGCGTTGCTCTCGGACAGCAAGCCGTTGGTAATTGACTTTTGGGCAGTATGGTGCGGTCCTTGCCGTGCTATTGCGCCGGTTGTTGAGGAGTTGGCAGAGGAGTATGCCGACAAGGTAAATATCGGTAAGTGCGATGTTGAGGAGTGCGACGACATCTCGGCAAACTACCGTGTTCGCAATGTTCCTACCCTCGTATTCATCAAGGGTGGCGAGGTTGTCGACAAGCATGTTGGTGTAATCAGCAAGGCTGAGTTGAAGGCAAAGATTGACGCATTACTTTAATTATAATTAAAGCAATGCATTCATATTGACATTCCCCCTAAATCCCCCTGTTGAAAAAGGGGGACTTGTCGCTTCGCTCCAATTAGGGCGGTTATACAAATAAGGGTAATGATGCAAAAAGCGCCGCTTTTTGCATCATTACCCAAATAAGAAAATGCGGTGATATTCTCACCGCATTTTCTATTCCTTCCTAAATTCCAAGATATCTCCGGGTTGGCAATCAAGCACATCACAAACAGCATCGAGTGTCGAAAGGCGCACGGCTCGTGCCTTGCCAGTTTTCAGGATTGAGAGATTGACAATCGAAATATCTACACGCTCAGACAACTCCGAAAGCGTCATCTTGCGCTTGGCAAGCATCATATCAAGATTTATTACAATAGCCATACTATCCTATTTTATACGGTCATCACCTCCTCTTCGTTCATCACAATAGCCACCTTATATAGCTGTGCCACCACAATAAGCAACAATGGCACAACCAATGTTTCGGCATTCATAGTAAATGCTCCATTCAGGGAAACTGACGCCTTGTCTGCATAGAGTTCACTTATTGCATACTGCTTAAATGTATAGAAGTTGTCATTGACAAGCAGATATAGGAACGATATAGGAGCAAGTGCATATATAATATGTAGGTTACTCTTTGTAAATAGGACTCCTGTACGAGAACTACGGAGAGTTACAATAGCAAAATAGAGCAACATTATCACCATCGTCATAAGCAGTAATGTTCGAAGATAAAACATAGCCTTCCACGCCTTGAATCCCCAATGATTTGGCATCACAAAGTCCTCAGAATCGGAATATAGCAACACTTCGGTTGGCTTAGCTAAAATCTGAGGCTCGGTATCGCTACCCTCAACGACGACGATAGGCTCGGTAACCCTACCATCATTGTGCAGGGAGTTGCCCGTATCCATAATTCCGATTGCATTTTTGTACTCTTCGCCTGCAACCGGCATTCCATTGAGAATCTGCACCGCAGTATGCACAATCACCAATGCACCCAACAAACTCGCTACCACAAACGAAGTGGTAAGCAACAATTTACTCTTCTTGTTCAGTTTCATAGTTTTTTAACGATTAAGATTAAACTTTCAATGTTTGTCGTTACAAATATAGAGCAAGATTTTTAATTCCGCAATCTTTTTCGATAAATATTTAACGATTTTCGTTAAAAACAAATAATGAGAGATTATGAAATTTAGTGGGTGGATAGGAAATTCATGAATTTAGGGGAAGAGTAACACACAGGACTTTTGCAAAAAAAGCAAAAGTCCCCCTCACAGGAGGGGGATTTAGGGGGTGGGTAACACACAGGATTTTCAGGACTTATACAAGTCCTGAAAATCCCATAAATGCCATAGCCAAAATCGAGGCAGTAATCAAGGCGATAGGTACGCCCTGGAATGCCTTTGGAGCCTCCTCGAACTCGATGCGCTCACGCAAGCCCGCAAAGATTACGAGTGCCAAAGCAAAGCCCAAAGCGGTAGCCACATTATAGACTACGCCCTGCAATAATGAAAACTCCTTCTGAATCATCAGAATAGCCACACCGAGCACTGCGCAGTTGGTGGTAATGAGTGGCAGGAAGATACCCAACGCCTGGTACAACGAAGGCGACACCTTCTTCAAGACAATCTCCACCATCTGCACCAACGCCGCAATAACGAGGATAAAGACAATAGTCTGCATATACTCGATACCGAGTGGTACGAGGATATAGGTCTGAATCAACCAAGTAACCACAGCCGACAACGCCATAACGAAGGTTACGGCAGCTCCCATACCCATCGAGGTCTCGACCTTCGACGAAACGCCCAAGAATGGACAGATGCCGAGGAACTGCGCCAGCACGACATTATTTACGAATATCGCACCTATGATAATTGCAAAATATGATAACTCCATAGCCCTATTTCTTTAAGAATTTGTTGAACAATACCATCAAGAAGCCCAGCACAAGGAACGCTCCCGGAGCCAGAACAAATACCAACGGCATATAGTCGCCACAACCGAGGTCATAGCCGAAGATTGCACCGCTGCCCAACACCTCACGCACTGCACCGATAACGGTCAATGAGAGTGTGAAGCCCAAGCCGATACCTACACCATCGAGAGCCGAGTCAAGCACGCCATTCTTCGATGCGAACGCCTCGGCACGACCGAGAATAATGCAATTCACCACGATAAGCGGAATAAAGACTCCGAGCGATGCGTAGAGCGAAGGCACAAATGCCTGCATCAACATCTGAATAACTGTTACGAACGATGCGATAACCACGATAAACGCCGGAATACGCACCTTATCGGGGATAAGATTCTTGATGAGTGCGATTACCATATTCGACATAATCAGCACCGCCATAGTTGCCACACCCATACCAAAGCCGTTCTCTGCCGATGTGGTTGTTCCGAGCGTAGGACACATACCCAAGACCAAAACGAAGGTTGGGTTCTCCTTGATAACGCCACGCCATACGAGGAGTAGCTTATCTTTCAAGAAAGTTGTTACTCTATTTGCCATAATTACTCCTCCTTCTTTGTTTGTGATGCACCCGTAGTTGCCTGAACCTCTCGCTCCCAGCCTGCTACAACCTTAAAGACCGAGTAGGCACGAGCCACAGCCTCGGCGTATGCACGAGATGAGATTGTTGCAGCGGTCAAAGCATCGACATCGCCACCATCCTTCTTTACGGTAAGTTTTACCTTCGGAGCCTCCTTGCCCTGGATGCTCGCCAAGAGAGGGTTGCCCTCCTCGGTCATCTTTGCACCAAGACCAGGGGTTTCCGCCTGCTCCAATACATTGACATTCAAGATAGTGCCCTTTGTATCAAAGCCGACCATAAGGCGTACCAAGCCGCTAAAACCGTTTTTGGTTGCCGACTCGATAGCGTAGCCAACGACCTCGCCACCCTTGGTTGCCTTATAGGCGATAATCAGCAACTCGTCTGCCGTATGCTCGCTCTTTTCGGTTGCATCGAACTCGGGCAATACCTCTGCCAATGCCGCCTTCACTGCCGCCTCCTTCGCCTTGGCGATAGGCTCTACGGTAATCATATTTACCAAGCCCACGCAAGCTGACGAGATGAGGGTGATGCAGAAAAGCACCAACACCATATTCTTCAATGAACTCTTCATATCGCTTGCCCTCCTACTTTTTAGCACCGAAACGGCGTGGTTTGATATACTTATTTATAAGAGGTACTACGCTATTCATAATAAGGATAGCGAACGACATACCCTCGGGATATGCACCCCACAAGCGGATAATCATTGTAATAGCACCGATACCTACGCCGTAGATAACCATACCCTTGGTAGTCATTGGCGAGGTTACATAGTCGGTAGCCATAAATACTGCGCCCAGCACTACTCCACCGCTCAGAAGGTGGAACAATGCGAAGTTAGACACGAGGTGTGGCGTATCGAACGAGAATGCACCATACACGGCAGCAAACACTGCAACGGTTGCAAAAATCGACACAGGGATATGCCAAGTGATAACACGACGCACCAACAAGTATGCGAAGCCGAGCAGGAGTGCCAAAGTTGCAATCTCGCCAAACGAGCCCGCCATATTACCTGCGAACATACCCAGCGCATCGAACTCTGCGAAGTTCATCAAGCCTGCCTTGGCTGCTGCCAGCGGAGTCGCTCCCGAATAGGCATCGACAAAGCCCTCGGTCGAAGGCATTGCAAACGATGTCATCTGCACAGGGTAGGCAATCAAGAGGAATACACGAGCTACGATTGCGGGGTTGAATGGGTTTTTGCCAAGACCGCCAAACGGCATCTTTGCAACACCGATAGCAATGAGTGCGCCCACTGCAACAATCCACAACGGAATATTTGCCGGCATATTCATCGCCAACAACAAGCCCGTAACCACAGCCGAGAGGTTGGTTATGGTCTGCTTGCCACGCACCAAAAATTTCTGAATCAATGCTTCGAAAAGCACACAGCAGCCAATCGAAACTGCTGTTACTGCCAACACGCCCCAGCCATAGACATAGACCGACACCGCCAACGCAGGCAACAAAGCGATAATTACATCGCCCATCAACTTTGTTGTCGAGAGAGGTCCGTGAATATGAGGAGCCGAGGCTACAATAGTTCTGTTTGCCATATCTTTTTCTCCTTTATTTCTTTGCGTTACGAGCACGGATAATACCCATCACAGTCTGCTTGCCAAGGCGTACATAGTCGAGCAAAGCGATGTTTGCAGGACAGGTAAATTGGCAACAACCGCACTCAATACAACTTACAATATCGTTCTGCTCCATTGCATCCCAAGCCTTTTTCTTCGACTGCTTTGCAAGGAGATAAGGCTCCAAGCCCATAGGGCAAGCCTCGATACACTTTGCGCACTTGATACAAGCCGAAGGCTCGCCACGCAATGCCTCTGCGCCACTCAACACGGTGATACCCGAACAGCCCTTCATAACGGGCGATGCCAAGTTCGACATCGGGCGACCCATCATAGGACCTCCGTTCAAAACACGGTTATCGCCCTCGGGCAGACCGCCACACTTCTCAACAAGAGCCGAAATAGGTGTTCCGAAGCGAGTAAGCAAGTTCTTGGTATCCTTAACCGACTTGCCTGTAACAGTAACCACACGCTGAACGAGTGGCTTATTCTTCTGCACCGCCTCATAGACTGCCACTGCGGTCGATGCGTTGCAAACTACTGCACCCACATCAATCGGAAGTGCTGGTGGTGCAGGTACCTCACGACCCGTAACGGCAGCAATGAGTTGCTTCTCGCCACCCTGTGGATACATTGTTTTGAGAGCCTTAACCTCGATACCCTCGTAGCCCTTCGCCAACTCGGCAAGGTGCTTGATTGCGTCAGGTTTGTTATTCTCAACGCCAATCACAGCCTTCGCAACCGATACTGCCTTCATCAAAATAGAAGTACCGACTAACAACTCCTCGCCACGCTCCAACATTGTGCGATAGTCCGAAGTGAGGTATGGCTCACACTCTACGCCATTGATAATCAATATCTCGGCCTTCTTACCCTCAGGGATAGACAACTTAATATGGGTTGGGAATGTCGCACCACCCATACCTACGATACCGCACTCCTTGATGCGTGCGATAATCTCGGCAGAGGAGAGGTTGCACTCCTTAACGAGGTCGGTCGAGAGGTCGATACCCTCTGCCCACTCATCGCCCTCACGCTTGATCGAAATCATCATCTGGCGCAAGCCCTGGCCGTTTAGTTGCAAATCGACAGCGGTTACTGTACCCGAAATCGGAGCGTGGATATTTGCCGACATAAAGCCCGTAGCCTCGGCAATCTTATCGCCCACCTTCACCGTGTCGCCCTTCTTGACGAGAGCCGTAGCAGGTGCTCCGATATGCTGTGCAAGCGGAATAGTCACCACATCGGGCAACTCCATAGGCTCAATCGCTTTCGCCTTGCTCCACTTTTTATTATCTGACGGATGAACTCCGCCAATCGGAAAAGTTTTCATTATGTTTTTAATTGATAATTGACAATTGATAATTGATAATTAAAGGTAAAAACGATAAATCGTTTTTGTTCTTTTATCAAATTAGTTTTCCGTTTTCCGCTCTCCGTTTTCCGTTTTTGGAGGGAGTGGAGCGAGTCCAATCATCTTGATTGCTCCCGTAGGGCACTCTGCTACGCACTTGCGGCACAAGCGGCACTTTGTCGAGTCGATAAATGCCAAGTTGTTCTCAATGGTAATAGCACCGAACTCGCAGACCTTCGAGCACTTACCGCAGCCGATACAACCCGCCTTACAAGCCTTCATCGTTGCAGGACCCTTATCCTTCGATACGCACGATACATAGATTGCACGACCCTTTGGCCACTTCTTGCGCAACTCGATAACACCCTTCGGGCACGCCGAAACGCAAGCACCGCAGGCGGTACACTTCTCGGCATCGACCTCTGCCAAGCCTGTTTCTGGGTTGATGTGGATAGCATCGAAAGCACACGCCACAACGCAGTCGCCATAGCCCAAACAGCCGTAGGCGCAGTTGGTTTCGCCCACATAGGTTGCCGAGGCGATAGCGCACGACTTTGTACCTGCGTAGGTCGAAGTACGAGGTCGCTTCTCGCAAGTGCCACCGCAACGAACGGTTGCAACCTGCGGCTCCTTCACCGGTGCTGCCTTACCGAGGTAGTCGGCAACAGCCTTCATACAGTCGGCACCACCCACCGAGCAGTAGAGCGATGAGATATCCTCCTGCTCGACCAATGCACTTGCCAAACCACGACAGCCCGGAAAACCGCAACCACCGCAATTGGCACCCGGGAGCATCTTCTCGACATCGTCGATGCGAGGATCCTCCTCCACCTTGAACTTCTGCGCCACGAAGTAGAGGATCAAAGCCGCCACCACGCCCACAGCGCAAAGTGTAACGATTGTAAAAATTAGAGTATTCATCTCTTTTTTAGGTTAATTTTTTATATTTTGTTAATAGTAAAAACAACTTTTCGTGAGATGCGCTTACGCAAAAAGGCAAGCAGCAGAAAATAGAGCGCTGTTACACCCAGCGAAATAAGGGCTGCAACACCCTCCGAGCAACCCAGTGAAATGGCGATTGCCAACGCCCCGACAAGAACGGCCAACGGCACAACATAGCAAAACAGAACAGCAATCAAGCCCAGGCTTTGACGAGCTGTAACATTGACGACCTCACCAATAGAGTAGTTTTGGGCATCGTCGGTATAGACCATAATCTCACGAGTAGTGCCCTGACCCATTGCGCACGCCTTGCGTGAGGCGCACGAGCCACAAGCCTCCATAACCTCGATATCAACACGCACAAAGTTGCGCCCCACGAGCGCAACAGTGCCTTTATGTTCTATTTGACTTGGCTGTCTCACCGCAAGAGAACTTAATCTCCGTACTTATTGATAAGTGGCATCAAACGCTCGTGACCAAATGCACAAGCCGAGAGTCGCAACACAGGAGGGAACTGATAGCGTTTCTTCTCGTTCTGCATAACCATCGAGTGAATCTTCTCGACAACATCGGCATCGAAGCCCGCATTGATAATCTCCTCTCGGTGCTGACCCTGCTCAATCATTCGCATCAAGATGGCATCCACAACCTCGTATTTAGGCAGATCGTCGCTATCCTTCTGACCAGGGCGCAACTCCGACGACGGCTCCTTCTCCAAGATATTCTCTGGAATGATATCGCCCTTAATCTTGTTAATGTAGCGAGCCACATCGAACATCTCGGTCTTGTAGAGGTCGCCCGTAACGCTGAATGCACCTGCGGTGTCGCCATAGAGGGTACACATTCCGAGGGCATTCTCACTCTTATTCGACGAGTTGAGCACCACATAGCCCTTTTTGTTCTGCACCGCCATCAACATAATGGTACGCAGACGAGCCTGAATATTCTCCTCGGTAGCATCGAACTCGTGGCCACCGATAGCCGGCTTCAAGGTATTTACAATCGAGGTATATGCCTCCGAAATAGGCAATACGCTATACTCTACGCCTATGCTCTCTGCCAACTGCTGCGCATCGATTACGGAGTGGTCGGTCGAGAACTGCGACGGCATCAGCAACGCAAAGACATTCTCCTTGCCGAGGGCCTCAACTGCAATGCAGGTCACGACTGCCGAGTCGATACCGCCCGACAAGCCCACGCAAGCCTTCTTGTATCCGTTCTTGCTGAAGTAGTCACGCAAGCCCAACACCGCAGCGTTGTAGATGTAACCTGTACGCTCGTGACGCTCCAACTCCTTAGGCAACTCGCAAGGCTTATTCTCTGCCAAAGTGTCATATACGGCAAAGTCCTCCTCGAACGACTTCATAAGCAGTGCGATATCGCCCTTATCGTTGATGACGCACGAGGTACCGTCGTAGACAATCTCGCCCGAGCCGCCAACCTGATTTACGAGAACAATGGTCTTCGACTCCACAAATGCAAGGTTGTGCATAGTCTCGTAGCGATACGACATCAAGCCCTTACCATAGCGGCGGGCATTGATACTGAAAATAATATCGACATCACGATCCACATCTTTCAGGAAGCTAAAATCGTCACCCACAACGATGGCAACCTTCTCGCCGGCAATGCGAACGACCTTCACGCCCTCGCCGCTGCTCAAAAAGCCCATCTCTCGGCGAGCCGTAATATTTGCCTTTGTGATGTAGCGCTTGATCTGTCCGTTCTCGATAACCACCGCAGCACTCTGCGAGCCGTTCTGCATAAGGACAGGCGTACCCACAACAGCGGTAATACCGTTGCAGTAGGAGGCAATCTCGTCGAGAGCCTCGTCACAAAGTTCCAAGAATGTGGTTTTACGGAGAAGGTCGAACGCAGGAGTGCCACTCAATGCCTGCTCGGCAAAGATTACGACATCTGCGCTCTCGAACTTTGCACGCTCAACCGCAATGATGATTTTGGCGGTATTGCCTGCGATATCTCCAATGGTGTAGTTTAATTGTGCTAATGCTATTTTCATCGCTTAAATCGGGAATGTTTCTCTTTGAGCGCAAATATAATTATAATTTTCTAAATTATAAACTTTTCACGCTCTTTTTCCCGATTTTAGAGATTTTAGAGTTTTTGCGACAAAAGACGGAACGACCACGGCTCCATATCGCCCCAGGTATGCTCGTAGAGAGTTGTCGGCTCGCCCGTCAGCACATCGGTGTATTCGCCGGCATAAATTCCCGTATGGAAGTCGGCAAATATCTTGTATGGCGAGAGGTTTGCGATATAGACCACTCTACCCTGCTGATTTTCACGCACAAAGGTCAGCAAGCAGTCGGGAGCATTGTTGTTTATCTCGACAAACGAGCCACCCAAATCTGCCGAGCAAAGGGCAGAGAAGGAGTGTTTCAGTTCGCACAAACGGCGATACTTTTCGGTCGCCTCGTTCGGCTCGAATTTCGGCATTGCATCCTTATCGAAGAAGGCGAACGAGTGGTCGTAGCCAATCTCCTGCCCCGTATAAATCAGTGGAAACGACTTCGGCAAGACAAAAGTAAGGGCAGTCATAGCCTCCAACGCATCGCCAAAACGACTCTGCTCACTACCACTCCACGAATTTTCGTCGTGATTGGAGGTGAAGGTCATATGCATCGAACTCTGCGGATAGTCGTTCAGCAGCGAGTATATCTTGTTTCGCAACTCCCAAACACGAGATTTGCCCTGCGCAACATCGACCATCGAGTGGTGCAACTCCCAGCCATAGCAGGCATCAAAGGCGTTGTCGAAGAACTCTACACCCTCCGCCTCGGCAAGCATAAAAATATCCTTTTTCACGCCTTGCAACTCTCGGCGCACCTCCTGCCAGAAGCCCAGAGGAACGAGCATTGCCATATCGCAACGGAAGCCATCGACCTTATGCTTTGTGACCCAGAATTTCATCGACTCGTTTTGACCCTGCCACACCTCCTTTTCGGCATAGTTCAGCTTGGCGGTATCGCTCCAATCCCAAGGCACCTTTGCCACGCCCTGCTCGTCACGCTCATACCAACTTACAGGCTTATTTTTCAGCCACTTGGCATCACGAGCCGTATGGTTTGCAACCCAATCGAGAATAACCTTCATACCAAGGCGGTGAGCCTCCTTAACAAAGGCGTCGAAGTCGGCCATTTTGCCGAACTCGGGATTGACTGCGCAGTAGTCCGAAATGGAGTAATAGGAGCCAAGCGACCCTTTGCGCTCGACCTTACCAATCGGATATATAGGCATCAGCCAAATGATGTCGACACCCATATCCTTCAAATGTTGCAAATGGCGCATTGCCGAAGAGAAGGTACCCTCCTCGGTAAGCTGTCGCACATTCATCTCATAAATCACTCCGTCGTAACTCCAAACTGCGTGTTGCATACTTTTTGATTGTTGTTTTTCTATTTTTTCGACTTCAAAAATAGACAAAACTATCCAAAAATGCAAATTGTAGTTTCCTCAACATTTTAGCTAAAAACTTTGTTTTTATATAAAAATATGGTATCTTTGTACGATATTGTGCGACTACGCCACAAAACAAGCAATAATTTAATATAAACAGATAGACAAAATGAGAAAAACAGTTAAAATCTTATCGATGATTTTACTAGCAGTGTTGCTCGTTGGTTGCAACGCTTCGAAGCGAATCATCTACGATTTCAACAAGGAGGAGTCGGTGAAGGCTATGCTTGCCGATGGTCAAATCAGAATCAAGCCGCTCGACCGCCTCACAGTTGTTGTATCGAGTCAAAACCCAGAGTTGGCGGCACCATTCAACGCCCCAACATCGTACAACTCGTTGTCGCACAACCCTCTCGGAGCCGCTTCGACAAACGGCTTGCAGTCGTTGCAGGTGCGCACCGTAGCCGAGGATGGAACAATGGAGTTCCCGCTCATTGGCAAGGTTGATTGTAAGGGTAAGACCCGTAAGGAGTTGTCAGACGAGATTGCAAAGAAGATTATCGAGGGTGGCTACATCAGCGACGCTATCGTAAATATCCAATTTGCCGATATGAAGTTCTTCGTTCTCGGTGAGGTGGCTCGCCCGGGTCAGTTCGACATCACTCGTGACAAGATTACCGTATTGGAGGCTTTGGCTATGGCGGGCGATATGACCATCTATGGTAATCGTGCAAATGTTGCTGTCATCCGTCGCAATGGCGACAAGGAGTACGAAGTGTTCGAGTTGAACTTCCTCGAAGGCAATCAGATGACCTCGCCTGCATTCTACTTGCAGCAGGGCGATGTAATCTATGTTCAGCCAAACAAATACAAGGCGGCTACTTCGGAGATTAACCAGAACAGAACATTCTGGCTCTCGATTGTCAGCACCCTCATCACAGCAACTTCGTTGGTTCTCACAATTGTTAACTTTGCACAAAGACAGTAAGCCATGGAAAATAGACTTCATAGCAACACACAACAGTCGCACGAGGAGAACATCTTCCAGCGCACGGTTTCGATTCGTGAGATAGTTACCAAATCTCTGAAAAAGTGGTATTGGTTCGGCATTTCGACCTTCGTATTCTTATGTATCGGAGCATTCTATCTGCTCTCGACATCGCCTGTATATCACCGTGAGGCAACTGTCCTCATCAAGGATGCTCGTCGTGGTAGTGCAGCCAGCGAACTCTCGGCATTTGCCGATATCGCAGGTATCTCGACCCGTCGAAGCGTAGATAACGAGTTGTATGTTTTGCAGGCTCGTCGTCTTATGTTGGAGGTTGTGGATCGTTTGAACCTCACTCACAACTACGCCTTGGAGTCGAGATTTCGTTCTATTCCTCTCTACAAGAACTCCCCTATCGAGGCGGTATATGTTGATGATTTGGGTGGCAAGGGATGCGCCTTCACTGCTCTCTTGGGCGAGGATGGCGTAACTATTTCGGAGTTCTCGTGCTCTCGCAACGCAAATGAGAAGGCAGAGAAGAAGAGCGATGAACTCTTCACCGCATCGGCTAAGTATGGCGAGGTTATCAACCTCCCTATCGGTCAGGTTACAATCAACCCTACCCTCTACTTCAACCCTGAGTTGGTTGGCAAGGAGATAAAGGTATCGAAGCTCAACAGAGATGTACTCGCTACTGCATACCGCAACCGAGTACAGATGTCGGTAGCAAGCAAGATGTCGTCGATTATCAACCTCTCGCTCAACGATGTTGTACCACAGCGTGCAGACGACATTCTCAACACCCTGCTCGATGTATATAACGACGATGCCGTTTATGACAAGCAGATTGTTGCCGAGGCTACCGCAAAGTTCATCAACGAGCGTTTGCAGGTTATTGGCGAGGAGTTGCACAACATCGATGGCGACATCAAATCGTTCAAGGATAAGAACAATATCGTCGATATCAAGACCGAGGCCACTCGCCGTACCGAGGGTGCGATGCGCTACGAGCAGGAGATTGCCGTAACAAGCAACCAGATTGCGATGTCGAAGTTCATCCGTGACTATTTGAGCGACAATGCAAAGGATGTAAATATCATCCCAGCAACAACTTACGATGGCAACTCGGCTATTGCCGTGCAGATTGCCGACTACAACGAGTTGGTTATCCGTCGTTTGAAGCTCGGTAACGATAGCGAGAACAACCCACTCGTACAGCAGTTGAACAACAACATCATCTCGACCAAGAATGCTATCTTGGTATCGCTCACCTCCAACATCAAGGCTTTGGAGATTAAGCTCTCGAACTTGGAGGCTGAGGAGCGCAAAATCAACAGTATGATTGGCGCAGTACCAAAGCAGGAGCAGGAGTACCTCTCGATTGCTCGTCAGCAGAAGATTAAGGAGGAGTTGTACCTCTATCTCTTGACCAAGAGCGAGGAGAACGCTATCTCGTTAGCAATCACCGAGCGCCCTGCACGAGTTGTCGATTACGCATTCGGCTCGCCTCGCCCTGTATCGCCTAACAAGTCGTTGATTCTCTTGGCTATGTTGGTTATGGGCTTGGGATTGCCACTCGTAATCATCTACCTCCTTATCCTCACCGATTCGAAGGTTCAAGGCAAGCACGATATCGTCAAGTACTGCACCGTGCCATACCTCGGCGATATTCCTACATTCGAGGGTCACCTCACTCGCTCGATTGCTGTGCGTGAGAGCGGTCGTGACAATGTTTCGGAGGCATTCAAGATTTTGCGTACCAATATGGGCTTTATGTCGGGTGGTCAGAAGCAGCAGGTTATCCTCACCACATCATCGAATGCTCACGCAGGTAAGACCTTCGTTTCGATGAACCTCGGTATGACCTTGGCATTCTCGGGCAACAAGGTGTTGATGGTCGACCTCGACCTTCGTCGTCGCACTCTGTCGAAGCATATGGGTCAGCGTAGCAACCC
The DNA here is from genome assembly GCA_045124955.1 of Alistipes sp. Lineage (GTDB taxonomy): Bacteria > Bacteroidota > Bacteroidia > Bacteroidales > Rikenellaceae > Alistipes. The sequence goes on along the minus strand of JBGVMU010000006.1, from coordinate 11,490 downwards.
GAATGGTGTTACCAAGTATTTGAGCTCGGCAGATACTCAGATTAACGACATCATCACCAAGAGTGGTTTGCACGAGAACTTCGACTTCATCTACGCAGGTTTGCAGCCGCCAAACCCTGCCGAGTTGTTGATGTCGAAGCGTTTGGATGCCCTCTTCGAGGAGTGTCGCAAGCACTACGACTACATCATCATCGACAGCGTTCCGGCACTTATCATTGCCGACGCATTGATTACCAGCCGTGTTGCCGATTTGAGCATCTATGTTGTTCGTGAGGGCTTGTTGGAGCGTCAGCAGTTGCCTGATATCAACGCATTGCACGCAGAGAACAAGTTGAAGAATATGTGTATCGTTCTCAACGGCGCAAGCGAGAGCCGTCAGTCGTATGGATACAGCTACCGCTACCAATACACCTCGGGCTCGGACAAGAACAACCACGGTTGGCGCAAGATTTTCAAGAAGTTTGGTCTGCTTAAATAGTAAAATCAGCTGATATTATGTCTTACACAGGACTATACATAGCGGTAGATTTCGACGGCACTTGCGTAACTCACGAGTACCCATACATAGGTCAGGATGTGGGTGCGGTACCTGTACTGAAAGAGTTGGCAGAGCAGGGTCACTACCTTATCCTCTACACTATGCGTAGCGGCAAGCTCGAAAAGGAGGCGGTGCAGTGGTTTAAGGAGAACAATATTCCGCTCTACGCCGTAAATTCGAACCCTACGCAGAAGAAGTGGACAAAGTCGCCAAAGGTTCACGCCGATGTATATATCGACGACGGAGCATTGGGCGTACCGCTCATCCACTCGATGACCACCTCCCGCCCCTATGTAGATTGGGTTAAGGTGCGTGAGTGGCTTGTGCAGGAGGGATTCTTGTAGAATGCAGAATGCAGAATGCAAAATGCAGAATGTAAAATGCAGAATGCAGAATTGAATAATAAAATAATTTTGAATTTTGCATTCTGAATTCTGAATTTACAAATAGATGGATGACAAGTTGTGTCATCCATCTATTTTATTTCTGCCATTTTGGCAGAGGTTGCGGTGTGGCACAAGGTTTGAGCAATAGAATTTCAAAAGCAAAAAAATAACAACAATAATATAAATAGGTATGAAAAACGGAAAAATTGGGGTAACAACCGAAAATATCTTCCCCGTAATCAAGAAGTTCTTATACTCCGACCACGAGATTTTCTTGCGTGAGTTGGTATCGAATGCCGTGGATGCTACGCAGAAGTTACGCACTCTCGCCTCGACAGGCGTATTTGCTGGCGAGACAGGCGAGTTAGCAGTGCGTATTGCCGTAGATAGCGAAAAGCGCACCCTCTCCGTTACCGACAACGGCATCGGTATGTCGGCAGAGGAGGTTGATAAGTATATCAATCAGATTGCCTTCTCGGGCGCTGAGGAGTTCCTCGCAAAGTACCAAAATCAGGCTATCATCGGACACTTCGGCTTGGGTTTCTACTCGGCATTTATGGTGTCGGACAAGGTGGAGATCTTCACTCAGTCTTACGACAACGAGAAGCCTTCGGTGCATTGGGTATGCGACGGCTCGCCAGAGTATGCGATGGAGGAGCTCTCGGAGAAGCGTGAGCGTGGCACAACCATCGTTTTGCACCTCTCGGAGGAGTGCGCAGAGTATGCCGAGGAGAGCAAAGTGAGCGAGTTGCTCAACAAATATTGCCGTTTCTTGCCTGTGCCAATCATCTTTGGCAAGGTGAAGGAGTGGAAGGATGGCAAGTATGTCGATACCGAAAAGGATAACCAGATTAACGACACCGAGCCGCTCTGGACTCGCAAGCCTGCGGATATCACCGAGGAGCAGTACAAGGCGTTCTATCAGGCGTTGTACCCTATGAGCGAGGAGCCGTTGTTCTCAATCCATTTGAACATCGACTATCCGTTCAACCTCACGGGTATCTTGTATTTCCCTCGCATTCACAACAACTTCGAGATTCAGAAGAATAAGATTCAGCTCTACTGCAACCAGGTATTCGTAACCGACGAGGTGCAGGGTATTGTACCTGAGTATTTGACACTCTTGCACGGCGTTATCGACTCGCCGGATATTCCGTTGAATGTATCTCGTTCGTACTTGCAGAGCGACAGCAATGTGAAGAAGATTTCGGGCTACATCACCCGCAAGGTTGCCGAGCGTTTGAACGAGTTGTTCACCTCGATGCGTGCAGAGTACGAGCAGAAGTGGGATGATCTGAAAATCTTTATCCAATACGGCATCCTCACCGACGAGAAGTTTGCCGAGAAAGCTTCGCAGTGTATGTTGTGGAAGAACACCGAGGGCAAGTACTTCACTGCCGAGGAGTATTGCACAGCAGTTAAGGATTTGCAGACCGACAAGGATGACAAACTCATCATCCTCTACACCGACGATATCGTGGGCAAGCACTCGTTCTTGCAGTCGGCAAAGGCAAAGGGTTACGATGTATTGGAGATGAATGGTCAGCTCGACAGCCACTACATCAATTGGTACGAGCAGAAGAATGAGAATACCCGCTTTGTGCGTGTGGATAGCGACATTATCGACCACCTTATTCGCAAGAAGGAGGAGCAGAAGATTTCGTTGAGCGAGGCACAGCAGGAGATTATGCGCCCAGTATTCGAGTCGCAGTTGCCAACCGACGAGGATATTCGCTACAACATCTCGTTCGAGGCGATGTCGGCAGATGACGCTCCGATTGTCATTACGCAGAACGAGTTTATGCGTCGAATGAAGGATATGGCGAAGCTCTCGGGCGGTCAGATGAGCCAATTCTACGGTCAGATGCCTGACAACTTCACTATCGCTGTAAATGGCAACCACCCTATCGTAATCGACATCCTCGATTCGGTGGAGAAGGCTTATGGCGACAAGTTGAAGAGCATAACCAAGAAGATTGACGCAGCCGTAGCCGAAGAGAGTCGCTTCGAGGAGATGACCAAGGGCAAGAAGGATGAGGAGCTCTCGCAGGAGGAGAAGGATATGCGTGAGGAGTTGTCGAAGCGCATTTTGGAACTTCGTGATGAGCGCAACCTCCGCCTCAAAGAGATTGGCAAGGAGAACTCGCTCGTCAGACAGATTATCGACCTGGCACTCCTCTCGAACGGAATGTTGAAGGGCAAAAACCTGTCGGACTTCATACAGCGTTCAATCTCGCTGATTGAACAGAAGGAGTAAGAGAAAAGGACTGCTGATGCAGTCCTTTTTTGCTATTGGCCATTGGCCATTAGCTTTTCTATCTTCTCCACCACATACTCGGGTGCTCGGCAAGGTCGTCGTGTCTCGCCATTGAGGAAGCCGAGCCAGGTGTGACCGGTATTGATGAGGGTGCCTGCCTCGTTATAGATCTCGTAGCGCACCTTAAAGCGCACCATTGGCACCTCCTCGACAATTACACGCACGGTAAGCACATCGTCGAAATATGCCGGTTGGATATACTTGCAACCCACCTCCAATATTGGTGAGATGATACCTCGCTGCTCCATCTCGAAGTAGGAGAGTCCCCACTCTCGCAACGCTGCAACACGAGCCATCTCGTAGTAGACAATATAGTTCGAGTGATGCACGATACCCATCTTGTCGGTATCCTTGTAGTTCACTCTAATCTTTAAGTCGTAAGTTATCATAGTAAAATCTCTATTTTCTGCGAAAAATACTCTCGCTGTCGAACTACCCCATCTGCTACCTCGCAAGTTGCAACTTTTCCATTTATGATGCAGGGGTAGCGACCCTCTCGGGGTAGGAGTTTGTATCGGTCGGTAGCCACTCTACCCTCCTCGTCGGCTATACCTATTATTATATAGGGGTGACCGAGCATCTGTCGTGCAAGGGCAATATCGCCCTCCGAAAGAGCTTTGCGGATGGTGGTTGAACTGACTTTGTTTCCGTTGTCGGTATATTGTGCCACCTCAACAACCTGCAACGAGGTGTGTTCGACCAAAAAGGCGTGGTCGCCAGCTTTGTTGTGTCCGAAATGGTGGTTGTAGCCTATAACCAGCTGCTTTATATTCAATTTTGCCACCAGGTAGTCGTGGATAAACGCCTCGTGCGAAAGGCGGCTGAATGCCTCGTCAAAGGGTATCACGACCACATAGTCGACACCCACCATCTCCAACAGGGCGCACTTCTCATCGAAGGAGGAGAGTAGGCGCAACCCCTCGTCGTTGCCGAGTGTGATGCGTGGATGAGGTTCGAAGGTGAGGACAACGCTCTCGCCACCCGACTCCTTCGCTATGCGGACAACCTCGTCGAGGAGGATGCGATGACCGCAATGAACTCCGTCGTAGGAGCCCACCGTAGCTACGGCATTGTGCAGTGCAGGGGGAGAGTCAAAGCCTCGGATAACCTTCATCTCGCCACTACTGATTATTCTCCTCGGCAGCCTTCACGAAGTAGGCTACCTTTTCGAGGATGGTTGTAATATCGTAGTTCTCGACCACAATACCCTGTGGGAAGTTCATCGGCACCGAGGTAAAGTTCAGCACACCCTTTATTCCGGCATTGATAATCGGCACGGCATACTGCGCAGCCAACGACGACGGTAGAGAGATAATCACAATACTGATATCGTTCTGCTCGACCACCTCCTCGAAGTCGTCGATATGGTAGCACGGGATATCCATAATGGTCTGCCCCACCTTCTTCTCATCGACATCGAAGGCAGCCGTGATGCGGATATTGAGCTGTTTCGAGTTGAAGTACTTGGTAATCGCCTGACCGAGGTGTCCCATACCCATAACCGCCACCTTCATCGTATTCTCGCTATAAAGTATCGAGTCGATAAAGTCGATCAGATCCTTCACATCGTAGCCCTTCTTCGTATCACTCGAAAAGCCAATCAGCATCAGGTCACGACGCACCTGCACAGCCGTTATGCCGTGCATACCTGCCAAGATATGCGAAAAGACATGGGTAATGCCTCGCTTGTGGCAAGCAAGCAGTGTTCGGCGATACTCGCTGAGTCGCTCGATTGTCTTCTCGGGAATAGGTGTCTGTATATTTGGCATTGCTATTCGGTTGTTATGGTGAAGTTACTGTTGTAATTGACCTTTATCCATTGGTTGTTGATACGCACCCCCGTAGTAGGCTCCACCTCGAAGGCGTATGGCGTAAGTAGCGGCATCAGATGTGCCCCCTCCAAGCCCGTTTCGATTGCACCATAGAGCGATTTTACGAAGACCACGGCAGCGTCGTAGCCACGATAGGCATAGAGCGACGGCAAGGCATTAAACTCCTCGACAAAGCGCTTGTCGAATGCCTTAATCTTAGGCTCGCTACGGCGTGCGTGGTAGGTCGAGAGCATCGTTACATTGTTGGTAAAGAGTATTGCTCGGTCGATATTGCGATAGCGATTCCAGCGATTGTTGCCAAAGACCACAAATGGCACTACCCTCTGCGAGCGAGCCGTCAGAGCGATATTTGCCGAGGCTATGGCTGCCAAGATTCTGTCGACCTCTATCTCGTTATTGGCGGTGATGACCACCACGGTAGGTTGCTCACCTCGCAACAGTGGCGACATATCGCTTGGCGAAGGGGTATCATCGACCTCCAAGCCCTGTTCACGCATCTTCTCACGCTCCTTCTCTCGCTTCTCGATAATCGAAGGGTGCTCATAGATATACTTATGCTCCACCACATACGAGGTATCTCGCAACATCGAGCGCACCTCGGCATCGAACTCATTGTCGATGTTGTCGGTAGAGATTATCACCACCCTCTTCGAGCCGTCGAACATACTGCGCACCTTCTCCAACTTGCTGTTTTGCGATGGCGACATCTGGAAGATGTGACCGCCCACGCTCTGCGTGAGGTTTGCCAAAGGCGACACAACAGGGATATTCTTGCCCTGCAAAGCGGTAGCCACAGGGATGAGTTCATCCTCGTAGATTGGGCCTACGACCAAGTTACTCTTTTCGAGTGCTCCCGAGGCGATAATCTCCGCTACACGATTGTAGTCGTGCTTGGTATTGTAGAGAGAGAGGTTGACCGAATGACCCGCCATACGCACGCTATCCAAGCCGATAAGGAAACCTCGGTAGAAGTCGAGATAGTTCTGCGCAGGCTTCTCCTCCGAGCCGAGTGGCAACAAGAGTGCCACCTCTGCCCTATCCTCCGCCTTCAAGGTGCGGAAGAGAGGTTGTGCGTCGAGCGTAGGTACAACCGCAGATTGCTCTGCCGAAGGCTCCTCCACCAATTTCGCACTCTCCGTTTGGGTGGGAGCAGGTGTTAAATTAGGTGTCGCTTCGCCCTGCGATGGCTCGGTTGCAGCACCTCGTTGCGGGATGTCAATCAGTTGTCCCGCCTTCAAACCCTTGCGGATATGGGGATTTGCCGCCTGCAACTCCTCGACCGAGAGTCCGTTCATCTTTGCCAACGAATAGAGCGTTTCGCCCTTCATAACCTTGTGAACACGCACCTGCGGTGTAGCGACACTCTGAGATGCCGACTCCTCGACCTTCACGGGTATCTTGATGCGTTGTCCCGCCTTCAAACCCTCGGCAAGTGCAGCATTTGCACCCTTTATCTCATCGACCGTAACGCCATAGCGGCGTGCCAACGAGTAGAGCGTTTCGCCCTTCACGACATCGTGGATGGCATATTTCGCTCCGTCGATAACGACAATCTCCTGTGCCGACATACTCGACACAGCACAAATAAGTAAGAGGGTTAGAAGCCAACTGCGTATCTTCATCTATTTCAATCTCAGTTTAATCTCCGTAAAAATCTTCTTGGTGTATTGAGGGAAGTCGCCATTCATCAGCCACTCGTAGTAGCTCGGCTCCTTGCGGAATACCTCCTCGACGCTCTTACCCTTGTGTTTGCCGAAGGTGATAATCTCCACACCATTCTCATCGTAGCCAATGCGACCTGCAAAGTCTGCCGTCTTGCCACGAGAAGAGAACTCCGAGAGGAAATCTACGCTATTCTCCAAGTCGCCATACTTGTCGAGCTGTGCGCAGAGCACCTCGTAGGTTGCCAGGGTGTCGGCATCGGCACTATGTGCCCCCTCCAACTCCTTACCGCAATAGAAGCGGTATGCAGCAACGAGGGTGCGCTCCTCCTTCTTGTGGAAGATGTTCTGCACATCGACATATTTGGCTCTGCGGAAGAGGTCTACATCGGCACCTGCACGCATAAACTCCTCTGCCAGCAGTGGAAGGTCGAAGCGGTTGGAGTTGAAGCCACAGAAGTCGCAACCCACCATAAACTCACGCAACGACTTAGCCACCTGGCGGAATGTAGGGCAATCCTTGACATCCTCGTCGGTGATGTGATGCACTGCGGTAGCCTCCGCCGGAATTGGCATCTCGGGGTTGATGCGGCGAGTCTTGATTATCTTCTCGCCATCGGGCATAACCTTCACCACCGATATCTCGACAATGCGGTCAGTAGCTATATTGGTGCCCGTGGTCTCCAAATCGAAGAAGACCATCGGGCGCTTCAAATTCAATTTCATACTTTGAAATTTAATTGACAATTGACAGTTGACAATTGATAATTAAAGGAATTTAGATTTAATAATAAAAACGATTTATCGTTTTACCTATAATTGTCAATTATCAATTTTCAATTATCAATTTGAAAATTATGCGTTAATCATCATCGGCATCAACAACATCAAGGTCGAAGAGCTCTGGACATCGTCATAAACAGGCTTATAGACACCTGCACGGGTTGAGTCTGCCAACTCTACCAAGATGGTTGGAGTTTCGAGGTTGGTCAAAATCTCCACCAAGAAGGTCGATTTGAAGCCAATGGTGATCGGTGCGCCCTCGTAGCTGCAAGCCAAAGTCTCGTTTGCCGAGATAGAGAAATTCACATCCTGAGCCGCCAAGACAACCTTGTTGTTTGCGATATCCAAACGGATGAGGTTGGTTGTAGGATTCGAGCATACTGCCACACGCTTGATAGCGTTCAACAAGCCTACACGGTCAACAAGCAACTTGTTAGGGTTAGCCTGTGGGATAACTACATTGTAGTTAGGGTATGCACCCTCGATAAGACGGCACACCAAAGTGCTCGACGAGAGTTCGAATACTACATTCTTCTGGTCGAAGGTCATCTTCACCTCGCCCTCCTCCTTCAAGAGGATGTTCTTCAACAAGTTTGCAGGCTTCTTTGGCAAGATAAATGCAGCCTTCACGCCACAAGCGCACTCCACAGTGTGCTTAACCAACTTGTGAGCATCGGTAGCCACGCAGGTGAGCTCCGCCTCGTCGAGGTTGAAATATACACCATTCATCACAGGGCGCAACTCATCGTCAGCCGTTGCGAAGAGGGTCTTGTTGATACCATTTACCAAAACATCAACATCGAGCGATACCTCGGTCCTCTCTGCCGAGAGTTCGTGTGTCTGCGGATAGCTTACAGGGTTTGCACCAGGAACAGACGAGTGACCTGTGCTCCACGAGATGTTAATCTCCCAATTAGCCTCATTCACTTCGAGTGTGAGTGGCATCTCCGAGCACTCCTTCAACACATCGAGCATCAACTTTGCAGGTGCTGCAACTACTCCCTCCTGCTCCACATTATCCACCTGAATGGTGCCAACGAGAGTGGTTTCGAGGTCCGAAGTGGTAACCTTCAACTCCTCGCCCTTCAACTCCATAAGGAAGTAGTCGAGGATTGGGAGAGTGTTCTTGCTGTTGATAACCTTACCGGTTGTTGCCAGCAGCGACAACAAAGCCGAACTTGATACTGTAAATTTCATAATTTCTGTTAATTTATTGTTTGTACTTAGTTTATTGTTTACAACTTTATTGCGCAGCAAAATGGCATGCGCTCACTTTGTTCGCTGAATGGCAACGAATGACATTCGCTCGTTATACTCGCTTAATGACAAATGCGCCTATCATTAAGCAGTCCTTGGACTGCGCTGCCATTAAATGCCATTAAAATTGGCGCCACCCTTATAGTCTTGCCAGCCTATCCAATGCCTCCTCGATCATCAGGCGGACGAACGGCTTATAGTCGGTGCAGGCGTCTTGTGCGATGCGCTGGGCGATGACGGTGCAGACAGTTCCCGCCTTATGGCCCATCAATGCCGACAATCCTGCCAATGCCGAGGACTCCATCTCGAAGTTGGTGATGCGTCGCTCGCCAAAGCGGAACGCCTCAATCTTCTCGTTAAGGTGCAAATCCTGCGGTTGAAGGCGTACCCAACGCCCCTGCGGAGCGTAGAAGCCAGGTGCTGCGATGGTGATACCCTCACGGGTAACATCCTTGAAGAGCTCGAACAACGACTCATCGGCATTCACAAAGTATGGTGCTGTGAGTTGCGGATTCCAGCCCGTATGCTCCACAAACGCCTTCTCGATAGCCAAATCGCAGACCTCGTTGCGACCTGCGTAGTAGTTCAGCAAGCCATCGAAGCCTACCGAGGTGCGGGCAAATACTCGCTCACCCACCTTGATATCCTCCTGCAAGGCTCCCGAGGTGCCAAGACGGAGCAGTGTGAGTTGCTTGAACTCATCCTTCACCTGACGGGTTGCAAAGTCGATATTGGCAAGAGCATCCAGCTCGGTAACCACAATGTCGATATTGTCGGTGCCGATACCCGTAGAGAGGGCGGTCATACGACGGCCCTTGTAGGTACCTGTTATGGTCTTGAACTCTCGGCTCGATACATTGCACTCTATATTCTCGAAATACGACGCAATCATATCGACACGGGCAGGATCGCCTACCAACATTACGATATCCGAAATCTGCTCTGGACGAAGGTGAAGATGGAATATCGAACCATCCTCATTTATAATCAGTTCTGACGCCGGTATAACTCTTTTTTCGCTCATATTTATGCTATTTTTCATTTTAGTCTTGGATATTTGGCATAAAAGTACTACATTTACGAAGAATTTCAAAGGAAAACTTCAATTTTTTTATTAAAATAAAAAACAATTACTATGACACTTATCAAATCTATCTCAGGAATTCGTGGCACAATCGGTGGCGAGATGGGTACAAACCTCACCCCCATTGACATTGTGAAATTCACAGTTGCCTACACACGCTTCATTGCAAGCAAGAATGGAGCCAAGAAGTTGCGCATCGTGGTTGGTCGTGATGCACGCATCTCTGGCGAGATGGTAAATGACATCATCGAGGGTACTTTGCTCGGTTGCGGAGCCGATGTCATCAATGTTGGTCTTTGCACCACCCCTGGTACCGAGATGGCGGTTATCACCCACAAGGCTGACGGTGGTATCATCATCACAGCATCTCACAACCCTAAGCAGTGGAACGCTCTCAAACTTCTCAACGAGAAGGGCGAGTTCCTCAATGCCGAGGAGGGTAAGCAGGTGCTTGCATTGGCTGAGGCAGAGGACTTCCTCTTCCCTGATGTGGAGAATATCGGAAAGGTGATCTCTCGTGAAGACTTCAACCCTACTCACATCGACCAGGTATTGGCTCTCAAACTTGTTGATGTAGAGAAGGTTAAGGCACGCAAGTTCAAGGTTGTAGTGGATGCCGTAAATTCGATTGGTGGCGTTGTAATCCCTGCTCTCTTGGAGAAGCTCGGTTGCGAGGTTGTGAAGCTCAACTGCGAGCCTAACGGTCAGTTTGCACACAACCCAGAGCCACTTGCAGAGAACCTCACCGAGATTTCGAAGGTTATCGTAGAGGTAGGTGCTGACCTCGGAGTTGTAGTCGATCCGGATGTGGATCGTTTGGCTCTTGTGAATGAGGATGGCACAATGTTTGGCGAGGAGTATACCTTGGTTGCTGTGGCAGACTATGTTCTCTCGCACACCTTGGGTAACACCTGCTCGAACCTCTCATCTTCTCGTGCTTTATGCGATGTAACCACCGCATACGGTGCAACCTACTCGGCATCGGCTGTTGGCGAGGTGAATGTTGTAACCAAGATGAAGGAGACAGGCGCAGTTATTGGTGGCGAGGGCAACGGTGGAGTTATCTACCCTGAGTTGCACTACGGTCGTGACGCATTGGTTGGTGTGGCACTATTCTTGACATACTTTGCAGAGATGAACTGCAAGATGACCGAGTTGCGTTTGCGCTATCCTGCATACTTCGCATCGAAGAACAAGATTGAGCTCACCCCTGCAATCGATGTGGATAAGGTATTGGCTACTATCAAGGAGCGCTACGCACACGAGCGTGTAAATGATATCGATGGCGTGAAGATTGACTTCCCTGCACATTGGGTACATCTCCGCAAGTCGAACACCGAGCCTATCATCCGCATCTACACCGAGGCTAAGTCTCAGGAGCTTGCTGACGAGGTAGCCGAGAAGTTTATCGCCGAGATTAAGGAGGTAGCGGGATTGTAAGAACTCCAAGCGTCATCACGGCGCAACGAGATTAAGGGCTATTAACGGCAATTAAGGGGTTATTAAGGGTGCGCTGATGCGATTAAAAAACTTTAATAACCCTTAACTACCATTAATCACCCTTAACAACCTTTATAATAATAACAACACTATGCAAAAAGTACAAGCTTACATCAACGAAAATAAGGAGCG
>JBGVMU010000005.1:0-267885 GCA_045124955.1 Alistipes sp. | reverse complement strand
CACCTGATTTTGCGCTTTTTTGCCATAAAAAATAGAGATTAGTAGAAACCGTTTTCTACTAATCTCTAAAATATCGCTGTAATTTACAAATTTACAAGCACTTATCTTTTTGTCCAAGCGCCGCTTTTTGCATCATTACCATTATATTTTATTCGATTTCTTAAGGTTGCATTTTTGGCAAAGTACTTGCAAATTTTCGGCGGTGTCTGCACCTCCTTTAGAAAACGGAATAATATGGTCAAGTTGTAAATTTTCAGTTGAACCACACAATACGCATTTTCCGCCATCTCTGTGATATACCTCGCTCACAATACTATGCGGAATATGTCTACGCTTTGAGCCTTCCATTATTAGCTCTCCACTCTCAACCATTTCTTGCTGAACTTTGCGTTCTAGTTCTCGTTGCATCTTTTGCCTAAGCAGCTTCTGTCGAATTTTTTCTTTGGCTTGTGCTTCTTGTCGTTGTTTTCTAAGAGTGATAATGTCTGTTTCGATAGTTTTCCTTCGTGCTATCTCATTGGTTATATTGTCTTTATAATCTTTTATTGCGATGTCAGATGTATTTAATGATATTAGCAATTCGTTTGGTTTAACAATTCGCTTTCTGTTTATGATATTTCCGCCTAATGTTATAATACCTTGCGTGCTTATCAAGACGCTGCCATAAGAATCAAGCCCATCTATATTATGTAATTTTAATGATATAGATGTGTCTGTATTTACCAAACTATTGTTGCGTATACTAGTGCGAAATTCTATGCATTCGTTTTGAAAATCCTTATAGTAGTCATCAGGGTTGGGGGAATAATACCACTCTATAATATAATCGTTTTTCTTCTGAATTATAGAATTAGATAGAAAAATAGAACCATCAGTACATCTTGGCTTATTGATAATTTTAGGTACTTCTTGCTTTTCTTCTTGTGACTGATTTTCTGTGTTAGAGATATTTTTATCTTCTTCTATGATGTCTAATTTGCTGTTGTCAATGTTTGGCGATATATCAGATTTTAATTCATCTTTTTCATTATCGTCAGATTGTTTATCTAACTTGTTTTGCTTAATGACATGCACAGCTTCTCTGTAAATAATCCATATAGAGAATGTGATTATAAAAAATATCAAGATGGTGAAAAAGACAATCATAGTATTTTGAGTCAATTACATAGGCAAATATAGCACTTTATTTCGCAAATTGCAAAAGGGCGCAGAATAATTAAGGGTTGTTAAAGAATTTGCGCCACTCCCTAATAACCCTTAATTGCCGTTAATATCCTTTAATAACCTTTTTATTTTGGCGCAAACGGATAACTCTCAACTTTTTTTCTTATTTTTGCAAAAAATAAGGAAACTATGAATGTTGTAAAGTTCGTATTCAATCCGATTCAGGAGAATACATATATCGTGTGGGACGAAACGAAGGAGTGCATCATCATTGATGCGGGCAATATGTCGGCTCGTGAGGATAAGGTGTTGGCGGAGTTTATCGAGGAGCAGGGCTTGAAGCCTGTTATGGCGGTAAATACCCACTGCCACTTCGACCATATCCTCGGTGTGGAGTTCCTCAAAATGACCTATGGAGTGCCGTTTGCGGCATCATTGGCCGACCTCGAATTGTTGAAGAGCGGTCGTGCCAGCGGTGCGATGTTCGGTATGGAGTTGGGCGCATTGCCAGAGTCAATAGATATTGACCTCGCTTCGATCGAGGAGGTAAAGTTCGGCAACACCACGCTCCGAGTTATTGCAACGCCAGGCCATACGAAGGGTTGCGTATCGCTCCTGCACGAGGAGTCGAAGTCGCTCTTTACTGGCGATACTCTCTTCCGTGAGAGCATTGGTCGCACCGACCTTCCAGGTGGCGACTACCCAACGATTATAAAGTCGATTTTGGGCAAGATTTTGCCTTTGGGCGACGAAGTGGTTGTATACCCCGGTCACGGCGACAAGTCGAATATCGGCCACGAGTCGATGTATAATCCGTTTGTGGTCGAGGTGTTGAATAATGAGGTAAATTGCTTATAAATTATGAGAATAGATATTTTAACAGTTGTACCGGAACTTTTGGTGTCGCCGCTGAACGAGTCGATATTGAAGCGTGCGCAGGAGGGCGGCTTTGCCGAGATTCATATCCACAATATCCGTGACTACTCGGAGGATAAGCACCATAAGGTCGATGACTACCCTTTCGGTGGCGAGGCAGGTATGGTGATGAAGATTGAACCGGTATTCCGCTGCATCGAGAAACTCAAGAGCGAGCGTCACTACGACGAGATTATCTTCACCTCGCCCGATGGCATTCGCTACGATCAGCACGAGGCAAATCGCCTCTCGACACTCGAAAATATAATTATCCTCTGCGGTCACTACAAGGGCATTGACTACCGCATTCGTGAGCATTTGATTACTCGTGAGATTTCGGTTGGCGACTATGTCTTGACGGGTGGCGAGTTGGCTGCTGCGATTATCACCGACTCGGTGGTGCGCCTTTTGCCTGGTGCGATTGGTGACGAGGCTTCGGCATTGACCGACTGCTTCCAAGATGATTTGCTCGCTCCGCCTGTATATACCCGCCCTGCGGAGTTTAACGGTTGGAAAGTACCTGATGTGCTTTTGTCGGGAAACTTTGCCGAGATTGCCAAGTGGCAGGAAACCCAAGCCTACGAAAGAACAAAGGCTTTGCGCCCCGACCTACTTGAAGAGTAGCCATTGGCTTTTTTTAATGGATAATTGACAGTTGACAATTGATAATTAAAGGTATCGCCTCGCAGTTTTTTTTCTGCGAGGCGATTGCTATTCGTATAATGGGATTGTTACCATGATACACCTAAATCGTTTAATCGTTTTTTTGCATCCTCATTTCCCTGTTCGGCAGATTTCTTATAATATCTGACAGATATTTCAAGGTTTTGTACTACACCCACTCCGAACTGATAACATATACCTAAATTCAACAAAGCTTTAGCGTCATCTTGTGCTGCAGCTTTATACCACCATTTGACTGCTTCTGGAAGATTTTGAGAAACACCTTTGCCAGCAGCGTAGCAAACTCCAAGATTATATTGCGCTGCAGCAAAATTTTGTTCTGCAGCTTTATAGAACCAATTTGCCGCTTCTGCATGATTTTCTGTTACACCATATCCTGCTGCATAACAAATACCGAGGTCATATTGTGCTTCTGCTGACCCCTGTTCTGCTGCTTTGTGAAACCACTTAACTGCTTCCGTTTGATTTTTCGTCACGCCGACACCTTCAAAATAACAATCACCCAACATTTTTTGTGCAGCCATAAAGTCTTGTTCTGCGGCTTTGCGACACCATCTCACCGCTTCTGCATCACTATTAGATACCCCGTCACCAAACATATAACATCTACTTAATTGGTATTGAGCACCGGCAAAGCCTTGTTTTGCTGATTTAATATACCAAACTACAGCCTCCTCACTATTAGGAGTTAGACCTCCTTTCCCATGATGATAAAATAAACCCATATTAAACTGAGCTATTTCAGATCCTTGTTCGGCAGCTTTTCTATACCACTTTAATGCTTCTACATCATCTTTTTCTACACCTTTCCCACTCTCATAACACGATGCCACATACCATTGAGCTAGCACACTCCCATTTTGTGCATCAGAAAGTAATTCTTTGAAAGGTTGAGATTGCGCATAAGAATTTACGACTACAAATGCGGTCAAAAGACAACAAAAAAGTTTTTTCATAACCAAAAAACTAATGTTTAATTACTTTTTTAATATCCTTGGATAGAGGTATATAAACACCAAAGCACAAACAGAAACTGTGCTTGCAAAGAGCAGACAGTCATCTAATAAATCAAAGAATTTTTTGAAGGATTCCATGTCGTAAAAATCTAATAACGAAACGGTTACTGCATAGATGATAGATAAGAGAGGTATCGCCAATAATATGGCAATCAATGTTTTAAGACTTTTTTGTTTGTCCATAACAATTAAGTTTAGTTTTGCCCACCTGCCTCGAATGTGCGGTTAATATAAAAAGAAAGTGTGAGGCCGATTAGTTTAATCTGAACTGATACCCTAGGAAGCACTTACCACGACTAAACAATACCCCACACCCGTATTTAAGCGTAGGGCAACGAAAGTGCCATAACACCAAATACACGGTGACGAGTGCGTTGCTCTCCTTGTGGTAATGAAATTTCCTAGGTTTCAGTTCAAGGATAAAAGCTAATACACTTTCATCAAAATATGTCTGCAATCCGAGGACTGCACCACAAATTTAGAAATAATTTTCGAGAGTTGCGGTATTGTCGGCAAAAATTTTTAATTTTGCGGAAAGTTGCGCCAATCAGGTGGCATTGAATGACATTCGGGCTTACAGCCCTTAATGGCATTTAATGGCAGCGCACTCCAAAGGTGTGCTTAATAAGTGGCGCTTTGCCATTCAGCGAGTGTAACGAGCGCATGCCATTCGTTGTCATTCAGCGAACAAAGTGAGCGCATGCCATTTTGCTGCGCTAATGGCTAATAGCAAAAAGTACATTTAATTGTCAATTTTCAATTATCAATTGTCAATTTATATAATATGAAATATTATATAATCGTTGGTGAGCCTTCGGGTGATTTGCACGGAAGTAATCTGATGCGTGGTTTGCAAGCAGAGGATTCCGAGGCACAATTTCGCTTTTGGGGTGGCGATAAAATGGCAGAGGTCGGCGGTGTCGAGAACTTGGCAAAGCACTATCGTGAAACATCGTTTTTCGGTGTTGCGCAGGTGTTGCGTAACCTCAAAACCATCTTCGGGCAGATTGACGAGTGCAAGCACGATATCGAGGCGTTCAACCCTGATGTTGTGATACTTATCGACTATCCGAGTTTCAATATGCGCATTGCCAAGTGGGCAAAGGCGAAGGGGTTGAAGGTCTATTACTACATCGCTCCGAAGGTGTGGGCGTGGAAGGAGTGGCGTGTCAAAGAGATTCGCAAGTATGTCGATAGGCTCTACACGATTTTCCCATTTGAAACCGACTATTTCCGCTCGAAGGGCATCGAGCCTGTGTTTTGCGGAAATCCGTTGTGCGACTCGATAGCACAATACAAGGCGCAGATGGGCTCCCGTGAGGAGTTTTTGAAGGAAAATGGGCTTGATGAGCGACCAATCGTGGCTCTCTTGGCAGGTAGCCGCAGGTCGGAGATAAAGGATAATTTGGCGGATATGATTGCCATCTCTCGCAATTTTCCGAATTATCAGTTTGTGGTGGCGGCGGTGCCGTGGCTCGAACGAGAGTTATATGAGAAGATTTTGCACGGCTCGGCGGTTAAGGTGGTCTGCAACAAGACTTACGACACACTGATATATGCCGAGGCGGCAATCGTAACATCGGGCACAGCAACGCTCGAAACAGCACTGATGAATACGCCCGAGATTGTACTCTACCATATTCCGAAGTTGTATGAGTGGTTGCGCCCTATCGTGCTGAAAATACCGTACATCTCGCTTGTGAATATAAATCTCGGTCGTGAGGCGGTGCGAGAGATTGTTGTGAATAAAATTGATGTCGAGGCGGTGAGTGAGGAGTTGCGCTCTATTTTGGAGGGCGGCTCGGCAAGGGCAAAAATGCTCGAAGATTTCGCTGAACTCCAAACGATGATGGGAGGCGAGGGTTCGAGCCAGCGTGTTGCAAAAGATATAGTTAAATCGTTGAAATAGATGAAGATAGTTTGCATATATAACGCCCTCGCAAGTGGCGAAGATTTGTGGCTGACCGAGCGTTCCGACTCGTCGGTTTTGCGCAATAATGACGACTTCTATATGCCCTCGTTCTCGCAGAATATGCAGTGTACGGTGGGTTATATGTTGCGTGTGACACGACTCGCAAAGTGTATGAACGAGAAGTTTGCACCTCGCTGCTACGACGCTGTGGGTGTGGCGGTTGCCTTCACTGCACAAGATATTGTGGAGCGAAATTGTGCACTCGGCAGACCTTGCGATGAGGCGTACTGCTTCGATAAGTCGTTTGCCATCTCGCCTGAGTCGGTTGCTCCCGATATGGTGGGTGAAGGAGCATTGCAGATAAAGATTGGTAACTCGCAGTGCAATACAGAGTTGAGCGACTTGCAAATCTCGCTTGATAAGGCACTCTCGAAGGCTTCGGAGTTGCTCACTTTGAAGATGGGCGATGTGGTCTATGTGGCTGCCACCGAGCCCCTAAAACCGCAGATTGGCGACCGAGTAGAGGTGTCGCTGAACGGTGCAGAGATGATCAATTTCGAGGTTAAATAGTCCTCGCACTACCCTACAACAACATCAAAATCATAGACTGCGCAATAATCACACGCAGAAACATCGCCAACGGATAGACCGTGGCGTAGCTGATTGCGGGCATATCGCTACCAGCCAACGAGTTGGCATAGTTGAGCGCAATTGGGTTGGTCATCGTGCCCGAGAGCATTCCCATAATCGAGAAGAAGTCCATCTTGTAGCGCAGACGGGCATAAACGCCCACCAAAATCAATGGCACAACGGCAATAATCAGCGCATAGAGCAACCAGATATATCCTCCGCCCACTACCGCATCGACAAAGCCATTTCCCGAAGCCAAGCCTACCGAGGCGAGGAACATTGCCAAGCCAACCTCACGCAACATCAGATTTGCACTCAAAGTGGTGTAGGTAATAAGGTGCCAATGGGTGCCGAAGCGACCGATGATAATCGCCATAAGCATAGGGCCTGCTGCCAAGCCGAGTTTGATAGGTTGCGGAGCGTCGATAAGCGGAATTGAGCCGACCAAAACGCCCAAAGCGATGCCGATAAAGAGGGTGAAGATGTGTGGCTCGTGCAACTTTTTGAGCGAGTTTCCGAGCAACTTTGCCACCTCGTTAATAGCCTCCTCCGAGCCTACAACCATCACTTTATCACCGAGTTGCAATTCCATACCCTGATGCGGAATGATATCCACACCGGCACGATTTACTCGGGTGATGTTGATGCCGTACTTGGTGCGCAAGCGCAGATCGACAAAGCGTTTGCCGTTGATGTTTGGTTGCGTTACGACGATGCGACGAGATACGAGCTGACCTTCGAACTCGCCCCACTCCTCTTCGAGCATCTCGATTTCGTTGCCGAGGAATGCCAAAATTGCCTCTTTGTCTTCGGCTGAGCTCACCACGAAAATCTTGTCGCCACAATAGACTTTGCTCAACGAATCGGCAATAAATGCCTTGTTATCGCTGTGCGAAATGCGTGAGATAACGAACTGACGAGCAATGATTTGGCGAATTTCGCCTACGCTCTTGCCATTCATCTGCTCGTTGGTAACCTCGATAGAGAACTTGGCTGCGAGCTTGTTGCCACCAAAGGTCTTGGATACCACCTCTCGCTCCTTCGAGAGGTCTATGCGCAAGATAGCCTTCAAAAGCATAAAGGCGAGTATAACTGCCACAACGCCAACGGGATAAGCCACGGCAAAGCCCATCGGAATGGACTTATCGTCTATGCCCGTGAGGTCGAGATATGTCTGTTGTGCTGCACCCATTGCAGGGGTGTTTGCTACCGCTCCATCCATCACGCCGACCATTGTTTGGAGAGGTGTTTTGGTTGGGATAACGAGCAGATATGCCACCACCGCAGCGAGCAACATCGCCAAAATAGATAGCCACATCTGCTTCAAACCGCCCTGTCGCAACGATGCGAAGAACGAAGGACCAATCTGCAAACCAATCGAAAAGACAAAGAGCGTCAATCCGAAATCACGCACAAAGTTGAGTGTGTCGGCGTGCAGTGTCATACCGAAGTGGCTTGCCACAATACCCGCAAAGAGTATCCAAGTGGCACCGAGCGAGATACCTCCGACCTTAATTTTGGCGAGTGTTGTGCCAATGGCGATAACCATCGCCAACACAAATATCGAGTGAGCAATGCCTGCTCCGAATATAAACTCTCTGAAAAACTCCATAAAATCAGCTTCTTGTCCTTTTCGGCGCAAAGGTAAGAAAAAACGGAAAACTGAAAGCGGAAAACGGAAAACTTTTTTAGTTGAGAGTTGAGAGTTGAGAACGGAAAACGGAACCGACGCACGAAGCAAGAGCAGAGGGTGCTTGCACACTATGCCTTGCAAGAAGGAGGAAAAGCCCACGAAGTGGGATTAAAGCGGAAAACGGAAAACTTTTTTAGTGGCGCAATTTTTAAGAGGTTGTGTTAAAGGTTATTAAAGGTTGTTAGGGGTTGTTAGTGTGCGCCACTCTAATTCCGCTAATAACCCCTAACTACCGCTAACATTCTCTATTTTCTTGGCGCACTTTTGTACTTTTCGAAACCTCCCATTGGTCCTATTTGTCTTATTGGTCTCATCTCATATTTCTTGTGGGTACGATTTTTCGTACTCGCAAGAAATACCTCATTTTCTTTTAACTTTTTGTTGAAAAATCTCTCAACTCTCAACACTCAACTCCTATCTTTTTTCTATCTTTGCACCAAAGAAAAACCATTTACTATAAAATTGACTATGAGCAAAGTTACTATCGAGCGTGCGCATCGTATGGACGGAACTGGCGAGTACTACTTCTCTCGTCGTCTCCGTGAGATTGCAGAGATTGAGGCGACTACCGGTCGTCAGATTATTAAGTTGGCTATGGGTAGCCCTGACCTTCCGCCACACCCATCGGTTGTGGAGCGTTTGTCGAAGGAGGCTCTACGCCCCGATGTTCACAAGTATATGTCGTTCAAGGGTGAGCCTATTTTGCGTAAGGCTTTCGCCGATTGGTATGGCAAGTGGTACGGTGTAGAGGTTGACTACAATACTGAAGTATTGCCACTCATCGGTTCGAAGGAGGGTATTATGCACATCTGCCAGACCTTTATCAACCCTGGCGATAAGGTGCTCGTACCAAACCCTGGCTACGCTGCATACAAGGCTGCTGTGACTATGACAGGCGGTGTGATGCTCCCATACTCGCTCAATAAGGAGAACGGCTTCAAGCCTGACTTCGCTGCTATCGAGGCTGCGGGCGTAGAGGGCGTGAAGATTATGTTTGCGAACTTCCCCGGTATGCCAACAGGTCAGACTCCAACCAAGGAGCTCTTCGAGGAGATCGTTGCATTCGGTCGCAAGCACAACATTCTCATCATCCACGACAACCCATATTCGTTTATCCGCAACAACGACAAACCGATGTCTATCCTCGCAATCGAGGGGGCAAAGGATGTCGCTATGGAGATGAACTCGTTGTCGAAGGGTCACTCGATGGCAGGATGGCGTGTAGGTGTTATCATCGGTAAGGAGGAGTGGATTAACTCAATCTTGACCTTCAAGTCGAATATGGACTCGGGTATGTTCTACCCTATTCAGGCGGCTGCCGAGACTGCTCTTTCGTTGGGCGAGGATTGGTTCACCGAGTTGAACGCTATCTATCGTGAGCGTGAGAAGCAGGGTAACGAGTTGCTCGATGCGCTCGGTTGTACCTACCAGCCAAATCAGGCAGGTTTGTTCATCTGGGCAGAGATTCCTGCTGACTACGAGGGCGACTGCTACGACTTCTCTGACGAGGTTATGGAGAAGTGCGATGTATTCCTCACCCCTGGCGGTATCTTCGGTACAGAGGGTAAGCGATATGTTCGTATTACACTCTGCTGCCCTACCGAGTTGTTGAAGAAGGCTACCGACAACATCAAGGCAAGATATACCAAATAGCAGGTCTTACCTATAAGTAATATAGGCACCCTCGAAAGAAGGTGCCTATATTGTTTTTGTGGTGTACGCTACTTCACACGAATGAGGTTTATTCCGTCACGAAGTGGAAGAATAACATTCTCTACCCTGCTGTCGTTGCGGACATAGTCGTTGAAGGCGATAATCTCCTGCGTCTGCTTATCCTTGCGAGCGACCTCCTCGACAACCTTGCCGTACCAGAGGATATTATCCGCCAAGATAAACGAGTTCGGGTGTATCATATCGTGTTCGAAGAGCATCTCGTAGTAGGCACGATACTCTCGCTTGTCACCATCAATAAATACAAGGTCGTACTGCTCGCCCAACTGCGGTGCGAGGTCGAGGGCAGAGCCAATGTGTTGGCGTATTTTATTGCCCAAGCCGCTACGCTCGAAGAAGTCTACTGCAATCATCTCCAACTCGTCGTCTATCTCGAAGGTGTCAATCAGCGCACCCTCCTCCAAGCCCATAGCCATAGAGATAGCCGAGTAGCCCGTGAAGGTGCCTATTTCGAGTATTCTGCGTGGGCGCAACATACGCACAAGCATTTCGAGGAGTTTACCCTGAATATGCCCCGAAATCATTCGTGGGTTAATCACACGCAAGTATGTTTCACGCTCCAACTCGTGCAACAACTCGCTCTGTGGCGATGACATATCGCTGATGTATTGGTCAAGTTTATCCATAGTCATTATTTATATAATAGTACCGACGGGTTACTCCACACATCGTTTGCGACCTCGAGAATCTCCGATGCGGTTACTGCGTTGATTTTGCGGTAGGACTCCTCCAAAGTATCGACCTCGCCATACGCCAACAGGCTCTTGCCTGCGCCCATCATATAGCCCTCGGCACCCTCGTTTACGATGGCCAACTGCGCTATAAACTGACGCTTTGCCATCGAGAGTTGGCGAGGGGTAAGAGCCGTAGTCTGCAACTTCTTAATCTCGCCGGCGATAATCTCACGGCATCTGTCGCTATTCTCGTGGTCTGACGAGAAGTAGATGCTTGCCAAACCGCAATCCGACAATGACGAGTAGGCTGCACCTATATTATATGTTAGTCCGTTGCGCTCACGCACGCTGATATTTAGTCGTGAGTTGGCGCAAGGACCACCCAAGATGTTCGTCAGCAACGCATACGGCAAACGGCGCTTGTCGGCGAGGTTGTAGGCTCTCGCTCCGATGATGCAGTGCGCCTGATGAGTGCGCTTATTCAAAATCTTCTCAAAAGGTGCAACTACAACGGGTGCAACACGCTCAAACTCTCGCTTTGTTGGGGCGTAGCAACCCAAATATCGCTCGGCAATCTCCTTTATGCGCTTAGGTGAGATATTGCCGATAGAGGCGAAAACCATCTTGTCGGTGGTGTGGGTGCGCTGGCGGAAGCGGTGTATTGCTGCCGAGTTGATACCCTTCAACGAGCGTGGTGTGCCGAGGATGTTGTGTCCGAGTTCCGAGCCTGCAAAAATCAAATCCTCGAAAGAGTCGTAGATATCGTCGTTTGGCGAGTCACGATAGGTATTTATCTCGTCGAGAATAACCTCTCGCTCCTTGTCGAGCTCCTTGTCGGGGAATGTCGAGTGAAATACCACATCTGCCAACAGCTCCACCGCCTTCGTGAAGTCGCCACGCAGTACGGTGGCGTGTACGGTAGTGTCCTCCTTCGAGGTGAAGGCATTCAGCTCGCCACCGAGGTTTTCCAATCGGCAATTTACCTGGTAGGCCTTGCGATGCTCGGTACCCTTGAAGAAGCCGTGTTCGGTGAAGTGAGCAATACCCTCCTCGCCCTTGCGCTCGTCACGAGTACCTGCATTTATCATTATGGCGCATCGTGCCACCCCGCTCTTGGTTTGGCGGTGTATGCAACGAATGCCGTTGGATAGTTCGTATATGTGAAATTCAGAATTCAAAATGCAGAATGCAAAATTAAAAATTAAAAATTAGTTTTCCGTTTTCAGCTCTCCGTTTTCCGTTTGAGGAACTTGGCAGTGTGACTTTGCTCACACTTGGCAAGTTCCTGCGGTGTGCCCTCAAAGACGATTGTACCGCCCTCTGCGCCAGCCTCTACACCGAGGTCGATGATGTGGTCGGCGCATTTGATAACCTCCATATTGTGCTCCACAATCACTATCGTATGCCCTGCCTCAATCAGCGCATTAAACGCCTTCAAAAGGCGGTTTATATCGTGGATATGCAATCCCGTAGTCGGCTCATCGAAGATAAACATCATTCGCTTGTCGGTAAACTCTCGTGCGAGGTACGATGCCAACTTAACTCGCTGACTCTCACCGCCCGAAAGGGTTGATGACGGCTGTCCGAGTTTTACATATCCCAAGCCCACATCGCTCAAAGTACGCAGTCGCTCGATAATACGACGGCACTCCTTGGCATCCTCGCTGAAAAAGGCAATCGCCTCATCTACGCTCATATCGAGGATGTCGCTCACCGACTTGTCGCGATACTTGACTTCCAAAACCTCGTCCTTAAAGCGTTTGCCGTTGCAAACCTCGCAGGTGAGCGTGATATCTGCCATAAACTGCATCGACACCTTAATCGAGCCCTCGCCCTGACACACCTCGCAACGACCTCCCGCAGAGTTAAACGAGAAGTACGAGGCAGTGATGCCGTTGTGCTTGGCGTAGGGTTGCTCGGCAAAGAGTTTTCTGATTTCGTCCCACGCCTTGATATATATCGCAGGGTTTGAACGAGAGGACTTGCCGATAGGGTTTTGGTCGACCAACTCCACCCCTTTGAGGAGCGAGGTGTCGCCCGATAGACCATCGAAGTCGCCAGGGTGGTCGCCCGTATCAGCCAACTCACGATGCAGTGCAGGATAGAGAATATCCCTCGCCAACGACGACTTGCCCGAGCCACTAACGCCCGTGATGCAGGTCATAACACCAAGCGGAATCTTGACCGTTATGTTTTTGAGGTTATTGTGACGGCAACCGCAAAGTTTTATGAAATTGCTCCAACCACGCACCGATGGTGGAGTTGCAATCTCTCGCTTGCCCGAAAGGTAGTCGGCTGTGTAGCTCTCGGTAGCCTCTGCAAGATGCTCCAAATCGCCATTATAGACCACTCTACCGCCATTTTCGCCAGCCTCGGGACCGATATCTATAATGTGGTCGGCACTGCGAATAACCTCCTCCTCGTGCTCCACTACAATCACCGTATTGCCCATATCACGCAGCTGTTTCAGCACCTTGATAAGGCGGTGTGTATCCCTCGGATGCAGACCTATCGAAGGCTCATCGAGGATATACAACGAGCCCGTAAGGTTGCTACCGAGCGAGGTTGCGAGGTTTATGCGCTGGCTCTCGCCACCCGATAGGGTTGCCGAGCCACGGTCGAGCGTGAGGTAGCCCAAACCCACATCGCTGAGGTATTTCAAGCGGTTGCGCACCTCGGTAAGGAGTCGCTCCGAACTCCTCTTTTCGTGGTCGGAGAGCGATACCGAAGAGAAAAACTCTATCGCCTCATCTACGGTCATACGCACCACCTCGGCGATATTCTTGCCACCAAATTGCACATACAACGCCTCCTTGCGCAGACGGTTGCCCTCGCACTCTGGGCAGATACTCTTACCTGTATAGCGAGCCTTCAAGACACGATATTGTATCTTGTGGCGTTGCGAGTCGAGCATATCAAAGAAGGAGTTTAACCCCTCGAAATATTCGTTTCCGAGCCACAAAAGTCGCTTCTGAGCGTCGGTGAGTGCGTAGTATGGCGTATGAATCGGGAAGTCGAACTTGTGCGAGTTCATCACAAGTTGATCCCTGAACCAACGCATCGTGTCGCCACGCCAACACGCTATGGCGTTATCGAATATGGTGCGAGATTTGTCGGGTACAACCAACTCCTCGTCGATACCCGTAACCTTGCCCCAGCCCTCGCATCGTGGGCAGGCACCAATAGGATTGTTAAACGAAAAGAGGTGCTCGGTTGGTCGCTCGAACTCTATGCCGTCGGCCGTGAAGTTGGCGTTGAAGAGGTGCTTCTGCTCACCCTCGATAATTACGCAACTGCTTGTGCCATAGCCGAATGCTTGCGATACGGACTCTCGCATACGGGTGAGCGTATCGTCATCTCTCACCACTCGCAAGCGGTCTATAATAATGTAGATGCCCTCTGCCGAGCGCTCCAAATCGACCTCCTTGATAAAGTCGTCAATCAGTACGGTCTTGTCGTCGACCACAAGGCGCACGATGCCGTCTTTTACGAGTGTGAGCAACTTCTCGATAATCGTTTCGCCCTTATCGAGTTGCATCGGCACTGCCACCACTACCCTTGCGCCCTCGCCCAACGAGAGGAGGAACTCTACCACATCGTCGGTGTTGTAGCACTTGACCTCTGCGCCCGACACAGGCGAAATGGTCTTGCCAACACGGGCGTAGAGGAGTTTGAGGTATTCGTATATCTCGGTCACCGTACCCACCGTAGAGCGTGGGTTGCGGGATGAGACCTTCTGCTCGATAGCGATAGCGGGTGCAATGCCCGAAATCAGATCGACATCGGGTTTGGAGATGCGCCCTAAGAACTGACGAGCATACGCCGAAAGGCTCTCGACATAACGGCGTTGTCCCTCGGCAAAGATTGTGTCGAATGCAAGCGTAGACTTACCCGAGCCCGATAAACCCGTCACGACAATAAGCTTCTCGTGTGGAATTTCGAGTTCGATATCTTTGAGGTTGTGTACCCTCGCACCCTTTATGTAGATTTTGTTCTCCAAAAGTTTAGCCATTAGCCGTTGACCTTTGGTCTTCACTGCTTCGCCTCGGCAAAGTCTGCAAGCATCCTCTGCCCTCGGCTTAATCGCAGCGGTAGCCATTAGCCATTAGCTTTTTTAATTAAAAATACCTTTAATTGTCAATTATCAATTGTCAATTAGTGTAACTCCCTCTACTTTGAGGAGTTTCGCAATAAGTTGCTCGGCTTCGCTCTCTCGGATGCGCAGTGTCATCGAGCAAATATTGTCGAACACCTGCTCGTCGATGCGGGGCGAAAGCTCCTTAACAACACGCATCACGCCATTCATCGAGATGTAGTCGAACTCTATCTTTACGACTCTATCGACCGTCTTTTCGATAATCTTGCTTACGGCAATAACCTCGGCAGTGGACTCTTTGTAGGCTTGTATCAAGCCCGAAACGCCCAACTTTGTACCACCAAAGTAGCGCACCACAACAACCAGGCAGTTTGTTAAATTTGCCGACAATAACTGCCCTAAAATAGGCTTTCCGGCCGTTCCCGAAGGCTCGCCATCGTCGTTTGCACGGTATGCTTCGCCCTGTGCGCCAAGACGATAGGCATAGCAGTGGTGGGTAGCATCGTAGTACTCCTTGCGCAGAGCATCGAGCAACTCCTTAATCTCCTCCTCGCTCTCTACGGGGTAGGCGTAGGTTAGGAACTTGCTACTGCGCTCCTTGTATATCGCCTCCGCAGGCTCTGCGATTGTGAGGTATGAGTCCTTCTGCTCTGCCACCTTCTCTCTATCTTACTTTGTTGAACAATCTGTTCCAGCGCACACCGTTCTCGCCCTTCGAGAAGGCGATGAACAACGCCTTACCCACGATGTGGTCCTCAGGCACAAAACCCCAATAGCGAGAGTCTGCCGAGTTGTGGCGGTTGTCGCCCATCATAAAGTAGTAGTCCATCGCAAAGGTGTAGGTCGAAGTCTCCACACCATCGATAAATATCTTGTCGCCCTCTGTGCGCAGGTCGTGACCTTCGTATTGGTCGATAATACGCTCGTAGAGAGGGAGATTAGCCGTCGTAAGTTCGATTGTCGCACCCTTCTGCGGTACCCACAATGGACCGAAGTTGTCCTGAGTCCAAGCGTAGTCGGCGTGGTGAGGGAAGGCATCGAGCGAAGGCTCGGTGTTGTTGTATCGCTCAACCATCTCCACGCTCTTGAACTTGCGCAACTGCTCTGCACCCTTCTCGGTGGTTGCCACATAGTAGTATGGCGCAGTACCATTGTACTCGGTGATATTGAGGTTGCTGAATGCATACTCCGACAACGGTGCAGTGGTCTTCACGAAGTAGATATACTGACGCTCCTCGCACGCAGGTTGTGCCTCGCCATTTACGAAGAGTTCGGTATCCTTGACTTGCAGAGTGTCGCCCGGAACGCCTACACAACGCTTGATGTAGTTCTCTCGTTTGTCGACAGGGCGAGCAATGACGGTGTAGTCTGTGTAGAGTTGCTTTCTACCCTCCTCCTTGCCAAAGACATCTTGATACTCTCGCAGAACATCGTAGTAGGTCGCTGCCTGATTTTCGAGCAACACGGTGTCACCCGCAGGGAAGTTGAATACCACGACATCCTCACGCTCCACCTTGCCACGACCACGCAAACGGTGGTAGTCCCACTTCACGCACTCCGAGTAGGATTTCTTGGTCGACGAGAACGGCATCGTATTGTAGACAAACGGCATCGCCACAGGGGTATTTGGCACCTGCGGACCATACGAGAGTTTGCTCACATAGAGGTAGTCGCCAATAAGAATGGTCTTTTCCATAGAAGATGTAGGCACTACATATAATTGGAAGATGAAGAGATGCACCAAGTGTGCCACTACGGTAGCCCACACGATAGCGTCAATCCAGCCGTAAATGCTGTTATAGAGCGGATATTTCGCACGCAGAGCATCGTTCTTGGTGCCGATGTAGCGATATACAAGGCGTGAGATGAAGTAGTCGTAGATAAACGGCAAGCCGAGCAACAACCACGGATTGCCCGTCCAAACGACAAATAGAAGGATATATGCGATGCTGGCGACAGCGAACTTTGTCCAGCGATTTTTCAAAAAGTTCTTCATAGTTTTCCGCTTTCCGTTTTCAGTTTTCCGTTATTCGAATAAATCATCAATGGTGAAGACTCCCTTTCTTGTTGCGATAAACTCCGCTGCAACTACCGCACCGAGAGCCAATGCACGGCGTGAAAAGAGGGTGTGCTTAACCTCGATTTTATCGTCTGCCGACTCGTAGGTCACAGTATGAGTGCCCGGCACTGTACCCTCTCGCAACGAGGTAATCTCGATAGCCTTCTCGTCGGTAGTTGGCTCATTTACCCAACTCTCTTTGCGCTCTACCCTTGCGAGAATGTCATTTGCCAACGAAATGGCAGTGCCACTCGGAGCATCCTTCTTCTGCGTGTGGTGAATCTCCTCGATAGCAACATTGTAGCCCTCGAAGCGATTCATCAACTCTGCCAAGTAGCGATTGAGACGGAAGGTGATATTTACGCCCAGCGAGTAGTTCGACGACCATATCATAGTTGAATCCTTCTCACGACACAACGCCTGCAACTCCTCCAACCTGTCGTGCCAACCCGTCGTGCCGCTCACGATTGGAGTACCGCACTCAATACAGGTGCGAACATTCGTGTAGGCGGTTGTAGGAGTGGTAAATTCGATGGCAACATCGATATCTGCCAAATTCTCGGCATTCAAATCTGCCACATTCTCTTGGTCTATGATGAGTGCTACGGAGTGACCTCGGTCGAGCAAAACCTGCTCAATCTCGTGTCCCATCTTGCCGTAGCCGATAATAGCGACTTTCATATATTTTCTCGTTTTAATTACTATTAAAACGCAAAGATAAGAAAAAATGATTGAAAATAGTGCAAGTGAGCAAATAATTCGTATCTTTGTCCATTATGAGATATTTTTTGGAACTCCGATACGATGGCGCAGCATACTGCGGTTGGCAACGCCAGCCCGATGCTCCCACCGTGCAACAAGCGATAGAAGAGGCTTTGTCGAAGCTCTTGCGCCACTCGGTGGAGATTGTTGGCGCAGGCCGCACCGATACAGGCGTAAATGCATCATATTATGTTGCACACTTCGATACAGAGGCGGAGTTCGACACGAAACAGTTGCTCTACAAGGTCAATTTGGTGCTTCCTCACGACATCTCGATCGAGTCCGTAACGCCTGTTCCAGGCGATGCTCACGCCCGATTTGATGCAAAGGAGCGAGAATACACCTACTACATTTCGACCGCCAAAAACCCGTTCCGTCGTCACTCTGCGTGGACAAACTATCAGCCGTTGGATATAGAGCGGATGAACGAGGCGGCAAAGTCGTTGCTCGAATATAGCGACTTTACCTCGTTTGCCAAGCTCAACTCCAACAACAAAACCAATATCTGTCGTATTATGGTTGCCGAGTGGGTGCGTGAGGAGGGCGATATTTTGCGCTTTACCATCCGTGCAGACCGCTTTTTGCGCAATATGGTGCGTTCGATTGTCGGTACGCTTGTCGATGTTGGTCGTGGTCGCTACACGGTCGAGGAGTTCCGAGCAATTGTCGAGGCGAAGGATCTCTCCCGTTCGAGTGCAGGTGCCCCTGCACAGGGTCTATTCCTGAGCGATGTAGTCTATCCGAAAGAGATTTTTACTAAATAGTTAACCTTAAAACTTAAGTTTATGAAATTCATCTGGAAAATTACAACAAGAGAGGAGTTTATGCATATGCTCAAGCTTCTCTATGTGAAGGGCCTTTTGGCTGTACTTGGAGTAGCTTTGGCTTGTTTGGCAATCGGCTATCCGGCTAAGTTGATGCTGGGAGAAGAGAATGCATTGTCGTATGCGGTTGTAATGATATTGTTCGTTGTAATAATGGCTTGGGGTGTAACCGTCATTGCATTTGGCGCCTACTCTTTGTATCGAGCAATGCAGGCTATGTATAAAGCAAAGCAGGCTTTCGATGCCGGTAATGACGAGGAGGTAGCTGCCTATAAGTTGCAGATTCACTACTCTTTGCCGTTTGCTTTCCCTGTAGGTATTGGTGGCTTTACCCCATTTGGAATTGTACTCGCATTTGCGCTGGCCTATATGATTTATAAGTGGGGATTGCCTCTCTATAAGTGGAGTGATGTGAAGAAGGCGTTGTTCCATAAAGATGGTACAACCTGGAAATGCACTTTGCTGACTTGGGTGAACCTCTACTTCTTCTTTATAGCATCGTTCTATATCGTTTTGGTAGTATCTATTATCGTTGGAATCATCTATCTCCTCTTCAAGTTAGGTATTGCGCAAGCAGCCTGGGAGGGATTGACCAATTTGGTTAGCAATACAATGGCGAATGCGGGCTCGAGATCGAGATATAATTCGTGCTATGATTGCGCCTACTATAACATAATGGGTGATTCGGCTTGCGGTCACGGCCATAGCAATCCGGCAGGTCTTTGCCCTTACTTCAAAAGAGGATAAGCACTATATATCAGTAAAAAAATAGGACTGTTTCAATGCGAAACAGTCCTATTTCTGTTATGCTAATATCTTCTATTCCAGACTCTTTGCAGCCTCCATAATACCCTCGTAGAGCGAAGGGTGTGCGTGGATGGTGGTTGCGAGGTCGTTTGCCGTAGCACCTAATGTCATTGCCACCGAAGGCTCGCCCAACATCTCTACGACATTTGCACCGATGATGTGTGCGCCAATCAGTTTGTTCGAAGCGTCGAAGAGCAACTTGATAAAGCCATCTCTATCGCCTGCAGCCGCAGCCTTGCCCGACGATGCGAAGTTGTAGCGTGCAACCTTGTACTCGATGCCCTGCTTCTGCGCCTGCTCCTCGGTCAAACCAACCGATGCAATCTCTGGGGTTGTGAAGATGCAGGCAGGGGTCAAAGCGTAATCAATAGCCTTCGGAGCCTTGCCAAATATGCGCTCCACGCAGTTTACCGCCTCGGCCGATGCAATGTGTGCCAAAGCTGGTGATGCGATGATATCGCCCACCGCAAAAATCGAAGAAATGCTTGTGCGGAAGTCGCTATCAACCACTATCTTATCTCGTTCTACCTGAACTCCTACTTTATCAAGTCCTAAGCCCTCGATATTCGACTTGATACCGACGGCCGAGAGCACCTTATCGGCAACGATTTGCTTGGCTTCGCCCTTCTGCTCCACCTCGACCACACACTTGCCATCTGCGACCGAAACTCCCTTTACGGCAGTGTCGCACATAACGGTGATACGCTGACGACGGAACGCTCTTTCGGCTGCTGCCGACACCTCACTGTCGAGCAGTGGCATAAATTGTGGCATATACTCCACCACAGTAACCTTCACGCCCAACGAAGCGTAGAGGAAGGCGAACTCGCTACCAATAGCACCCGAGCCCACGACAACCATAGTTTCGGGCAACTCCTCCAAAACGAGAGCATCACGGGAGGAGAGGACGAATTGGTGGTCGATAGGAATCGACGGCACCTCACGAGGAGATGCACCTGTGGCGAGAAGAATACTCTTCGCCTCGAAGGTTGCATCGCCAACCTTTATCTCGTTTGCCGAAATCAACTCCGCAGAGCCTGTAATAACCTCTACTCCACTGCGTTTTAGGAGCATTTCAACACCTCGGCCTGTGGTCTGTGCCACCTGGCGAGAACGAGCCACCATAGCCTTCAAATCGGGCTTTACATCGCCCTCGACAGCTACGCCATACGCCTTTGCGTTTTTGCAGTAGTGATAGACCTGAGCACTTTTGAGCAACGCCTTTGTAGGGATGCAACCCCAATTAAGGCAAGTTCCGCCCAATTCGGCACGCTCTACCAACGCTACCTTTGCGCCCAACTCTGCTGCACGAATGGCTCCCACATATCCCGCAGGACCGCCACCGATAACTATTAAATCGAACATAATATATTAGTTTTTAGCCGTTAGCCATTGGCTTTTTTCATTGAGAATGGAGAATTGTTTTATAGGTATTAAATAAAAAACTACTCACTACTATCTACTCACTACTCTCTATTTCAAAATGTATTCCATTGTTTGAGTCTTACCTCGCTTATCCTTGTAGGTGATGCGATACTTGCCCTTAAAGCCACGGAACTGTACCTTGCCCTGCTCGTCAGCCTTAACTGTGATATTGGTCTTCCACTCGTGGTTAATAAGCTGATCCATAGCCCAATATACAGGCTTCTCCTTCATATCTCGTGTGAAGATTCCCGATACGGTAGGCTCGCCCTTAACACCGCAGTTGTCGAGCACATTCCACCAAGTGATACCCATCATCTTCTCCTGCGAGAACCACAAACGATAGAGGTTTTGGGTGAGGATTGCCTGAACCATAAAGCCACGCTCGTCTTGCGATGGCGAGGTGATGGTAATCTCGCTCAAATGGAGCGGCACACCAGCCTCCGAAGCCCAACCTACATACTCACGCACCTGTGAAGGGGTCTGAATCTTCGCACCATTCGCCATATCTTGGCAGTGCTGCACATTGAAGAGGTGCATCTGAATACCCATAATATCGATCTTGCAACCACGCTCCTGCAAACGCTTTACCTGTGCAGTATAACCAGGCTTGCGGTGGTAGTCGTTGATGTTGAGCTTAACCTCGCTTGGGAAATACTTCTCGGCACATTTCAATGCGTGGTATGGGTAATCGCCATACGCCAAACCGTAGCGGCTCTTCGAGATTGGATAGTTCTCGGGCAGAAGGTCTCGGTCGTAGTCGAGTGCGCTCTCATTTACCACATCCCAGCTCTGCAAACGACCTTTGTAGCGCTCGGCAATGGTGCGAATACGCTCCTCCATAACCTTCGGCATTGTCTTGGCATACTCAGGGAAGGTCTGTGCAACCTCCTCGAACGACATCGCCTCCCACTCGGCACTCTGCGCATCTGCACTCCTGTAGCGATTTGGCTCGTTAGGGAATAATCTCTTATGCTCGGCACGCTCCTTATCGGTAAAGAGGTTGAAATACCAACTTGGGCGTTGGAATTTGCGGTTTCCCCACACCAATACATGACCGTGAGCACGAATACCCTTCTGCTCGCAGAACTCTACAAGCTGGTCGGTCGATGGGCGACGCCAATGTGGTTGGTCGTAAGGATCCTTGCAGTTGTTCCAAAACTCCTCGGTATCACGCTGCTCGGTTGCAAAGCGAGGCTTGCCCTGCTCCAACTCCAACTCCTTCCAATAGAAAGGTACGGTTGCCGAGTTGAATAACTCGCCATAGATGCGCTTGTAGCGGTCGTTCCACTCTGTTTTGCCGAGCTGGTTGAAGTTGAAGATATGCGCACCGAAGATAAATTCGTGCGACACCTGCTCAATCTTTACATCACGCTTGCGACCGATGTTTTCGAGCACCAACTCGCCATCAGCCTTGCGATACTTCTCGATGTCGGCATCGATGCGAGCCTGCTCCTCCTCGTTCCAAAGTTTCCAATACGCCTCGCTCATATAACCCTTGGTATCCTCGGTGTGCGAGCGAGGAAACTGCATCTGTGCTTGCGCACCAACTGCAACAACAGCTAAAACTGCCGCCAAAAATATCTTTTTCATATTGTTGGTTTTTAGTAGTTGATAACCTTCAAAATCTCACCATTGTCTGCTGCAACGGCTCTCTTCCACTTCTCCGAGTAGCCCGACTGCTTAATCTTGTCGGGGATGTTGCAACCATTACCGTTGTCGATAAAGCCCTTCTTATCCTCGGCTTTCTCGTTTCCGTCGATATACTTGATAAGCAAGTACTTATCGAGCGAATCCCACTTCTCGAACAGAGCCTGTGCGGTCAATGTCGAGTAGTCGGTAAGGAGCTTTTGAGCTTTCTTTGCTGGGAGCGTAGCAACCTTTGCATCAACCTTTGCGACCTCTGCCAACTTGTCGTTCTCCCACTTATCTACCTCCTCACGCACACGCTTGCCGATGACATTGTAGCGCAAATATGCGAAGTTGGCGATGCGGTTTGTAACCCAGAACATAGAGGTTGCCGAGTAGTGCAACATCGAGCCATTCTCCTCCGAGAGGCACCAAGGCACCTCGGTAGTGTTACAATATATAGGTGTCAAAGGCGATGTAGCAGCATCGTCGGTACCAAACCAAAGGATACCCGCCTTGCCTTCACGAGCCTGACCGCAGAGCCAGAAACCTGTCTGCTGTGTAGCGGTAGCACGCTCGTTGCAGTACTCCACGCCATCAACCTTAAAATACATTGGTCGCCAGCGATATGGGCACTCATTACCACCTGCACCAATATCGGTGGTCATATCCATCGGAGTACCCTCGTAGTGGTCACGCATAGCATCGAACAACTGCTTTGGTGACACCTTCTGCGTAGGCTTAACCCACAAAGGCATACGATTCTTTGGGTTGTGACCCATAGCGTAGTCGGTGTATTTGTCCATACCCTCAGCCACGGTGCGGAAGAATGCCCAAACACGAGCCTCGCAACCACGCAATCCACCAAAATCGAGCGGAGCGTAAGCATCGCAGAACGAGAACTCCTCATCCTTGCCGTTGAAGTAACCCATCTCACGAGCAAACGAAATTACATCCTCCGAGTAGAGGCAGTTCTCCTTGTCGTTGAGTGGGAAGGTTGTGATACGAGCCTGGTTTGCGTGCCCCGAAACATATCCGTCGGGAATACGGCGTGCAACCCATACGATACCCTTGCGGAGATTATTGCCCTTCTCGTCGAGCTTCGAGCCCTTGCCGATAAGCTCCATAATCCAAGCCTCGTTCTTGTCGGCTATCGAGAACGACTCACCCGAAGAGGCGTAACCATACTTATTTGCCAACTCTGCAATCACGGCAATCGCCTCACGAGCCGTCTTGGCACGCTGCAATGCGATATAAATCAGCGAGCCGTAGTCCATAATACCCTTCTCATCGAACAACTCGTGGCGACCGCCATAGGTTGTCTCGGTGATGATAAGCGAGTGCTCGTTCATATTTCCCACGGTCGAATAGGTGGTTGGAATCTGCTCGATAAGACCGAGGTAACGACCTGTATCCCACTCGTTTACCGCAAGCATCTTCGCCTTCTGCTTGCCTCCGTTGTGCTTGTAGAGCGCACCATAGAGCTGATGAGAGTCGGCAGCGTAGGTAACCATTACCGAGCCATCGGTCGAAGCCCCCTTCGTTACGATAAAGTTGGTGCAGGCAAATGCCGTAGCCGTACCTGCAATGAGTGCTAATGCTAAAAGAAATCTCTTCATATTAAATAGTGTTTAGTAAATTCTATCTCCAAAAATTGACGAGCCGATACGCACCATCGTTGAGCCACAATCTATCGCCAGCTCATAGTCGTCGGACATTCCCATCGAAAGTGTGTCGAACTCCTCGCCAAAGAGCGGTTTGAGGTGGTTGAAATGGTTTGCGAGTTGTTCGAAGTCGGCACGAACTACCTGCTCGTCGTCGGTATTGGTCGCCATTCCCATAACGCCACGCACACGGATATTTTTCAGGCTTTTGAAACCCTCGCTCTGCAAAAATGTTACGAGTTCGTCGTATTTCCAACCCGTTTTGCTCTCCTCCTGCGCCACATGTATTTCGAGCAGGATATCCACCACCCTGCCAATGCGCTCCGCCTCACGATTTATGCACTCGGCAAGGCGCACGCTATCGACCGACTGAACGAGTGAGATGAATGGCACAATCTGGCGTACCTTGTTGGTCTGCAAGTGACCAATCATCTGCCACTCAATATCTTTCGGCAAGTCTTCGTGCTTTGCAAGCAACTCTTGCACACGGCTCTCGCCAAAGATGCGTTGCCCCGCATCGTATGCCTCTTTCAGGGCCTCTACGGGGTGGAATTTCGACACTGCCACAAGTGTAACTCCCTGCGGTAGCGATGCGTGTAACTCCTTTATTTTTGCGCCAATAGTCATTCTATTTCACTCTTAATACCTTTCCAATAGGCAATACTGCATCCGCCTTTATGCCGTTCAAGCGACAAATTGCCGAAACGGTGGTGTAGTTGCGCTTGGCGATAAGTCCGAGGTAGTCGCCACTGCGCACTTTATAATATCTGCGTTCTGCCGAGAGTTCTGCCTCCTTTTTGTCGGCATCCGCCAACACCTTCTCTCCGTTCCAATCCTGCTCATACTTGGAGTAGATGCTGAAATATGAGCGTTTCAGAAGTAGGTGGTCACGACGCAAATCGCCCGTAGCGAAATTTATAATGCGTTCAGGGTCAAACGACTGACCCATATATCGGCACTCGAAGTGGAGGTGTGGGCCCGTACTGCGACCCGAGTTGCCACCGAGTGCAATAGGCTGACCTGCAACTACCCTGTCTCCTGCCTCGACCAATCGCTTGGAGAGGTGTCCGTGGTAGGTTTCGATGCCGTTGTCGTGGCGGATAATCACGAGTGTTCCGTAGCCCGTTTCTGTCGCCTTCGAGAAGCGAACACGACCATCAAACGCCGAGCAAATCGTATCGCCCACCTTTACGGCAATATCTATTCCGTTGTGATTTACCCTGCGACGCACACCATAACGAGAGGTGATGCGCCCCTTAATCGGATAGCGATATGAGCGCAACGAATCGACCAATGTGATAGGCACTGCGCTCGGAATCTGCGACAACGCCACCGAATCACGATATGGCGAAATCTTCTCGGTGCTCCAATAGCGAGTGAAAGCCGTGGAGTCGGGTTGAATCTCTGCTGTGCGGATATATCGCCACGAATTGTCGTTGAAAAGCACGATTGAGAGGTGCTTATCGGCTGTGGGGAGTGTATCCACAACAATCGCCGACTGCAACTTCTCGATAGGCTTAATCGCCAACGAATCAAGCGGATTGGCAAAGACGGTCGCCACACCAACCCAAGTGAAAAGTATGGTAAGTAATCTCTTCATCAGTTTCCCGTTTTCAGTTTTCCGCTTTCCGTTTTTAGAAGTTGCTCAGCAACTTCTAACGCCTTATAGAACTCCTCGCCCCACTTGCGGATAATTGGCTCACGCAGACCCTTATATACGGGTATGCCGAGCTTGCAACCATTCTCGCACGCAGGCTTGCAGATGTACCAGCGGTGGTAGTTTAACCCCTCGCCACCATTCTTAAACTTCAACACACGAATTGGGTAGAGGTGGCACGAAATAGGTTTCTGGAAGCCACATTTACCCTCACGGTACGCCTTGTCAATGGCACACAATGCCACTCCATTCTCGTCGTAGCAAGTGAATGCGCACTCGCCACCATTGATAAGAGGTGTGGTGTAGTCGCCGTCGCTATCTACCACCATAAAGCCCTGCTCCTCGACCGCCTTAATGCCTTCGGGTGTCATATAGGGCTTGTAATTCTCGTACTCCTCTTCGAGGATATCGACCTCTTCGATTTCGAGTGGCGCACCCGCATCGCCCTCGATGCAACAGGCACCCTTGCACTGCGACAAATCGCACGCAAACTTCTCTCTCAACAGGTCAGCACTAACTATTTTTCCTTCGATCTCAATCATCGCTTTGTATCTTCAATTACCAAATCATACAACTCTCCGAGTGATATTCCAGCGGTGCGGGCTTGCTTTGGAACAATGCTGCCGCTCGACATTCCTGGGATAGAGTTCACCTCAATAAGGTATGCCTTGCCCTCCTCGGTAACGATAAAGTCGATGCGGACAATGCCACGGCAACGGCACGCCTTGTACGCCTCGACTGCTGCCTCGGCAATCATCTCGCTCCACTCCTCCGAGATTGGTGCAGGGGTAATCTCGTCGCTCATGCCCTCGGTATATTTCGCCTCGTAGTCGAAAAATGCCTTCTTCGACACAATCTCCGTAATCGGCAAAACGAGCGTTTTATTCTTGGTGATAAGCACGCCACAGCCGAACTCACGACCTGTGATGCACTCCTCGATCAACACCTCGTCACTCTCGGTAAATGCCAATCGCACCGCCTCCTCAATCTGCTCCACCTCGGTAACTCGGGTTACGCCAAAGCTCGATCCGCTGGCATTAGGCTTCACAAACAACGGCAAGCCCAACTCCTCGGCAATAGCCTCTGCCGAGTAGGCTTCGCCCTTATGCAAGAATACCTCTCGTGCCACATTTATACCACGCTCTGCCACTGCTCGCTTGGTCGAAACCTTGTCGAAAGTGATGGTTGAGCTAACCTGCGAACACGACGAGTACGGAATACCCATCATATCGAGGTATCCCTGCAACTTGCCATCCTCGCCAGGTGTGCCGTGGATAATAATCAGCGCATACTCAAACTCGGTGCGCTCGCCCTCTACCGTGAGCGAAAAGTCGTTCTTATCAACCTCATATTTTTTGCCATTTGGCGCAGTGTATGCCCAGCTGCGGTGGTGGAGGTCGATAACCTTTACATCGTATTTCTCCGCATCGAGAGCCTCGCTAATTTGGTGCGCACTGTTAAGCGCAATCTCACGCTCCGAAGAGTCGCCACCTGCCAAAAGCGCAATTTTAAGTTTTTCCATATTATTTGTATAATTTGTTCTGTATTATGTATTTAGCCACCGCAGGGCAGACCTTGTCGGTGATGTTCACGCCCTCGGCAATCGCCTTGCGTATATCGGTCGCCGCAAAGTCAAATAGCGGTGCATCTGCCAAAAATTTAATCTTGTCGGCAAACTTCTCCACTGAGTAACCCTCACGAGGATAGACCAATAGCGGATAGTTGCGCAAAATCTCTTCGTACTCACGCCACTTGTCAAAGTTCTCAATGTTATCCGCTCCGAGCAGTATCGAAAACTGCATCTCCAAGCCGAAGTTCTCACGCAGATAGCGAAGTGTATTTATGGTGTACGACGGCTTCTCCAACACAAACTCCACCGCCGAGACCTTTATCCTGTCGGGATAGCGTGACGATTGGCACGCCATTTCGCACATCTCATAGCGAGAGAATTCGGGGGCCAACTCCTGCTGCTCCTTCAATGGGTTTTGGGGCGACACGATGAAGATAAGTTCATCGCACAGCCCCTGCTCCACCACCCACTCTGCGAGGGCGATATGTCCCTTGTGGATAGGGTTGAACGAGCCGAAATATAAAGCGATGCTACGCATTCGCAAATTAAAAAATTAAGAATTAAAAATTAAAATTTTTAAGCGCATACCTCTAATGCCCCTAACGCCCCTAACGACTCTAAAATAGTTGCGCCGTGATAAGGGTGAGAGTTCGTAAAGGCTAAAACCTATTTTGCGAGGAATGCATCAATAATTGCTCTGGTGTCGGCTACGGCAGTGGCGAGATCGTCATTGATGACCTTGTGGTCAAACTCTGGCGACTTCGATATCTCGAACTCCGCCTTTGCTACTCGCTTGGCGATAACCTCCGGTGCATCGGTGCCACGACCTTCCAATCGCTTCTGCAACTCCTCTATCGAAGGTGGCATAATAAATATCGAGCACGCCTTCGCTCCGAAGATGCGTTTGAGGTTGATACCTCCCATAACATCCACATCGAAGATAATAACATTACCCTTCGACCAGATGCGCTCCATCTCGCTTTTGAGCGTGCCGTAGCAGGTACCTGCATAGACCTCCTCCCACTCTACGAAGCTATCTGATGCGACTCTGGCTGCGAACTCCTCCTGTGTGAGGAAGTAGTAGTCTACCCCATTTTGCTCCACGCCACGAGGTGCTCGTGAGGTTGCCGAAATCGAGAACTCGAACTGCGGATAGTGTTTCAGCAGTTCACGCACAATGGTAGTTTTGCCCGATCCGCTCGGCGCCGAAAATATGATTAGTTTACCAGTCATAGTCTTACAAAATATTGAGCACTTGCTCCTTAATCTTTTCGAGTTCATCTTTCATCTTGACCACCAACTTCTGAATGTCGTGCTGGTTGGCCTTTGACCCCGTGGTGTTAATCTCACGGCCCATCTCCTGTGCGATAAAGCCGAGTTTGCGACCAGCCTGCTCCTCGTTGTGAGCCACCTCACGGAAGTATTTGCAGTGGTTTTCGAGTCGTACCTTCTCCTCGGTGATGTCGAGCTTCTCGATGTAGAAAATCATCTCCTGCTCCAAGCGGTTGTTATCCACCTCGACACCCAACTTCTCAATGCCCTCACGGATACGCTGACGCACTGCCTCGGCACGAGCCGCCTCGAATGGGATAATCTCGTTGCGCATCTGCTCAATCAAATCC
Organism: Alistipes sp.; assembly: GCA_045124955.1. Lineage (GTDB taxonomy): Bacteria > Bacteroidota > Bacteroidia > Bacteroidales > Rikenellaceae > Alistipes. The sequence goes on along the minus strand of JBGVMU010000005.1, from coordinate 239,354 downwards.
ACACGGCGCAAAAGGTCGGTGATCAAAATATCGCCCTCCTGCTTGCGGAAGGCATCGAGCTTATCGATAGCACCCTCCACGGCGGTCATAATTGCAGCCTTCTCATCGTCGGAAGCCTCAGCAGTGTCGGTCTGAATAACATTCGGCATCTTCATAACCGTAGGGATAATAGCCTCGTAATCGACCTGAACACCTGCGTATGCCAACGCCTCATTCATCTGCTTGATGTAGGCAGCGAAGAGGGGTTTGTCGATGCGAGAAGCGGTTGCAATCTCGTTTGATGCGACCGAAATCAACATATCGACCTTACCACGCACCACACGCTTTGATACGAGCGAGCGAATTTCGTTTTCGAGTTCACGATAGGCGGCAGGGGTTTTGATACCCAAATCGAGTTGTTTGGAGTTTAGCGAACGAATCTCCGCCGTAATTGTCTTGCCATTTACAACGACCTCGGACTTACCGAAGCCGGTCATAGATTTTTGCATAACTTTAAGTCGTTACTTATATTTTATACTAATTGCGCAAAGGTAAGAAAAAAAGACGAGAGACGAAAGACGAAAGACGAGAGAATTTTGATTTTTTTATAAGAATACAAAATGACGATATGTAATTCTGCATTCTGCATTCTGCATTAAGTAGCTACCTTCTTTTATTCGTCATCAGACGAAAATGGAGATGTTATCCTGCGAAGCAGGACCAAGTCCCACATTATCAATGGGGGATTTAGGGGGTAATGTAGGCACTTTACCCTTTTTTGTTTGTCATCAGACAAAAACAAAAAAGGGTAAGCTACTTATATCGCACCGCTACAACCGCATACCCTTGCTCAATTCCTTGCCTGGGGGAGTTCTGCAGGAGCTGGTCGTATAAGACTTACCCGAGGTGCAAAAGTAGAACTTTTTTTATATCTTTGCAAAAATTTTAGCGACAAAAGATGAAAAAAAATCTTGGCAGACTCTTTTATGCTGCTACCCTCGTGGGTGGTGTGGTAGCTGCAATGGTTATAATTCTCTACTCCGCTTTCTATGGCAAAGCCGTTGATGCAGAGAAGGTTATATATATCGACAAAGCAACGCAATATAGCGAGATTGTCGAGCAACTGCGCCCATCGTTGCGCTCGAAGTTGCATCAACGAGCCTTCGACTTTTACGCCAAGCGACTCAACCTCGAAGAGCGTTTTCGCACGGGTCGCTACCTTTTCGGCGAGGGCGAGAGCGTAATTCGTGCGGTGCGCCGACTCGTTCTTGGTGAGCAGACCGCAGTGAAACTCGTTGTGGGCGAGGCTCGTACCCTTCCGCAGTTGGCCGGAAAGCTCTCAAATCAGATTGCAGCAGACTCCGCTACCCTGCTTTCGGCTATGCGCAACAAGCAGATACGCAAGAAGTTAGGCTTTGTGAAGGATAGCACGATTGCGATGTTTATCCCCAACACTTACGAGGTATATTGGGATATCTCGCCAGAGAAACTTTTACACCGCATAAAGCGAGAATATGACCGTTTTTGGAGTGCTGAGCGTACCGCAAAATTGGAGCGTTGCAAACTCTCGAAATACGAGGTTATGACCCTCGCTTCGATAGTATATGAGGAGGTGAAAATCCCTGCCGAGATGCGAATGATTGCAGGCGTGTATATCAACCGCTTGCGTGGTAAAATAGCGCTCGGTGCTTGCCCGACAATTAAGTATGCAATGGGTAATTTTGAGCTGAAACGCATTCTGCACAAGCACCTTACCTATCGCTCGCCATTCAATACTTATATAAATCGTGGCTTGCCACCTGCGCCGATTTGCGTGCCGAGCATCGAGGCGATAGATGCGGTATTGAACTATGCGGAGCATAAGTATCTCTACTTCTGCGCCCGCCCCGAGTTAGACGGTCGCCACAACTTCGCCCGCACCCTCAAAGAGCACAACGCCAATGCCCAAAAGTACGCAAAGGCGATAGAGAGGTTGAAAATTAAATAATTTTGCTATATTTGCATTGTTAAACACTAAAAACAGGGATATGAAACCTTCGATTTTTTTGAATGATATGCTTACCAAGGGAGCTATCCTTGGTGGCGTGATGTTGCTTTCGAGCGTTGCCGAAACTGCGATGCTCTACTACGGCAAGAGTATGAGTTGGATTATGGTGATGAGTGTGGAGTACATCGTCGCAATGGCAGTATATTGCTACCTCGTCTATCGCTTTACCAATGGATACGCAACTCTCGTATTATCAGAGCGTAAGCAGATGCCATTCTTTACCTATGGCAACGGTTTTTCGTATGCTACGAGCATCTCGATGTTGGCGGGCGTAATTGTGGCGCTCGGTGGCTATATGTTCCGTCACTATGTGGTTGGCTACGAGAACTATGTCTCGGCTACCGTGAAGGTGATTCAAGACTACCTTTCGCAAACCGAAATGCCGGCTTCGATGGTCGGTACCTACGACCAGATATTCAAGACTCTCCAAGCACAGGAGGAGCCGTCGCTCATTTCGAGCATCTTCTCGGGCGTATGGACATACCTTGTCGCCGGAACATTCGTGGGGCTGATTGTTGCGGCATTCACCAAGCGTGAACCTAAAATTTTCGATAACCAAGAGAATCAGGATGAGTAATAAATTAGATGTATCGGTAGTCGTACCTCTCTACAACGAGGAGGAGTCGCTGCCCGAACTCGTGGCGTGGATAGACCGAGTGTGCGCAGAGAACAATCTCTCGCACGAGGTTATTATGGTCGATGACGGCTCTACGGACTCGTCGTGGAGCGTTGTCGAGCAGCTCAAAGAGGAGTATGGCGAGAAGTTGAAGGCAATTCGCTTTGCCCGCAACTATGGCAAATCGGCTGCACTCTACTGCGGTTTCGAGGCCGCCGAGGGCGAGGTGGTATTTACAATGGATGCAGACTTGCAGGATTCGCCCGACGAGATACCCGAGATGCGCCGTATGGTTTTGGAGGAGGGCTACGACCTCGTTTCGGGCTGGAAAAAACGCCGCTATGACCCACTTTCGAAGCGCCTGCCGAGCAAGTTTTTCAACGCTACGGCTCGTTGCGTGTCGGGTATTAAGTTGAACGACTTTAACTGCGGTTTGAAGTGCTATCGCAAGAGGGTCGTAAAGAGCATTGAGGTCTATGGCGAGATGCATCGTTATATCCCTATTCTTGCTAAATATGCTGGTTTTAAGCGCATTGGTGAGAAGGTTGTACAGCACCAGGCTCGCAAGTATGGCGTGTCGAAATTCGGCATTGAGCGTATGGTTAAGGGCTATCTCGACCTTATCTCGGTAACCTTTATGTCACGCTTTGGTCGTTCGCCGATGTACTTCTTCGGCTCGCTCGGAACGCTTATGTTCCTGGTGGGAGGCTTCACTACCCTATGGGTTATTATCGAAAAGTTGTATAAGCAGTTCAACGATCAGCCGTTGCGTGCTATTGCCGACCAACCGTTGTTCTACTTGGCTATTTTGTCGATTATCTTGGGCGTGCAGTTGTTCCTTGCAGGCTTTCTCGGAGAGCTTATAAACCGCAATTCGACAGATAGAAACAGATACTTAATAAGCGAAAAATTATGATATTTACACTCTTGTAAATACCTTATTTATCCACCGCAGGTGGACCAAGTCCCCTGCCAGAGGCGGGGGATTTAGAGGGTGGGTCATATATAAATAATCATAAATACAAATCACTTACCTCACAGTAAAAAACATTTACATAGTAACTAAGTATAAAATTGCAAAACCTTTCCATTTATGATTCAGAGAATACAGACACTCTACCTCTTGTTGGCGACCGCAATGATGTCGCTGACCCTGTTTTTGCCACTTGCAACGATTGTTTATGGTGGCAACGAACTCGTTTTGAAGGCATTTACCGTAAGTGGCGTGGAGGGCATTGGAATGCCACTGCCAATCTACCTTGGTCTGCTTTTGGCAGCAACTACGGTGTTGTTGCTTATCATTATCTTTATGTTCAAGAAACGCCTGGCGCAGATTCGCCTTTGTGTATCGGCGATTGTACTGCTGCTCGGCTCGGCAGCGCTTATTGCACTCTACTGCTATCGCTTGTACAGCTTGTTGGCAGAGTTGAATTATGATATCATCTTTACGCTCGGCTTTGCATCGTTGATGCCTATTGTTGCAATAATTCCCGTTGCATTGGCTATCCGAGGTATTGCTCGTGACGAGGCTCTTGTGCGCTCACTCGACCGCATTCGTTAGAGAAAAATGCAATAAAAGCGAAATAAATTTGGCAATAATAAAAATATTGCCTACATTTGCACCACCAAAAACGGAGATACTCCTATTTGGAACGATGAATCCGTAGCTCAGCAGGTAGAGCACAACACTTTTAATGTTGGGGTCCCGGGTTCGAGCCCCGGCGGATTCACGAGAAAAAGGAACAGAGAAATCTGTTCCTTTTTCTTTTTCAACGAGTTAGCCGTCGGCGGGTTTTGGGGTGAGAATCCTGCCAAATTCCTGCGGTTACGCACTTTGCAACCCAATAAAATCGGGTGAAATCCGATACAATTCTATTCTCCCAAGCAATCCAATCCCAAACGCAGAGAGAAGTGTGTGACCAACTTTTCAAATTCTCAAAAAAGGTTACGACTTTTCGCAAAAACACTTGCGTGTTCCAAAGTGTGATATTATGTTTGCACTATATAAAACGCTTTGGCACAGAGTGTTGCATTATTCTAAGAGAATCTGCAACCCTGTGCAATAAGCCAGATAACCAGACATAACATAAACTATTGCACCTATGGATAAAAGTACCTTTTCGATTCTGTTTATTATGCAGAAAGGCAAGCCAAACGCCCAGGGCAATGCTCCCATCTTTGCCCGCATCACCGTCAATCACCAAATGACACATCTTGCAACCAGATACTACCTTCCGGCAGATCGTTGGCTTCCGAAGGAGGGTCGCACCATTGGTCGCACTAAGGAGGAGAAGGAGATAAACGCCTACCTCGACAACCTCCGAGGATTGATCTACTCTAAGTATAACGAGATGTTCTTGGCTGGCGAACAAGTAACAGCACGCAAGCTCAAATGCCGACTAATCTCAAAAGATGAGAAAGCAATGACACTACTCGACCTCTTTGACGACTACATCAAGGACTATTCAAAACTTGTCGGTGTATCTAAAACGAAAAAGACATGCGACAGATATATACTCACACGCAACCGCATTGAAGAGTTTATGGCTTCGGAGTACAATCATACTGATATTGCGGTGAATGATGTTAATCCCAAATTCATAAATGGTTTTGATATATTCTTACGAACACGATACAAGGTGTCTAATAACTACGCCATGAAGATGATTCAAAGATTCCGTACAATCTACCAAGTTGCAATTGACAATGGCTGGGTTAATAGCAACCCTTTCGCTAGTTTCAAGATGCGATTCGAAGATACCGAACGAGGATATTTAACCAAGGATGAACTATCAACTTTGATGCACAAGAAGATGCCATCTACTCGCTTGGAGCAGATACGAGATATATTTGTGTTTAGTTGCTATACAGGACTTGCCTACTGCGATGCTCAGGCTCTCACACAAGAACACATTATCATAGGCCCTAACGGAGCCCCTTGGCTTCGCACACATCGCAAAAAGACCTCGACACCGGTAGATGTACCCCTCTTGGATCTTCCACGCGAAATTCTAGCCAAATACGAGGGAAATAGCGGCAATGACAAGCTGCTACCGATACCAAGCAATCAAAAATGCAATGACTACCTCAAAGAGATAGCAGCTATATGTGGTATCGAAAAACGCTTAACTTTCCACCTCGCTCGACACACCTTCGCTACAACCGTAACACTAACTAACGGAGTACCAATCGAGTCTGTTTCTAAAATGCTCGGTCATCGCAGCCTACGCACCACGCAGGTATATGCAAAGATTGTACATGACAAGCTCGCCGAGGATATGGCGAAATTGTCAGAAAGATTAAAACTCTTAAAAATGTAAGTCGCAGAAATGCTTACAAAAATTACACCCACGAGATTTAATGCTCGTGGGTGAGGAGCAGGGTTAATTTGTGGGAGGGTATCTTTTAATATACGAGGCGCAGTTGTTGCTTCGTTTTTTCATCTTCCGTTACAATAATCGGAATTGAACATTCTTGCTGAATAGCGGATAATACGGCCATATCTGGATGCTTGTATCTATCATTCTCACCAGCAGATATAATACACAACTTACCTGTCTTATAGAGTTCGCAATTCAAGTTGTTTTGTGAGCCGTGATGAGGAACTTGTAGTATCCCTATTTTAGCATAATCAATCTCAAAATCTTTGAAAATCTTTAACAAATCGTTACATTTACTTGCAGCCTCGAAATCTCCGGTATATAAGCAGTTTGTTAAGCATCGCATTGGCGTCCCGCCAACTTTCTTGCACTTTCTCTTGCATTTTGCCGACTTACATTTCTCTGCAATAGATATAAGTGGCATCGAATAGCTATTGTGTTTACCGCCGAACACCTCTTCATATATCTGTGCACACTCAAATATTCCAATGCCCTTTACCACCTCTCTAATCTTCGTATAATTAAGTTTACCGTCCGAATAGAAGCTTGATGAATGAACCTTTGCTGCCTCTGCCAATTTCTTGATAATTGACTCTGAATCACTCGATGATAAGTTTATCGGATAGTATAGCCAATTGAATTTCTTTTCTTGAATTGGTATACCGCTTGTCAACCAATCTCCAATACTCTCCGAATCTACAACATGGTTAGACACATTGTTATTGCCCTCAATACGACCTCCAACATGTGTAATTTTCGTGTTGCCCAAATTGCGAGTTAGCAGTTGCTCGATAAACTTATTTGCATCGTTGTCAAACTCCTTAGTTTCGATATAGTTATACAGCAAAGCTTCAATCACCAAATCTTTTTCAAGAGCGGGAAGAATAATGTGTTTTACATTGCACCACTCTAATAGTTGTGACACGCCATTGATATGATCCCTATGCAAATGAGATATAAACAACCAATCAACGGTGTTTCCATCCTTAAAAGTCTCTTTTATTCTATTGGCAACAAATTTTTTCGACTTTCCTCCGCAATCGTAAACTACCGAACAGATACATTTCCCTGCTTTGTCATAAAATCGCTCCGTGTAGAATGCTCCGTGACCAACGGGATGGAATGTTCGGATCATTGGAGCTTTAATATTAGTCATATCTAAAAATGTTTTATAAATGAGGAATATATTTATACTATTTTTCTTTAACACAACGCACTGAGCACTCGGAGCGGCGCATGCGGGCGCTAGTTGCGGGCTTGACATTGTTATAGACGAATTCCAAGTTGTACGCGTGGTCGCTATATTCACTATCAGGAGAAGCCGACCAATACCAGCCGTATGTGCCGACATCCGTCAACGCCTCACTGTGGTAGTTTTCGCGATAGCCGACAGCGGGATACCAAGCCGCTGTCTCGCCATCGGCAAGAGTCCAGTATATTCCGCAATTTGTTAAATCGCCCGTAGACTTGACATTTGCTGTTGCCCAGAAACCATTCTTTCCACCATCAGGGACACGGTAGCCGACTGGGCAAGGGTCATACATAGTCTTCTTTGACTCCATCCAACGCTTTGTATAATCTGACTCTTTAGCCCCCGTTCCAGTACACCATTCGCCTGAAGCATCACCAATATAGGTCATAGGGTTTTCTTCGGCATAGTCAACAGTTTGGGAACTTTTAATTGTGGTCCAAGTACCAGTCGATGCTGCGAGAGTTGTTCCCGAAAGTGCACAACTACCCAAGAATGGATCCTTTCTACCCCACTGATAGAGCAGACCAAATGCACCAATATCCCCAGGGGTAGCAGAGGTTGCACCGAGGTTACGATCCATCATTGTGCCGGCATTGTTGGCATATACTTGGTCGGTCCATCCCTCCTCCGAGCACCAAATATGCCAAGACCAGAGGATTACATCCTTCGAGTTGCGCACCGCAATCGAGGCGTTACCATTCTTAAAATTCTCAGGTGTAGAGAAATAGACATAACCATTCTTGTAGCCAGTTGTCGCAATCAAATCGCCCACATTTGGCATCACATCTGTACCGAACGACGCCCAAAGCACCTCGGTCTTCTTGACATTACCAACGGTAACATCCGAATTACCCTTGACAGCCTTAAACTTATATTTGCCAGCAGCCTTCACAAGGTAGCAGTTGGCAGTACCCTCGGCTGAGAGGTCGGTATAGGTAGAGAGGTCGATACCATCGTCCTCACCCTCCGAGCCAGAGCCGCCTTCGCCCTCGGAGCCACCGCCGATATTGTTCCAGTCCTCGATTTCGCAACCAATCTCAACCTTAATAGCGGTAGTCGAAGCGTTCAAAACTGCGGTGTAGGTGTACGAAACGCCCGGCTTGAAGTTGAACATATCCTCAAGCAAGTACGACACGCTTTTTGCGTTAATCTCCAACAATGGCACCGATGTTTCGAGCATCTGCGGCACAACGATAGCCTCATATACCACCGCCTTGCCATCGGCAAAGGTGTGAATACCGCAGTTTCGCATCTTGATAGACTTTGCACCGCTATATGGGTCCTTCACAACCGAGCCGTTAGCAAGCGAGAAGCGAGCATCGGTAACGGTTGAGTGAAGATGAACGGTAGCATCCGCAGGGAGCGAGCCGATATACTCCTTGCCCGCCATAATCTTCACGACCAAGCGGCTCATTTGGTGCTTCATAGTGAGCGACACTGCGCCATTTGACTGCTGTACGCCCTCCGCCTTTGCCCAGAGAAGGTCGCTTGCCTCGTATGCACCCTCGACAGTTTGGTCGGTAGTCACCGAGAATGGCTGACTGTCAACATCCTCGACCTCGGCGATATATGGATAGTAGGCATAGACATCGCTCTTGCCCTTGCCCCAATAGATTGGTTGCTCGGTTGCCCACTTTATGCCATCGTAGGTCATCGCCTCGTTGTTGGCACGGTTACCCGAAATTTGGAGTGGCGCAGGGGTTGTAGCATCGGCATAGTCGGTAACATAGAGTCCGACCTTATCCTCTGCCTCGAATGCGCCGTTAGCAACTCGGCTTGTGGCGATATTGAACTGCATCTCGCCATTTGATGGGAGGAGTTGCTCCTCGCCACCCTGCTGGCACGCCACGAAACCGAGTGCCAGCATAGATATTATATATAAGTATTTAGCTTTCATAATCATATCCTCCCATTAGAATTTACGCTTATCAAACTTTGGTTTTTCGCCCATAAACTTAGGCTCACGCTGGTCGAACTGCGACGACGAGCCTACGCTCACGCCGTCCCAAGCACGGGTTTCGGCAGCGGTCGATGGCAACGATTCGTGATCGAGAGCCTTGAATGCCTCGTAAGAGTAAGGCTCGCCCGCATACTTCATAATACGCTTAACCATCGCCTCACGAGATATAGCGTTGTAGTATGGGATATTATTGTTCATACAACTTGTAGGTTCCGAACGCCATACACCACGAGTATGATAGTGTGCTCCCTCATAGACATCGACAACATTCGAGTACTGCGGATCGTAAATCATATGCGACCAAGGCACATCGTGCATACCGCCAGTAAGCGAAACATTCTCGTAGAAACCATAGTTTTTATTTTCAATTATAGCTAACCGACAACCACCACAGAGCCAACTATTTTCCTTAATATTCTCATCTGACAACTTACCGAAGCCGTGGCCACCTGCCTCGTGGTGAACAAGACCACGAAAGTCGTATGGCGCAGGGTCGGTGCTCATAGGAACAATCGCCACAGCCGAGCCATCACCCCATATATAGGATTTACTGCCATACTCATTGCTATTCTCAACGAGGATAATAAGCGTAGTTGTAACATTATCGTTGATAGGAGCTGTGCAAGCACCTGCAAACACGGTCTCAAAGTCTGGCGAAGGACCCTCGTTTAAGGTGTACTGTGAGCCGAAGCGAGCCTCACGAATAGTATTAACTGTTCCCATACCGCTATCAGCCGACATGCCAAATACCGTATAAACATTAAAGTAATCCTTATAAGTAATATAAGGCTCAATGTCGAAGAAATAACTGTATGCATCTTGCATAGCCTTGAGATACTTACCCTCTGAGATGTCCTTAGCATCGAAGCAGTCACCCATAATCACGATATTTACGCCATTGCCCACACTCTTCTCCTGGAGAGTGATAAGGTCTCCATCACCATACTGGTAGTCGTACTGCTCGACGGTCATCTTGGTACGATAATCCTTGCCATCGAGCAAGAATACCACCTCGCCACCACGACCTGCGTGAGTGCTATATGTAACCTTTCCCGATGAATTTACTGTGCCTGTCTTGAATGTACCTACATCGCCTGAAGCCATCTTGTTTACGGTGATGGTAACATCAACCTTACCTACACCGTTTGATGGGGTAACGGTTACCCACTCTGGCGCAGACTCAACCGACCACGCCTCACCCGCAGGAGCACGCATCACAAAGGTCTTTGAGTGCTCGTTGTTGAGCGTGCGGAGCAGGTTGCGAGAGATTGAGAACTCGCGGTGAGCCTCAATACGCTTAAACTCATCCCATCCCGATGCAAACTGATACTTCTTAACTGCATCTTCAGGCACCTCTACCACAAAGTTATCCTTGGCTACACCATTAAACGAACTTGACTCAATGGTCGGCGGATTCTTTGCTTTGCTGACAATAGAATATATATAGTAGCAGTTAGCAAATGCCTGCGACTCGATAACCTCTATATCCTTGTGGAGTATGATACCCTCGATATTCTTACAATTGTAGAACAACTGCGATGGAATAGCAACAATGTTCTCAGGAATCTCTACAATACCGCTCAAACGCCAGCAACCGCTAAATACAGACGAGCCAAGCGAAATCAACTCCTTTGGAAGGATTAGAGTGCCGTTGAATTCGGTATTTGCAAACGCAGAGCCACCGATTGTTGTAACGGTTGAAGGAATATTCAATTCGCCCTTGAACTTTGTACCACTAAATGCGCTCGACTGAATCTCTGTCAAGCCCATAGGGAGAGTCAAGTTGCCCGTAAAGCCGCAATCACGGAATGCGTATCCAGAGATTACTTTTATTCCACTTGGAATGGTCAACGAGCCAGTCAAACCAGAACAACCGCTAAATGCTGACGAGCCGATATATTCCAAACCCTCTGGTAATGCAAGGTTACCCTTGATTGCTGAGTTCTGAAACGCATAATCTGCAATTCTCTTTAATGATGCAGGAAGAGATATTTCACACATAAGAGAACTGCAATATCCGAATGCAGCACCATCGCCTACGCTGGAATAGTAATCTCCAATTTCCTCCAATGTTGAAGGGAATTGCACATTGGTAATTTTCGTATTTCCAAAACCGGAAACATACTTCAAACCTTCAGGCAACTGAATTGTACCTGTTAAGGATGTACTTGAAAATGCACCGTCTTCTATTCGCTCTAATTTATCGGGAAGAACACATTTGGTAAGAGATTTTTTACGATAAAATGCTCCTCTGGGAATCTGATACACGCCATCAATCTTACTCTCTACTTCTTTGAGATTAAGACGCATAAGCGATGTCATCTTATCTCGCATAAAGTAGTAATCTTCAGTGGAAATCTCACCAGTAAGCTTCAAGTTCTTGATAGCTGTAACATCCATCTCAAGGCGGTCAACCATTGTCTTCTCCAAGCGACCAGCCTCAGGAGAGTGAACAACAACATACTCACGAGCATCGTCCTGGTGCGACACATTGTCTGCCTCCCACGGTGTGATGCTCACGCCCAAAAGCTCGATCTCGTAGTCGCCAGTGACTGCCGACTTCTTGATAGCCAAATCGAAAGTGGTCATCTTACTTGGAAGGTACTCGGTAACCTCGCTGCGAACAAACTGGCGTGGACGACCATCGATAGTGATAACCAAGATATTCTTGCCAGCCTCCACCGTCTGCGGAACAACGATAGCACGGAAGTCGCCACCATCCTCGGCAGGGATAATGCCGTCGAGAGGCATCTCGCCAGTAGGGGTTACAACGCCAGTTGCAAGATTGATGGTCGATTTGCGGATGGTGTTGGTAACCAAGACCTCCTTCTTGACTGCGGCATACTCCGCAGCATCAGCCCAACCCTCGCCCTGCGTGAAACGAACACGCACCGACGACATCTTGTGGTTGAACTTCAATTTTACCTTCGAAGCGGTAGGGGTTACACCCTCGACCTTCTCCCAAAGGAAGTCCGAAGCCTCGTAGGTCGCCATCTGACCGTGTTCGGCAGGAGTGCGCTGATCCTTTGCCACCTCGAATGGATACTCCTCGATAGAGCTCGGAGCGGCGTAAGGGTAGTAACCGTAGAAGTCAACCTTGGTGTCGTTGTCCTTGTAGTAGATGTCGTACTCGGAAGTCCAAGCACCATCCTCACCAAAGGTGAACTTTACATTGTCGGCCTGGTTATCCTCCACGAGGAGTTTGCCAGCGCTCTCGCCCTCGTAGTTCACGAGGTAGAGGCCTACAGCATCGCCCGCGCAGAAGCCATTGTCATCGACACGGGTGTTGTCGAGTTGGTCGATAGTACCCTGAATTTGCACTTTGTGCACTCCTTCGACATTCACATTTGGAGTCTCCAAATCGATGTCGGGGGCAACACAACCTGTCATCGCAAGCAGCGTCGCCACAATCGAAAAGTTGAGTAACTTTTTCATCATTATTTTAATTTTTTGTTTGTTGTTTCTTAGATTTCTCCACCAATATTGTCGCCGTCACCCCAGCCGCCGACACCCATACCTGGGCCATCAGATGCGATGGTAAGCTCTGCTGTTACATTATATGTAGTACCCGACACGAAGGTTGTAGCCTCCTGCTCGATAGTCTGCTCACCACCGTAGAACTCCACGACCTTGAGGGTGTAGCCCTGCTGTAATGCCACAGGTGGTACGACAAACCATAACTCGGTTGCGGCAGCCTCGCTTGTGCCGACCTTTACTTCGCCACAATTGAGTTTGATGCTATTTGCCGAGCCCGACAATACGCAAGTTGGTACTGCGTTGTAGTGAGGTGCTACCACGCCATTGCCTGATAACGCCTCGCCACCCTTCGAGGTGAGGGTGATAGATTTTACATTATGATCCTTGCCCCACAACTTTACGCAGAGGTATGCGCAAACGGGTTGGAGCGAGAGATTTTTATCAGTTGCGCTAGACGATACTGCAACCATAGTGTTCAAATCGGTTGCATAGCCACCGGCAACATAATTCTGAGTTGCTGGGAACGGAATTGTAAGTGTGCCCTCGGCAGAGAGGGAGTAGTTTGCCTTATAAGGATATACTGCATAATATCCATTCATATATTCTTGAGTACTATCTTCAAGTGCAGGTGCTAAAAATACGCCTGTAGTCGCACCATCTATGCCGTTGTATGTATATGATTGATTAATGGTATTTGCAGCAAAGACCGAGATTGTATCACCAGACTTCCAACCAACTTCGTTGTGGGTGGTTATCATTACATTGTCGAAAACTCCTTGCCAGATGGTATAAGAAATAGATAATTTGCCATCTTGAGATTTAATATCAACAATAGCAGAGCGCTCTGAAAGTGTAGTATTAGGAGCTATATTTAGCACTGCAGTATATGGCGCCATTGCTCTTGTTCGTGGCGCAAGCGAAATCCAACTTTGGGCAGAATTAGGAATATATACCTCCCAACTGATATTTGTCAAGAAGTTAAGACTTATACATCCTCCTTCGGCGGATATTTTTTGTTCTACACCGTTACTAATTTCAAGACTAGCTTGCTCGAATGAGATACTCTTCATAATAACCTTCTCGCCATTCGACACAAAGACGATAACCTTGCTATACTCGTCGAGTGCTGCGCCCGACTTGATTTCGATGCGACCACTCTTGCCTGTAGCATCGTCAGCAACCGTCTTCGCGCGAATATCCGACGACGAAGTAACCTCGACAGTCACATTCTCGGTCACGCTCTGCACCGAGTAGCGAATTGTACGAGCCGAATTTGGTGACATTACCACCAAGTCGCCCTCGGCAAAGGCGATATCGAGCGATGCACCCTTCGGCAAGGTGATAACCGTGCCGTCAGCAAGCGTGAAGTGAACGAACTGCTCGTCTTGGGTTACGCCCTGGAAGAATACATCGCCATCCTTACCTGCGTCACCCGTAGCCTGACCGACTTTCTTCCAAGTTGTGCCGTTGTCGTACGAGATAAACCAATTACCACCCTCGATTTTGAGTTGTGGTGTAATGCCTTGCTCACCCTGTGGTCCTTGTGGACCGGTTACACCATCGTTGCCATTTGCTCCATTCTGACCATCCTTACCATCGGTACCAACAGCCTTAACCTTGCTGCCACTCTCATCGAGCAACCACTCTCCATCGATAGTCCAATAGTAGATTCCATCAACATCCTGCTTTACACCAACAATCGGAGTGTAACCGTCTTTACCATTCTGACCGTGGTAGATAGTTACTGGATTAGACTTTGTTAAGTAGATTGTATAGCCGATAGTTGTACCGTTCTCCACCACAGGCTCAACCTTGGTTACATAGTCGTTGTTCTGCAGCGCTGCAACAATTGTCTGCAATGCGCTAATATTTGTGTTCATCTGGTTGCAGAGTGTCTGTAACTGCTCGAATGCGTACCAAGTAGGGACTTTGACCTGCGTGCCATTCGAAAGAGTGAAAACCACATAGTCCTTGTTTGAGTAGTCAACATCGGTAAACATCGAGTCGCCAACAAGACCAACATCACCTTTATCTCCCTTGTCGCCTTTATCTCCTGTAGCTTTGCCCAACTCAGTCCAGCTTTTGCCATTATCGTACGAAATGTACCAATAGTCGTTCTCAATCTTCAAGAGAGGTGTCACGCCCTGCTCACCTTGTGGGCCAGTTGCACCATCGTTGCCATTTGCTCCATTCTGACCATCCTTGCCATCGGTGCCAACCGCCTTAACCTTGTTGCCATTCTCGTCTAGCAACCACTCGCCGTCGAGTGTCCAGTAGTAGATGCCGTCTGTATCTTGCTTTACGCCAATCACAGGGATATAGCCATTTTGTCCGTCTTTTCCATCAGTACCGTTTGCTCCATCCTTACCGTGGTAGATGGTTACAGGGTTTGATTTTGTGAAGTATATTTTGTAGCCAATGATTGTACCATTCTCAGTAACTGGTTCAACCTTTGTTACATAGTCGTTGTTTTGCAATGCTGCAACGATTGTCTGCAAGGCGTCTATATTGGTGTTCATCTGGTTGCACAACTCTTCGAGTTTGGTTACTCGCTCCTTCAAATCCTCGATATCGGAACGAATTGCTGTGTCATCATACGGCTCGGTACAAGCAAGTAGCGACGATGCTACCAATACTAGCAGATAGGTAAAAAACTTTTTCATATAGTAAGATTATTTCGTTTTCAAATCTTACTATCCGCACCTCGATAGTGGTATGTAAATTGTTTGCACAAACAGAAAGCGTGGTGCTGAAAACTTATTTTAAGATTACAGGTTGTAGGATGACCTCGACAATAAAATAAGCAACAGCCCCACGCCATACCAAACGGTATGACGCGGGAAGATGTCCGCTCATTCTCTTGTCTAATCGAACTTCCTACATTCGTAATCTGAGAATAAACTTACACTTTCCGCGTAATATGTTATCACAAAAGTAATAACTTTTTCGCAGATTGTGCCATTTTGCTGACATTTTTTGCTGTTGCCTTATGAAATAGGTGTAAAAGAACTGACTTTCATATCGCAAAGTTCCGCCAATCTTTCCAGAAAAACAATATTGAAACAAAACTTTGTTATTTGTAGATTGGCATATAAGTTCACAAAAAATCTCGTTCAGACTTGTTACATTCTCCTCTGAAATACCATGTATATTGTAAGCGACTAAATACTTGTAAATTCTGCACGTGTGTGTGAAAGACTAGGGCAGCGATTATGTTTTGAAACCTCCCAAGGAATTTGACCCCCTACCCCCTGGCGGAGTGGTAGCCCCCCCCTCCCCGGTAGGGCGGAGGAGGATATGATGCAGAGAGTTGTGCGTGGTGTGCATCAGGCGCATTTTACCTGGAGCGTTACGCTGTGTATGGTCGAAATTAAGTCGTGGTTAATTGCTCCATTTCGCCGACCCTTTATCAAAGAGTTACGGCGATTTTTGGGCTCATTTTGCCAAATCGAAACTCTTTGAATATTAAACACCTAACACTGCAATTAATACTGCCTTCATTCAACCATAATCGATAAAATTAAATTTTTACGATATATTGCCTTAGTTACTCTTATAGCCAGGGAACATTATCCAATAGCCTTCGACCATTTGCTCCGGCACGATATCTAAGATATGTTGTCCGGCAACTCTCAGTTTATCGAACAAACTTGTTATATCAGAGACTCTCTCGCTCTCAGTTGGGAGCTCATACTCTCCCTTTTCAACGTTGCCTTTACAGTCTATGTATGGTTTGAATTTGTTACACGGCTTCAATATCCCAAGCTGTGCTAAAAACTTATACCGACAGCATCCTAAATCATATATCTCCTCTCCTCGCAAATATCCATCATAGGATTCTCCGAGCATTTTACGAATGGAGGCATATTCACTTTGCGGTGTTATGGGTGCTTTGGCTGGAAGTTGTCGTTCTGCTGATATGCGCAAAACCTCTTGAGCAGCCTTCTTCCTACAATCTGAGTCCATATAGCTTGCTATCCACCTGTTTATTGACACAGCATTAACGCCATAATAGCTTCCGAACTTTTCAAAGACTCCAGCTCGTATAATCATCGGTAGCTCTCCAATATGTAGTGGGTAATAATCTTCCAATATCAGTTGTGCCACCTCCTCGCATGTAAACAGCAAGTCGTTTTCGTCCATAGTATGTCCTGCACGCGAAACTGTTCGTGCTATCTCAACCGCCAATATACTTATAAGTTTAGTTTTGTCAACCTTCGAGCAGAGTGGTGTCTGTTGAATTGCTGCTGATATATGTTGTATTGTCATTACTAATCTTTTGTAATATGTTTAACATTGTGTTTACTTTGCCTGGTTTTGGTTGATTACCGGCCTGGTGTTGTGGTACTTGAATGCGTCGTTTAAGCCAATTCCGAGCTGTTAGGTATGCCGAGATATTCTTTTTGTGGAGGTCAGCATAGTTCTCCATGGCAAGTATTACATCCATCACCTCTTGTTTTGAGTATTGCGATACAAGCGAACAGAGTTGAGCCTCAGACATAGGTTGCCGCATCTGCTGCACTCTTGGTGCGTGCTGACTTAACCATACATTAAACTTACTATACATACTATCATTGTTAATGATGATTGATGTACATGTATCTGTATGTGATGTTAATGGTGACACGGTGTCACACTGTATGACCTGGTGTCGTACTGTACGACTGTGTGTCATACTGTCTGACTTGGTGTCACTATCATCACTCGGCAAACTATGAATGGTATATCTTGCACAATCTCTATATGCTGTTTGCTCAATGTGAATTAGGTTGTTTTCGCTTAACAGATCTCTTGCTCTAAACACTGAACGCTCAGACATTCCAGTATGCCTTGATAGTGTTGAGATGGCAACGGAGAACTCCATACTATTACACTTGCCTGCATGGTTGAGCAGTGTATAGTATAGCGCAATGGCAACCGTTGATAGCGAGTGTTGCTCTTGCCAAGCATAAAAAGCCCTCATTTGTTTGTTTAGGTTCTGCATCCCTTATCGCCTTCAAGGATTCGTTTGACATCGCTCATGCGATAGCGGCGCTTGCCACCCACATTGATAGGAACGAGATACCCAACCTTCGCCCAGCGCCAGAGTGTCGATTTATCAACATCAAGCATCTCCGCCACCTTCTTGGCACTCGGATAGGTCTCGGTGTTGGCATCGGTGATAAGTTGCTCCAACTCCTGTCGTGTACGCCTGATAAGCTCCTCGTTTGCCGCCAGCAAATCCGCTGCCCGAATGCTCACGATCACATCCGGGTGGCTCTCTACAAGATCTAACAATTTAGCCATAATTTTACCTAATTTAATGTTATACAATAAAAATCCTGCAACGACTTGAAACAGTTAATTTCGTTATCGTTGCAGGAGCAAAGGTAGAGGGCAAATTCTCTTGCTTATTCAGGCTTTTATGTGACTTGCAAAAACTTATAGCATATTGTAAATGTGGGTATTATCGGTTGTAAATATTTCTTTTCTCTTGTCTAATATGGCATTTAAGCTGCGTTACCTGGTTAACTGATACGCTTCTTGTGTTGCTTAGCCCACTTTTGAAATATAAGATCGACTCCTTCTCTAAAATCTTGCGCAAGGTTTGCTGCTTGTTGTGTCAGTTTCGAGCGTCCATCCAAGCCAATACTTAACGCAGCCAAATGTCCATAGATACCACCACATATATAGACATCAAAGAGGTGAATCAAATGGCATAGGTTTGCCTTTGGGATCGAGGGAACATTAAGCTGCGAATAGTTGCTACTCATTACCGCATTATTAAACACGTCCCAACACACATTAAACGACTGCTCCTCGACACAATAGTCATACACCATACGAGTCAACTCTTCACTATATGGGTGGCTTTGATCGTATCTCTTCTCAACATTGACCTTTGACTTGATATATCGTGGTTTGGGATGAGGTTTACTCTTCTTATCGGCCTGAGTGATAAACTTAACCTGTATTTTGATTGTATTTTGTCTCTCAATGAAGAATGCCCTGTCTTTTATGAATGATTCTCGCGTTCGCTCGATCTCTTCTTTTAGAGGCTTGAGCATAGCTATGCAATATGTGCGTATAACCAATAGCTCATCAATGAGTTTAATACCTTTGTCAATCTCTTTAATGGCATATTCGATCATCGAAAGTCGTTTCCTAAGTTCCACCGCATCAAAACTAGAATCCCAAGGCAATGCCATAATGGCTTGTCGGTTTTTGTTTGTGGAATCTATTTTAAGTTCATAGTCTTTGTTTAATTTGATCCATTTGCAAATAGCATCCAACCTACGGAGCTCTTGCTGGTTAAATTCCAAGCAGGAGTCATTATCGACAATCCTGACTTTATTCTGTTTTAAGAGTTGAACCTCCTCTTTGCTTATATTTGCTGTGTTACTAATCATATTCGTTTTATTAAAGGTTAAGTATGGAGGACGACAAAACAAACTCATCATCAGATGATGAGCTCCACACATATCTATTATAATAGGGCTGCTGTTTAGCTTATAGACCCAAGTCCATAAATAGATTTTATTGTGGTTGCAATCAGTCCAAATCCCTCCACATTTGCAATGCAAAGCTATAAAGAAAAATACAAACGAACAAACGAGAAATACGAGATGTTGCTATTCTATTCCAACTGACAAGATATGCATTCATACTCGTATATAACTCAATATAGAATCTAAAAGATAAAGTAAGAATTAATGATACAACTACAGATATTTGTTTTTGTTTCTAAAATGTACTATATTTACAGCATTACAGAAATAAATCAATATTATGAAATATGGATATAAAGAAATTGATAGAAGATGTTATAACAGATTTAGCAAACAATGCTACCCTTGATAGTGTTTCTAGTAAAGTGCAAGTAATTTCTCGCCTTTTAAAAAATGAGAAGTTTAAAAAATGGGTAGATTGCGAGTTTGTATATGGTTATAAATTAGAAGAAGAAATACCTAATTATCGAATAATATTTATTGTAGGTGTTCAAGCTGATTATATCGCCCCTGCTCCAGGCGGAATGATAAAATATACGAACCAGATGGTTCCCATAGAAAACTTAGGGGCAGAAAAATACAAGAGAATAGCCAAGATAGCTATCCCAAATACAATATCGCTAGTTCAACAAGCTATTCAGCCTAATAGAGATATTTGTCTTGCTGTTGAACCATATGAATCTTCATATATTCAGGAAGTCCTCGATGGTTGCCATATAATGAGTATGCGTAAAATAATTTCGAGGCAGCAATATCAAAATATAATTGATACAACAAAAGCTAATCTTATAGACTTTTTTGTAGAGTTAAATGATAGTGTTTTGAATAAAAGCATCGATTTTAATGTTATGACGAAGAAAACAGATATTGAAAGAGTGGTAAATAACACTATTTACGCAAGTGTCGTAAATTCAGGAGACGGGCATATAGAAATAGCGGACAGCACTGTAATTGGAGGCAAAGATAATTCGGTTAATATATCTTCTGATATTAGGCAACAACTTAATAATATTGTGAATAAAATCGAGACGTTATCACAAGAAATTAATGAGGATCGAACCGATATTGCTGAAGCAATAATAGCGGTAAAAGAAGAGCTAAGATGTCCTGATATCAATAGGTCCTCCTTAAAATTGGCATTTCATGCTATTAAGGGAGCTATATCAGGAGCCATAGATACAGGAGTAACAGAACTCGTTGAACAGGCTGTTCGATTAATTAAATAGCACCTAATATAAGCAGGGAATAAACATATCCATTAAAACAAATTGAATGAATATGAGAGCAATTGACAGGAAAGGATTTGAAGAATTTTGGGAAATGTTATCCCAAGAAAGAAGCGTTAAACACGATGTAAATACAAGTGATGAGTATCCTCCCAATAATATATCTTGGCTAGAATATTGGAAACAAAAAACAAAGAACTATGACTTTGACATAGGATTCCCCAAATGTCCATCTTGTGGAAAGCACAGAGTCCCAGGTGATTTTGTTGGCGCCCATGTTATAGATGAGTCTAACAAGAAATATATTTGCCCAACATGTGACACATGCAACAAGACTTACAAAGGGGATAATGCAAAGACGCATTGGTTTAAAGTTAAAAAGACTTTACTATTGCCCATCTATCATTAGGATTACACATGTCATATTTTTTGTTGCTATTTTTAATCTTGAACTTGTACACATTATATAGGCCTGTGATAGACGATTTATATGTACTATAGACATAGTGAGTGTCGTGTGAGTGTAAATTACAAAACAGACACAACTCTTTGATTATTCGTGCATAACGGGAGAGCATTGAAGCCCCGGCGGATTCACGGAAAAAAGACAGCTTTTAGGCTGTCTTTTTTTGTGAATTATGGGCGTTGCTTTCAGTGTGCAGTTTGCGATTGTCAGCCATTCTGTGCGAGCACGATGGCTGCAACCTCAAACTCCACCACGCAATGAATTGCGTGCAACGCCCATTCCACATACCGAGCCTTCTCACTTAATGGCGGGTTGCGAGGATATTTAACTTTATTGCTCGCCTACGGCTGCGCTATAAGGTATCCTCGCTTCGGCTACGCCGGTCGAGCCCCGGCGGACTTTACATAGGAGATATCTATTGGTTGAATATATTTTGTTCGTTTTCTTGCAGATGTGAGATTTATTCTCTACCTTTGGTAGTATAATGAACAAATATTTAACCTATATACCTAAACTATGGACAGATTAGAATTTTTGAAGCGATTGGGCGTCTTGACGGTTGGAGCTTCGTTGATGGGCTCTGGCGTTAGTGCTATGGCAGCTGAGGCGGAGGAGATTCCGGAAATTGCAGCCGACAAGAAGATTAAGACCAAAATGCCGGATATGGATGCGGGTCTTGCAAAGCCTGTAACCGTAATGATTATTGGTGCTGGTAGTCGAGGTCGAACCTACGCCCGTTATGCCGAGAAGTTCCCGCAGTCGATGAAGGTGGTGGGCGTTGCCGACCTTAATCCTAATCGTCGCAAGGCGATGGCAAAGAAGCACAATATCCCCGCCGAGAATCAATTCGGACACTTCAACGATGCGCTTTCGAAGGCGAAGTTGGCAGATGCAGTGGTTATCGCTACGCCCGACAACCTCCACTACGAACCTTGTATGAAGGCTTTGGCTTTGGGATACGATGTTCTGCTCGAAAAACCTGTTGCTCCAACCGAAAAGGAGTGCCGTGCAATCTTGAAGCAGGCACACAAGTACAACCGTATCGTTGCAGTATGCCATGTTTTGCGTTATGCACCATACTTCGTGGCATTGAAGGAGGTTTTGGCATCGGGTGCGATTGGCGACATCGTTAGCGTTCAGCATATGGAGCCTATTCAGTATGCTCATATGGCACACTCATATGTTCGTGGTAACTGGCCTTTGGCTGACAAGACCACCCCTATCATCCTCGCAAAGTCGTGCCACGACCTCGATATTATGCGTTGGCTTATCGACAAGCCTTGCGAGTCGATTGCAGCCGAGGGTTCGTTGTATCTCTTCCGTCCAGAGAATGCTCCAAAGGGTGCGACCGAGCGTTGTACCGATGGTTGTCCTCACGAGGCGGAGTGTCCATATTCGGCTATCGACATCTACGAGCGTCGCAAGCGTCACCTCGGAGTGTTTGACCTTCCACGCAAAGACCCTGCGCTCATTCGTGAGAAGCTCAAGACCACAAACTATGGCCGTTGCGTATTCCGTTGCAACAACGACCAGTGCGACCACTATGTAGCAATCCTCAAGTTCAAGGATGGTGTTACCGCATCGTTCACGATGGATGCATTTACCCCTTGGGGCGGTCGTCGCACCCGCATTATGGGAACAAAGGGCTTTATCGAGGGAGATATGACAACCTTTACATTCTACGACTTCCGTACCGGCCACAAGAGTGTATGGGATCAGAAGGTAAATGAGATTGAGGAGTACAAAGGCTCAGGTCACGGTGGTGGCGACCACCTGCTTGTGCGTGACTTCTTGCGTGCAGTATCGGCACAAGACGAGAAGTTGTTGTCGAGCACCATCGATGTATCAATCGAGAGCCATGTTATGGGCTTTATGGCCGAGAAGAGCCGCAAATCGAATAAGAAGGTTAAGATTTAATCAAAGCCTTATAAACCACGAAGCAACCACCTTAAAACCGAGGTGGTTGTTTCGTTTTATAGCTCTTTCGGGTCTATAAATAGCACAAGCAGTCGAAGGTTGTAATCGAAGAGAAATGGTTATCTAACTTTGTGATTTCACAAAGCAACAGATATTATGAAACACTTCTCTCTTACAAAATACCATCTGCAATGTGTTGCTACGGGCGAAATGTTCGAGGATAGAGGTTGGTCGCTCGACTACCCTGCTTGCCACACGCCTTCGCTGATTCGCACGCAATACGCCAAAAGAGAATTAACACTGCACGACGACAAAGGGCTCTATCGATATAGGGAGTGGTTGCCGATGCGACGACAGTTGCGTTGCAATGCCACCCACATCACCTACAAGAGTGATGGTTTAGCAGAGTTCTTAGGGCTCGAAAATCTCTACATAACCTTCAACGGCTACTTTCCCGAGCGAGAAGCAACGATGACCACCTGCACATTCAAGGAGTGTGAGGCTTATAGCGTCTGCGCACGCATAAGCGACGAGGAGGAGCGTGTTATGGTTGTCGCCTCGGCAGGCAATACTGCACGAGCCTTCGCCAAGGTCTGCTCCGAGAACAATATAAAACTGTTATTGGTTGTACCTGAGGATAATCTCGATGCACTGTGGGGCGATAAACCCTTCAACGACTGCGTAAAACTTATTGCTTGCGAGCGTGGTGGCGACTACTACGACGCCATAGCGTTGAGCGAAATGGTGCTCAAATCCCCAAAGTTCTTTGCCGAGGGCGGAGCCAAGAATGTGGCTCGGCGTGATGGTATGGGTACTACGGTATTGTCGGCTGTCACAGAAATTGGGCGTATCCCCGACTACTATTTCCAGGCAGTTGGCAGCGGCACGGGTGCGATAGCTGCCTGGGAGGCGAACTTGCGACTTATCGAAGATGGTCACTTTGGCTCGCACCTTATGCGCCTTATGGTGTCGCAGAATGCCCCTTTTGTGCCTATGTATCGGGCGTGGCGCAGCAATTCGAGAGCTCTGCTACCCTACGATGTCGAACAGGCCCGAAGGGATGCAAACTCGATAGTGGCAAAGGTGCTATCCAACCGCCAACCGCCCTACTCCGTCGCAGGAGGGCTCTACGATGCGTTGAAGGCGACCGATGGCGATATTTTGCAGGTGTCGAATGCAGAGGCGGAGCTGGCAATGCAGATATTTTCCGACACGGAGGGTGTGGATATCCACCCTGCCGCTGCCGTTGCGGTGGCATCGCTCATCAAGGAGGTGCAAGCGGGGCGTATAGAGCGAAATGCAACCATAATGCTAAATATCACGGGCGGAGGAGAGCAGCGTTATAGGGCAAACAGAGATATTTTTCATCTCCGACCGAGTTGCATATTCCCACTTATGCCGAATGTTTGGGATGTCGTAGCAAAAGTCGAGGAGTTATTTGGTTAAATAACATTTAACCATTAACTTTGCGACCAAATCATTTAGCAAAGTTAAGAATATGTATCCAATTAAGTTCAAACCACAACTTAAAGAGAATATCTGGGGCGGACAGCGTCTGCTCGATATCAAGAAGGGACTCTACTCTCGTACAATCGACAAATCGAAGGCGTATGGCGAAAGCTGGGATATCTCGGGCGTAAAGGGTTCGATTTCGAAGGTCGCAAACGGCTTCCTCAAAGGCAACAACTTGCAGGAGATTATCGAGGTCTATATGGGTGAGTTGGTTGGCGAGGCCGTGTTCGAGCAGTTTGGCTTGGATTTTCCGCTCCTAATCAAGAACTTGGACTGCAACGACACCCTCTCGGTGCAGGTACATCCAAACGACGAGTTGGCTGCCGAGCGTCACGACTCGTTCGGTAAGACCGAGATGTGGTATATTGCCGATGCCGAGGAGGGTGCGGTAATCTATCTTGGTTTCAAGAATAAGAACATTACTCGTGAGGAGTATATCCAGGCAGTTGCCGAGGGTACAGTTGCCAACATCTTGCAGGCAGTACCCGTAAAGAAGGGCGATGTATTCTTCATCCCTGCTGGCACAGTTCACGCCTTGGCGAAGGGTTTGAATGTTATCGAAATTCAGCAGACATCGGATATCACATATCGTATTTTCGACTGGAACAGAGTCGATAGCGAGGGTAAGTCGAGAGAGTTGCACACTGCATTGGCGGTGGATGCTATCGACTTCGAATCGGGTGTCGAGGAGTGCCGTCGCACCTATGCTCCTGAGGCAAACAAGGAGGTAAATATCGTCGATTGCGACTTCTTCAAGACCGATATGCTCGTGGTCGATGGTGTAGCCGAGTTAGACTACTGCAAGCGTGACTCGTTCACCATCTATATGTGCATTGAGGGCGATGCGAAGGTTACTCTCGACGGTGAGACAAGCGAGACACTCCGCACAGGCGAGGTTATGCTCATCCCTGCCATTGCAAACGAGGTTGTAATCGAGGGTAAGGCTCAAATCTTGGCAAGCCACTTGTAGTATGATGGAGTGGTTTAATCTTGCACGCAGATCGTTGTGTGCCGGTATGCTTATCGGCTGTGCAGGCTTTGCCTACACGATGGTCGGAGGCATTGTTGGTGCATTCCTCTTCTGCTTCGGTTTGTTTGGCGTATTGTATGGCAAATGGGCGTTATATACAGGCTATGCCGGCTCCTACGATTGGCAAGACAAGAAAGATTGGGGCAGATTGTTCTTCATCCTCCTCGGCAATTTGGTGGGAGTTTTGGCTCTGGCAGCTATTCTTGCCGTGTCGAGCGATGCAGCCATCGCCAAGGCAAACGAGGTGGTATCAAAGGTTATTGCCGACCGCACCTCGTCGGAGTGGTGGCAACTCGTTATTCGTGGCATTGGCACAGGCTTTATTATGGAGATTGCCGTGCGCTATGGCCGTGAGGCAAAGTATATGACACTGCTGCTGGGCGTTCCGGTCTTTATCGTTTGCGGACTACCCCACTGCGTTGCCGATATCTTCTACTATGGCGTTGATTGGTTTACGCAAGGCGGATCACCCGAGAGTTATCTCTTGCCTTGGGGCGCAGCAATCGTCGGAAACCTGATTGGTTGCAACATCCCGAGACTGTTAACCGTCAAGGAGTAAAAAAAGGCCGAGCGAACTGCTCGGCTTCTTTTTTTTATCTCTACTGACTCTACTGCCACTCCGAAGGGTTGTAGGTCGACTTCGGAGCATTCTTTACATTCGGGAAGAAGGTGTGTCCGGTCTTTTTCTCTATCTCCGCTACGGACATTGTCTGTCGTGCAGCACCGCCCTTATGCTCAAACCAGAAGCCTACGCACTGCAACTCGCTTGCCGAACAGTTACCTACCCACTTACCGCTATTACCTTTTTTGGTGCGAAGGATAACCTTGTAGTAGTGAGTCGGCACAGCGCAAGCCTTACCCATTCCCTTGCTATCCCACGCATAGTCGTAGTTTGCTCCCTGCTCAAAGTGCGCACCCGTAACGACATAGAGGGTGTCTTTGCATATCCAGTTGTTGGTGATATTGTCTTCGAGTGATGCCCAAGTGCCACCATTGAGCGACTGCAATTGCGGTGTCATATTGGTGTAGTAGAAGGTAGTTGCATTGTCCTCGTTCGATGCCAAGCGGTCTGCCGATGGGAGCTGATGACCACGAGAGTGAGTATTCGTGCCACCACCCTGCGAATAGTAGGAATTTCGCAAGTTTGGCTCATACTTATCATCGATGCAACAAGGGTCGTAGCTCCAAGCGTCGGTGCGCTTGCCTCCGCCATCGATGTAGCACTCGTGGAGCGGATATGCAACCCACAAAGCGCAATATTTCTCCTTGTCGAAACAAAATGAGTAGTTACGCAACCTATTGTTCGAAGGCAACTTATCGTGGAAGCCATACTCCCAATTTGCATTCTCCGCCATTGCAGGTATCTCCGCCCAGCCACTCGTGTCGAATGTCGGAACGTGCGCTCCTTGCGACACACTTATCACCTCCGTAATGTCGTGTTGGTTGCTTACAATGTAGATTTTACCGCTGCGGCTCTCGGTGGCTTTCGAATTTTGGGCCTTCACCCGAACCGAGAAGTTCTCGCCCTTTTCCGCCGATAGCCAATTGACATTCGGCAGAATATCGTAGTTGAAGTTGGCGACAATACGAATCTCCTTGACTCCACCCTCAGCCTCGAATGTTATCGACTTGGGGTATATATCCAAATGTGGCACGAAAGGTTTCTCGTCAGCCCCTGTCGAACAGGCAACGATACAGCAAAGAGTCAAGAGGTGGAACAATATCTTTTTCATCGCTTTTCGAGCTTTACGACATTCTCAACATGGTGCGTGTGTGGGAACATATCCACAGGCTGCACCGCCACGATGCGATACATACCGCTCATCAACGCCAAATCTCGTGCTTGGGTTGCAGGGTTGCAACTTACATATACGATGCGCTCTGGCGCTGCATTCAAAATCACATCAATCACCGGCTCATCCACGCCCGCACGAGGAGGGTCGAGGATAATCACATCGGGGCGACCATTCTTGGCGATAAAGTCGTTATTCAATACCTTTTTCATATCGCCCGCATAGAATACGGTATTCTCGATGCCGTTAATCTGCGAGTTGATTTTTGCATCCTCGATAGCCTCAGGCACATACTCGATACCCACCACCTTCTTGCAACGCTTTGCGCAGAAGTTTGCGATTGTACCCGTGCCCGTATAGAGGTCGTAGAGGGTATCACCCTCCTTCAAGTCGGCAAACTCTCGTGTAACCTTGTAGAGCTCGTATGCCTGCTTGGAGTTGGTCTGATAGAACGACTTTGGGCCCACCTTAAAGTGCAAGCCCTCCATCTCCTCCATAATGTGATCCTTGCCGGCATAGCACATCGGTGTCAGGTCGCCTGTCGAGTCGTTCCACTTCTCATTAACGAATACGATGGTCGAGGTAATCTGCGGAAAACGCTCTAATACAGCGTCTAACAACTTCGAAATCTTCTCTTGGTCGTACTCGTTGAAGATTACCGAGAGCATAATATCGCCAGTCGAGGCGGTGCGGAGAATCATTCCACGCATCAAGCCCTCGTGCGCACGAGCATTATGGAACGAGTAGCCCTGCTCGATGCAGAACTCCTTTATGAAGTTGCGAATCTCGTTCGAAGGCGAAGCCTGCAAGTGACACTCCTCGATGTCGAGAATCTTGTCAAACATATTCGGAATATGGAAACCGAGTGCCGGCTGTGGTGCGATATCGCCCTGCTCGGCTATCTCCTCGTAGGTGAGCCAGCGACGGTCGGCATAGGTGTACTCAATCTTATTGCGGTAGTAGAGCTGCTGCTCCGAGCCCAAGCACGGGCGTACTTCGGGAATTTCGAGCTTGCCGATGCGAATGAGCTGGTCGCATACCTGCTGCGTCTTGTAGTCGAGCTGTGTCTGATATGGGAGGTTTTGCCACTTGCAACCTCCACATACGCCAAAATGCTTGCACACAGGCTCGCAACGCTTGTCGGACTTGCGAACAAAGCGCACTACCCTGCCCTCCATAAAGCGGCGGTGCTGCTTGGTAATCTGCACATCTACAATATCGCCCGGCACGGTCATCGGCACAAATACCACCACGCCTTCGTGGTGTCCCATAGCCTTACCCTCGGCTGCCAAAGTTGTAATCTCCAACCCCTCAATAAATGGGTGCGGTCCTCTCTTTCTTGCCATAGTTTTCAATCTTTGGCACAAAGATACAAAAAAACTTCGTTTTTTAATTGAGAATTGAAAATTGAGAATTGAAAATTGCGCCAGCGCACCCCTAATGCCCCTAACAACCTCTACAAAAACGCCAATATACCCCTCTGCCCTTTGGGCACCTCCCCTAACTTAGGGGAGGAAATAGAACCACAACAATTAGTGGAGCGGAGCGAAAAGTCCCCCTCACAGGAGGGGGATTTAGGGGGGGGGTAACACACTTGGACAATTCGCACTGCGAATTTGTCCCCCTAAGTTAGGGGGACGAGTGAAGCGGAGGGGGTATGTAAAAAAAAGCAACAGCGATGCACCGCATCGCTGTTACCTTTAATTATCAATTGTCAATTATCAATTGTCAATTTTTAGTAGATAAGGTCATCTTCCTCCGAGCCGAAGCCTGGGAGCATCGAGCCGACGCCACCCGAGACAGGCTCGCTTACATTGTAACCACGCTCGGCCACGACCTCGAAAATATCAATCTGTGGAGCAGAATAGCTCAAAATATTTTTCTTCATAATACACTCGAAATTAAATTGTTAAACTACTCTGTTACAAAAGTACAACCGTCATAAGTCTCATCTTCCCATTCTACAGTATCACCGCCATAGATGTAGTTGAAGTAATTGCTTGCATCAATAGTTGCATAGATGTAAACAGTTTCTTCATCTTTATTGCCGTCCGTATCCTCTGTGATTATAGTCTCCGTCTTCTTAGCGATGCTCTTGCCTGCAACGATCTTACAATCCTTTATAGGAGTAACTGCGCTACGAGTATCAGCGCAAATCATACCGATATTTGTCCAAGACTCGTTCAATGCGATGATGTTAGCATTCTGCTTACAATCCTTTGCGCCATAGCCCATAGGGTTGCCGGTCTTCGGGTTAGCAAGAATACCACCGATGTGCATATTTGTAAGAGTTGTAACAGCAGGTTGGTTATAGACAACGATGTCGCCATTGTTTGTACAACCCTTGCAATATGCAGGCTTGTCTTCACCACCCTTGTACTGAACACCTACGATACCACCAATACGGTTCTCTGCGTTAGGAAGAGTGTTCTCGTAGAATGTCAATGTACCGTTGTTCACGCAGTTCTCAACCAAACCCCAGCGAGTGCCATTACCCGCGTAGTTGTCACCTACGATACCACCGATGTAGTTCTGGTTGGTTGTGCGCTGAATGCGGTAGTGAATGTCGCCGTTGTTTGTGCAGTTTGTGATATTACCAGATGTATATTCACCTACGAGAGCAGCAAAGCGGCAACGCTTTACACCGAATGTGCTCTCCAAGTAGATGTCACCATTGTTAGTACAGTTCGAAATGTTAGACGGAACTGTTTCTGAACCTCCTGCGTATCCGAACACACCGCCGAGAGCGCTGTGGAAGGTTTTGTTGTCAGCTTTCCAAACAAGGTCTGCGTTATTGTCGCAGTTTGTAGCGCCGCCAAAAGGATATGCTCGACCAACAATACCTCCCAAACGGAGCTGGTGGCTGTTACCAGAAGATAGAGAACCAATTGCAATTGTTGCTGTAGTCTCGAGAACAAACTGCTTAGAGTCGTTGTCCACGTTGTCGAGGTTATAGTACGATACGTAGCCGATAACACCTCCGAATGAGATGTATGGAGCCAATGCACCGTTCATATTCGACATTGTGAACTCGCCAGTGAGGCTGATGTTCTGTGCATTGTATAATTCATCATACGTCTCGAGGCTATGCATCATACCAATAGCGCCACCTACTGCAGGGCCTTCGTAGCCGTCCTCCTTAACACCTACAGAGATCTTGCCCTGGAAGTCGAATGTAGCCTTGTTGTACAAGCCGTCAACTGTAACATACGCAATTTGACCTACAGCTCCACCTGCAATAAATCGGCTCTTCGATGTTGCACGGTTGGTTACGATTGCAGTTGCTTCGTTAACGATGTTTGTAGAGGTACCAGAGCTCAATCGTCCTACTACACCACCTGCAAAACACTCTACGCTAGCATCGCCATCGATAGTAACTGTTGCGTGGTTTATAACATTTGTGCAGTCGGTATATCTGGTGTATCCTACAACACCACCATAGTAGTGCGCTCCAACAGGTGCAGCTGCACCGTCTTTTATAGGTGCCGACAAGTTGATAACTACAGCACCGCTATTAGTCCAAGTGGTAACCGTATTGTTCTTGCCAGAAACACCGTCGTAGCGACCTGCAATACCACCAATATAAACTGTCGAAGCAGGAGTACCGCTTACTGTAATAGCACCGGAGTTTATGAGGGTCGAAGCGATGTTATTACCCTCCTTCGAAGAGTGCTCACCCAAGATACCACCGATACCCAAACCTTCACGGTAAGTTGTGTTCGAGGTGATAGCACCTGTGTTTGTGAGATTCTTGAGCTGAACATCTACAGTAGAGAAGTTACGACCGTAGATACCTGCAACATAAGCATTCTTGGTGTATGCCTTCTCGTGAGTAATAGCACCCGAGTTCGAGCAATCCTCGAACGAAACATTTACATTCGAAGCACCCAAGATACCTGCTACATACGAGTTACGGTTAGTCTCGCCGGTTACAGTCTTCTCGTTTACCTTGATAGTACCGCTGTTTGTACAATCGTAGAAGCTTACAGCTGCACCGCCACTTACGCCTGCCATAGCGGCAATACCGCCGAGGAATGTGGTGTTGTTGTGCTTCTCTGCCGATATATTAGCCTTGTTATCTACATTTGAGAACGAAGTACCATCGAGAGGCTGACCTACGAAACCACCAACGAAGATATAGGTGTAAGTACTTGTCTTGTGTGACCAATATACGCTACCCGATACGGTAGAGTCCGAAATTGGACCACCAGAGTAACAAGCCAAGCCACCCAATGCCATGACTTTAGTAGTAGCATTGTAGTAAGCAGATGAACTTGTTGCAATATTTACATTAAGATCCAAGTTCTTGATTGTTGCGGTTGTTGTGCCGAACAAAGGAGCGTTCAAGCCGATAATCTTGTGACCCGCATCACGGTTACCGTCGAAAATCTTCGAGAAGCCATCAATTGGAGTCCACTCAACCTCCGACATATCGATAGTTGCCATCAACTTAGCACCTACCCAACGGAAGTTTGCTGCGTTCTTTGCGAAGGTGAGCATATCGTCAACGGTGTAGATCTCGAGCCATTCGCTATCCAAGTTGTTAGCCTCGAACTCAACCTCCTTGAACTCACGAACAACGCCAACTGCAATAGGCTTGTTAGAGCTGTTGAACTGGATAGTCATCTTCTGCGAGTCTGCAGTGTGCAAAGTGATCGAAACATAGCCATGGTCGCCTGCAGGAACTGCTACGTAGATTGGAGTAGCCTCCTCGCCGAGAGTTAAGCCCTCGCCGAAGGTTACCGATACGGTGTTCGAAGCGTCAGCGTGAGCCGTCAATGCTCCTGTTGTGCAATCAACATCGAAGTTACCTGCGATAACGCCGCTCTGTGCGCTGATGGTTGCACTTGTGAGCACCTCGCCGTTACCCTTAACCTTGAAGCACAAAACACCCGAAAGGTGGTTGAACTGAACAGCGCTGCCCTCTGCCTCGGCATAGCCGTACATCGGCGCCACGCCTGGAGCGAAAGTGCCAGCAGTGTAAGGCTGAACAGCAGCGAAAGTCACAACCTGTGCACCCTCGGTCTCGGCAACAACACCCTCTGCTGGTGCAGGATAGACTGCGTGGATAGGATAAACAAGTTCCGAGTTGAACTTGAAATCGGCATTTGCAGAGCCTCCTGCGGTCAATGGGTTTGATGCAACGCCATTAACAGCGATAGCATCACCCTCGCTCCAATAGAGCGGATAGACGCCATCTGCCTTCTCGCCGAGCTGGGTACGAGCCTGCTCCAACGATGCGGTTACGGTAGACTGAACCTCGGCACCAGCGTTGATACCAAGCTCCTCTGTTGTGTCAGTAACACACGAGAATGCGAACATTACAGCCACAACCGCAAAGAAAATTTTTGTCAAATTTTTCATCTTGTTTTTGGTTTTAGTTAATAATTATTGTCGTAAAAAATTGTTTTTCTGTTTTTTCGTACTCCGACCGTGGTCAGGGCGCAACGAAGATTAGAGGTTGTTAGAGGAAGTTAGGGGTGCGCTGAATTTTTTTCATTCTCAACTCTCCACTCTCAACTCTCAACTCTCAATCGGCTTTAAGTAATCCCCGTAACTCGCTAATACTCAATATAATAAAACCCAAAATACCCCCCCCCGAAAAATCGGGGAGGGCATTTTGCCTTCTCTTTGCTTGCTAATACATTGCAAAGATATGAAAAATTCTGAAAACCAGCAGAAAAAACACCATTAAAAAACAAAAAAGAGCGAGAAAACTCTCGCTCCTTGCTAATGGCCAATGGCTAATAGCCTATTTTATCTCTTTCAGAGATATCGCTACTCCGCCACCACAAGCCAGGCGCAAAGTCATCTTCGACTTGGCGGTTATGGTCTTCTTTGTAACGGTGTAGGAGTGCGGATTATCCAGATAGTGAGCATCCTTGCCGTCGGCATAGATTGTTGCCTCGTACTTCTTGCCCTTTTCGAGGAAGTCGAACGAGATAGGTATCTCACGAGCATTCTCGTCGCTGATACCGCCCACAAACCACTCGTTCTTGCCCTTTGCCTTGCGAGCTGCAACGATATAGTCGCCAGGCTCGGCTGCGAGGTAGTGGCTCTCGTCCCAATCAACCGCTACATCCTTGATAAATTGGAATGCAGCAGCCTGTTTCTCGTAATTCTCGGGCAGGTCGGCAGCCATCTGCAATGGCGAGTACATCGTAACATACAACGCCAGCTGGAAGCAGATTGTGCTCTGTCCGCAACGCTTCTGCTTGCTCTTCGACTTAGTCTGCTCGGCAAATTTCAGATTTACGATGCCCGGCGTATAATCGACAGGACCACCATTCAGACGGGTAAATGGCATAATCGTAGCGTGGTGAGGATTGATGCCACTATCCGCATTGGTGTAGTACTCCTGACCTCGGCACGACTCGTTACCGATAAGGTTTGGATAGGTGCGGCACAAGCCCGTAGGACGGATAGCCTCGTGACCATTTACCATAATCTTGTGCTTGGCAGCCTCCTTCACGGCATAGAGGTAGTGATTTACCATATACTGACCGAAGTGGTGCTCGCCCAACGGCTGAATATCACCCACATAGCCACTCTTTACAGCCGTGTAGCCGTGCTTATTCATAAACGAATAAGCCTGCTCCATATGGCGCTCGTAGTTGCGAATAGACGACGAAGTTTCGTGGTGCATCATAAGGCGCACACCCTTCTCGTGGGCATACTTGTTGAGCATCTCGACATCGAAATCGGGATATGGGGTCATAAAGTCGAAAACATAATCCTTCTTGCAACCAAACCAATCCTCCCAGCCGATATTCCAACCCTCGACCAACACCTGATCGAAGCCGTGCTTGGCTGCAAAGTCGATATAACGCTTTACATTCTCGTTGTTTGCACCGTGATTTGGGCGTGGGGTAACCTTTGTGTAGTCGCTCTCGCCAAGCTTTACACCCTTAAACTCCTTGGTGTAGTTCCAGCTGCTCTTGCCGAGCATCAACTCCCACCAAATGCCGATATACTTCACCGGCTTGATCCACGATGTATCCTCCAAAGCGCAAGGGTCGTTCAAATTCAGGATAAGGTTAGAAGCCAACATCTTGCAAGCGCTATCCGTCACCTGAACGGTGCGCCAAGGCGAGTGGCACGGCGCCTGCAACCAACCCTTATAGCCGAGCGCATCGGGCGTAAGGTGCGAGGTGAAGACATTGGTCTTATCGTTGAGTTCAAGGTGCATACACGAATAATCGACCAATGCAGCCTCGTGGATGTTTATATACAAGCCATCGTCAGAGCGCAACTGCAACGAGGTCTGCACACCCGTAGGCGAGAAGGTACAAATATTCGCTGTACCTACATTGCGGCTAACCTCCGGCATACGCTCTCGGATTTCACTCATCTTGCAAGCGGCATACTCATACTCTTGTGTAGCGTAGCAACCAGGAATCCAATATGCCATATGGTCGCCCGCCATTGCAAATTCGGTGTACTCCTCTTTGATTACGAAATAGGCGAGTTTCTTCGATTTCTGCTGTGGAAATTCGTAGCGGAAGCCCAAGCCGTCGTTATAGAGGCGGAAACGGATATTCAACAAGAAACCACGCTCGTCACGACACAACTTTACGAGCAACTCGTTGTAGTTGTTGCGAATCTTGCTACTCTCACCCCATACAGGCTCCCAAGTCTCATCGAAGGTTGCAGTCTCGCTACCAAGCAACGAAAAGCCCTCACGCATAGAGTATGCAGGGCGCTCAGGCTTTCCATCGTGGAAACCGTAGGTCTTGTAGGCGTTATCCACGAACTCAAAGCCAAGGCGGCTCTGCTTTACTACCTCTTTGCCTTTATAGGTCAAAGTGTAGGTCGGCACTCCCCCATCGGCAAGGACAAAAGTTGCCACCAAGTTACCGTCAGGAGATGTAAGTTGCTCTGCCATAGCGGTCAGAGCAACGAACATTGCTATAATAGTAAGAATATACCTCTTCATTATTTCTCTTCTGCTTTGGTCGAGCAGTAGAGGCAACGATATACGCCACCCTCTGCCAATTGGAACTTGTAATCAACAGGCTCGTTGTTGCAGATACACTTCTTGTTCGGACAAACCAAGCCCTCGACCTCCACGGCATCGTGGTTGTGCAACGACTCTTTGCCCTCCTCTGCCCATTTAAGCAAAGTGTAAATCAACGCCTTACGCACGAACTTACCATTTTCAACCTGACGGAAGTATGCTGCACGAGGGTCGGCATCAACCTCCTTGGTAATCTCGTTTACACGAGGGAGTGGGTGCAAAACTGCCATCTTCTCCTTTGCCAAAGCCATCTTCGCAGCATCGAGGATATAGCAATCCTTCACACGCTCATACTCTGCCTTATCCGAGAAGCGCTCCTGCTGTACACGAGTCATATAGAGGATATCCAACTCGCCCATAACCTCCTCCAAGGTCGATACCTCACGGTACTCGATGCCATTCTTCTCGCACACATCGTGCTTGATATAGTCTGGCAAACGCAACGAATCGGGCGCAATAAGAACAATCTTTGTTCCCTCGTAGCGTGACAACGCCTTAATCAACGAATGCACGGTACGACCATAGAGCAAATCACCACAGAAACCGATTGTGAGGTTGTCGAGGTGACCCAACTCACGAGTGATGGTCAAGAGGTCGGTCAAAGTCTGTGTAGGGTGAGCGTGAGCGCCATCGCCGGCATTGATGATAGGCACCTTCGACACCATCGAAGCGTCAAGTGGCGCACCCTCGATATGGTGGCGCATAGCAATAATATCGGCAAAGCAACCCACCACACGAACGGTATCCTCGACAGTCTCGCCTTTGCTCACCGACGAAGAGTTTGCATCCGAGAAGCCGAGTACATTACCGCCCAACTCCATCATTGCAGCGGTAAAGCTCAAACGGGTACGGGTAGAAGGCTCGTAGAAGAGTGTTGCCAACTTCTTGCCTTTGCACACCTCGCTATACTTCTCACGATTGGCAATGATATCCAACGCCAACGCAACAATATCATCGGTCTCCTTGCGGGTAATATCGGTAGGGTCAGTTAAATGTCTCATAGTTAATTGACAATTGATAATTGAAAATTGATAATTAAAGGTATTTTATTGATAATTGATTTATAGAAACAAAAAATTGTCCATTGTCCATTGTCAATTATCAATTAGTGGATTAAATAAATTGGCAATACCAATTTATTTAATCCAACTCTCATCGCTTGGGTTATTGCGGAATGCGAGGATGCGCTCCTTCCACTCTGGTGCGATATAGCCCTCCTCTGCTGCAACCTCTACGAGTGCGTCGAGGTTCGACAACGAGTAATTTACGGTATTTGCAGCCTCGATACGCTCTACGCCACGCTTCATACCATAGGTAAAGATGCTTACGATACCCAAAACATCGGCACCTGCCTCACGCAAAGCATCTACAACCTCGATGCACGAGCCACCGGTTGAGATCAAGTCCTCGACAACAACAACCTTCTGTCCTGCCTCCAACTTACCCTCGATGCGGTTTGTACGGCCATGATCCTTTGCACCGCTACGAACATAACCCATTGGCAAATCCAAGATTGTAGCCACGATTGCTGCGTGAGCGATACCTGCGGTCGATGTACCCATCAACACCTCGCACTCAGGGAAGTGCTTCTTAACCAACTCTGCCAAGCCTGCCTCGACACTCTCACGAACACTCGGTGCAGTCAAAATAAGGCGGTTGTCGCAATATATCGGGCTCTTAATACCACTTGCCCAAGTGAATGGCTGCTCCGGACGCAAAAATACGGCGTTAATCGAAAGCAACTCCTTTGCAATTTTCTTCTCCATAGTTCTATTTTTTTGACTATTAGCTATTAGCCATTGGCCATTAGCTTTTTTATTATTTATATTACTTAAAAACGATCTATTGTTTTTACCTTAATTGTCAATTGTCAATTATCAATTGTCAAT
This sequence comes from Alistipes sp., assembly GCA_045124955.1. Lineage (GTDB taxonomy): Bacteria > Bacteroidota > Bacteroidia > Bacteroidales > Rikenellaceae > Alistipes. Next base: position 202,305 of record JBGVMU010000005.1, on the reverse strand, counting down.
TAAAATAATTACTCTCCGAGGAATTCTTTGCAGCAACGCTCATAAGCCGCTACAGGGTCTTCTGCTGCTGTGATAGGGCGACCTACAACGATGTAGTCCGAGCCAATCTCACGAGCCTGTGCAGGGGTCATAATGCGCACCTGATCATCCTTCGAACTGTCGGCAAAGCGCACACCAGGGGTGATTGTGAAGAACTCCTTACCGCAGTGCTCCTTTACGAGCGATGCTTCGAGTGGCGAGCAAACTACGCCATCCAAACCTGCCTCCTTCGCATTCTCGGCATACTTTGCGATGCAGTCGTTGATAGTTGCGTCAATCAACAACTCCTTCTGCATACGCTCCTGGCTGGTCGAGGTGAGCTGTGTTACAGCAATCAACAACGGACGAGTGCCATCCTCACGAGTCAAGCCCTCCAACGCACCACGCATCATATCGATGGTACCTGCTGCGTGAACATTACACATATCAACATCGAGGCGTGACAATACGCTCATCGCCTTGCGTACGGTATTTGGAATGTCGTGCAACTTGAGGTCGAGGAAAATCTGGTGGCCACGAGCCTTAATCTCACGAACAATTGCAGGTCCCTCGGCATAGAACAACTCCATACCAATCTTCACAAACGGTTTGCGACCTGTGAACTTATCCAAAAACGAAAGTGTCTGTTCCTTGCTGCTAAAATCGCACGCAATAATCACATCTTTTGCCATAACTTATTTTGTTTTATTCGATTATACCAATTATATCACTCAATTTCTCGATGCCGAGACGCTCCATAACGATAGGCAACTCCTCGATAATCTCCTTGCAAGCGTATGGATTACGCAAGTTCTCTGCGCCAACCTGAACGCCCGTAGCACCCGCCATCATCATCTCGATGACATCCTCTGCCGTAGCCACGCCACCGCAACCGATTACAGGAATCTTTACGGCGTGAGCCACCTGATAGACCATTCTCACCGCAATTGGGAAGATTGCTGCGCCCGAAAAACCGCCCATCTTATTGGCGATTACAGGCTTACGGCGAGCAATATCGATACGCATACCGAGCATTGTGTTGATAAGCGTAATGCCGTCAGCACCAGCCTCTTCGCACGCCTTTGCAATCGCAACGATGTCGGTTACATTTGGCGAGAGTTTGATAAATACAGGCTTCGTAGTAACCGCCTTTACCGCCTTTGTTACAGCAGCAGCCGATTCTGGCGATGTTCCGAATGCCATACCTCCGTTATGCACATTTGGGCAAGAGATATTCACCTCCAAGATTGCCACCTGCTCCTCCTTGTCCAACTTCGAGCAACACTCAACATACTCCTCAATCGAGAAACCGCTGATGTTTGCGATAATCGGCTTACGGAAAATCTTACGCAACTCTGGCAATTCGTGTGCGATAACTGCATCTACACCAGGATTTTGCAAGCCCACCGAGTTAATCAAACCCGACGGACACTCGGCAATACGAGGTGTAGGATTGCCGAAACGAGCATCACGAGTAGTGCCCTTGAACGAAATCGAGCCGAGAATATTTATGTCGTAAATCTCCGCCATCTCCTTGCCGAATCCGAATGTTCCGCTGGCAGGAATTACGGGGTTGTCGAGTGCAACACCGCACAACTCTACCGAAAGATCTCTTACCATATAACCTCCTCCTTCTTAAATACAGGACCGTCCTTGCAGACACGCTTTGCCCCATTTGCAGTCATAATCGAGCAACCCATACAGATACCGAAACCGCAACCCATACGCTCTTCGAGCGACACCTCGCCCGAAGTTGCAGTTGCCAAGCACAACGCCTTCAACATCGGCAGTGGTCCGCACGAGTAGAAGTAGTCGTACTCTACCCCGCTTTCACGAATTGCGTCGGTCACAAAGCCCTTCACACCTACCGAGCCGTCGGCCGTAGCGATGATTACCTTTGCGCCCAAAGCCTCGAACTTATCGGCATAGAATATCTCCGACTCGGTATTGAAACCAAGCACTACGGTTACCTCTCTGCCTCGTGCAATCAAGTCACGAGTAAGGCGGTACAACGGCGGAACGCCTACTCCACCACCTACGAGCAGTGGTTTTTGACATTCGTAATCGACATCGAAGCCATTTCCGCAACCTGTCAATACATCGAGCTCGGTACCCTCTGCCATTTGCGACATCAAATCGGTACCCTTGCCCACTACCTTATATATAATAGTAAGCTCGCCCTCGTCGTAGTTGCAGACCGAGATTGGTCGGCGAAGGTACAATCCGTCGAGAGCAATCTCGACGAATTGTCCTGCACGAGTTACGCCCGACACATCACCTGCGAGATGCATCTCGTAGATGAGAGGTGTCAGCGCCTCGTTTTTAGTTACTGTTAAGAGTACTCTTTGCATCTCTTTGCACTATTTTTTATACTCAGCATCAATAGTTGATACTCCGAGAGTTATCTCCTCCAATACATCGAGCAATGCACTCACTGTTTCGAGCGCAGTGATAAGCGACACATTATTCTCAACCGCTGCGTTACGAATCTCGTAGCCATCGAGACGAGTATTGTGCTGATTTACATCGATTGTGTTGATTACATAGCTTACATGGCCCTTCGACAACGACTTGCTAATATCGTCGCTACCCTCCGAAATCTTGCGCAACAATCGTGTGCGAATGCCGTGCTCACGAAGGAATGATGCTGTACCGGCAGTTGCCTCGATATTGAAGCCGAGGTTATAGAAGCGACGAATCAAAGGCAATGCAGCCTCCTTGTCCTTGTCGGCAATGGTTGCGAATACGGTTCCGTAATTTACGATTGTCATACCCGACGCCTGCAACGACTTGTACAAAGCACGAGTAAGCGACTTGTCGTATCCGATAGCCTCACCTGTTGATTTCATCTCAGGCGAGAGGTAAGAATCTACACCCTTAATCTTTGCGAACGAGAATGCAGGAGTCTTAACGAAGTGACGCTTTGGTTCCTCGCCATATACGCTGGTGATACCCTGCGATGGCAACGACTCGCCGAGCATTACTCGGGTTGCAATCTTCGCCATAGGTACATTTGTCGACTTCGAGAGGAACGGAACGGTACGAGATGAACGAGGATTTACCTCAATCACATAGACCTTGTCCTCCGAATCTACGATAAACTGGATATTGTAAAGACCAACGATACCGATTGCACGACCAAGACGAATTGTGTAGTCAATCATTTGCTCCTTCACCTTAGCACTGAGCGAGAACGAAGGATATACGCTGATAGAGTCGCCCGAGTGAACACCTGTGTGCTCCACATGTTCCATAATACCAGGGATAAAGACATTGCCCTCGGCATCGCAAATTGCATCGACCTCAGCCTCCTTACCCATGATGTACTTATCAACCAATACAGGCGAATCCTCGGTCACCTCTACTGCATTGTGCAAGTAGTGGCGCAAAGCCTGCTCGTTACCTACAATCTGCATTGCACGACCACCCAACACGAAGCTTGGGCGAACCAATACAGGGTAACCGATCTCGGTAGCAGCAGCTACACCCTCCTCGATGTCGGTAACAGCCTTAGCCTTTGGCTGTGGAATACCAACCTTGCGCATAATAGCCTCGAAGAGCTTTCTATCCTCGGCATTGTCGATAGCCTCGATGCCTGTACCTACAACCTTTACACCCATCTTTGCGAGTGGCTTTGCAAGGTTGATAGCGGTCTGACCTCCGAGTGTTACGATAACGCCATCTGGCTTCTCCATACGGATAATATTCATCACATTCTCCACTGTGAGTGGCTCGAAGTACAACTTATCCGAGATTGTAAAGTCGGTCGAAACGGTCTCAGGGTTATTGTTGATGATAATAGCCTCGTATCCCGCCTCACGGATAGTCCAAATCGAGTGTACGGTTGTGTAGTCGAACTCTACACCCTGACCAATACGGATAGGACCCGAGCCGAGCACCACAATCTTCTTGCGGTCGCTAACGATTGACTCGTTCTCCTCCTCGTATGTCGAATAGAAGTAAGGTACATAGCCCGAGTACTCTCCTGCGCAAGTATCAATTGTCTTATATACCGGCTTAATGCCCAACTCCTGACGCAACTCGAAGACCTCCGACTCGGTCATACCCCACAACTGTCCGATAAACTTATCGCCAAAGCCGATGCGCTTTGCTTCGAGGAGCACCGCCTTATCGCCCTTGTGAGCCTTAACCTCACGCTCGAAATTTACGATATTGTCCATCTTCTTCAAGAAGAACATATCAATCTTTGTGCGGTCGTAGATGAGCGAGCGATCCACGCCACGACGCAACAACTCTGCGATAGCGTAGATGCGGTCATCGGTCGAGCGAGTGATGTACTGCAAAATATCGGCAGTAGCCATATCATCGAACTTCTTGTGGTAGATGTGGCAAACGCCTGTTTCGAGCGAGCGGACAGCCTTCAACAAACTCTCCTCGATGGTACGACCAATGCTCATAACCTCTCCGGTAGCCTTCATCTGAGTACCGAGCTCGTTCGAAGCCTCGCTAAACTTATCGAATGGGAATCGAGCCACCTTGGTTACGATGTAGTCCAATGCCGGTTCCGAGCAAGCCGGACCATTCGAGAGCATAATCTCGTCGAGAGTCATACCCACAGCAACCTTCGCAGTAACTCGTGCGATAGGGAAGCCACTCGCCTTCGAAGCCAAAGCCGACGAACGAGAAACTCGTGGATTAACCTCGATAATATAGTAGTTGAACGAGAGTGGGTCGAGTGCAAACTGCACATTGCAACCACCCTCAATCTTCAATGCACGGATAATCTTCAATGCGCTGGTACGGAGCATCTGAGCCTCCTTATCGGTCAAAGTCTGACACGGAGCAACTACGATAGAGTCACCTGTATGGACACCCACAGGGTCAACATTCTCCATATTACAGATGGTGATTGCGGTGTCGTTCTTGTCACGCATTACCTCGTACTCAATCTCCTTGTAGCCCTTGATACTCTTCTCTACCAATACCTGATGTACAGGCGAGAGAGCCAAAGCGTTACGCATCAACTCACGCAACTCCCCCTCGTTATCGACAAAGCCACCACCCGTACCACCGAGTGTGAAGGCTGGGCGGAGTACCAACGGATAACCAATCTTCTTGGCAACCTCTACACCCTCCTCGATTGTATTTACAACCTCCGAAGGCAATACAGGCTCACCCAAGTCGATACAGAGCTGCTTGAACAACTCTCTATCCTCGGCCTGCTCGATACTCTCGAACGAAGTTCCCAAGATCTCAACGCCACACTCCTCCAATACGCCCTTCTTTGCGAGCTGAACGGCGAGGTTCAAACCTGTCTGACCTCCCAAGCCCGGAACGATAGCGTCTGGGCGCTCGTAGCGAATAATCTTTGCGACATACTCCAACTTCAAAGGCTCCATATAGACCTTATCGGCAATGAAAGTATCTGTCATAATGGTTGCAGGGTTCGAGTTCACCAAGATAACCTCGTAACCCTCCTCTTTCAATGCAAGACAAGCCTGTGTACCTGCATAGTCGAACTCGGCTGCCTGACCAATAACGATTGGACCCGAGCCGATAACCATAACCTTCTTTATATCTGTTCTCTTAGGCATTGTGATTCTCCTCCATCAATTTAATGAATTTATCGAAAAGATATGCGCTATCCTGCGCTCCCGGAGCCGACTCCGGATTGTACTGTACCGAGAATGTCTTCTCTGCAACACACTCGATACCCTCTACGGTGTTGTCGATTACACTGCGGTGGGTAACTACAAGCGGTGTATTCTTCAAAGAGTCCTCATTTACGAAGTTCAAAGAGCCCTGAGCAGTAATCTCGATTTTGCCGCTTTCCAAGTTGCGAACAGGATGACCTCCGCCACGATGTACGCCCTCAATCTGCGAAACCTCTGCGCCATAAGCCAGAGCGATAAGCTGATGGCCAAGACCTGTACCGAAGATTGGCATCTTGCCACGCAAAGACTTAATCAACTCCACCACAACAGGCACATCTGCCGGTGCACCCGGGCCATTCGATACGAGAACGCCGTGCGGATTGAACGAGAGAATCTCCTCTGCCGAGGTGTTGAACGGAACAATTACCACATTGCAACCACGCTTGTTGAGCATACGCACCAAGTTCAACTTTGCTCCGCAATCGACCAAAACCACATCGAAGCGATGATTAGGTGTGCGAGAGTACCAACGCTTCTTGCAGCTTACACGCTCCACAGCGTTGTGATCAGCAGGGGTTGCTGCGATAAGCGCCAAAGCCTCCTCCTTCGACATCTCTGCCGAAACGATTGCTGCACGGCAGCTCTTCGAGTCACGGATAATGCGAGTAAGCATTCGTGTATCCACATCGCTAATACCCGGGATATTGCACTCCTCCATTAACTCCGAGATGGTCTTTGTGTAGCGGAAGTTGCTCGGAGTCTTGCACTCCTCACGAACTACCAAACCGCCAATCGAAAGGTTTCTTGCCTCAAAATCCTCGTCGGTAATACCATAGTTTCCGATTGTCGGATAGGTCATAACCACGATTTGATTTGTGCAAGCAGGATTTGACAGAATCTCCTGATAGCCGGCCATCGAGGTGTTGAACACGATCTCGCATACCGCATTTGTATCGGCACCAAAACCGTAGCCCAAGAACTCCTGACCGCTCTCCAAAACTAATTTTTTGTCGGGTTGTTTCATCTTGTCTATTATTTTATTTTGTTATTTGTTTTCTTTCCAAACCTTCTCGCCACCGAAGAGTGTCAGCATACAACGACCGTATACCTCCTCACCCTCGAAAGGTGTAGCCTTACCCATCGACAAGAATTCGTCGGTGTTAATCGTATAAGGCTTTGTAATATCAAACACCGCAATGTCGGCTCTCTCGCCCACTCGCATTGCTCCGCCCAAGCGGAAGATGCGACGAGGATTCTCGGACATCAGCGCAATCAACTTCTCGATTGTAATCACACCCTTGCGCACAAGGTGTGTGTAGCACAATGCAAACGATGTTTCGATACCCACAATACCCATCATCGAGCCCTTCAAGCCTTTCGACTTCTCCTCGGCGGTGTGTGGTGCGTGGTCGGTAGCAATAACCTCGATTGTACCATCCTTGATACCCTCGATGAGCGCAGCTCTATCCTCTGCTGCTCGCAATGGAGGGTTCATCTTGAAGCGTCCCTCCTCTTTGAGGTCGGCATCGCACAAAACGAGGTAATGCGGAGCAGTCTCGCACGATATATGGTCGCAGCTCTGCTTCGCCTCACGAATAATCTCAACGCTCTCTTTTGCCGAGATATGGCAGATATGGTAGCGACAATTCTCCTCCTCTGCCAACTTCACATCTCGCTTGATTGGTCCCCACTCGCTCTCCGAGCAGATACCCTTATGACCGTGAGTGCGGGCATACTCGCCATCGTGGATATATCCTGCGTGAAGCAACGAGTCATCCTCGCAGTGAGCAGCGATAATACCATCGACTGCCGAAATTCGTTGCATAGCCTTGCGCATCAGCTCCTCGGTTTGAATGCCGTTGCCGTCGTCCGAATATCCGACCGACAATGGGCGCAAAGCCTCGATATCGGCAAGTTCTCGTCTTTCACGACCCTTCGAGATTGTCGCAAACGGCAGCACCTCGATTACGGCTTGCTCGTCGATAAGCGCTTGTTCCACGGAGATAGTTTCAGGCGCATCGGGTGCGGGCAAGAGGTTTGGCATAGAGCAAACGGTTGTCACTCCGCCACGAGCCGCAGCACGAGTTCCCGTAGTTATTGTCTCCTTCGCCGAATAGCCCGGCTCACGCAAATGCACATGCACATCCGCCAAGCCATAGGTTACGATGCACCCCTCAGCATCAAATACTTCGGTCTGCGCATCGGCAACAAGCGACTCCCCTATTGCCTCGATTTTTCCGCCAGCAACAAGTATATCTCCTTGCCAACTTTTTCCGTCAGCAACGAGAGTACCGCTCTTTATCAGCAACTTACCGCCCATATAGTCCTATCTAATAAAAAAATAGGCGACCAAACAGGTCGCCCGATAACAGTTAATGTGTCAAAACAGTGATAGAATAGTAATAGCGGCAATTTGACGACAACGGCTGCGGGGCGGTTTGTACGCTCTCGTAGCCCTTTGTCGGGCAAGACTTAATATTAAGCAAAGCCATTCGCTTCATTACCCTATCGTTTATTTAATGCAAAAATAGTATTTTTATTACAATTTACAAAGTAAATTATCAAAAATCTTCGCTCTATCTTGGCAAAATTTTCACTCCGAGTTTAGCATAAGCCCTCTCGGCCTTTGCCAAAGCATCCTCAATCGATGTGCCCGTAGCCAAAATTACACCGAAACGACGATGTCCGACAACCTCAGGTTTGCCAAAGAAACGGATATGAACACCCTCCTCTTCGAGCACCTTCTCGACATTCTCGAACTCTACTTTATCGGTATCACCCTCGACAACAATCGCCTTCGAAGCACTTGGTGCAATAAAGCGAACTGCCGGAATTGGCAAGCCCAAAACGGCACGAGCGTGGAGAGCAAATTCAGACAGATCCTGCGATGCCATTGTTACCATTCCGGTGTCGTGTGGGCGAGGCGAAACCTCGCTGAAAATAACCTCGTCACCCTTGATGAACATCTCAACACCAAAGATTCCGTAACCGCCTAATGCATCGGTAATTACACGAGCTACCTCTTGTGCTTTTGCATATGCTTTTTCGCTCATTGGTTGTGGTTGCCACGACTCACGATAGTCGCCATCAACCTGGTGGTGACCAATAGGCTCCAAGAGTGTCGTTCCGCCAATATGGCGAACGGTCAAGAGCGTAATTTCGTAGTCGAAATCTACAAAGCTCTCAACGATTACACGACCCGCACCGGCACGACCACCCTCCTGTGCAATATGCCAAGCACGGTCGATATCCTCCGCCTTTTTGATGGTCGATTGTCCGTGGCCAGATGAGCTCATAATCGGCTTTACAACGCAAGGAATACCAATCTCTGCCACAGCACATTCGAACTCCTCACGAGAGTCGGCAAAACGGTAGTTTGCAGTCTTCAAGCCACACTCCTCGGCTGCCAAGCGACGGATACCCTCACGATTCATCGTGAGCCATACAGCATTGGCAGTAGGAGCAACTCGGTAGCCCTCTTTTTCGAGGGCTACGAGCTCCTGAGTTGCGATAGCCTCCACCTCCGGAATGATAATATCGGGTTTCTCGGTCTCGATAATCTCACGCAAGCGCTTGCCGTCGAGCATCGAAAGTGTGTAGCTGCGATGTGCCACCTGCATTGCAGGGGCATTCTCGTAGCGATCGAGCGCAATAACCTCTACGCCAAATCGTTGCAATTCGAGAGCTACCTCCTTGCCCAACTCGCCCGAGCCACAAAGAAGAGCCTTCTTCGCTACTGATGTAAGTGGAGTTCCTATCTTCATATTTTAATAAATGTATTAGCGAATAATTGTTTCAGCACGATCCGGTCCTACCGAGATAATCTTAACAGGTACGCCTGTCTCCTTCTCGATAAACTCTACATACTCCTTGAACTCAGCAGGGAATTCGTCGTAGTTGCGAACATTGCAGATGTCGCAGTTCCAACCCTTAAACTCCTTATAAATAGGTACGATATCGTCGGTGCACTCGTATGGGAAGTAGTCGAGCTGCTTGCCATCCAACTCGTAGCCAACAGCCACCTTAATGGTTGGGAACTCGTTCAAGACATCGCTCTTCATCATAATCAACTCGGTAACGCCGTTCATCATAACGGTATACTTCAACGCTACCAAGTCCAACCAACCGCAACGGCGTGGGCGACCTGTGGTGGCACCGAACTCGTTACCAATCTGGCGCAAAGTCTCGCCTGTGGTATCGAACAACTCTGTTGGGAATGGACCGCTACCTACACGGGTACAATATGCCTTGAAGATACCATATACATTGCCAATGCGGGTTGGAGCAACGCCCAAACCGTTACAAACGCCCGAACAAAGGGTGTTCGAAGAGGTAACATAAGGGTATGTACCGAAGTCGATATCGAGCAACGAGCCCTGTGCGCCCTCTGCCAAAATCGAAGTATCGTTTGCGAGAGCCTCATTTACCATCTGCTCGCTATCCACGAGGTTGAATTTGCGGATAACCTCGATACCCTTGAACCACTCCTGCTCGTAAGCGGTGATGTCGTAAGAGTATGCATACTGGCGGAGCATCTCCTCGTGCTTTGCCTTCAAGCGGTTGTAGCGCTCCTCGAAGTCTGGCATCAAGATATCGCCTACACGCAAGCCGTTACGACCTGTCTTATCCATATAAGTTGGGCCGATACCCTTCAAAGTCGAGCCAATCTTGGTCTTACCCTTTGCAGCCTCGCTTGCAGCGTCGAGCATACGGTGGGTAGGGAGAATAAGGTGAGCACGCTTCGAGATAACCATATGCTTGGTTACATCAACGCCCATCTTCTCGATGTCGGCAATCTCCTCTGCAAGGATTACAGGGTCGATAACCACACCGTTACCGATAATGTTCATCGCCTCGTCACGGAAAATTCCCGAAGGAACAGTGTGCAAAACGAAGCTCTTGCCCTCGAATTTCAACGAGTGACCTGCGTTAGGACCACCCTGAAAACGAGCAATCGCCTGATAATTAGGAGTCAATACATCAACTACCTTACCTTTACCCTCATCACCCCATTGGAGTCCGAGTACTACATCTACTTTTTTCATTGTTGTTTTATATTGTTGTTTGAATCTTCAATTCACACTTTTACGCCTACAAAGTTACACTTTCCTATTATAATAGGATATATAAGAGATATTTCACTTATTAACATTTTTTCAACCTAACAGATTTTTGTGGGCTATTAGCTATTGGCCATTAGCTGTCAGCTTATTTTTTTGCTCATTCAAAAATAAATTTCTAAATTTGTAGATATCAATAGTGCCCAAATAATAAAACTCAAAATATAATGAAAAAAGTATTCCTTTTATTGGCAACAATCGGAGTAATTTTCACCGCTTGTGAGGGGAGCGATGACTTTGATAAAGATAATGATAAAACTAATAGCGAAATGCCGACAATGCCCAAAATCGAAATATCACAACACCGTATAGAGGCCGAATTTGAATCTGCTCAATATTCGGTTACTATAACCTCTCCATACTCTTGGGAGGCGACAAGTAAAAATAAGTGGATAATTGTCGATACTAAAAGTGGCATTGCGGGTACAAAGGAGTTGACATTTTCGATTGATCGCAACGAGGAAATAGCAATCAGAGAGGGAACAATCGTTATAAAAAATGAGGACTACAACATTGTTGCAGAGTTGTATATAACACAGAACTCTTTTGTTCCAAAATGTGATATCAATCCAGGATCATTAGAATTTGGAGCAGATGGTGGTGAAAAGAGAATTTCCGTAGTTTCAAATTTCGAATATAAGGTAGAGGAGAATGCCGATTGGCTAACCATTACCAAAGCTGATAAAAATATCACATTTTTTGCAACAGCATATACAGAAGTCGAAAGTAGGGCTGCAATAGTGAAGATATTTAATGAAAAATATAATTTCTGCAGAGAGGTTAATGTATTGCAAAATGCATTTACCCCATTAATTAGCACTTCAACCGACTACATATATTTCTACGCAGAAGGAGGTGTCCATAATATCAATGTTATAGCTAATATTGATTACGAGATAGAGAATACTGTCAAATGGCTTTCTGTCGAAAAGAGAGAGAACGAACTAAGTATCACTTCTGCATACTCATATATGCCGACAATGCGCAAAGCGGAGATAAAATTAACAAATAAGAAATATTCCACGACAAAAGTTATAACAATCGAACAAGACGCAACTGATATAAATTCAATAATACAATACACATCACTGAGCAATACTATTGTAACTCCGTATAACCTTAATGCTTTTGGTTCAAGCATCATTTCCAATCAATATGACGATGAGTATGGAGCTATCTGTTTTGCTTCAAATATAACCACGATAGGTTATCGTGCATTTTTCTCTACTTATCCATTATTAAGCATAGTGATACCAAACACCGTAACCCAAATTGGAGACTATGCTTTCTACGGATGCGAGCGCCTGTATGACATTAAAATATCTTTGGGAGTAACCTATATAGGATCTTACGCTTTCAGCCAATGTCATAGCCTTAGAGAAATCACTATCCCCGACAATGTTGAATATATTTGCGAAGCAGCATTTTCAGATTGTCGCTCACTACACAAAGCAACGATAGGCAAGAGTGTTAGAAGAGTTGGCAAATATACGTTTTTAGCTTGTAACAAATTGGTTAGCGTATATTGCATTCCATCTATTCCGCCAAAAGTCGAGGGGCAGATATTCGGCAACCTTACAGTTGATCACAAGATTTATGTGCCATGCGAATCGGTTGATGCCTACAAAGTGGCAGATGGTTGGAGCGATTATGCTGACTATATCGTAGGCTACGACTTCTAATGCAGAGCAATAAATTAAAAATTAAAAATTGAGAATTAAGAATTAAAAATTGTTGTTAATTCAGAAAAATGTATTACCTTTGCCACCGCTTACGAGCAACGGATTGAGCTGTGGTGTAATGGTAACACAGCAGATTTTGGTTCTGTCGTTCTGGGTTCGAGTCCCGGCAGCTCAACACAACAAAAGGAGGATTTTAAGTCCTCCTTTTGTTGTGTTAAGCCGTGTGTTACCCCCCCCCTAAATCCCCCTCCTGTGAGGGGGACTTAATTTTATTAATCATCAGATTGATTTCCTACTTCTGTGTTGAGCAGTGTGTTACCGATCCCCCAAAAAACTTGGCATATTTTTTTTTGAATTGCAAGGGTTAGTAAAGACTAGTAAAGATAAAATATCTTGATTTAATTCTCAATTCTCAATTCTCAATTATTTTAGCCGTGGCTAAAATTACAGCCATCCCATTTCGTAGTAGGTCACAATCTGTTCGAGTACCCTATCTCTGGTTTCGGGCTCGTATTCGAGTTTGAGGTTGTTGCCGAACATCTTGGCGAACATCTGCCAAAAGCCCGCAACAAAGCCACCTCGAAAATCCTTAATTATCTGAAATGCAGTATATTCCGTTTCACGGTCGATAAGTTTTAGAAGCACCTTACCCTCCGAGATTGTCATCTTCAAAATTACGGGTGTATATTGCTTGATAAGCTGCTTTTGAAGCTCTTTTGCGAGCTTCTCCTGCTCCTTTTTATCCTTCACAGCGAGGAGCTGTCGCTCCATCTTCTCCATCTCGATACGAGCCTGTTTTGCCAGCGGATAACACTTCTTTACTTGGCGTATAAGTCGCTGATAACGACGCATATCGGGCTTGCGGGCATACTTGCGGATAGGAAGAATATGAACAAGCGGAATGGTGTCGCCCTTATCCACAGTCCACTCCTGGTGCCAAAAGCCACGGCTACGCCTTTGCGCCAACGCACTCGGCACAACAAAAGCAAAGAACAACAATAGTATGACTACCCTATTTTTCATAATTCTTTCCGCAAATATAACGATTTAGCGGAAAATTTCATTATTTTTGTGGCATAAAAAATCGAAGCACTATGGAGGAAGGATTATCATTTACCGCAACTATGCGAGTTACGCCGGAGGTTACGGCGGAATATATCGGCTCGGGCGATTTGGCAGTGTTGGCAACACCTGCGATGTGCGCCCTGATGGAGAACGCTGCAATGATGGCTGTTGCACCACACTTGGAAGAGGGTCAAACGACCGTTGGAACGGCTCTGAATATCGAGCATTCGAAAGCTACAAAAGTAGGTGAGGTAATCACTGCAACTGCCGTACTTACAGAGATTAACGGGCGTGAATTAAAGTTTAATATTGCGGCTCGTGACCAGGTCAGCATCATAGGCGAAGGAACGCACTCTCGCTTCATCGTAAATAGAGAAAAGTTTATGGCAAAATTGGGTTAAAAAGCCCTACCCTGCTAAATCGAGCGGAAAGCCTTTGTGTTTTCCGCTCATTTTATTATCTTTGCGCCTTGATTACGGTAAAACCGTAAAGCGATGAGAAAATTATAAACAACAAGATACTATGTTCGAAAAACTTACAGACCGATTAGAGAGGTCATTCAAAATCCTGAAAGGTCAGGGCCGCATCACCGAGATTAATGTTGCGGAATCACTCAAAGAGATTCGTCGTGCATTGATTGATGCCGATGTAAACTACAAGGTTGCAAAGCAATTTACCGACGAGGTTAAGCAGAAGGCTCTCGGTCAGAATGTACTCACAGCTGTATCGCCGGGTCAGATGATGACCAAGATTGTGCGTGACGAGTTGGCGCAGTTGATGGGTGGCGAGGCTACCTCCATCAAACTCGAAGGCAACCCTGCTGTTATCCTTATCGCAGGTTTGCAGGGTTCGGGTAAGACCACCTTCTCGGGCAAGTTGGCTGCCCACATCAAGAGCACCAAGGGCCGTCAGGTGTTGCTCGTTGCGGGCGATGTCTATCGCCCTGCCGCTATCGACCAGTTGAAGATTTTGGGTGAGCAGATTGGCGTACCTGTATATACCGAGCCGGGCAATCAAAACCCTGTTGAGATTGCGGAGAATGCTATCAAGCACGCTCGTCAGAACAACTACAATGTTGTGATTGTCGATACCGCAGGTCGTTTGGCGGTGGATGAGGCGATGATGCAGGAGATTACCACGATTAAGCAGACAGTAAACCCTTGCGAAACGCTCTTTGTAGTCGATTCGATGACAGGTCAGGATGCTGTGAATACCGCTCGTGAGTTCAACGAGCGACTCGATTTCGACGGCGTAGTTTTGACCAAGCTCGATGGCGACACTCGTGGTGGTGCTGCGATTTCGATTCGTGCGGTGGTGAATAAGCCATTGAAGTTTATTTCGAGTGGCGAGAAGATGGATACCTTACAGGTATTCCACCCAGAGCGTATGGCTGACCGTATCCTCGGAATGGGCGATGTTGTATCGCTCGTGGAGCGTGCGCAGCAGCAATACGACGAGGAGGCTGCACGCAAGCTCACCAAGAAGATTGCTACCAACAAGTTCGATTTCAACGACTTCCTCTCGCAGATCGACCAGGTGAAGAAGCTCGGTAACCTCAAAGATGTGGCTTCGATGATTCCGGGTATGGGCAAGATGTTGCGTGATGTGGAGATTGGCGACGATGTCTTCAAGCAGACCGAGGCAATTATCGGCTCGATGACTCCATACGAGCGTGAGCACCCCGAGTCGTTGAATGCACGCCGTCGTGAGCGCATTGCAAAGGGCTCGGGAACAACAATGGCGGATGTCAATCGATTGATTAAGCAGTTCGACGATATGCGCAAGATGATGAAGATGGTAACAAGTGGCAAGATGAAGATGCCTCGCAACTTCGGAATGAGGAGATAAGCAATGCACAAGAGCGGTTTTGTAAATATTATCGGTAATCCGAATGTCGGAAAATCGACACTTATGAATGCTTTGGTGGGCGAAAGGCTCTCCATTATCACTTCGAAGGCGCAGACTACACGCCACCGTATTATGGGTATCGTGAATGGCGACGATTTTCAGATTGTCTATTCCGATACGCCAGGAATTTTGAAACCTGCATACAAATTGCAGGAGTCAATGATGAACTTCGTACGAGGTGCGGTGAGCGATGCCGATGTGGTGTTGTATGTTACCGACACCGTAGAGGAACAGGGCGAGCGTTCGGCAGAGATTATCGAGAAAATTAAGTTGAGCGGCATTCCGACCATCGTAGTAATCAACAAGATAGACCTCACCACGCAGGAGAAACTCGAAAAGATTGTTGCCGAGTGGCACGAGCGATTGCCCGAGGCGGTAATCGTTCCTGCATCGGCAAAGGAGCAGTTCAACATCGAGGCGATTTTTGGAAAAATTCTCGAAAATCTGCCCGAGGGCGAGCCGTACTATCCGAAGGATACCTTGACCGACAAGACCTTGCGTTTCTTCGCTTCGGAGATTATCCGTGAGAAGATTTTGACAAATTACGACAAGGAGATACCCTACTGCTGCGAGATTGAGATTGATTCGTACAAGGAGGAGCCGACAATCGACCGCATCTCGGCAACTATCTATGTATCACGCAATTCGCAGAAGGGCATTGTAATCGGCCATAAGGGCGAACGACTCAAAAAGGTGGGTCAGCAGGCTCGTGCCGACATCGAGGCTTTCCTCGGCAAGAAGGTCTTTTTGCAACTTTTCGTGAAGGTTAATGACGATTGGCGCAATAACGACCGCCAGTTGAGCCGTTTTGGATACAACGATATTTAGACAAGAGACGAAAGACGAGAGACGAGAGTATGCGTAAAATAGTAGTAGCGATATTGTTTATTGTCTGCGCCACAACCGAAGTTGTGGCGCAGTACAATCGTGACTACTTCTTCTATATCGGTCGCAAGCAGATGATGGAGAGCGACTTCAAGGAGGCTATCCGCACGCTCAATGTTCTGCTTCGCTTCGACGACAAGGCATACGAGGGGTATTTCTTGCGAGGCATTGCCAAATACAACCTCGACGATTTGCTCGGTGCCGAGGCGGACTTTACCGAGGCGATAGAGAAAAACCCCGTCTTCACAACTGCCTTCACATATCGTGCGATAACTCGCTCTCGTTTAGGAAATTACGACGATGCACTTTCGGACTTTCGTGAGGCTATCGAGTTGCGCCCCGACCTGCCAAACCCCTACTACTCTCGTGGCGTTACCCGCCTACTAAACCAGCAATTCGAGGAGGCAATCGAGGATTTCGACAACTTTATCCGCTACGAGAAGAAGGTTGCCGATGCCTACATAAATCGTGGTGTCTGCTACCTCTACCTTAAAGATACGGTGCGTGCCTACGCCGATTTCGACCTCGGTATTCGCACCAACCGAGAGAGTCCGAATGGCTACAACCGCCGAGGTGTGCTCCTATTGCAACAAAACCGCTTCGACGAGGCTGAAAAGGATTTCGATATGGCGGTCAAGTGCGACTCAACGCTTGCGATGTCGTTCTTTAACCGTGCTTTGGTCTATAACGAAACCAACCGCCCGATGCAGTCATTGTCCGACCTTGACCGAGTAATTCAGTTAGACTCGACAAGTTCGATTACCTACTTCAATCGTGCGATAATTCGCTCACGAGTAGGCGATTACAACCGTGCGCTCGACGACTACAACAAGGTTGCGGAGTACTCGCCCGAGAATGTTTTGGTCTATTACAACCGTGCGCTACTCTACCAGCAGTTGGGCGAAATCGAGCGTGCAAAGGCGGACTACACCAAGGCAATCGAACTCTATCCCGACTTTGCGAACGCCTACCTCGGTCGCAGCTACTTGCGCCACCTTTTGCGTGACTACAAGGGCGCACGAAGCGACAAGCAGATTGCCGAGCGCAAGATTGCGGAGTACAAATCACGCCTGAACGACACCACCTATTCGATTTATGCCGATACGACTCGTCGCTTCGACAAGCTCCTCTCGTTCGATAGCAAGTTGGCAGGCTCATCGTTCGAGCGCATCACCTCACGCCGTACAAACAACGAGAATATGGCTCTGTTGCCGATGTTCAAGTTCACCTTCACGCAGGACTCGACCGAGCAGACCGCTACGGCAAAGAAATACCACTCGCAACGAGCCGAGGACTTCTTGAAGCGACTCGACAACCCACTCTTGGCGATTTCGTGTCGTGAGAGCAACCTCGCTCCCGACTCGCTCGTAGCCATAAATCGTCGTTTGAAGGCGAAGGCTCGCAATGCGACATCCTCATTCGAGGAGTTGTTCTCGTTGGCTATTTCGGAGTCGCTGGTTAAGCAATATACCAATGCCGTAAATACCTATACGGCAGCAATTCAGGCTTCGCCTGTCAATCCATTCGTATATCTCAATCGTGCGACGACACAGGCCGAAATGATTGACTTTATCTCCTCGATTGAGAGCGCATATCAGCGTATTTCGATTGAGAGCGACCCTGCACGACAGTTGCACAACCGCACCACTCGCACCTACAACTACGACGAGGCGATTGCCGACCTAACCAAGGCGATAAAGCTCTACCCTGGTTTCGCCTACGCATATTACAACCGTGCAAACCTCTTGGCGTTGTCGGGCAAGTTGCCTGAGGCATTCGAGGACTATACGAAAGCGATAGAGCTCAATCCGAACTTCGCCGAGGCGTACTACAACCGTGGTTTGATACAGATTTATATGAAGGATACCCGCAAGGGCTGCCTTGATATCTCGAAGGCGGGCGAGTTGGGCATCGAGGAGGCATACGAGGTGCTGAAAAACTACACAAAGCAGTAATAAACAAATCTTAATAATAAATATAGGTATTATGACTCAAACTATTCAAAGAAAATTGAACGACTCTGCGTTGGCTCGTTGGGGTGCGATGGTACTCATCGCCCTGATGATGCTCTTTGCGCATATGTTCGTTGATGTAATCTCTCCAATCAAGGAGTTGATTCAGATTCAGCGTGGCTGGACATCTGATGTTTTCGGAACCTACGCAGGCTCGGAGTATCTGCTCAATGTATGGGGCTTCCTCATCGTTGCAGGTATCATCCTCGACAAGATGGGTATCCGCTTTACGGGCTTGACCTCGGCAATCGTTATGGTTGTGGGTGCTTGCATCAAGTATTTCGCCGTTAGCGAGGCATTTATCGGCACAGGCTTGGAGGCTTGGCTCAACTCGTGGTGGGTGGCTATGCCAGGTAGTGCAAAGCTCGCATCGTTCGGCTTTATGATTTTCGGTTGCGGTTGCGAGATGGCAGGTATCACCGCATCGAAGGCTCTCGCAAAGTGGTTCGAGGGTAAGGAGATGGCGTTGGCTATGGGCTTGGAGATGGCTCTCGCTCGTGTGGGCGTGTTCGTAATCTTCACTATCTCGCCTCGTTTGGCAGGTATCGGTGGCTTGGAGCCTTCGGTTGTTAAGCCTGTTGCATTCTGCACCGCACTGCTCTTTATCGGCCTGTTGTGCTACTCTATCTTCTGCGTTATGGACAAGAAGTTCGACCAGCAGTTGGGCGCCGAGGCTGCACAGGGCGAGAGCGAGGAGGAGTTCAAGTTCTCGGATGTTATCAACATCTTCAAGAGCAAGTTGTTCTGGATTGTGGCTATGTTGTGCGTGTTGTACTACTCGGCAATCTTCCCATTCCAGAAGTTTGCGGCCAATATGTTGCAGAGCAACCTCGGTCTCGATGCTACCACCGCTGCCGACATCTTCCGTTGGTTCCCTATCGGTGCAGCTTGCATCACCCCACTCCTCGGTTGGTTCTTGGACAAGAAGGGTAAGGGCGCAACAATGCTCATTCTCGGCTCGTTGCTTATGATTGTCTGCCACCTCACTTTTGCTTTGGTATTGCCAGCATTCCCTAATAAGATTGTCGCCTACGCCGCAATCATCTTGCTCGGTATCTCGTTCTCGTTGGTTCCGGCATCTTTGTGGCCTTCGATTCCGAAGATTATGGACAAGCGCTTCTTGGGTAGCGCATATTCGCTCATCTTCTGGGTGCAGAACTTCGGTTTGAGCCTTACTCCAATGCTTATCGGTTGGGCTTTGGAGAAGAGTAACCCCGGCGTTGCCGAGCAGATTGCTGCCGGCGTGGAGGGCGTTGCCTATAGATACACCCTTCCGATGTTGATTTTCGCATCGTTGGGCGGCTTGGCACTGCTTTTCAGCCTTTGGTTGAAGGCTATGGATAAGCGCAACGGCTACGGCTTGGAGTTGCCAAATATCAAAGAGTAAACCTGCGTCATTCCGAAGGAGCGTAGCAACTGTGGGAATCTCCCATAATTCAACTCTGTCGTCATTCCGAGCGAACAAAGTGAGCGTGGGACCGCTGCGATTAAGCCGGGGGCAGAGGTTGCTTGCAGACTATGCCGAGGCGGAGCAGTGAAGACCAAAGGTCAATCTCCCACCTACATTGAAGCAATGAGATTGACACGAGCCTAACGGCTCTCGCAATGACGGAAAGGAGAAGCAAAGAGATTGCCACAGCTTATTTTAAGCCTCTCAATGACGAAATAAAAATATTGAAGTAGATGAAAAAGCCCTGTGTTTACATAATATCCAACAAATACCACACTACACTATACATAGGTGTAACATCTGATATTATGCAACGAATGGCTCAGCACAAGAGTGGTTCATTGGGTGGTTTTTCAGCAAGATATAATCTCACACAGTTGCTTCACATTGAGGAATTCGCCAATATGGATGCAGCTATTGCAAGGGAAAAGCAGCTTAAAAGTTGGTCTCGCAAGCGCAAAGATGCTTTAATTACCGCTAATAATCCCGATTGGAAAGACCTTCTTGCAGAGGAATAGAGCAAACCGTCATTCCGAGGGAGTGAAACGACCGTGGGAATCTCCCACAATTAAACTCTGTCGTCATTCCGAGCGAACAAAGTGAGCGTGGGACCGCTGCGATTAAGCCGAGGGCAGAGGTTGCTTGCAGACTATGCCGAGGCGGAGCAGTGAAGACCAAAGGTCAATCTCCCACCTACATTGAAGCAAGGAGATTGCCACGAGCCTAACGGCTCTCGCAATGACGGAAAGGAGGAAGCGAGGAGATTGCCACGGCTTGTTCCAAGCCTCGCAATGACGCCCGAAAAATCCAACTACTTACGGATAATAGGAGTAACGAAAAAATCTACTTACAATTTGCAATAAGCCTTCCGTTTCGGGAGGCTTATTTGTTAAAATTTATACTAAAAAACATAAAAATCGTAATTTAGGTGCATTTTAGTTGTAATTTTATTTGGATATTAAATTTTTTTAATATAATTTTGTTCAACACATTACCTCACTGATATGGCTGTTTAGTGGTCAAAAACGGGGGTTATAGAGAAAAAACAGACAAAAAAAAGAGAAACACACTTACAATTTATTATTAACTTTATTTATTAACTAAAAAAATGCAATTATGAAAAAGTTATTTTTACTTTTAGCAATGGTTGGACTTGCAGCTGCAAGTTGTACACCAAACGGAGGCAAACCAGGTAGTAATGAGGGTGGCTCGGATGAGTTCGCAATCGAGGTAACCAACATTGGCGAGTATGGTGCTACCGTAACCGTAACTCCAAAGGACGAGACTCGTACTTATTTCTGGTCTGTAACAAAGATGGCTTTCGTAAATGAGGCTGGTGGTCCGGATGCTTGGATGAATGAGATTTATCAGCAGGAGAAGGATCTCGTTGACGGAGGTTACGAAACTTGGTGGGGAAGCGAGGAATCAGTCCTTGATTTGGGCGTACAGACGCTCGAGCTTAAATCACTCGACCCTAACACAACTTACTGTGTTTACGCTTTCGGTGTTGATACTAACGGTAATCTCACAAGCACAAAGTGTTCTTACAAGTCATTCAAGACAGCTGAGTCTACATTTGACACCTCTGTTTGGACAGGTATTTGGAATGTAACTTCTCCAAAGGTTTATTATGAGTTGGTTGCAAACGAACAGTATGTTTCTGGAATCCAGGCGGCAGGCGAGGCAGGATATACACGTCCAGTAGAGATTATGGAGGACGAGGGTTATGCTCTTATTTTTGGTTGGGATCCAGTTGCTCCAAGCCTTCCAAGCTTGACCGATCCAGAGGCAGAGGTTGATGTTTTGCCTGTATTCGGAGAATTTGCCGGAAACAAAATCAACTTCATCAATGACGAGGTTCTTTACCAGGGTGATGGTGTCGTAATTTTCTGGCTCGCAGAGTGGGATAATGGATATATCGTAGGTGGTACAAACTATGCACCTTATGAGATGGAGATGGCTCAGGATGGTAGCGTTACCATCACCGCAGCTGGTGGCCAGCTCACTAGCGGAGAGGTAGGTACCGTTGCAAGATTCAGCATCTGGGTTGAGATGGACGGAAATTATTATCCATACTACGCATTTGGCGATGGCGCAGAGCCAGCATACCACTTCTCGGGTAAGACTATGACCGCAGCTAAGGCTGATGCTCCGGCTCCAGCTCCTGCTAAGTTGTCGGCTAAGAAGAACTTCAAGGTTATGCACAAGTTTGCTAACGCTAAGTCGACTGCATTGCAGTTCTCTTCGGCTGTTAAGATTGCAAAGTTCGGTAAGATGGCAAAATAATCTGAACGATTAGTAATATTTAAGGCGACCTTCGGGTCGCCTTATTTTTTTTCGAAATTATATAGGGAACTTAGGGAATATAAAGAGATTAGGGAATTTAGCGTATCACATCACTAAACTCCCTAATTTCACTAACTTCGCTAATCTCTCTACTTACTCTTTCCCCAAACTTCCACCAACTTGTCGCACATCGTAGCCCACGAGAAGCGTTTGCGCTCGGCAGGGAAATTCTCGGCAAAGTGGGCTAACGCATCATCTGTATAGAGTCTTTCTATCGCATCGGCAATGCTCTCCGTAGTAGGCTCGCAGACAAAGCCGACCTTACCGTCAGCCACAATCTCTGGCAGACCACCCACACGGGTAACAACCATCGGCACGGAGAAGTTGTAGGCTATCTGCGTCACGCCACTCTGCGTAGCGGTACGATATGGCAAAACGAGCGCATCTGCCACCGAGAAGTAGTTGCAGACATCTTCATCTTTCACGAAACCCTCGTGCAGCACTACCCTCTCGCCAAGTCTGTCAAGAACGGCTCGATATTGCTCTTTATCGTTGTAGAATTCGCCCGCAACGAGCAGTCGCAAATCCTTATTCTCGACCTTCTCGAACGCCTCCAAAAGCAGATTCAACCCCTTGTAATCACGAATAAGACCGAAGAACAAGAGATATCGCTTCTCGGCATCGAGTCCGAGCTTGTGGCACGCCTCGGTGCGCTCTACCCTCTCGCCAAAGTTCTCGAACATCGGATGTGGCGAGAAGAGGGCAGGTGCGGAGGTGTAGGCACGCAGTTCGTTGCCCACCTGCTCCGACATATATACAAAGCCATCTACCGCACCGAGGTAGTAGCGGTTGAATGGCTTATCAATCAAATGGTGTTCGTGTGGCTCGACATTGTCGATTTGGCAGATGACTTTCGTCTTGCCGTTTCGGCGGGCGATGCGACAGATTGTGCCGAAGCAAGGCGCCATAAACGGAGTCCAATACTTCATCAAAATCATATCGGGAGCCTCACGGCGGAGTCGCTCGCCAAGTGCCACCCAATTCAGAGGGTTGCAAGTGTTCACGACACGCTCGATGTCCAAATCGTGCGGTGGTGGCGTATCGACCGTCTGACTTTTGCCGGGGAATAACAGCGAAGGGTATTGCAGCGAGAAGGTATAGACCTTAACCTCATCTCCACGACTCTGATACTCACGAGCCATAGTCTCCATAATCGCCGCCAAACCGCCACGATAAGGGTGCGCAGGACCAAGAATTACAATCTTCATACCAATCTCTGTTTTGTATCTTTAATACAAAGATACAAAACAAATTGAGAATTGAGAATTGAGAATTGAGAATTATTAGGAATTATTGAGTTTTTTACCATTAACTATTATTTTTTGCACTTTTCGAGATAAGTTGCTATATTTGTAATCGCAGTCCTCGGATTGCAGACATATTAGAAAGTGTTTTTCGAAGTCTTAAAATGGAAATGTGGTAGTTTTCAAGAGAGAAGACGAACGAATAGCACTCATTTCTTGTATATATGCCATTGGTGTCCTCACACCAATCTGTTGGTATATTACAGGTGTGAGGAGTGTATCGTTTATTCTCTCAAAGGTTTTACCACAACCTCCATTTTAATAGACGAAAATCAACCTCACACTTTCTTTTTGTCATAACAGCGCAAACATTATAAACTTAATTTTAATACTTTACTGTTATGAAAAAGATTTTACTTTCAGTCGTTATTGCAACGACTTTGGCACTCTCATCGTGCCAATTTGATGATTCGGCTCTTTGGAGCAAACTCGATGAGTATGGTCAGTCGATTAAAGACCACGAACAGCGTATCTCTGCCCTCGAAGAGTTGTGCAAGCAGATGAACACCAACATCGAAGCGTTGCAGACTCTTGTTGATGCACTCGAAAAGCGCGACTATGTAACCAATGTTTCGGAGGTGCGTAGCAATGGTGAGGTTATCGGTTACACTATCTCGTTTGCTTATAGCGACACCATTACAATCTACCACGGACAAGATGGTAAAGACGGAGCGAATGGTGCTGACGGCAAAGACGGTTATACTCCGCAGATTGGCGTAATGAAGGACACTGACAATATCTATTATTGGACTCTCGATGGCGAGTGGTTGCTCGATGCAAAGGGCAATAAGATACAAGCCAATGGTGTAAATGGCACTAACGGAACAAACGGCAACAACGGCACAAATGGAACGAATGGTGTAACTCCGCAACTCAAAATTGAGAATGACTATTGGTATGTGTCATATGATAATGGTGCAACTTGGGAAAAACTCGGTAAAGCAACGGGAAATGATGGTATTGACGGAGAGAATGGCGAAGATGGCGACAACATTTTCAAGAGCGTAACCCAAGATGATGAGTATGTATATTTTAACTTGTCGGACGGAACAATGATTACTTTGCCGAAGCACGACAAAGAGAATATCCAATTTGAGGACTTGCAAGTAAAGGCAATCTGCTGTAAGAATTGGGATACCAACAACGATGGGGAACTTTCGTACGCCGAGGCAGCAGCGGTGGAAACGATTGGGACTATTTTCAAAGGTAACACTGTCATAATTGCATTTACGGAGTTAAAGTACTTTACAGGAATTACCGAAATCCCTGCAGATGCTTTTAATGGCTGTTCTGCGTTGTGGAAGATTGTTTTGCCTCCCACAATAACTCACATTAGAGTCTCGTCATTTTTTAATTGCACATTTTTGCAGAGTATAACCATTCCGAATAGTGTTACTTCAATTGGTGCTTCGGCTTTTTATGACTGTCATAATTTAAAGAGTGTTACATTATCTAATAGAATCAAAATAATAGAACAAGGCTTATTTTTAGGGTGTTATTCATTGTCAAGTATAATTATACCAGATGGAGTTTCATCAATAGAGACTAATGCTTTTAGTAATTGCTACGCTCTTGAGCATGTAAGAATTCCCGATAGTGTTGTACAAATAGGAGATAGTACTTTTGCAGCCTGCTATAAACTTAATGACTTAATAATGGGTAATAGTATTACTAAAATTGGGACACAAGCATTTTACGATTGTAGTAATTTAATAAGCGTGACTATTCCTGATACTATGAAAGAGATTGGAGAAATGGCTTTTGCTGATTGTGTTAATTTAAAAAGTGTATACTGCAAGGAGACAATACCCCCTTCGATAGGACAACATGTATTCTACTATTATCATACTGCGACATCGCCTGTTGGCTGGCGTAAAATAGGCTGTAAAATTTATGTGCCGGCAACATCAATAGATGCGTATAAAACAACATGGAGCGACTACGCAAGTAGTATAGTTGGATATAATTTCCAATAACATTTTATACCATCGATTATGAAGAAACAATACATTATTGGCGCATTTATTATTTGCATCACATTTACCTCATGTGAGAATATCGATACGCAATCATATATTAGTATTTTGGCATCGTTGATGGGTGTATGCGTGGCATTGATAGGTGTATGCGCAACAATTATAGTAGGTTTTCAAATTGCAAGCCATCTTGATATACACGACACAAAGAAGCAAATGGAATCCGTGAAGGCAGAGAGTGAAAATGTGCAAAAAGATAAAAAAGAGATACAAGAGAAAATCGAATTTCTTGAAACTAATTTGGCAGATGCGTTTGTAATACTATCAGATACCTCAGATAGTATCGTTGTTCGTTGCCTTGCAGGAATGACCTCAATTTATTGTGCTAGCTATAAAGCCAACGATGCAGACATTCTTCTTAATAGATATAAATATCTTTTAGAGAATATTAAAAAAGTAAATAGTGCAGATAAAAGGGCTTTATCAAAATATGCAACTAAATTGAAAAATGCAAACATCTCGAGTGACATTGACCACTATACTGAAATAATAGGACTGCATGCAGAAATACTGAAAACTCTTGAAGAAGCAGCAAAAGAGCAGAATGACTAAAACAACTATCGCCTC
Source organism: Alistipes sp. (assembly GCA_045124955.1). Taxonomy (GTDB): domain Bacteria; phylum Bacteroidota; class Bacteroidia; order Bacteroidales; family Rikenellaceae; genus Alistipes. Next base: position 176,297 of record JBGVMU010000005.1, on the reverse strand, counting down.
GCAGAATAAATCGTTCTGCGAGGCGATACCTTTAATTTTACCCCCCCCGTCTCGTAGGTACGAAAAATCGTACCCACCCCACAAGAGGAATGCACCACCGCCATCACGGGTATTAAAAATCATACCTAACTGTATAAGGCGTTGAAAATGGGAGTAATAAGACCAATACGACCAATGGGACTAATGGGTAACGCCAAAAATACAAATTCCCATTTGTCCTATTTGTCCCATAGGTCTCATTTGTCTTATCTCCAACCCTTACGGGTATTAAAAATCATACCCAGCAGTAGGGAGCATAGGGAATTTAATGAATTTAGTGATAGGCGCATCGCTAAACTCCCTAATTTCTCTAATCTCACTAAAAGCCAATAGAGAAATACCCCTCTGGCTTTCAGCCACCTCCCCTAACTTAGGGGAGGAATATATAGAATAAGAATACCTTTAATTGTCAATTCTCAATTAAAACAGCTAATGGCTAACGGCTAATAGCAAATAGCAAATAGCAAATAGCAAATTAAGCCGAGCAGTTTTTTCTGCTCGGCTTAATTTACTCCCCCTTCTCCCCCTTCGATTTGTGTTTGCTGTTGGCGATGGATTGCAGGGCGAGGTAGTGGGCGCCGTAATCAAGGAGGTTTTGCCACTCGGTGCGGAAGATGTCGAGGTGTTCCTCCTCCTCGGCTGACATCTCCTGAAATATCTTGTGCGTAACGGCATCGTCCTCGGCAGCGCATAGGCGAGAGTACTCGTTATAACTATCAATCGTGCTCTGTTCCAACTTCACAGCAAAATAGAACGCCTCGACAGGCTCATCAATCTGCTGCACCTTGTGCGAAGGGTTCATATCGACCTTGCCATTGAGGAACAAAATTCGCTCGGCAATATGCTCGATATGCTCCATCTCGGCAATCGAGATACGGCGCATAAGTCGTGCAAGGTGTTCGTACCCCGCATCCTCGAAGATTGTGTGAAAATAGATATACTGCAAGGTTGTCGAAATCTCCTTGCCAAGTGCATCGTTCAGTCGCTCGATGCTACGCTGATATTTAGAAGTCTGCTCCATAAAAATAAACCTTTACGAAGCAGACTTACTTGCAAAACCGATACCAAACGAGGCTTATTCCTCCTCTTTGTACTCCAAGATGTCACCGGGCTGACAGTGCAACTCGTGGCAAATGGCTTCGAGCGTAGAAAAGCGGATAGCTTTGCCCTTTCCGGTCTTCAAAACCGAGAGGTTTGCGAGTGTCACACCTATTCTCTCCGACAACTGCGTGAGCGTCATATTACGCCGAGCCAATACCACATCGAGTTTCACCTTAATTCCCATTTTCCCTTTGCATTTTTCGCATTAAAAACTAACTAACCGATTACGAAGATAGGCAAAAAAGTTCGAAAAACCAAATCATTCGGCAACTATTTACCCTACTCCAATAGAGCCTTAAAATGTCGTAAATATCGTTTTTGCGCCATTTTTATTGCGAATTATTACCAAATAAACTACCTTTGTGTAATTATCAAAGCAAAATTATGGCAGAGAAAACAAATTATAAATTTTCGGCTGCACCCGAAAAAGTTGATTTTATGCTCCACGCAACCATCGAATCGTTGTGTTCGGACCTTCTGAATGTGGCTGGTGTCGATGCAAAACACAACGGAATCAGTGCCGATATGCTGATGCAGCACAACCGTTCGTGGGTGCTCTCCCGTATGGCGGTCGAGATTGATCGTCAGCCAAAGCAGTACGAGGAGTACTCGATTGATACCTGGGTAAGCCCTCACGCTTCACGCCTTATCTCGCCCCGAAATTTCGAGCTTCTCGATGGCGAGGGCAAGCAGTTCGGTCGTGCAGTGTCGCAGTGGTGTGTAATTGACTTTGAGAAGCGTATGCCTGTATCGTTGGAGGAGGTTGACAGTCTCTTCGAGGGTAAGTTCTGCGATGCACCATCGCCGTGCGAGACTCCACGAAAGGTGCGTGGCATTGAGCCAACCATTGTGCGCCGTCACGAGGTGCGTTATAGCGATATCGACTTCAACCGCCATGTGAATACTATGCGTTATATCCGTATGATGCTCAACACCCTACCGATTGAGTATCTGACCAAGCCACGCCCACTCCGCCTTGATATTCACTTTGCGAAGGAGTGCCGCTTGGGCGATGTGCTGACTATCGGCTACGAGCAACGAGAAAATCTCTCTTTATTCGAAATTCGCAATGGCGACAATGCCGTCGCCTGCACCGCTTGTATCGAGTGGAGATAAATTGATAATTGACAGTTGATAATTGATAATTAAAGGTATTGCCTTGCATATTCTGCAAGGCAATATTATTTATATAAGCTCATACTATAACTAAAAAGTGCCGAGCGATTTTGCTCGGCACTTTACCTATAATTGTCAATTGTCAATTCTCAATTGGTCAATTAACTATTTTTCAGGTCGCATTACGATATAAGCCATATTGTTGTCGGCCAATACCTTCGCTGCAAGAGCCTTCAAGTCATCGTAGGTCAACTCCTCGACTGCCTTCTTGTACTCGGTAGCGAAATCTACGCCACGATAGTTATACTCATCGAGCCAATCTACCCAATTGTAGTTCGACTGAATCTGATTCTCGTACTCCTTCAAGAGGTACTTGCGAGTCTTCTCAACATCCTCTGCATTAGGGCCCTCAGTTGCAATCTTCTTGATCTCGTCGATTACAATCTGGCTCAACTCGTCGGCCATCTGCTCGTTGGTGTCGAACAATACGATAAGCTGATACCAAGGAGTGTAGTCAGGAATAATCTGACCGCCTACGCCTACGCTGTAAGTACCACCCTTCTCCTCACGGATAGAGATTGTGTAGCGGCTACGGAGCACGTGCGAGAGGACATTCATCGCAACACGATTCTTGATAGTGTAGTCGATAGGACCGGTGTAGATACGAGTCAAACCTACCTTTGGTTGCTGCATCTTCACCTTGAAGTCATTTACAACCTCACCCTTAACAGCACGAACACCATCGTCAGCCTTCTTTGTGAGCTTCTTCGATACAGGCAACGAGCCGAGATACTTCTCAACAAGTGGCTTCAATGTTGCCAAATCAACATTACCTACGATATAGGTAGTGAAGTTTGCCGCATTCGAGAACAACGCCTTGTACGCTGGCTCGACATTCTCGAACTTAACCATATCGAGGATTGCAGGGGTAATCTGCTGACGGCGGAAGTGGTTGCCGTAGAGGGTCTTTGTGCGCTCAACAGACGAGATGTAGTCAGGGTTGGTCTGCGCATTCTCGAAATATGGGCGATACTGATTCATAATCACATCGAAATCGTCCTTCGAGAAGCGTGGAGCGGTGAACTGCAAGTACATAAGCTGCATAATGGTTTCGAGATCCTTTGGCGAGCCCTGTCCTACAACGCCAACCTCGTAATCATCAACACCAAGGCTAACATCTGCATCCTTACCCGAAAGCTGCTTGCGCAAGTCGGTCGAAGAGAACTTCGATACACCCATATAGTTGATCATAACAGGAAGGAATGCCGAAGTCCAATACAACTCGTCGCTCAACGACGACTGACCGAAGTGTGCCTGCATCGACACCTTAACCTCGTCGGCCTTGAAAGCGGTAGGCTTAACAACCACCTTCAAACCATTCTTCAATACCCAAGTGGTGGTGCCGAGAGCCTCATTCTTTGACTCCTTCTTCACTGCCGAGCCCTTCAACTTTGCATCAGCAGGAATAAGTGGTTCCTTAACGGTGTTATCAGCGTAAGGTGCGATATCGGCAGCCTTAACCTTTGCCAAAACCTCAGCCAACTGCGCCTCGGTAGGATTTACCAAACCCTCCTTCTTAGGAACATTCACGATAAGCACCTGATTGTGGTCGGTGATGTATTGTGCAATAGTCTGATTGATAGCCTGCAATGGCAACTGTGCGATAATCATACTATCCAACTTCCACTCGGTCTCTGCATCCGGCATAGCAGCATTCTTGCGGAATGCGTTCAAGTAGCGCTGAACAAACTGAGCGTTCTTGCGGTCGTTGCGGTTGTTGTATGCCAACTCCTGCATCTTCATCACATTGTTCTTTGCACGCTCCAACTCGCCCTCGGTAAAGCCGTGGCGACGGATACGCTCCAACTCGGTGTATGCAGCCTCGAAACCTGCGAGGAGTTTGCCGTCTTGTGTATTCACACCAACACCTGCGATGTCGAGAGTCTGGCAGATACCTGCGCTACCATTATTGAAATGTGCACTTGTAAATGGAGCATTAGGCTTCATCTTAATCTCCTGCAAACGAGCATTTGCCATATCGCTTGCCAACTCATCGATAAGAACCAACTGCTCGGCTACAATAGTGTTGTTGTACTCCTTTGGCAACGCACGACGCTTGATGAAGAGTGTTGCGCTTGTCTCCTGCATCTCAGGGTCCTCGAAGATAGAGATAATAGGCTCCTTGTTGTCCGGCACTACGATAACCTCCTTCTGCGGAGCATCAGCCGGCGAAGCAGGGATGTCGGCCATCAACTTCTGCAACTTAGCCTCTACCTCATCAACATTGATATCACCAACGATTACCACAGCCTGATACTCAGGGCGATACCACTTGTGATAGAAGTTTTCGAGCGAAGTGTGGCTAAACGACTTCAAGCCATCGAGGTGACCGATAAGGTTGCGATGCTCGTAGCGAGTACCCTTACCGAGAGCCTTCAACATAGCGATTGTAGAGCGCCACGATGCGCCATCACGCATACGCAACTCCTCCATAATCACGCCACGCTCTGCGTCAATCTCCTTTGGCTGCAAAGCGATAAAGTGCGACCAATCGTGAAGGATAAGCATTGCAGTATCTACGATGCCCGGGCGAACAGTAGGAACATCCTTCAAGAGGTACTGTGTATAATCCCACGAAGTACCTGCATTGAGGTTTGTACCGAACTTAACACCTACGGTTTCGAGATACTCGATAAGCATCTTACCAGGCAAGTTCTTGGTACCGTTGAATGCCATATGCTCCAAGAAGTGAGCCAAGCCCTGCTGGTCGTCCTCCTCCTGAATAGCACCTACATCGTGCGAGATGTAGAAATCGGCCAAATTCTTCTGCTTGTCGTTGTGACGAAGGTAGTATTTCATACCATTCGGCAATGTTCCCACACGAACAGCCTTGTCCGCTGGGATAACCGGAATCTGTTGCGCCGGTTGCGCAGTTACCGCAAAAGCAACTAACAATGCGATAACGGATGTAAATAAGTGTTTCATAGTGTAAATTATGTGTTATTTATCTATTTGTTCCTGCTCACCTATAATCTAACGATTATACCCATATGTTTATTGTGCAAAAGCAACATTTACACAATATAGCGCAAATATACAAATTTATTCTAAAAACGCAAAAACACCCCTTGCGAAAAATGCAAGAGGTGTTTTTCTGATATATAGTGAAACTCTTCTACTCTGTATCAGCATCCTCGGTAAGATACTGTGGTAGAAGCCACGACTCTTTTGGCGTATTTTTAAGGCACCATACAACCCAATCAGCCCACTCGTTCCACTTCTTCCAAGTTGGAGTACCATCGTTTGCAGGTTTATTCGCCAAATATTTAGCCTCCCATACTGCCACTTGTTCTGCGTGGATAGTATCGTCTGTGAGTGGTTTAAGCGAATATTTCGGGAAGCTATTCTCGACCGAAGTCAAGTAGTTGCTCCACAACGGATGCTCCTCCTTTGGCTCTGTCTCGAATCCGAAATCCTGGTAGCGGTTGATTGACAACTGATAGGTAGCATACTGATATCTCCAATTATGAGCATAGATGCTAAATATTGCCAATACATCACCCACAGCGCCATCTTTCGGAATAAAATTGCCAGCAAAGCGGGAATAGCCACTTGTACGTACTGTATATACACCCGACTCGTTTGTCGAAGCAGGGATACCATCGTTGTAGGTAACAAGGATACTACCATATTGAGCAATACCATCTACGCTATAAGCCATCTTGTACCAAGGCTTCTGAACCACCTGTGTCGGAGAACCTCCAATGCCGTTAGGAATACCCGCCGAGCAAAGCCACTGCGGATAGATGTTATCGCCAATACCCGAAGTTTCACCCGCCTCATTATTTGCTCCTGCATAGCGCACGGCAAGACCCTTGAATCGGATCAAACGACCAAGATATTTTGCATTCTGATACAATTTACTAGACGAACTCTTATCAACGACAAGAATATCACAGTCGTCAGCTGTACCCTCTGTAAGAGTAGCCTTCTCGCCAAGGAATACGTGCTCACGCACCTTAATCTGGCTCACAATATTGGAGTTTGCGTAGTACTTGTATGAACCCCACGAGTTGTAGCTGGTGGTAGGAATATCGCCAATCGACAACATCATACGGAAGTTTCCGAGGTACAAACCACGCAACTTTACATACACCCAACATGTTTCACCTGTTGTAAGGTTGCAAGGATAGTCGAGGAATAAGCCATTCGTCAATTTCAACTCAATAGCAGCTGTACCATCGAAGATATGGAGCGATTTGTAGATATTACCCTCCTCATCGTTCGAAATCACCTTACCTTTAATATAATAGTTGCCAGTATTGTACCATTTTTGTTTCAGTTCCCATTCAGTACACTCCTTCTCAGGGTTGGTTACAAAGCGGAGATAACGAGTTTCCTCCTGATTGTTGGTACTTCCGTTATCCTCTATTTTGCCGTACATCTCTTTCAGTTTAGCAATAGTGATATGCTCCAAATCTGGATTAACGGCCTCGAAGAGATTATCTGTAAATACAGTTGTCGGCTTAGGTTCCTCGAACTTATTGTAGCAAGCGGTCAATACCAAACCGAGCAATGCTACTAAAATCATCTTATAGTGTCTCATAATTTTCTCTCTCATTTTTCGGTTTGACTTTTTAGAAACGGAAATATACATTTACGAAGCAAGTAGTACCAAGCATATAGAAGTACTTCGCATCGAAATGTGTGTAGTAAGTAGTTGAAGGATTAGATCGACCTGGCAACATACCACGCACCTTACGCATACGCATCTGCTCGTAACCACCTGTGCGGAAGCCCTGATTGTTCAAGATGTTCTTAACCTCTGCACTGAAACCGATAGTATATTTGCGCTTGATATACCAGTTCTTACCGAGGCTTGCTGCCAATGTGTAGGCGTGACCCAAGTCCTCCTCCTGGCGCATCTTCTTAATCTGACCCGAAGCCCACGCCTTCTGCTCTATGCTACCATTTTCTGCGATAAGCACATCCACAAATGGCTTCACTGCATTATCGGTACGGTATGCAGGGTTCATCGAGAGATACAACTTGTCGTAGTAATTGAAGTTAATCGAAGCAAACCAGTTCTTTGGACCACGGAAGTCAAGACCTACATTCACAGCAAATTGCGGAGTGCTCTCGACATAGAATCCCTTCCAATTCACCTTATCCTGCAACTTAATCTTGTTGCTATTATCTACGGTCTGAACAAAGTTTGGATTCGATGTATAACGATAGTCGCCATAGTTCAAAGCACCTTGGAATGCCAAACCATTCCAAATTGGAACACGCACTGCCAACTCAACGCCCATATAGCGCTTGTCGATGTTACTCATAGCGAAGTTTGTAAACGAAGACTGAGTATCGTCGTAGAACGAAATAACCTTCGAGCCATTAGTCATCTCGGTGAAGTAACCAGCTACACGAGCCTGAATATAAGGCAAATTAAGATTGTAAACCAACTCTGCGCTATATGCCTGCTCAGGGGTCAAGCCAGGGGTGACGGTGTTACGAGTACGAGGCGAAACAAATGCCGAATTGAAGGTTGGAGCATCCTGAATTGCTGCAACATTCAACGCCAAGTGGTGAGCCTGCGAGAAGCGATACGAGAAGGTACCCTTCACCTTGTAGGTCAAGAAGTTCAGATGCTCAGAGTCACCCTTCGAGTTGTCGGCAAACAATCCCTTGCGCCACAAACCCTGACGCCACAAACCTGCATAACCAAGCTCGGCTCCGGCATTAACCTCGAAACCACCTGCACGATAGTTATACATAGCCCACAACTGTGCCTGACGCACGTGAGCAAAGTAGTCATACGAGAACTTATCGCCCTCACGAACGATGCGTGCGTGGCCGTGCTCATTGTAGTAGTCGAGGTCGTTCTGATATGCAATTGGATTGCTACCCATATCACGCTCGGCAAATTTATCAACATCCACCCAGAAGTCGCCACCAAGCAAGTCCTTAATCTTGTCGTAGTACTCGGTACGATTTACACGAGCCTTCACTCCCGCCAAAAGGTGGTGGTTAGCGTTGAAATCGTGCGAGATATTTGCTGCAAAGTTGTAGTCGATCTGGTCGGTATGACGCTCCTCGATCATATAGTTCGAGCGATGACCCTCTGCGTATGGCGAGGTTGTGCCGTTCTTGTTCGAATTAATCATATTATCGAAGTCGATACGACCTGTCCAAATCGAACGTGCATCTGCTGCACCCTGCAAGTACGAGAAGATCTGATCGTTGCTCGAAGGGGTAAAGATTCCATTCACGGCTATGCCAGGTGCACCCGAACGAAGGGCATTAAGTGCCTCACGGAGCAATCCCTGCTGACCAAGAACCTGCGAGTTATCGCTAATGAAGTTTGCGAAGTTATTCTCGGTGAGAATCTGCGATGTATAGTTCGATGGCAAGTAGCGATAGTAGTCTGGTCGTGGATCTGCGCCATCCTTCCAAGTCATTGCCGAATAGCCATTGAAACCGAAGCGCACCGATGTAGCGGCGGTCAAACGGGTCTTCTCGTTGATGTCGTAGTAGTAGTTCAACATCACGATAGGCTCGTGCGAACGACGAACACGGGTATTGCGCAACTTACCGTCCTGATAACCGACATTAGGATTGTAGTAGTTGCTACCGAACATATCATAAGCCTCCTGTGTCGATGCCTGCTGTGCGCCACGCTGCTGCGGAGTACCGAGCACCATCAACGAGAGGCGATGCTGCTTGTTGATCTGCTTCTCGGCAGCTGCGAAGTAACCATACGAGTTGTAATATACGCCATCAACATAGCCATTACCACCCTGACGAGTCGAAACCGAAGCGGCAAAAGACCAACCATTGTCGAGCTGACCTGTTGCATACGAAACGATAGCACGGAAGGCATACATCTGATTACCACCCGAAACGCTTGCACGGAAGCCCTTACGCATCTGCGATGCACGAGCGTTGATATTTGTCGAGCCTGCAAAACCGCCTACACCGTAGTCGGTAGCGTTCAGACCTGCTGTGCTCTCCTGGTTACGGGTTGCATCGTTCATACCGCTCCACAACGACCAAGGGCCATAGCCTGTCAATGCGTCGTTGAAACGGATGCCGTTAAGATATACATCGGTATACTTCGAGTCGTAACCACGAACATTGAAGCGCATCTCGCTAAAACGGTACGATGCGATGTTGTTATACAAATCCTTCGATGCCGAGAGCATTGATGGCAATGCCGGTGTATCAGACGACGAAGACTCAGTATCGAACTCTGCAAATATAGCATCGTCGATAACCTCGCTCGAAAGAGCCTTTGGCACTACAATCACAGCGTTGATATCCTTCACGCCGTTTTCTACCTTAACCACGATGTCGAGATTCTCGAACTCGGGAGCAGTGAACGAGAGTTTGTAATCGCCCGCAGGTACGCCCTTCAACTCGAAGAATCCATTGTCGTTGGTTCGTGCCTTGTAGGTTGTACCCTCAATCGTTACCGCAACATTTCCAACAGCCACACGGCCGTCACGAGACAACACCCTACCCTTCAAGCCGCTCTCCTGTGCGAAAACGGTCGAAGCGACGAGTGTCATTGTCGCAATAAGTAAAAATTTCAGTTTCATACCTTTTATTTAATATATAAGTTATTTCTCTATTTCGAAATGTAGATATATACAGGGAAGTGGTCGCTATAACCGTTCTGGAAGTTCGAGCCTACGAACGAACGCAACGGATAGTTCTTGTACTGACCCTCCTGCTGAATCATATATGGGCGATAGAAGATGTTGCCGTAGAACTTTGCACCCTCCTTCTTCTGAATCTTCAACGAGCCTGTCGAGCCTGTTGCCAAGTTCTCCGAAACGACGATATTATCGAACAAGTTCCACGAATCACGATATCCCAAAGTTCCATAACCGGCCTTATACATCGACCAGAATGGGTTAAACATATCGTTCGACTGCAACTGCTTCATATCGCCCTTTGCACCAAGAACCTCTACGACGCTTGCATCGGTTGCGTCATCGTTGAAGTCACCCATAATCACCACCTTGGTAGCAGGATTTACGGTGCGTACCGAGTCGCAGATGTGCTTGCACTTCTCGGCTACAAAGTCACGAGAGTACTGCGAACGCTCCTTGCCACCCAAGCGTGAAGGCCAGTGCGATACGATAAAGTAGAATGGCTCACCCTCGATTTTACCCCACATAGCCACCAAGTCACGAGTGAAGAATGTTGGGCGACCAGGGAACGAGATGCGGTGAGCCTCCGATCCCTCCAACTGGAACTTGTCGGGGCGATAGAAGAAGGCGCAATCCACACCACGGCGGTCTGGCGAGTCGTAGTGAACGATACGATAGTTTGCCTTTGCCAACTTTGGAGTAGCAAGCAAGTCCTCCAATACGAGGCGATTCTCAATCTCCGATACACCGATTACCGCAGGGAAATTCTTATCCTCGGCAGCGATGTCGAACAAAACCCTCGACATATTGTCAAGCTTGCAGTTGTAGCGGTAAGTTGTCCACTTACGCTCACCCGTAGGGAGATACTCCTCATCGTTCTTGTTCGGGTCGTTGATTGTGTCGAACAAGTTTTCGAGGTTGTAGAACACCACCTTGTACGGCTTCTGTGCAAAGGCAATCAACATTGCCGATACACACAAAATAGATAAAAGTGTCTTTTTCATGTTTTTTTGCTTTTAGCTTTTAGCTATTAGCCATTAGCTGATTATTATATTTTTTTAATTTTTAATTCTCAATTTTTAATTTGATGCTAAGCATCTTAGAGTCCCCAATCTTTCAAGTTTTTCTGCGACTTAACCTTATCTGCAATTGCAGGATTTAGGTTACGGAAGAACTTAAAGCCCGAACGGCGCTCTATTTCCGCCACAGTCGTGGCAGCTTGCTGTGGAGTATCGGACTCGGCAGATTCATTATTCTCGTAGAGGAATGCTATGCACTGCAACTCGTCAGCCGAGGTGATATTCGATAGATGCTTCTTTGTATTTCCCGCCTTTGTACGCAATAAAAGTTTGTATGCGTGCGAAGGCACGGTTGCTGTTACCCCGCCTTTTGAAACTGTGCGTTTTGCCCCCTCGAACAGTGTTCCTGTAACCACAAATAGAGTATCCGGTACAACCCAACCTCGCACCTTATTCTCTATAGTAACCCACGAGCCACCATTAAAATCGTACTCCTGAGGCATAATATTTACCGAATAGAAGGTCTGTGCATTGGTATTAAAGGTGTTATAACGTGATGCCGATGGCAAGATGTGACCACGAGCATATCCACTGCCATAGGTAGTTCGTGCGGGCCACTGTTTTGATTGAGGAATCACAGGATCTGTGTAGTCGTAACGCACTATCCTATACCCGTTATCATTTTCCGAATACTCACAAACAGCATCGTCATAAGCCCAAGCATCGGTGCGACCATTACTATTCTTTGCTCGATATGTTCCTCGTTGCATATAGACCGAATGCATAGGATATGCCACCCAATGCGAGCACAGTTTGTCCATATCGTAGCATATAGAGTAATTTCGAACACGCTGACCATTCATCAAAGTCGTGTAGTAGGTCTTATGCATCAGCTCCACACCTTCACGGTAGGCTGGTTGCTCGCCCCAGGTGTGGTCATAATCAGGGTCTTTGGTCTTCGCCAACTGGCGAATAGTAAAGCTTGTAGAATAGCCATCTGTAAAGTCTATTTTAACCTCGGCACTACGCTCATCTTCGGAATTATTCATCTCGAATCGAATCTGGAAATCCGAGCCAACAGCACCAATCGGCTTAACGATTGAGCAGAACTCCGAACCTTGAACCACTTGAGCCCTCCACATATATGCAGGATCGCCATTCGTCTTTCCTGAGAGAGTGGTTGTTTGATAGGTTATCACGGTACTTGATATTGTGGCGCTCGACTTATATGGTGTCCACTCCGGCTCTACACAAGCCGTAAAACCAAACACAAGCACCAACATAGCGACAATACTACGGTTGATGCTTCTAATTCTCAAATTTATACTCCTCAAACTCTTCAAAATTATATCAATTGTCAATTAAATTTAGTACCCAAGGCGGGTAATCAGCCCGCCTTGGATTATGAGAGAGAAAATTATTTCTCCCAAGAAATAGTTATATCGGTAAGATACATTGCACTTTCTTTTGAACGCATAGCAATAAATGCATAGTCGCCAATAATCTCCAATTCGGTAGATGTACCCTTTACGATAGAACCAAGTTTTGTACCCTTCAGATTATCACCATACAACTCGGTTGGGGAAGTATACGCTTCGTTGCTTCCATAGATATCCAAAGTACGACCGTCTACTGTATCTGCGTGCCAAGTAACAACAACCTTGCGAGCCTTTCCGCCAGTAGTAGTTGTTACAATACCAGAGTTATTATTCTTGCTTCGCAACTGAATAGATGACTTGTCACCAGCCGACTGACCTGCATACACAGCACCAGAATCGCCCATCTTACCACTCCAATCTGTGTAATTAGTACCAGATACGCCTGTGAACGCAAGATTAAGAACATCGTCAACAACATCTACATCTCCAGTCTGCACGCCCTTCTGGAACACCGAAACAACAACATCTGCAACCCCAGCAGCCGAAAGAGTGATTTTACCCTCACGAGAAGGACCATCATTTGCAGCAACAGTATAGGTCAAAACATTACCACTAACCGAAGCAGCAGTAACGATTACGCCATCAGGAGTAGCTGTTACATTGTCAAGAGCGGCAACAGTGATATTGTGAGTAGCATTCTCTACTCCATCAACAGGAACATTAGTGATATTCTCAGCCTGGAGAACAGGGTGGCTCGAATCAACCTCCACGCTCAAAGTTACCATATTTGCGTATACGGTACCAGAAATACCTACCATATAACCACGAGCAACAATATATGCGCCATTCAAATCATTCAACTGATTTGCAAGAGCAGTTGGAGCATAAGAGATAGAACCCTTGTAGTCATTGTAATCATCGTGACCCTCAATAACAAGGTTGTAATTGTTGTAGCCCTTGCCGCTATCCTTCACTACGAGCTGACCCTTCATCTCAGCGTAAACAACCGAGAGATTCTTTGCATAAGCATCGAGAGCCGAATAGGTGCTAATATCCATTGGGGTACCATAGGCTACATTTACTGTCTCGCCAGTTGGAGTAATTGTTGCGTCCTTGCCGAACTGCAACAAGCCACCATAAGTGGTAACTGCGCCCGAAACGTTCAAAACTGTACCTACTGCAGGGATAGTTGCGCCATTGCCCAAATAAGTCAAGATGCAGCCACCGCTATTGTCTGTCATTACAAAGCTCTGCGAGCTTGCAGCCACAACCCAAGCACCCTCAATGTCGTAGTTGCCAGCTGCCTTAATTGAAGCGATACCACCCTCTACAACCTCACCACCAGCATTCTGGAAAATAGTAGCAGTTGCTGTAGCGGTCGAATTGTAAGAGAAGCCATCCATTGACGCAGGCTTGCTTGCATTAAATGTTACAACAACGCTACGAGCAGCAGTAGTTGCAGGAACAACAACGGTTACACTCGCATTACCCTTGCCCAACTCTGGGGATACGGTTACACCTTCAACATCGCAGGTAGCAACCCAAGATGCATTCGATGTTACGCTAAAAGTTTTGGTGTCGCCTTCCAACGAGATAGCAGTCTCAGCAGGAGAAACTGCAATTTCAGCAGGAGTGGTTGTGTCTTCGTCAGCACCACCCTCAGGAGTACAACCCACGCCAAAGAGCATTGCTGCTCCGGCTACAAACGCAAAAAATCTTCTTGCTTTCATAATTTTTGTTTTTTTTGTTAAGTTAATAAGTGAATAAAAAAGTTAATTATTGTATATAAAAAAAATGGTTTTTCGCTTTTAATTTATAATCTACTTCAATTACCGTGCGAAGATAGTATAATTTTCGACAACATACTACTATTTAGGTTATTTTTTATAAAAAATAAACTAACAGGAGAAAGTTGAGAGTTGAGAGCAAGTTTTAATAAAGGTTGTTAAGGGTGATTAAGGGTAGTTAAGGGTTATTAAAGTTTTTTATCGCATCAGCGCTCCCCTTAACAACCTTTAATAGCCCTTAATAGCCTTTAACAACCATTAAATCCTGTTGCGCCTTGACCACCCTCGGAGTCCGCAAAACCAAAAACTTTCTGCGCACCCCTTGCTAGCCCTTAATTCGCTTGCGCCGTAATAAGGTTGGGAGTTCAGAAAACAAAAAAGTTGGAGCATCACCTGCCCCAACATTTTTAATTTTTAATTCTTAATTTTTAATTGAGAAGCGCCTTCTCGATCTGCTCCACCTGCTGACGGAACATCTTCTCGGTATCCATCAAGTTCGAGATTGTCTTGCACGAGTGCAATACGGTTGCGTGGTTACGACCGCCAATCGCTGCACCGATATTTGTCAAAGGCTGCTTGGTGTGCTTCTTCGCCAAGTACATAGCCAACTGACGAGCAATTGCCACCTCACGAGTACGCTCCGACGAGCTCATTCGCTCCTTGTCGATATTCATATGCTCGCAAACGGTCGAGATAATCTGCTCGATTGTAATCTCCTTCTGATACATCGAAACATAGACCTTCAACACCTCTTTTGCGAGGGCGGTGGTGATGCGCTTATTCATAAATGTAGCGTTCGCAACAAGCGAAGAAATTGCACCCTCTATCTCTCTGATATTAGCCGAGATATGCTCTGCCAAGTAAGAAACCACTTCATCTGGAATATCAGCGTTGAGCTGATTGGCTTTTGTACGAATAATCTTAACCTTTGTTTCGTAGTCCGGAATGCGAATTTCGGCCGACAAGCCCCACTTAAAACGGGTAAGAAGTCGCTCCTCGATATCCTTCAACTCCACAGGCGGTTTATCCGAGATAAGCACCAACTGCTTACCCGACATCTGCAAGTGGTTGAAGATATTGAAGAAGGCATTCTGCGTACCAGGCTTGCCCGACAACTCCTGAATATCATCCAAAATCAAGACATCAACCGCCTGATAGTAGTGGATAAAGTTCGGAACATCGTGATTGAGCGTTGCAGCCTGGAATTGGGCTTGAAATTTGCTCATCGCAACATACAACACCTGCAACTCGGGGAAACGCTGACGCACCTCATTACCGATTGCGTGAGCCACGTGGGTTTTGCCCAAACCCGAATCTCCATAGATGTAGAGCGGGTTAAAAGGGGTGTGACTACCAGGATTTACCGACACAGACATAGCAGCCGAACGCACCAAACGATTACACTCTCCCTCGATAAAATTATCAAAAGTGTAATTTTTATTGAGTTGCGGCTCAATTCTTAGGCGATTTATGCCCGGAATTACAAAAGGATTTCGTATATTTGAGGTGTCGGTTTGCTGACTAAACGAATGTTCGGTTATAGTAACATCGCTTTCGCTCGGCACAGCAATAGGATGATTGTTCTTTGGAATAGCATAGTAGAGGCGAGTATTGCGACCAAACAACTGCGCAATAATCGGCTTTAATACCTGACTATAATTATCCTCAATGGTCTTTGCAAAGTCACGATTAGGTACTTTGATGCGAAGTCGCTCACCATCGAACTCCAATGGCTCGATAGGAAGAAACCACTGAGCAAACTCCTCCGCCGAGGTTTTCATCTTCAATTCGGTGAGGCAATTTTGCCAAGCATCATTGTATGTCGCAGTAGTTGCAAGCATAAATCATTGAGTATAAATGGTTTGGGTAAAAATTCGCTATCTTGCCGCATAACTGTTGCGGTTTGACATTGCAAAGGTGGAAATAAAATTGTGGAAAAAAAAATGTCGCAACTATTGTTTTTTCAATATTATTTATTATGGAAGAAAAAAGTCAATTTTATCAAATGAAATTTAACTCGCTGATATACTACATTTACAAATAATTTTCATATATTTGCAGTAATTAAAAAACAAATATTTTTTCGATAATATATAAACAAAACTTATATAACTACAATTATGGATAACTTGCAGCAATTAGTTATGTCGAAGGCCGAGAAGTGGCTCGGCGCTGAGTTCGACGAGGCAACACGCCAAGAGGTTAAGAATCTGATTGATAACAATCCGAAGGAGCTTGTTGAGAGCTTCTACAAGGACTTGGAGTTCGGAACAGGTGGCTTGCGTGGCATTATGGGCGTAGGTACCAACCGAATGAACAACTACACCGTAGGCTTTGCTACACAGGGATTGGCTAACTACTTGAAAATCAACTTCCCTAACGAGGAGATTCGTGTAGCCATCGCTCACGACTCACGCAACAACTCTCGCACCTTCGCCGAGCATGTTGCCGACATCTTCGCATCAAACGGCTTCAAAGTGTTCCTCTTCGATGAGTTGCGCCCAACTCCGGAGCTCTCGTTCGCAATTCGTGAGTTGAACTGCCAATCGGGCGTTATGGTTACCGCTTCGCACAACCCGAAGGAGTACAACGGTTACAAGGCTTATTGGAGCGACGGCTCGCAGGTAACCTCCCCACACGATGTTAATATTATTAAGGAGGTAGAGAAGATTACCGAGGTGTCGCAGGTATTGACAGGCTTGCACGCCGAGAATATCACCATCCTCGACGAGGAGTTCGACAAGAAGTACCTCGCAAAGATTAAGGAGTTGCAGCTTTCGCCGGAGAGCGTAGAGCGCTTCCACGATATGAAGATTATCTACACCCCACTCCACGGTGCCGGTGTGCGTCTTACCCCTATGTCGTTGAAGAACTTCGGTTTCACAAATGTCATCTCGGTTAAGGAGCAGACAGTTCTCGACGGTAACTTCCCAACCGTAGAGTCGCCAAACCCAGAGAACCGCCCTACAATGAAGATGGCGATTGACCTCGCAGAGAAGGAGCAGGCAGACCTCGCAATGGCAACCGACCCAGATTCGGACCGTATCGGTTTGGCTTTGCGCAACAGCAAGGGCGAGTATGTTCTCTTGAATGGTAACCAAACCCTCGTGCTTTTGATGTGCTACCAGCTTACCCGTTGGGCAGAGCTCGGCAAGATTAAGGATGGCGACTATGTGGTTAAGACTATCGTTAGCTCGATGATGCCTGACGCAGTAGCCGAGGCTTATGGCGTGAAGTGCTACAACTGCTTGACAGGTTTCAAGTTCATCGCAAAGATTATCCGTGAGAACGAGGGCTTGGCACAGTATATCGGTGGTGGCGAGGAGTCGTTCGGATACCTCGCAGGCGACTATGTTCGTGATAAGGATGGTGTTTCGGCTTGTTCGTTGGCAGCCGAGGCTGCTGCTTGGTGCCGTGCTACCAAGGGTGTAACACTCTACGAGTGGTTGCAGGAGCTCTATGTTAAGTTTGGTTTCTATCGTGAGTCACTCGTGAATGTTGTTCGTGAGGGCAAGGATGGCGCAGAGCAGATTCAGAATATGATGGTTGAGTTCCGTGCAAATCCTCCACAGAGCCTTGTAGGCTCGAAGGTTGTTGAGATCTACGACTACAAGACCTTGGAGTTGAAGAACACCGTAACAGGAGAGGTTCGCCCTATTCCTGGAATCGAGGACAAGAGTAATGTTTTGCAGTGGATTACCGAGGATGGCACAAAGGTTTCGGTACGCCCATCGGGAACCGAGCCAAAGATTAAGTTCTACTTCGGTGTAAAGGCGGAGTTGCCATCGGTGGCAGAGTACGAGAAGGTAGAGGCTGAGCTCGATGCAAAGATCGAGGCTATCAAGGCAGAATTGAAACTCATCTAATACATATATATAAGTATATATGACTACGAAGGAACGCATAGCGAAGGCTTTGGCTGTCGCAACCGACACCAAAGTCTTCGAGATGGAGAGCAATATTCTACACCTCGCACCATCTATCTTCAAAGAGCAATTTGGTGATGCAAAGGCGATTGTTATCGCCGATAAGAACACTTGGCGAGTAGCCGGCGAGGAGGTTTATAAACACCTCGTCGATGCAGGTATCGACACCGCAAAGCATATTATTCAGCAGGATGAGTTCCACGCCGAGTGGTGCTATGTTATGGAGGTAGAGGAGGCAGCCAAGGAGGCTGGTGCAATTATGGTTTCGGTGGGTTCGGGCGTAATCAACGACCTCTGCAAACTCGCTTCACACCACCTCGGTCAGCAGTACCTCACTGTACCTACCGCAGCATCGGTTGATGGTTACTCATCGTTCGGTGCATCAATTAGTTATGAGGGCTTGAAGCAGACATTCGACTGTCCTGCTCCATTGGCTATTTTGGCTGATGTGGATGTTATCGCCAACGCACCGAAGGAGATGACGGCAGCCGGTTATGCCGACCTCGCAGCTAAGATTCCGTGCGGTGGTGAGTGGATGATTGCCGACATTATGGATGCTGAGCCTATCATCCCCGAAGCTTGGCACGTATTGCAGGATGTACTCGACGACCAACTCGCTAACCCTGACGGAGTTGCAGCTTGCGACAAGGATGCTATCGCAGCTTTGTTCGAGGGCTTGACTTTGAGTGGTTTCGCTATGCAGGCAGCCCGTTCGAGCCGCCCCGCATCGTGCGCAGACCACCTTTTCAGCCACTATCTCGATATGACTCATCACACCTTCAACGGCAAGTTGCAGTCGCACGGTTTTCAGGTAGCTATCGGTACGCTTACGATGTGTGCATTCTTCGATGCCTTCCTCGAAATGGACTTGCGCAACCTCGACATCGAGAAGTGCGTAGAGGCTTGGCCGTCGCTCGAAGAGGAGCAGCAGCGTGCGCTCGACATCTTCAAAGATTTCGTATCGCCAGACTTGGGTTACAAGCAGATTACTATCAAATACAACGACAAAGAGACTGTTCGTCAGCAACTTACAATGTTCAAGAAGCATTGGCCATTGTTGAAGGCGCAGTACCGCAAGCAGGTCTATCCGTTCGAGAAAATGCAGGAGTGTTTCCGCAAGGTTGGCGCACCGGCAGACCCTGCCGACATCGGCGTAACTCGTCAGCAGTTGAAGGATATGCTTCCGTTCGTGCAGTTGATGCGTTGGCGTATGAATATGTTCGATTTGGCTCTCCGTGGTGGTTTCTACGAAGAGTTGGTCGAGAAGGTATTCGGCAAGGGCGGTCGCTGGGAGATTGCGTAATGCTCTACAATACAATGATAAAGGCTGTCGTTTCGTGCGACAGCCTTTTCTGTTATAGTTTTGCGAGTATTCGTTTTATTACGGGTATTTTCAAAATGGGTAATAATGCGTGTGCCGGAAGCAACCAGCAAGCACCAACGGCAACCTTTGTGAACAACCCAGGAATGGCGGTGCGGCGACCTCGTTCCAATGCCCGAATACCAGCCTTTGCCAACTTGTCTGCCGACATCATAACACCAAAGGCTCTCAACCACTTACGCTGCTTCACATCAAGTGAATAGAGAGGTGTATCGACGGCACCAGGATAGACCGTTGTAACCGTCACACCGTGTGGGCGAAACTCATACCACAACGACTGCGCAAAACTTTTAAGATAGGCCTTTGTCGCAGCATAGTACGACACCGTGATAAACGGAGTCCACGCCGTCATCGACGACATTATCAGAATGTGTCCCTCTCCCCTACTGCACATATCTTCGCCAAAGAGTCGGCACAACTTCGAAGGGGTTACGCAATGGAGATTTGTGATAAACTCCGCCATTGAGGGCTTGGTGTGCAGAAACATTCCGAACTGCAAAATTCCCGCATTGCTAACGAGGGTCGAGACCTCGTAGTTGCGCTCCTTGCACCACTCGTAAATCTGCTCGGCAGAGTCGGCTTTCGAGAGGTCGGCATACAACGCAACCGCCTCTACGCCAAAGCGTTGTCTGAGGTCGGCAGCGACCTCCTCGTTGCGCTCTTTTTGGTTGCTCACAACGATGATATTCTCGCCTTTTGCAGCGAATTGCTCGGCATAGCAGAGCCCTATTCCCGATGATGCTCCTGTAATTAAAGTAGAT
This sequence comes from Alistipes sp., assembly GCA_045124955.1. Taxonomy (GTDB): domain Bacteria; phylum Bacteroidota; class Bacteroidia; order Bacteroidales; family Rikenellaceae; genus Alistipes. The sequence continues at coordinate 156,133 of JBGVMU010000005.1, read as the reverse complement.
TTCATAGCGCAAAAGTATCTATTTTTCGGCAATTTCGCTCGCAATTCGCCAAATTTTTAATACTTTCGCACCCGAAAAACAAAAAAATAGACGAGAGACGAAAGACGAGAGACGAAAGAGATATAAAAATAAATTTCCTTTAATTCTCAATTTTCAATTCTCAATTCTCAATTTAAGAACGAAGCGATTATGATTGGAAGAGGACTCTCCGCAGTAGGACTTTTAATCTGCTCAAATCTGTTTATGACCTTGGCGTGGTATGGTCAGGTGATGTTTAAGAGCAAATTCGAACGCATCGGCTTGGTAGCCGTGATTTTCATCAGCTGGTTAGTGGCATTTTTCGAGTACTGCTTTATGGTACCTGCAAACCGCTTGGGCAGTATAGAGTATGGCGGACCATTCTCGATTTGGGAGTTGAAGGTTATTCAGGAGGTTGTGTCGCTTACAGTCTTTGCCGTTATCGTGCAACTAATTATGAAAAACGAAGCCCTCCGCTGGAACCATATCGCAGGCTTTGCCTGCCTTGTCCTGGCGGTGTTCTTTATATTTAAGAAATAGACGAGTTTTGCTCGTCTATTTCTTTGGGCTATTAGCCGTTAGCTATTAGCCATTGGCTTTTTAGGAGTTCATAGGAGTCGGGCTACGCCCTTGATAGGGATTCTGGGGATAATAGGGATAATAGTTTTTGCTATTATCTCTATTTTGCTTTTGCCCTACAACCCCCATTGCCCCTATCTTCCCCATTAAAACAACCCTCCGCAGAGTTTTTGTTCTGCGGAGGGTAAAAGTTTGAAAGCCAAAATCCTAATTTCTAAAAAGCAGACACGGCGCGCACAGAGTTATAGGTGCTCTTAAAGTAGGTGAAGGTGTCGCTATAGTACATACCGACAAACCACGGGCAAAACCTGTCATCAAAGAATTTATCGTTATGTTCCGTTGACGACCAATACCGCCAATTTGTTCCACCTTCAGCCAATTTTGTACCTCTGGTTGCCAATGTACGATTTACCGCATTGTGGATTTCATCATTAAGGGTAAATTGTTGCAACTCATCAATAGCAGGCAGATACCAACCTTCGCCCAAGTCGGCACACCACGCAAATGCCGGATATTTCTCGCGCCACCCTGCAACACTCTTTACCTTTGCCATATTGTTGGCGCCATTCATCTTATCGTCAGCCCCAAACAAACGCATTTCCTCTTCGCTATCGGATGACCACTGCAACTCTTCGCTCGACTCCGTAAGGCTTACAATCTTTCCGTGCTTGCCATCGGCAGAGACCTCGAATACCACGCCTTGCTTCTTACCATCATCGTAGTAGTCGCCAACTTTGTAGGTTTTTACAGGTATAGACGTCTGCGGTGGAGTAGAATTTGTTGAAATCTCTTCCACCTTATCTATCTCGTTGTGATTGATCTCACCGCTCGCCAGTGCCTTGCCAGTCCAATTCGATAGGTTTTCGAGGAACTTATCCATTTGTCGATAGTCGGTATAATCAATACAATCTATTCGACCAAATTTGAATAGAAACCACCCTTTTAGTTTTGCCCCTTTGAGTAATATTGGGATAACCTTTTTGTCAGTATTTTTAGCGTAGGTAACTTCGTCTTTTGTCCAATTAGATTGGATAGAGTTGTCCGATAATGCAAAAATCACATAGGCAGAGTTATCAATAGCCGAGATTATCTTATCCTCGAACTCATCTCCGCTCTCAATACCCGTCAAATCGAACCAATAAGAGAGAGTCGGTATGCGTTGTTTGATAGAGTCAATTAACTGCTTGACCTCATCAAAATCCTTTCGTGAGTAGCTTATAAAAACATCGTATTTCATTTGTTCGGGTATTTTCGAAACACAAATGTAGCACATAATTTTGAGAAGCGCAAAAAATAGCGACATAAAGAGGCGTTAGAGGCGTTAGAGGCGTTAGCGATTTGTGGCAAAACAATAAAAAATCAAAATCTCTCAACTCTCAACTCTCAACTCTCAACTTTTTTTACTATCTTTGCGCACAAAAGAAAATTGTAGTAGAAAATGAATATCGAACAACACATTTTAAGCGTAGTTAAGGCTGCCGTAGAGGCTCTCTATGGCGAGGTTGCCGACTCGCAGATTCAGATTCAGAAGACTCGCAAGGAGTTTGAGGGCGACTATACTCTCGTGGTTTTCCCACTCGTTAAGATGGCTCGCAAAGCGCCCGAGGCGGTGGCTACCGAGATTGGCGAGAAGGTCGTTGCATCGGCAGCCGAGTTCAGCTCGTTCAATGTAATCAAAGGCTTCTTGAATCTCTCTCTCGACCAGAAGTTCTGGGTAGAGCGTTTTGGCGAAATTGCTGCCAACGAGAACTATGGCGTAGCCGAGCCGACAGGTCGTACAATTATGATTGAATACTCGTCGCCAAACACCAACAAACCACTCCACCTCGGACATATCCGCAACAACCTCTTGGGTTACTCGGTGGCGCAGATTTTGGCGGCTAATGGTCACAATGTTATCAAGGCAAACCTTGTAAACGACCGTGGTATCCACATCTGCAAGTCGATGGTTGCGTGGTTGCGCTATGGCGATGGTGCTACACCCGAGTCGACAGGCAAGAAGGGCGACCACCTCGTGGGCGACTACTATGTGGAGTTCGACAAGCACTACAAGGCTGAGATTAAGGAACTTGTCGCAGGCGGTATGAGCGAAGAGGATGCAAAGAAGCAGGCTCCAATTCTTCTCGAAGCACAGGAGATGCTCCGCAAGTGGGAGGCAAAAGATGCAGAGGTGCGTGCACTCTGGGAGAAGATGAACGGTTGGGTTTACGACGGTTTCGATGTAACCTACAAGACGCTCGGCGTAGATTTCGACAAGGTTTACTACGAGTCGCAGACCTATATTCTCGGCAAAGGACTTGTCGAGGAGGGCTTGGCGAAGGGTATCTTCTTCCGCAAAGAGGACGGCTCGGTATGGATTGACCTCGAAGCAGACGGTCTCGACCAGAAGTTGCTCCTTCGTGGCGACGGCACATCGGTATATATGACTCAGGACCTTGGAACGGCTTTGCAGCGTTTCGAGCAGAATGCGTTGAACGGCATTATCTATGTCGTAGGTAACGAGCAGAACTACCACTTCCAGGTTTTGAAGTTGATACTCAAAAAGTTGGGTTACGAGTGGAGCGATGATATTTTCCACCTCTCGTATGGTATGGTGGAGTTGCCTGAGGGTAAGATGAAGTCTCGTGAGGGTACTGTTGTCGATGCTGACGACTTGTGCGAGGCGATGATTTCGACTGCACGAGAGATGTCGCAGGAGCTCGGCAAACTCGACGGTTGCAGCGAGGAAGAGGCTTTGGCAATCTCGTCGATGGTAGGTTTGGGTGCACTCAAATACTTCATCTTGAAGGTAGACCCAAAGAAGACTATGTTGTTCGACCCTCGTGAGTCGATCGACTTCAATGGCAATACAGGTCCATTTATCCAATACACTCACGCTCGTATTTGCTCGGTACTCCGCAAGGCTGCAGAGCAGGGCATAGAGTTCGAGCGCAAGCCTATAAATTGCGAATTGTTGCCGGAGGAGATTTCGTTAATCAAGATGTTGTGCGACTACCCTGCTACCGTAGCGACTGCGGGTGAGCAGTTTGCACCATCTGTAATAGCCGCTTACACCTACGAGTTGTGTAAGACCTTCAACGGTTACTACCACGACCACTCTATCCTCCGTGAGGAGAACGAGGCAGTGAAGAAGATGCGTTTGCAGTTGGCACAGCAGGTGGCACGAGTTATCAATCGTTCGATGCGCCTCTTGGGCATTGATGTACCAGAGCGAATGTAAAAAAGTTTTCAGTTTTCCGCTTTCAGTTTTCCGTTTATAATTATGGCAGGATCAAATTTTGTCGATTATGTAAAGATATTTGCTCGTTCGGGTCACGGAGGAGCAGGCTCGGCACACTTTCGCCGTGAGAAGTTTGTCGCTTTCGGTGGTCCCGATGGCGGCGACGGCGGTAAAGGCGGCTCGATTATCTTGCAGGGCGACCAACAATATTGGACACTTATCCACCTCAAATACCAGCGTCACCAATTTGCCGAAGATGGCGAGTGTGGCTCGGGTGCTCGTTCGCACGGTAAGGATGCGAAGGATATCATCATTCCTGTACCTCTCGGCACGGTAGCAAAGCAGATTTTCACCGACGAGGAGACAGGCGAAACCTACACCGAGGTTGTTGGCGAGGTAACCGAGCACGGTGAGCAGCTTGTGCTTCTGAAAGGTGGTCGTGGAGGTTTGGGTAACTGGCACTTCCGCACCGCAACAAATCAGGCTCCACGCTACTCGCAACCAGGCGAGGAGGGTGCCGAGGGTGCATTTATCCTCGAATTGAAGGTGTTGGCAGATGTTGGTTTGGTAGGTTTTCCGAATGCTGGCAAGAGTACCCTTTTGTCGGTCGTTTCGGCTGCAAAACCGAAGATTGCAAACTACGCATTTACCACTTTGGAGCCGAACCTCGGCATCGTAGAGGTGCGTGACGGACACTCATTTGTTATGGCGGATATTCCGGGTATCATCGAGGGTGCGCACGAGGGCAAGGGTTTGGGAACTCGTTTCTTGCGCCATATCGAGCGAAATTCGAGTTTGCTCTTTATGATCCCTGCCGACAGCGACGATATTCAGAAGGATTACGAGATATTGCTCGGTGAGCTTACGCAGTACAACCCCGAATTGCTCGACAAAAACCGCATTCTTGCTATCACAAAGTGCGATATGCTCGATGACGATTTGATCGAGGAGATGAAGGCGCATCTGCCTGAGGGTGTTAAGTCGGTATTTATCTCTTCGGTTGCGGGCTTGAATATTGCAAAGTTGAAGGATATGTTGTGGGAAGCACTCCACCAATAATGCGAGGCTTACGCTACATACTTATCGTACTATTTCTTTTGAGTTATAGAGGTCTCTCCGCACAGGAGTTCGACCTCTATGATTTTAGGTACTACAAGCGTTTCGATACGGTCGAGGAGCTACTTGCTCCCGAAAAGGACTCGGTCGAAGTGGCAAAATTCACACTCAATCGCAAATTCTCCACTCGTGCGCTCGATTACAACTTCTCGGCTGTGCGCTTTGCAAGGCGAGGAGTGCCGTCGTATATGCGTAGGACATTGCTCAACGATGTTGAAGTGCCGTTTATAGGTAGCTCGGCTCTGCGTGCGCTGCAACTCGCCGAGGATCGCACATCAAACGAAACGAAGTTGCGCATAGACACCCTAAAAGAGAGTCGCACCTCGACAGGCGTTGCCTTTTCATCGAGAAATACGCCCTACTCCGTTTCGTTGGCTACGGCGCAAAAGTTACGCAATGATTGGTCGTTGGCGACAAACCTTACGGCTCGCACAGGCAGAGATTTGCACATCGAAGGTATGTTTGGTAACTCGTTGGAATTTAACGCAATAGCCACCAAGAATTGGAACGACAAGCACACTCTTTCGATGGCACTTTTCGCCAAGCCACAAATGCGCAGCACACGCCAAGCTTCGACTGCGGAGGCGTTCCGACTTACGGGCAACAACCTCTATAACCCTGCGTGGGGCTACCAGAATGGCAAAGTACGCAATGCTCGTATAAGGCGAGAGTTTCTACCTACTGCTTTCGTAGGTTACGAGGGCACGATTACGGAGCGCACGAGGTTAAATCTTGCCGTAGCATTGACCGCCGGTATCGAGAAATATAGTTCGCTCGATTGGTTCGATGCGCAGACTCCGCAACCCGACAACTACCGCTATATGCCGAGCTATTTCGAGGATGAGGATGATATATTTCACGCCGTTGAGAGCGCTTGGATAAACAACGATGCGCACTATACGCAGATAGATTTCGACCGTCTGATTGCGACCAACCGACTCAATCAAGGCGAGGCAATATACGCCATTTCGGACCGAGTTAGGCGCACCGTGCATAGCGCATTTCGTGGTAGTGCAACGACTGCGCTCAATAAAGGCTCCATCTCATACGGCTTCGAGGTAACGACCGCTAACTATCGCAATTACAAGCAGATGCGAGATTTGCTTAGTGCGGAGTATATCATCGACCTCGACTATTTTCTGCTTGATGACGACACTTTCGGCAACTCACTGCAAAACAACCTTGCAACGCCAAACCGCCGCATTGCCGAGGGCGACCGATTTGGCTACGACTACGCCATTCGCAGACACGATTTGTCGGCATTTGCCACCTATCGCTACTCCACCGAGCGACTCGACATCGATATCGCTGCAAAGGTTGGTTATTGCGACATTTCGAGGCGAGGTTTCTATCGCAAAGAGCTATTTGCGGACAACTCATTTGGCGTGTCGCAACATCTTAAATTCTCGCCCTACTCGCTACGCCTTAAAGCGGGCTATCTCGTTGCAGATAACCACTTTATAACCGCAAGTATAGCAACCGAAGCGACACCTTGCGAGGAGGAGAATCTCTTTTTGCAGAGCCAATACAACAACCGCACTATCGCCAACCCTGCGATGCGCTCCGCCTACAATGGCGAGGTGCGCTACATCTTCCAAAAGCCGAATATTTCGGTCAGCACCACCCTATTTCTCTCGGCAGAGCTGAACGATACGCAGGTGCGCCACCTCTACGATGATCTGTCGGGCGAGTATGCCGACATCGTGACGAGCAAGATCAACACTTTAAGGTACGGCTTGGAGGTCGAGGCGGAGTATCGTTTTGCCGACCATTTCCGCACTACGGCAGCGGTTTCGCTCGGCAGATACAAATATGCAACCAATTCACTCATAACCATTTACACCGACACAACAAACACAATTCTTGCCGACCACATCGAGAGTCGCACCAAAGGCCTTTCGCTCGGAAATGCTCCGCAGGTTGCCGTTACCGCAGGGTTATCGTACTACAACAAAGGTTGGTGGGCTACGATAAACGCCAACTACGCAGGTCTGCGCTACATAGAGCCATCGGCAGTGATGCGCACCGAGCGAGTTTTGGCAATGGCGGTTTCGCCTGAGCAACGCTCTGCACTATGCGAACAAGAGCGACTGCGTGATGCCTTCACGCTCGATTTATCGCTCTCGAAAACGCTCTATTTGAGTCGTTTGAGCAATAAGATTTACAGCACCTCTGCCGTGCCTCGCTTCGAGGATAAGCACCCAAAGAGTCGCCTTATTTTCCGAGTCGGAGTGCGCAACCTTCTCCGCTCAACCAATATTGTATATAACGCCTACGAAAGTTCTCGCCTTCAACGATATAGGCTTGCCGGCGAATACATCTACAACCGCCAGGCATCACGCTATTTGTACGCCTATCCTCGCACTTTCTACGCATCGGCGACATTTGCATTCTAAGCAAGAAGTTGTCTAACAAGGTGATTTCTGCGTTACGCTTGCCCTCAAAATGCTCATTTACGCCTAGTAAACTCCGCTTTTTCGGGCTACGCAAGCCTTGAAATCCCTCTTGTTATACAACTTCCGACAAAAAGCGAGTCCAAATTTGGACTCGCTCTGACTATCTCAAACCAACATAGGTCGGCTTTTCGACCGACACTCGTTCGACTTTGCCCGTTGGCACACCATTTTTGAGCGGATAGATCTCAATCGTACTATCGTCTCGGCACGCCACAACCAATGCCCTACCATCTGCCGAAACTGCAAAATGGCGAGGATGACCGCCCACAGGCTGGTAGTGCAACTTCTTCAATTTGCCCTCTGCCAAGCACTCGTATATGGCAACACCGTCCGAAATCGGGCAATCTTTTGCCACGCTACTCACTCGCAGCGATGCGTAGAGGTAGCGACCGTCTGCGCTCAATGCAATATGCGCTCCGCCACTCGGATTTGCATCACCCATCGGATATCTGCCGAGCAGCGCAAAGTCCGCAGTGCGATACACCAACACCTCGTCGCTCAACTCGGTTACAACATATAGGAGCGCACCATCTTTGCTATATGTGCTGAAACGAGGACCACTGCCCACAGGTGTCGATACGGTAGGCAGCTGCTTCGCTACCCTGCCATTTTCGACCTCAAAGCGGTAAATCTTGTCGCATCCGAGATCCACAACCACCAACTCCTTGCCATTGGGCGAGAGTGCCGAGGAGTGGATATGCGAACTCTTCTGGCGGGTAGGATGAATACCCGACCCCTCAAAGTGCAACAGGCGTGTTTTGCCCTTGACATTGCCCTCTTTGTCGAGCGGATAGAGCGTCAAAGTGCCACTCGTATAGTCCGAGACGACCGCCTCTCGCTCCAAGAGGGTTATATGGCACGACTCATCGCCTTCGGTTTTGCTCTCGGTCATCGGCACTTGCAACGATAACAATTCGATAACTCCCTCCTTGCCCTTCAACACCTCGGCATCGAATACGCAGAGCGAAGAGTGTGGCGAGAGTGAGCGCAAGGCATAGACCTTGTCGTTGCCCTCGGCGAGATAGGTATGCCCCCAATAGGCGGTATTCGAGCCGACCAAGATGGTCAAAGCCAAAGATTTAAGCAGTGAAATCATAGTATTGTATAATTGGTTTATACAAAGTTACGAAAAATTTATCTATCCACAAAAAAGGCGACCCGAAGGTCGCACATTAACAAATGCAAAGTCTGTTTAGAACTTTCTCACAGCACGAGCCCAACAAGGCATTCCTTTTGTGCCGTGATTATCATTACCATTCTGCATATTCACATAGCGACCATAATCCGGGCCATTCTCTTCACACGACCAATAGAATGAAGCGTGCAGACCTGCTCCGAGCGATGCTAAGATCTCTCTGACGCCATAAACTCTGCCCAACTCCTCTATCGAAGGTGCATACCAGCCTTCGCCCTGCGAATTGCACCAACGATTTGCTGACTCCCAAATCAACTCCTCGTCAGGCTCGGTAAGACCTACGATTGTGCCGTGATGAGCATCCTCTTCGAGTGCAATAACCACTCCCTCTACGCCACCAACCTTGTAGTGGTCGCCAATCTCATAAGTTTTATGTGGGTCGCCGCCCTCATTCGGGGCGCACGCCACCGCTGCAAACAAAACCGATAAAGCAATAAATAATCTCTTCATAGTCACAAAGTTTTAGAAGTCGTAACCAAAAATCGGCAAATCCTCCCAATATGCTGCCCGCTCATAAGATGAGAGCGATGCTTTTGGCACATATATTGGGGCGTTAATGTCTCCGCTTGTATTAAACGCTCTCCAATATCCATTACTTGCTGCTACTGCAGTAGGAGGAGTTGTTGGCTTGCAATAGACCTTCTCTAATTTACAGAAGCGAAATGCTTCATCTTCGATAGTGGTTACATTCTCCGGAATTGTAATTGTCGTTAATCCGCTGTAGTTAAAAGCAGAACTACAGATAGTCTTAAGCGAGTTAGGCAATGAAATTTCTTTTAGATTTTTACAACTGCAGAATGCATAACCTCCAATCGTTTCAACGCTATTACCAATCGTAACATTTGATAGATTGTCACAATGGTTGAATGCAGAACTTCCAATCGAAGTAACGCTGTTACCAATCGTAACATTTGATAGATTGTAACAATAGTTGAATGCAGAACTTCCAATCGAAGTAACGCTATCAGGAATTGTTACACTTGTCAGGCTAGGGCAATTATAGAATGCATAATTCTTAATTGTAGTAATATCCGATGGGATGGTTAGTTCTGTAATTTCCTTACCATTAAGATAAATTTTTTCCGCATAGGATAATGGATTTGAATAAGCATAATAAAAATCAATCTTACACCAAGCCGACAAGTCTGTTATATATACACTTGTCAAACCGTTGCAATTATCGAAAGCCTCCCTCCCAATCTCAGTAACGTTATTGCCGATGGTAACACTTGTCAGAGTGGTAAAATCACAGAATGCGTATGATCCAATTTTTGTTATACTATCGCCAAGTGTTAATTTGGTAAATTTATTACCAGAGAGCCAAGTGCTACTGCTACTATTCATTGGATAGTCATTTGATGTGTAATCTTTTTCAACAAGTGCTTTATTGTCGATTATTAACTCTCCCGTAGAATCTTGGAAAACGTACGTCTTAATCTCAGTAATACTATTAGGAATTGTAATACTTGTCAGACTACTGCAACCAGAGAATGCGTAATACCCAATCTTAGTAACGCTATTAGGAATGTAGACACTTTTCAAACCGGTGCATCCAGTGAATGCATTCCTTTCAATCGAAGTGACGCTATCAGGGATTGTTACACTTGTCAGACTGCTGAACTTATAGAATGCGTATGATCCAATTTTTGTTATATTCTCACCAAATGTCAATTTTGTAAATTGACTATAATTCAACCAACTGTTCGATGGATAATCCTTATAGTCATAATCTTTTTCAACAAGTGCTTTATTGTCGATTATTAACTCTCCCGTACAACTTTGGAAAGCGTACGACTTAATCTCAGTAACACTATTAGGAATTGTAAAACTTGTCAGACGACTGCAACCAGAGAATGCTCCCTTCCCAATCTGAGTAACGCCATCAGGAATTGTTACACTTGTCAGTGAGAGGCAATTATAGAATGTATAATCGTGTATCTCGGTAATATCCGATGGAATAGTCAATTCGGTAACCTTCTTTCCGTTAAGATAGAGATCGCTTCCTCTATTGAGAGGGTTTGCGTCGGGATCAGGAAATTCAATCTTACACCAAGCCGATAAATCGGAGATATCTACTCTTGTCAGCGAGTAGCAACTACTGAATGCCTTCTCTCCAATCGATACGAGACCTTTGCCTATACTTACATCCGTTAATTGACTACACTGATAGAATGCATTGGAACCGATTCTGCTATTTCCCTTTTCCGAATCAATTATCGTTACGGTTTTCAATGTACGATTATTTTTGAATGCGTTGTCTTCTATGCTGGTATTCGCATAAAGGGTGAGATTTTCTACTTTTGAGTTCTGGAAAACAGCACCACCAATACTCTTTACCTCCTTCGGTATTGTAACATCTGTTAGTCCGGGAGCAATAGCCATTAACTCTCCATTATATATAAACATAGAGTAGTTGGTAGAGTTCGGGCTGATGATATATTTAAGATTTGTGCATCCCTCGAATGCATCGGGAGCGATATAGGTTACACCCTCCGGCAAGTAGATGCTCTCCAAAGTGGTGCAGTCCTTAAACGCCTTTGACGGGATAGAGGTAACATAGTTATCGAAGCGGATAGAGCCATAACCCTTCTCCACATCGTAGGAGTGGCTGATAAGGTTACCGCCAAAGCCACTCTCGTTATAGAGTTTGATTTGAGTGTCGAAAACGGTGGTGTAGAGCACCTCGTTAGCAGCAACCGTAAGTTGCATAATGCCGGCGTTAGGGTCTTGTGTAACCTTAATCTCGTAGGACTTATTGTTTTTCGACTTGATAGCCACCACGCCACTGCGCTCCTCCTCTTTTGGATTGGACGCAGCGGTGATAAAGAAGCTATTTTCGCCCGCAGCACCGCTGCTCTTCGAGGTCGAGAGCCAATCGGCATAGCAGGTAACTGTCCAATCGGTCTTGGCAAGGAATGCAATTTGTACAGTACCACCACCAAACTCCATATGAGGTGCGGTGTTGGTGTTGTTGATAAACTCGATATCGTCACTGTCGGCATTGAACGACTGCTTGACGGTGATTTCGTAGGACTTGTTATTGCTCAACTTAATGGCTACAACACCTTTACGCTCCTTTGCGGTGGTGTTAGCCTCGGCTGTGATTACGAAGCTGCCATTGCCCGCTTCGCCCTCATCCACCGATACGGAGAGCCAATCGGCATAGACCGAAACGCTCCACGAGAGAGCCGCCGTGAAGGAAATCTTGGCAGTACCGCCCTCGTGCGAGATTGTTGGGGCGGTGTTGGTGTTGTTTGTAAAGCTCAAATCCTCATCGCCACTTGGACCACCCTGACCAGGCTGTTCGGTTGGAGGATTGTTGTCATCATCGGTCGAACTGTCGGTGCATCCGTATGCAACCATTCCGACAAGCGCAAGTAAAAGTAACAACTTTTTCATAGCATTTGATTTTATGGGTTAAACAATTATTTGCAACTAATTGAGTATCAACGAAATACCCCCCCCCGAAAAATCGGGGAGGGGTATTTGCTATACCCTTATTAAAATATGTTTTTCACTTTGTTTGGCTTTTGTTCCTTACAAAGATAATAATTTATTTTTAGATTTGTGTATAAAAATCGAGAAAATTTCACAAGATTACTCCTCGTAGCGGAAGCCTACGCCTTTGTAGGTGGAGATGTGATTGTCGCCAATCTTGGTGCGCAGGTGGCGGATATGGACATCGAGGGTACGAGAGCCGACAACTACGCCCTGCCCCCACACGGCATCGAAAATCTCCTCACGGGTGAAGACTCGACGCTCAGAGAATAGGAGTCGCAAAATTTCGAACTCCTTGACTGCAAGGCGCACCTCCTCGCCACTATCGGCAACGAAGGAGTGCTGCTGCTCGTTTAGGCGTGACGACTTCGGGAAAACCTCTCGCTCGCCACTTGCAATTCGTTTGCAGATTGCTCCAACTCGTGAGCACAACACCTTCATACTCACGGGTTTGGTAATGTAGTCGTCGGCACCTGCCTCGTAGCACTCGACCAAGCTCTCCTCCTCGCAGACTGCCGAGAGGAAGACGATCATTATCTTCGAGGTTGCAGGGTTGGCACGCAGGGCACGACACGCCTCACGACCATCCATCTCGGGCATCATCATATCCATAAGGATAAGGTGTGGGCGGAACTCTACGGCTCGCTCCACCGCCTCACGACCATTGGTGGCGCAAGCGACCTCATATCCCTCTTTCAGAAGGTTGTACTGCACAAACTCTCGGATATCGAGCTCGTCATCGACTACAAGTATTCGCATAGGAATTTTGAAATATTAGAAATTAAGGCCGCTAACTCTTCGCCAGCAGCCTTAATAGTCTTGCAAAAGCAAAATTACTTTTCGAGTAACTTTTTAGTCGTGCAATGCGCTCAACTTCTCAAAAAGTTTTCCGTAACCTTCTACCATCTCGTTGCGGAAGCCGGCATAGTACTTGCGTACAAGCGAAGCGTTCTTTGGCTCAACAGGGTTGTTTGCCTTGTGATAAAGCTCGTTGCGAAGCTCTACACCCTCCTGCATAATTGCGAAAATCTCCTGCTCCTTGTCTGGGCGGAAATAGATTGTCATATCGCAATCAAACACCAACTCTTCGAGACGATAGTCGATCTCTTTCTTCAAAAATCTTAAATTTGCCATAATCTTATACTTATTTTTTGTTCGTTCGTAGGTACAAAGATAAGAAAAAAAGAATATGGTGCAAAGATTTTTGAACTTTTTCTCGTTTTTCCTCCGATTTTTACCAATAAATTGCCTCGTAACCGCCCTTTATATTCTTCTTGTCGGCCTTACGAGCCTTGCGCTGATTGCGTTTATTGTTGCCATCATCGTCGTAGTCGTGGCGAGGGGTTGCAACGATTATACCCATCTCCTCATCTACGACCACAACCTCGGGTTGCTGGGTTGTTGGCTGCGAGGTCTGCACAGGCTTTGCAGGCTCGGTCTTTGGCACAATCGAAGTGCGGGTTACGAACTCATCCACGCCATAATCGAACTCGATATCGGCATATCGCATCTTTGGCAAGATGTTGGTCGCAAGGTAACGCCACGACTCGGGCATTTTGCGCAGAGCAGCCTCCTTTTGCGACTCGGTATGGTTGGTCGAGTTCAGCACCGCCAAGACCATTGTCTTTTGCGGAATATTCGACTTCTCAACCTCCGCTACGCAGTCGCTCCAACGGAAAGTCTTGTGCGAAGTGTCAATCTTTTGCGCTGGATGATAGGTATTTACGGCGTAGTGATAGAGTGACTGCGCACGCTTCGATGCGAGGGTGTCGTTTTGCGTTGCATTGCCGTCAGGCGAGGCGTAACCCACGATGTGAATTGCCGAGATGTGCATAGTCGAATCCTTGCTCTGCTCCATAAACTCTTTCAGGTCGCTAATCTGCTGATTATTATTGGAGTAAGCGGGCACAATATTACACTTATTGATAGTGTAATGGAGGTCGAATTCGGCATTTCTGCCATCGTTGTGAGGAATTTTGTAGCGAGTAGTTATGACATCGCCACTACGAGTTTGCGAAACAAGCACGCCATTGGCAGGGGCTTGATTGCTTTGGGCATAAGCCATCGAGGTTGCGCCCAAAGCCAAAACAGAGAGTAAAATCTTTTTCATTTTAGTTATTGTATTGGTTTGTATGTCCAAACCAAACAACAACCGAGCCAAGAAGGATTGAGAATTGAGGATTGAGGATTGAGGATTGAGAATTGAGAATTAAAAAACTCCTCACTACTCACTCCTCACTACTCTCTACTCTCTACTCTCTACTCTCTACTCTCTACTCTCTGCTCTCTTAATCTTAAAGCCGATAATTGCAATGAGCAACGACATAAGCGGACTAATTATATTGAACAAGCAATATGGGAGGTAGGTTAAGGTCGCCACGCCCAAAACCGTAGATTGCGTCATACCGCACGAGTTCCACGGGATAAGTACCGATGTTACGGTTGCAGCATCCTCGACCGAACGGCTCAACAAACGACCCTCCAAACCTCGCTTTGCATACAGATCTCGGAAGGTTTCGCCCGTGATAATAATTGAGATATATTGGTCGGCAGTAACTAAATTGGCAACAACTCCCGTTGTGAGAGTCGAAGCCACAATGCTCGCTGTGCGATATACAAACTTTGCAAAGAGCTGTGTGATAGCCGCCAACATTCCGCTACCCGACATCACACCGCCAAAACACATTGCGCACAATACCAACCATATTGTATTGAGCATTCCGTACATTCCCGAGGTTGCAACCAGGTCGTTCAGCATTGCACTACCGGTCTCTATCGAGGTCGAAGTCGAGCAGGTTATCATCAATGCTCTGAATGCCGAATATGCTCCTTCACCACCAATAGATTGTACGATTTCGGGCTGGAAAACCACCATTGCCACACACGCCATAACCACTGACAGAAAGAGCGTTACAAGCGCAGGTAATCGCTTGGCGATGAGAATCATAGTAACAATTGGAACTATCAACAGCCAAGCCGAAATATTGAACGAGTTACCGAGCGTTTCTGTCAATTCCGCTACCTGCATCGAGCCATCGGTTGCATAGGTAAAACTGACAACCATAAAGACAATAAGCGCAATCAGAAACGAAGGCACCGTCGTAATAGTCATATACTTTATATGCTCGAAAAGTGGCACACGCACCGTAGAGGATGCCAAGACCGTAGTATCGGACAAAGCCGAGACCTTATCTCCGAAATATGCGCCCGAGATAATAGCGCCAGCAATCCATCCCTCCGAGAAGCCTTGCGCCTCGCCGATACCCATCAGCGCAACACCAATGGTGGCAATTGTGGTCCAGGAGCTACCTGTAACGATAGCCACAATTGCGCAAATCAGGCACGCTACGGCAAGAAACACCTTCGGATGGATAATATGCAGACCATAATACATCAGCGTAGGCACCACTCCACTCATCATCCAGGTGCTTGCAACCGCTCCAATCAACAGAAGAATGATAATAGCCGAAGCGGAAGTCTTTATATTATCGACAATAGCCTTTTCGAGGGTACTCCACTTGCAACGACATACCGTCACCGAGATAAGTGCCGCAACCGAAGATGCGACCAAAAGTGCAATCTGACTACCGCCCTCTATGGCATCTGCGCCAAAAACCTTAATAACGAGTGCAAGCATAGAGACAAGCACTGCGATAGGCACAAGAGCAAGTCCTACGGGCATTTCGCCCCCTCTAAAAAGTCTATTCTTCAATTTCATACGGCAAAGGTAGTCATTTTTTTCGGTAGTTTTCCGCTTTAAGCTTTCTGTTTTGAGTTTTTATTTGTATCTTTGTCGGGTTATACCATATAAGGTATAAAGTGTAAAACTAAACAGAAGCATATTATGGCTACCAAGACTACTATCGAAGTTCCCGTAGAGGAGCAGAATGTTATGACAGAAATTGAACAGACAAACAACGAGGAGACCGTCGTTTCGTGCGATGCCGTTCCGACAGACAAGGAGGCAATACTCACCCAGCTCGCCGAGAAGGTTTCGGAGGAGCCTTCCGCAGAGTTGCGCACCGAGGTCGAGGCGTTGAAGGTAGCATTCTACAAACTGCATCGTGCCGATATGGACCTCCGTCGCAAGACATTCTTCGAGGAGAATGGTGCAGATGCAGAGTATAAGCCACAAACAGACGAGGCAGAGATTCGCTTCAAGGAGCTATACAACATATATCGCACAAAGCGTGACGAGGCGACCGCCCTCTCCGACAAAGAGAAGGAGGAGAACTACAACGCCAAGTTGGCGATTATCGAGGAGTTGAAGGCTTTGGTAGATTCGGAGGAGGCTCTCAACACCACCTTCGCAAAGTTCCACGACTTGCAGGCTCGCTGGCGTGCCATTGGTCAAGTTCCACAGGCAAGAGTGAGCGATTTGTACGAGACATACAATCTTCATATCGAGAATTTCTACGACTATGTGAAGATTAACAAGGAGTTGCGTGACCTCGATTGGAAACGCAATTTGGAGGCAAAGACAGCTCTTTGCGAGCAGGCTGAGGCTTTGAGCGAGGCTACCGCTATCGTCGAGGCGTTCCACAAGTTGCAGAAGTTGCACGAGGAGTGGCGTGAGATTGGTCCTGTATCGATGGAGCACAAAGAGGGTTTGTGGGAGCGCTTCAAGGCCGCATCGACCATTATCAACCGTCGCCACCAGGAGCACTTCGAGAGCATCAAGGCTCAGCAGATAAACAACTTCGAGCGCAAAGCTGCTCTTTGCGAGGAGATCGAGAAGATTGTTGCCGAGGCTCCAACCTCGCACAAAGCGTGGAACAAGGCGAGCGAGCGCATTCAGGCTATTCAGGCCGAGTGGCGTACCATCGGTTTTGCACCAAAGAAGGATAACAACAAAGTATATGACCGTTTCCGTGCCGCTTGCGACAAGTTCTTCGAGGTGAAGCACAACTTCTACTCGGAGGCGAAAGACGATATGGCGAAAAACTTGGAGGTGAAGAACGCCCTCTGTGAGCGTGCCGAGGCTATCGCCGAGCGTGACGACTGGGCAAAGGCTACCGAGGAGTTGCTGGCATTGCAGGCAGAGTGGAAGCAATCGGGCACCGTTGCACGCAAGTATGCAGATGCAGTATGGAAGCGTTTCCGTGCCGCTTGCGATAAGTTCTTCGAGCGTAAGTCGCAGCACTTCTCGTCGGTAGATAACGAGTATGCCGCAAACCTTGCTGCAAAGCAGTCGTTATTGGAGGAGATGGCGCAGGCAGTAGTAAAGTCATTCGATGAGATCAAGGCATTCCAGCGTCGTTGGAGCGAAATTGGTTTCGTACCTATCCGCCACAAGGAGGAGTTGCAGAAGCAGTACAAGGCGGCTCTCGACAAACTCTTTGCGACAATTCGCAGCGCCGATCGTGAGCAGCAGATAAATAAGTTCAAGAACAAGGTATCTTCGATGCGTGAGGCTGGCGACAAGCGACTCCGCACCGAGCGAGAGAAGCTTTACAACCGAGTAAAGCAGCTCGAGCAAGAGATTCAGACTTTGGAGAACAATATCGGCTTCTTCGCCAAGTCGAAGGGTGTCGAGGCTATGATTGCCGCAGTCGAGGAGAAGATTGCACGAGCAAAGCAGGAGATGGCAGACGCTATCGAGCGAGTAAAGTTGATCGATTCACAGGAGTAAAAACGGATAATTTAATTTCTACAATTTATATTTTTTAGACAATGAAAGAGAACAAGAGTACGATTATAGGCTTTGTCCTTATGACCTTGGTGTTCGTAGGTTATATGTTCTATGCGAACCACCAGGCACAAAAACAGCAAGAGGCACAAATGGCTGCGCAGGTAGAGCAGCTTGCAGAGCAGGCTTCGCAAGCTCTCGCAACACCGGCAGAGGATGCAGTTTCGGGTGCGACAAAGACCGAAAAGAAGAGTCCTTCGAAGTTGGCATTGGTAAGCGATGCCGAGAAGGTGGAGGAGGTTGTTATCGAGAACGATGTTATGCAGGTGCGTTTCTCAACCCTCGGTGCCCAGATTTTGGATGTTACATTGAAGGATTACACCAAGTATGCACCAAAGGAGGAGCGCAACGAGTTGGTACACCTCTTCGATCCCGAGTCGGCATACTTCAATATGTCGTACTACTTGAAGGATGACCTTCGTAACACCGAGATGGCAACCGCATATCGCAACTTCGAGTTGTTGCCTGTCGAGGAGTTGGGCAACAAGAGTGTTGTAACAATGCGTCTGCCTGTTGGCGAGGGCTCTATTGAGCACATCTACACACTCTACAACGAGCAGAAGCCCGAGCGTGATTACCTCGTAGATTTCGAGGTGCGCCTCAATAACATTGCGCCTGTAATGGCCAACCAAAAGAGTGTCAGCGTGGAGTGGCGCAACCGTTCATACCAGAACGAGCGCAGCTTCAAGAATGAGAATATGTACACAACTCTCGTCTATCACTTCCCAGGCGAAGGCGATGTAGAGGATTTGGGCATTTCGGAGAGTTCGAAGGATAAGGATGTTGTAGCTTCGGTCGATTGGGTATCGTTCAAGCAGCAGTTCTTCTCGTCGGCACTCATTGGTCGCTCGACCGTTTTGCGTCAGCCACAACTCTCCTACTCTACCGCAGAGGCAAAGTCGGGTTACTTGAAGGAGTATGCGATGTCGTCATCGGTTGATTACTCACCACAGACCTCGCACTACGACTTCTCGTTCTATCTTGGTCCTAACAAGTTCTCGACTTTGAAGAAGTTGACCGACAACAATGGCACATCGCTCGAAATGGAGCGTATCATTCCACTCGGTTGGGTATTCTCGACCTTTATCAGCCGTTGGGTGGTAATTCCTGTATTCGACTTCTTGCAGAAGTATATCGCATCGTTTGGTCTTATCATCTTCATCCTCACATTGTTGGTTAAGTTGGTAATCTTCCCGCTCACCTACAAGAGCTACCTCTCGACCGCAAAGATGCGAGTTATCAAGCCGCAAATCGACGCTTTGAACGCAAAATACCCTCGTCAGGAGGATGCAATGAAGAAGCAGCAGGAGATGATGGCACTCTACAACAAGGCGGGTATCAGTCCTATGGGTGGTTGTTTGCCGATGTTGATTCAGATGCCTATTCTGATTGCAATGTTCCGCTTCTTCCCTGCAAGTATCGAGTTGCGTGGTAAGTCGTTCTTGTGGAGCGATGACCTCTCGTCATACGATAGCATTCTCGACTTGCCGTTCAACATTCCGTTCTATGGCGACCACATCTCGTTGTTCTGTTTGTTGATGACCGTAGTGATGTTCATCTACTCGTACATCAACTACCAGCAGCAGGGCTCGGCTCAGCCACAGATGGCAGGTATGAAGTTTATGACCGTCTATATGATGCCGGCGATGATGTTGTTCTGGTTCAACGACTATGCGAGTGGTCTTTGCTACTACTACCTCCTCTCGAACCTCTTCACCATCTTGCAGACTACAATCATCCGCTTCACCTTGAACGACGACAAGATTTTGGAGAAGATGACTGCCCGTGCTAAGAATACCAAGGGCAAGAAATCTCGTTTCCAGCAACGTTACGAGGAGTTGATGAAGCAGGCAGAGGCACAACAGAAGCAGGCAAAACGATAAACTATCGCATAAATGGCATTTGTAGCAAACATATCGAACGACGATGTTGCTGCATTGGAGGCAGTACACTTTGACGGGCGCATTGAGGTCGTAGAGACCCCCGATGCGCTTGCCAAGGCGTGCAAAGTGCTCTCGAAGGAGCCGATTATCGGCTTCGATACCGAGACTCGCCCATCGTTCCAAGCCGGTGTAAGTCACAAAGTGTCGTTGTTGCAACTGTCGACCGAAACGGTCTGTTTCCTTATCCGTCTGAACAAGTTGCCACTCACTCGTGAGATTATAGCGATATTGACAAACGATAATATAAAGAAGATCGGAGCAGATGTCCGCAATGACATTGCAGGACTAAACAAGCTCCGCCACTTCACTGCCAAAGGGTTTATCGATTTGCAGAACGAGGTGGGCAAGTATGGCATCGAAGATAAGAGTCTGCGCAAAATCTCGGGCATTGTGCTCGGCAAAAAGGTATCGAAGGCGCAACGATTGAGCAATTGGGCAGCCAACAAGCTCACTCCGCAACAGCAGATGTATGCTGCGACAGATGCGTGGGTCTGCATCGAAATCTACAAGCATCTAACCAAATAAGCTACTCCCCGTATGAAGCGATTTATGTTAGCTATTGCCCTACTCTTTTCGGTATCGGCAATGGCACACAGCACACTCGACTACTCGAAGTTGGCACAACATCCTCGTCTTATCCTCAAAAGTGGCGACATCGAGGCTGTAAAGCAGAAAATCGAGAGCGATCAACCGCTATGCATCATTCACGATGTCATCGAGCGTCGCACAAACGAGTTTCTCACCGCCGAGCCTACCAAATACCGAATGGTAGGAAAGCGACTTCTTGGTCGTTGCCGTGCAGTGCTCGAAAGGGTTTGCTACTGCTCGTATATGTATCTCGTTAGTGGCGACGAGGTCTATGCTCGTCGTGCCGAGAAGGAGATGTTGGCAGCAGCCGACTTCGTAAGTTGGAATCCTTCGCACTTCCTCGATGTTGGCGAGATGGTGACCGCTTTGGCTATCGGTTATGATTGGCTCTACGATTGGCTTTCGCCCGAGAGTCGCACGATAATCGAGGATGCCATAATCGTAAAGGGTCTGCGCACTTCGGGCAAGAAAAGATGGTGGTCTAAATCGCACAACAATTGGAATCAGGTCTGCAATGGCGGTCTGGTGATGGGTGCTTTGGCTGTCTATGAGCGCATTCCGAAGGAGGCTCAGGCGATTATAGCCGAAGCCCTCAAAAGCAACCCAATCGCACAGAAGGAGTACGGCCCCGACGGAGTCTATCCCGAGGGTTCTGGCTATTGGGAGTATGGCACTTGGTACGAGGTTATGCTCATCGAGTCGTTGCGCACAGCGTTGGGCACAAGTTGCGACTTGGAGAAGGCTCCCGGATTTTTGGAGTCGGCAAAGTTTATGAACTTTATGTCGACCCCGACAGGCGCAACCTACAACTTCTCCGACTGTGGCAACCCTCTGAATATGATAAACCCTCTACTCTATTGGTTTGCACTCGAATCGGGCGATATGTCGCTCGTTTGGCAAGATAGAGAGCGACTTCTGAACGAGGATTTTGTACGAGGTATCAACCGCCAGGCTCCGATAGCGATGCTGTTCGCTTCTCGCTGCAACACCAAGGATATAAAGCCTATTCAAGATAGGGTTTGGGCAGGAAAGGGCAGCCAGCCTGTATTCCTCTACCGCAAAGGCTTTGCTTCGACCGACGATACCTACCTCGGAGTCAAGGGAGGCAGCCCGAAAAATAGCCACGCCCATATGGACGGTGGCTCGTTCATTTACGAGTGGGCGGGCGTTCGCTGGGCAGTGGAGCTCGGAAGTCAGGACTACCACTCATTGGAGTCGAAGGGTATTGGCATCTGGAAGAAGGGTCAGAATTCGCAACGCTGGCAGGTCTATCGTTTGAACAACCACTCGCACAACACGCTCACCATCAACAACAAGATACACCAATACAAGGGTATGGCAACGATGACAAAGGTGCTCAACAAAAAGAAGTACAAGGGTGCCGAGTTCGACCTCTCGTCGCTATTCTCCGACACCGAGAGCGTGACACGCCGTATCACGGTGGATGACAACGACAAAGTCTGCTGCGTGGATAAAATCGTAAGTGGTAGCGCCGATTGCTCGGTACGCTGGAATATAACAACCTTTGCAAAGGCCGAAATCATCGACAATCACACCATCCTATTGAAGCAAGATGGCAAGGAGTTACTGTTACGCATCGCATCGCCAAAGAGTGCAAAGGCGTACATTATGAAGAACAACTCCGACAATTGGTACGATGTAAAGAACAAGGGTGTGCGAGTTGGATTTACAACATCCATAGAGTCATACAGCAAATCGACCATAAAGGTTGAACTTATACCTCAAAAGTAGAGATTGAATATGAAGATGAACAAAGAGATTTTCCGCATAGCCATACCTAATATTATATCCAATATTACCGTTCCGTTGATGGGATTGGTATCTACCGGTATTGTCGGCACTTGGAGTGGCTCGGCAGAGATAATCGGAGCGTTGGCACTCGGAGTCTCTATCTTCAACTTCATCTATTGGAACTGCTCGTTCATTCGTATGGGTACGAGCGGCTTGACTGCACAAGCATACGGCGCAGGCGACTTCCACGAGACCACGGCAATGCTGGCTCGTGCAGTGGTCATTTCGTTGGCAATGAGCGCATTGGTACTCATCTTCCAACGCCCACTCGGCGAGCTATCGTTGTGGCTTATGGGTGGCGACGAGGTGGTTGCAGAGTACTTCTTCGCACGCATTTGGGCAGTCCCTGCGGGCATTCTTTTGTTCGGACTCTACGGTTGGTTTGTGGGTATGCAGAACGGAGTTATTCCAATGGCGGTATCTATTACCGTCAATTCGCTCCATATCCTCTTCGGTTGGTGGTTTGTCTATTCGTTCGATATGGGCATTGTGGGCATTGCCTACGCCTCGGTCGTATCGCAGTGGATAGGTCTTGCCTTGGCAACTATTCTGATTGTTATCTTCTTCCGCAAGACAATGCGCAAGATTGTTCTGCGTGAGGTGTTGGACTTCACCTCGATGAAGCGATTCTTCAAAGTCAATGGAGATATCATCGTGCGAACATTCTGCAATGTGGGAGTCTATACCTTCTTCACCGCCGCTTCGGCAAGAATGGGCGATGCTGCAATTTTGGCGGTAAATACTACGCTTATGCAGTTGCTGATGCTCTTCTCCTATATGAACGACGGTTTTGCCTACGCAGCCGAGGCGATGACAGGTCGCTTCATCGGAGCAAAGGATTTGCCGTCGCTCAAAAAGTGCTTGCGCTACTGCGTGGTGTGGACTTTTGCCACCGCCATAATAGCCATTACTGCCTACCTCGCAGGTTGGGAGTGGCTCTTCTCGTTCTTCCTCGGCAATAGTTCCGAGCAGGAGTTGGCTGCCGTATTGGCAACAGCGAGAGAGTATATCGGTTGGATAGTGGTTATTCCGTTGTTTGCCGCTATGCCGTTTATGCTCGACGGCGTATATGCCGGGGCAACGCTCACCCGAGCGATGCGCAACTCGATGGTCGGAGCAACAATCATCTTCTTTGGCATCTACTATGCCCTACTGCCCGTTATTGGCAACGATGCATTGTGGTTGGCATTCCTGCTCTACATCATCTTCCGATTGGTGTTGCAATACTTTATGGCAGACCGTCTGCGAGATATCTATCGACAAATCGAGCATTAATAGGTTGCCAAGAGTTAAAAATATAATTTTTAATTTTTAACTTTTGAGCAAAAAGTGTATCTTTGTAATAGATAAACCCTAAAAAACCTACCTATATGAAACGACTAACCGCACTTTTAGTGTCGTTGTTATTCATCTCGACCGCTGCATTTGCGCAGCTCAAAGCCAACGATTACGAGTGGATGAGTGCCATTCGCACCGACCACCCTCGAATGTTCTTCACTGCCGAGGATGTGCCAATGATGAAGAACAACTCTCTGCTCTTCGATGCAGCGACTTTCAACGGTATGCAACGACGCATCGAGCGACTTATTAAAAAGGGAGTGGAGTTCAAGAATGAGCTCAAAGAGAGCAATGGCGCAAACCAGGTTATGGGCTATCGTGTTGCCGACGCTGCAATGCTCTGGACTTTAACCAAGAGTCCGAAGTATCTCGACTTCGCCAAGATGTTGTTGGAGAGAGTGATTACCCACTACGAGTTGCGTATCAACAACAACCTCGACATCAGCGGACAAGGTTTGACAATAATCTCGACACTCTGCGCCTACGATTGGCTCTACAACGACCTTTCGGCAGAGGAGCGTGCCGAGTTGGGCAAGCGACTCTACGAGGTTAGCTACAAGATAGCTTGGCACGGCAAAGATGTAAGAGCAAAGCGACCTCGTGAGAATACGGGCGATTACAGGGGCACATTCAACGGCACCCCCGTATTGCCGTGGTATATCGGCTTAACATTCTATGGCGAGGGTATCAACGACGAGGCTTGCCAGCAGATGCTCCGCAATGGCTACGACCAGCACCAGAAGTTGAGCGCACATCGTGCAAGAATGCTCGGCAAGAATGGCGGACTCAACTCGGGTACCGTAGGCAACGGTTTCGACAACTATCCTTATGCCGAGTACAACCTCATCTACACCTTCCGCTCGGCTATGGGCATAGACATCACTCCACAGATGAGCTATATGCTTGGTTATGTGCGATATCTCGATTGGATGCGTCTGCCCGACAATAGAGAGTTTGGTATTGGCGACTCGAACCACTCGGACAACAAGTTACCACGCACTACTCTACCTCACATCAAGGAGATGGCAAATCTTCTCGTGGAGAGCAACCCCGACAAGGTCGATTGGCTTACAGGCTTGATTGCTCGCTACAACGACAACGGTGCTCGCCCATCGACAATGCACTTCTTGCCACTTTTACATCGCTACCACTTCGAGTCGGAGGAGGCTGAGAGCGTAGCCGATGCTAATAATAAGCAGTCGATGCACTTTACAAATGTGGGACAGATTGTTATGCGCTCGGGAGTGGGCGACAAGGATACTTACGCAGTATTCCTCACCGAGCGAAAGGATAGAAACCGTCAGCACTTTGACCTTAACCACTTCGTAATATATAAGAATGGTTATCGTGCGCTCGACTCGGGAGCTCGCCCAAGCCCGGGATTGCATACTCCATACTACTACTGCCGCACAGTGGCCCACAACTGCGTAACTATCACTATGCCAGGCGAGAAGTTGCCAAAGGGCTGGGGCAAAGCAACTCCCGACGAGGATAATGCACCTACACCAAATGACGGCGGACAACGCCTAAACCGAGGTGCCAAGTTATTGGCACACAAGGAGAATGCCGACTATGTGTATATTGCTTCGGATGCTACAAATTGCTACCACAGCAACAAGGCCGAGAAGGTGGTACGAGAGTTTGTGTGGATCAAGCCCGACATCTTCGTAATTTACGACAGAGTTGAGTCTGATGCAGCCGAATATACCAAGCGTTGGCTCTTCCACACAGTATCCGAGCCTCAGATGAACGGCAAGGCGGAGTTTTCGGAGGTATCACAGGGCGGAAAGTCGATATGTCGCACGCTTTTGCCAAAGAAGGCAGTCGTGGAGTTCATTGGTGGCGAAGGCAAGCAGTTCTGGTCGGATGGTAAGAATTGGGCTATACCTGAATATAAGAAGGAAGACCCTATGTTTAAGCGTTACCGAGGCACTCCTCGCAACAATCACCCATTGGTAGGTCAGTGGCGTGTGGAGATTTCGCCAAAGAAGGCTGCAAAGGCAGATAACTTCCTTCACATCATACAGGTGGGCGACGAATCGCTAAAAGCACTTCCGCAGACCGATTGCAAGGAGAGCAAGGAGGCTGTAACGCTCAACTTTGACTATGCCGACAAGCACTACTCCCTCTCGTTCGACAAGACCCGAAAGAGTGGTTGCTCGATTAAGGTAACAAAGCGATAGCAAGAGTGGCTGTCCAACAAATTTGTTGCGACAGCCATTTTTGTCGGAAGTTGTATAACAAGAGGGATTTCAAGGCTTAAACCTTCCTCGAAGGCTTTTGGTTGCTGCGGCTCGGCAAAACAAATCGATTTGTTTTGCACTCTCCTTAATCGCAACCTTGCGTAGCCCGAAAAAGCGGAGTTTACTAGGCGTAAATGAGCATTTTGAGGGCAAGCGTAACGCAGAAATCACCTTGTTAGACGGCTTCTTTTTCTTAAATTGTAATTTTTAATTAAAAAATTCGTTATCTTTGCGGTTACTAAAAACTCATTCACAATGAAACAGAGAGTTACCCTTAACGACAAGACCTTCGAGGTGATGATTCCTGCCGAGAAGATCGACGAGGCAGTGGCAAAGGTTGCCGAGCAGTTAAATGCCGATTATGCATCCACCGAGAAGGCTCCAATCTTCGTAGGTGTATTGAATGGCTCGTATATGTTCTTGGCAGATCTTGTGCGCAAGACAACATTCAACAACGAGGTCACTTTTGTGCAAATTTCCTCGTATGAAGGTACTCAATCGACAGGTACTATCAAGCAGAAACTCGGCATCGATTTCGATATCGAGGGACGAGATATCATCGTAGTGGAGGATATTGTCGAGACAGGTCACAGCATCAACCATATGCTGAACTACATCAAGTCATTAAACCCACACTCGGTGGAGGTATGCACGCTCTTCTTCAAACCTGATAAGTATCTCTACGATTTGCCTATCAAATATTGCGCAATGGAGATTGGCAACGAGTTTATCGTTGGCTACGGACTCGATTACGACCAGCTCGGTCGCAACCTCAAAGATATCTATGTTTTAGCCAATGACTAACAACGAATTATTGGAGGGCGGCCGCAAGCTGCCACTTGTAGAGGATTTCTACACCATTCAGGGCGAGGGCTTTCACACAGGAAAGCCCGCCTATTTTATTCGCCTTGGTGGTTGCGATGTGGGTTGTGCGTGGTGCGATGCCAAATTCACCTGGAATCCTCGCATCTATCCCCCTGTTGCCATCGAGGAGATTGTCGAGCGTGCCGTAGCGTGCGCAGCGCAATCAATCGTTATTACGGGCGGTGAGCCACTACTCTACCCACTCGATATCTTGACCAATGCACTCAAAGAGAAGGGTCTGGCTATCTTCCTCGAAACATCGGGCTCGCACCCATTTTCGGGCATTTTCGATTGGGTATGTCTATCGCCAAAGCGCAAGTCGGCACCTCTTGCCGAGTCGTATGGCAGAGCCGATGAGTTGAAGGTTATCATCCAGAGCGAGGAGGACCTGAAATGGGCTGAGGAGTGCGCAGCAAAGGTCAATGAGGAGTGTCTGCTCTTCCTGCAACCGGAGTGGAGCGTTGCCGAGCAGATTATGCCCGTATTGGTGGAGTATGCCAAGCGCAATCCTCGTTGGAGCATATCCATTCAGAGCCACAAATATATGAGAATACCTTAATTCAAAAGGTTATGAAGTGGGGTAAAAAAGTCGGCAAAAAGGTTGGTAAGCAGGTCGAAGAGACCATAAATAAGAGTAGAAAACACTTCTGGCGTATAATCACTTGGAGTGCTATTCTGCTCGGTGCTATCCTTATTGGTCGCCCACTCTTCTCATTGATAAAGACACGACGAGAAATTCGCCAACTCAACCGAGAGAAGGCAATCTACGAAGCGAGTATCCGCCGAGACAGTATGCTGATAGAGAATTTGAAGAATGACGAATTCTTGGAGCGCTATGCCCGTGAGAAGTACTTTATGCAGGGCAAAAACGAGCAGGTATTTATTGTGGAGTGAGTGGTGAGTAGTGAGTAGTGAGTAGTGATACTGTTCAGTTCCTAACTCCTATTAGAAGTGGTGATAACCACCCCATCCCGACGAGCTATACTCGACATCGCCCTCTTCCTGTTCGATGCCTATATCATAGACATCGTAGTCAGGCTCAACGATTCTACCTATATTATATAGAGGTGTGCCAAATCTCTCTTCAAAGCGTCGAGCCAAATCGTCAGCCCGACTCTCATCTACCGTAATAAGGAGTTTATAATCTTCGCCACCGGCAAAGGCATCCTCCCAGGTTGCACCCTCTGCTGCAGGTAATTTCGACACCACCGCACTCTTTTTTGAGCAATCGAGGATATGTTGCAAATCGGAAGCAACGCCATCCGAGATGTCGCACATTGCGTGGACCGCCTCTTGCTGACCGAGCCACTCGCCTTCAAGAACTTGCGCCTCGGGCATACGATGGATATCCGCACTTGGCGTGGATGTATTGCCTGCAAGCAGATCTCGCAAACCAGCAGCCGAGGCTCCCAACTGCCCCGTAACCATAATCACATCGCCAACCTTTGCGCCACTGCGACGCTTGATATTCGCCATAGGCACACGACCAATGGCGGTAACGCTGATACAGATACCCGACTCGGACTTTGTGGTGTCGCCACCAACGAGTTTTACGCCATACTTTGCCGAAGCGTCGTGATAGCCCTTCATAAAGTCGGCAGACCACTCGCCAAAGCGCTCATTGGGCAACGCCAACGAGAGCAGCGTCGCCACGGGCTTTGCACCCATAGCTGCCACATCGCTGATATTGACCATCAACGACTTGTAACCAATCTGATAGGCGGTACTCTTATCTGTCAGAAAGTGAATACCCTCGTTGAGCATATCCGAAGTGAAGACCAACGCCTCGTCGCCACCAATCGGCAACACAGCGCAGTCGTCGCCAATGCCCTCGAAGCCGTTATCGGACATCGAGCCAAACATCTCCCGGATATTCTCTATAAAATCGAACTCACCGTACTCTCTCATCGCTTCAATAACCCTTTTACCACCACAACAAGTTCCTTGAATGCCTCCATTCGGCACACCCACGCACCTACGGCATAGACCACTACGCCTACCGATATCTGCGTGAGCAACAAGCTAATAGGCGCGAACGAGATAGCATAATACCCTACCGCTTTAACCGCCGCATACATAGCAACAGTGAGCAACAAGGAGGGTATCAGTGTGCGCACCATCTGCCACCAAGAGAGCAGAGTGTAACGCCTTGTAGCAGCGAAATTTACGACGAACTCCACCACCGTCATAGCCACCAAGCCGTAAGCTATCGCCATTGTCGAGTGTGGAATGGTCAAAGCCAGAACTGCGGTCATTATCGCCTTTTTGAGCAACTCCAAGCGGAAGATTATCGCACCGTTGCTATGCACTTTCAGCACATTGTATGCCACCATTGAGAGCGGATAGAACACACCTGCCAATGCGATGACCTCGAAATATGGCACCGTCGGCAACCACCTCTCGCCAAGCAACACCTCGAACAGAGGTCGAGCCACTGCCGACATACCGACAGCCATCGGAGCCATAACGAAGATATTTATCAAAAGCACCTTGCGGAAGCTCTCGGCAAACTTTTCGGCATCATCCTTAATCTTTGCCAGGGCAGGATAGGTTACAGTCTGCACCGACAACACTGCAGACTGCACGGGCAAATCCTTGATTTTCTGCGCCTGATTGAAGTAGCCGAGCGTATCTGCCGAATAGATTTTACCGATAAATAGCTGAGCCACATTGTTATATACCGCCGAGACGATATCGGTGCTCATCAGGCGAAACGAGAATGGAGCCATTGCTCGCCACGCCGAGCCACTAAACGCCCCCTCGCCACGCCAATCGCCTCGCCACCACAAGAGCAAGGATTTGACCGCTACAACCGAGAGCCGCTGTGCCACCAAAGCCCAAACGCCTCCGCCACATACGGCAATCGCAATCGCCACTACGCCTGCAATGAGCGATGCGACGAAATTTATCCTCGACAATGTCCCAAAGCGAAATTCACGAGAGAGTTTCGTATTCTGAATTATGCCCAGCGCATTGAGTGGCAAAAGCAAAAACAATACGGGGGCAATCTTTGCGATTATCGTCAAATCGTAGTATCGAGCCAAGAGTGGCGACAGAGCCACAAAGAGCAGATACAACGCCACCGACACCGCCAAGTTGAAGACAAATACCGACTTGTAGTCGTCGTTGGTTGGCGACTCCTTGCGGAGCAGAGTCTGCGAAAAGCCACTATCGACAACCACCAATGCCACCGCCGTAAAGAAGGTCAGAATGGCCATCACACCGAAGTCCTCGGGCACAAGCAGTCGAGCCACAACAATGCTCACGACCATCTGCAAAAGCATAGAGCAAACCTTTTCGGCTATACTCCACGCAACACCTTTTGCTACTTGGTCGACAAGACGGCTCTTCATATTTGGAGCGTATTGTTATCGGTTAATGAGAGCCTCGACACCCAAACGATAGGAGTCCAAGCCAAAACCTGCGATAGTACCGATGCAGGTTGCACCGATAAGAGATGTGTGGCGGAACTCCTCTCGTGCCGAGACATTCGAGATATGAATCTCGATGACAGGCACCGAAATGGCATCTATGGCATCACGCAATGCCACCGAGGTATGGGTATAACCTCCGGCATTGAACAACACACCATCATACTCCCCCACCGCCTTGTGGAGAGCATCTATCAACTCGCCCTCGATATTCGATTGTGCATAATCGAGCGAGTGCTCCGGATACAGGGCACGGAGTCGAGGAATAAACTCCTCGAACGACTCCGCACCATATACCGATTGGTCACGCTTACCCTGCAAATTGAGGTTCGGACCATTAAGAATAAGCAACTTCATTGCTTGCATGTTTTATTTTGCTGAAAGGCAAGCCAACGCAATCGAATACTTCTTCGACAAAGCCGAGTCACCACGAGAGGTCAATACGCAAGGCTTGTTGGTACCAACAACCATTGCAGCCAACTCGCCACCACCGATGTGCGAAACGCTCTTGAAGAAGACATTTCCCGACTCGATATTAGGGAAGAGCAACGCATCTGCATCGCCTGCAACTGCCGAGCCCTTAATCTTCTTGTGCTCTGCAACCTCCTTATAGAGTGCGATATCGAGCGACAACGGACCGTCAACAATCACATTGCCCAACTGACCACGGTCACCCATCTTCGAGAGAATTGCAGCCTCAGCCATAGCAGGGATATTGGCATTAACCAACTCCATAGCGGCAACGCAAGCAATCTTCGGAGTGTCGATTTCGAGAGTCTTTGCAACCTGTGCGATATACTTGATAAGAGCCTGCTTCTGCTTCAAGTCTGGCAATGGCAACACTGCGATATCCGAAGCGAGGAGCAACTTGTGGTAGCCAGCCCACTCAAATACCGAGATATGGCTCAACACACCCTTTGGAGGGAACAAACCTGCCTCCTTGTTCAAGATACCACGCATATATACATCGGTCGAAACCAAGCCCTTCATCAAGACATCAGCCTCGCCCGACACAACTGCCTTAACTGCCGCTGCAACAGCCTTTGCTGCATTTGGCTCATTTACGATTGTAAAAATGGTGCTATCAATGCCCAACTCTGCGCAAGTCTTCTCGATAACCTCCTGGTCACCAAAGAGAGTTGCCTCTACAAAACCATCCTTATAAGCATCGTACACAGCCTCGATGGTGTGTGCATCCTGACCATATGCTACTGCCAAGCGCTTACGACCACGAGCGATGGCTGCATCAACTATTTCTGATAAGTGTTTCATTTTTTTCTAAGCTATTAGCCATTAGCCCTTAGCTATTGGCTTTTTCTAATTTCAATTTCTAATTAAGCGTTAATCAAACGGTAGGTATCCTGTGCGATAACCAACTCCTCGTTAGTTGCGATAACAGCAACCTTAACCTTCGAGTTCTCGGTCGAGAGGATGGTGTCGGTACCACGAGTTACATCGTTGAGAGCATCGTTAATCTCGATACCCATCCACTCCATATTGTGCGATACCCAACGACGCAAGTCGTTCGAATTCTCGCCTACACCACCGGTGAAGATGAGCAAGTCGCAACCACCCATCAATGCAGCATACTTACCAACATACTGCTTTACACGGTCGTAGTACATATCACGAGCAAGGATTGCACGCTCGTTGCCAGCCTCGTAAGCGGCATCAATATCACGCATATCGCTCGATACGCCCGAAACAGCCTCTACGCCCGACTTCTTATTGATCATAGTGTTAATCTCCGAGAAGTTCATACCCTCGTGCTCGGCAATATAGAGAACTGCGCTTGGGTCAACATCGCCACAACGAGTACCCATAACCAAGCCATCAACAGGCGAGAAGCCCATCGAGGTGCAGTACGACTTACCGTTCAAAACAGCGGTTACCGAACCACCATTACCAACATGGCAAGTGATAATCTTCGAGTTCTCCAAGTCGAGGCCACACAACTCAGCACCACGCTTTGCTACGAACTTGTGGCTGGTGCCGTGGAAGCCATAACGACGAACACGATACTTCTCGTAGTACTCCATTGGGAGAGCATACAAGTAGTTGCGAGCAGGAATAGACTGGTGGAACGATGTATCGAATACCGCTACCTGTGGCACCGATGGCAACACCTTCTCGATAGAGAGGATACCCTCCAAGTTTGCAGGGTTGTGCAATGGAGCGATTGCGAACAACGAGCGAATCTGCTCCTTAACGGTCTCGGTTACTACTGCGCTATCAGCGAAGAACTCGCCACCGTGAGCCACACGATGACCTACCGCCTTAACCTCGTCGAGCGACGAAATAACGCCGTGCTCAGCGTCAGTCAAAGCCTCCAACACAAGGCTGATACCTGTGGTGTGGTCAGCGATTGGCTGGTGAAGGTGGAAATTCTCCTTTCCAACAGGCTTGTGAACGAGGTCACCCTCTGCCAAACCGATACGATCTACGATACCCTTTGCGAGCAATTTGTGCGAAGCGGACTCTACATCGAGCACCTGATACTTGATTGACGAGCTACCGCAATTCAATACTAAAATTACCATAATCTTATGTTTTTGTTGTGATTTGTTACTTAATTGCAACAAAGATAGAAAAAAAAGTTGAGAGTTGGAAGTTGAGAGTTGAGAATTTTTAATTAAAAATTAAAAGCCGACGAAATGGACAACAAAAAAGAGTTGAGAAAATCTCTCAACTCTCCACTCTCAACTCTCCACTCTCAACTCTTTACATTCCCCAATCACTCGGATTCTTCTGCGCCTTTACCTTATCGGCAATGGCAGGATTGAGATTGCGGAAGAATTTGAAGCCCGCACGCTTCTCAATTTCGGCTACCGAGGTCGCTGCGGTCGAGATATTTACATCCTTCGACGACTCATCATTCTCGAACAAGAAGCCGATGCAAATCAGCTCATCTGCCGAGGTTATCTCGCTGATTGCCTTGCGAGTACTACCCGACTTTGTGCGTAGCAACAACTTATAGCAGTGCGTTGGCACACCAATAGTTCTACCGAAGCGAGAGATGGTTTTACTATCCTCAAAGAGCGCTCCTACAACAACATAGAGCGTATCCGAGCAGTTTTTATTGCGTTCCAACGCCTCCACATCTGCCCACGAGCCACCATTAAAGTCATACTGCTGCACCATAATATTGGTAGCATAGCAGGTCTGGGCATTATTCTCCCAAGTGTTGTAGCGTTGCGATGACGGAAGCATATGACCACGAGCCCAGCCCCAACCGAAGCCATTTGTAAAACATATATCAGCCTGTCGGCTATGCGGAATTATCGGCTCTTTGGCGGTATCGTAGGCATCGGTCTTGCTATCATACTTGCTAACAATCGAGTAGGCTTGATTGTAATCGGTATGCGGAGCATACTCCGTTACTGCATCATCGAATGCCCACGCATTTGTTCTTCCCGAATTGTTATTCTCGCCAACCTGATAACTACCCCACTTGCGATATACCGAGTGGCCCGGGTACGCCACCCAACGAGAGCACATCTTGACTGTATCGTAGCAGACCGAGAAGTTGCGCACACGCTGACCGTCCATCAGAGTGGAATAGTAGGTTTTGTGGATATAGTGCTTATTCTCAACCTTCTCGGGTTGCTCCGCCCAATTGCGGTCATATTTAGCATCCGTTATTTCGGGAGTTTCGGGCTCTTCGGGAGTTTCGGGAGTTTCAGGCTCCTCCGGTGTTTCGGGCTCTTCGGGAGCGATATAGCCCGCCTGCTCAATAGTTACCGACTTATAGATTTCGTAATCTTTGTTGAATACCACAAGCATCGCCTTGCGCTTATCCTTGGCAGTGTGGCTCCGCACGGTGATAACCGCTCCATTTTCGGCTACTTGATACGACACCCAATCGGCTTCGCAGAGCAACTCATAATCGACATTTGCCTCGATTTGCACCTCTTTTTCGCCACCCTCGGCACCAAACTGCAACAATGACGGCTCAACAACGATATCGTAGGTGGCTGGCTCTTCGGTATTATTATCACCACCACCGAGCATACCGCCCAATATATCATCCAAATTAAAGCCCTCGCACGATGTCAGCGCAAGCACTGCAACTGCCAAAACACACAAAAATCTCTTCATTTTTCTATTCATATCACTTTATGGGCGCAAATTTAATCATTTATTCCCACAGATACAAAAAGAGCGAGATTTCTCTCGCTCTAAATGCTAATGGCTAATAGCCTATGAAATTAAAAGTCATACGGTACAAGTTTGTCGGCATACGCTCTCCAATACTTAGATTGTTGATATTTAGCCAAACTCTCACGAGGAACATAGATGGTTGGAGGTGTTTCTATTCCCTTAAATATATTCGCCTCCCCACTTGATAGGCCTGTTTGCGGAGGCTCAATTGCTTGGCAATAGACATATTCTAAATTCTTACAACCATTAAATGCTTGAGAAGCGATTTGGGTGATAGTTTTTGGCATCCGCACCTCTTTAAGATACGAGCAATTATAGAAGAGCATCTCAGAAATCTTTGTTACATCATCAGGTATCTGATATTTTGTCAATTTATATCCAGCCACACCGCACAATACTCCGTCTACAACCATAGAACGACTATCGACAATAAATTTACCTTTTAAGGCCTGTATTTGTGATGAACTTTCAGTAACAGTTTGCGCCCCTTTGTCTAATCCTTCAACACTATCTGGTATACATAGAACAAAACCTGACTGCCTTGTGTATATACAGCCATCTCCAAACCATTTCACCTCCTCTGGAAGAGTGTACTCTTTTTGAGGGAATATGGCAACCGTGCGTTGCAAAACGCCATCAACAATCAGGCAACAATTATCCTTTGATGCAAACTTACCGTAGAATTTTTGAAGTTTAGAACAATACGAAAATGCATCTGTGCCCACCTCTGTCACAGACTCCGGAATAGTAATCTCTATTAAGCCGTGACAATTGTCAAATGCATACTGCCCTATCGAGACAAGATTATCGCTAAGTCGGAAATGGGAGATTCCTCTTGCACCTCTAAATGCCTCCCTGTCAATCGATTTTATACTATTTGGTAACATCACAAGTTTAACCTGAATAAGTGTAGTATTAGTGTCGCTAGTAGAGGTCTTAAAAGCATTAGAGCCAACAGAGGTTATCTCTCCATCAAAGCCCAAAACAAAGACACCCTTTTTCCTATCATAGAGATTGGTTTGAAAATTGGCACCAAACCCCTCTGTACTCGTGAGTATAGCAGCGTTACAGTCTATGGTTGTATAGTAAATTTCATTATCATTAGGCACCAAATCTATATCCTCTCGCATCCAGCGTTGTGCTTTTATTGCGATAGATTGCGACTCTCTATCATTGTTGCCATCAGAAATTTTCAGATAGAGCGAAGCCTGCTGCAAATCGGTATAAAACCTATCCGAAAGGTTTTCGCCCGATGCCTCTATGGAAATCATACCGGTCTCCCCATTGCCGGTATAACTCGTAATAGGTATATCTACAATTGTGTTGAAATCATCAGTATAGTAGGCTTTAACCTTTACATACTCTCTCCAATTTGTTGCCAACTCGCCAGCCACCTTTGATGGCGAAACTCTGAAATTAAGTTGTACGGTAGCCGCATCGGCAGAGGTTACAACCGGTGTCGGCTCATCGCCATTTGTATCAATATACTCCAACGATTGAATTTGCTTGATAAGGTTTGCAAGTGCTTCCTCAATCTCGTCTAAGCGCTTCTCTATATCATCAAGACGCTTGTTGATTGTTGCCAACTCCTCGTCAATGCGCTTGTTGATATTGGCAATATCCTCTGCGATTTTATCGTTTATAATGCCCTGATTTTGAATTGCGTCGGCAATTGCCTTTTCGTACTCCTGCTTGGTGTTATTCATCAAAGCAGTAAGAGTAGCAACCACCTGCTCAACCTCCTCGTTCAACTCCGCTGTAAGGCTCTCCTTCAATGCTGCAATCTGCGCTTCAACCTCGGCGATAGTTGCGTAGCCCGATAACTGCTCATTTACCCACTGCTTCATCGATTGCTCCGATGCTGCAAGAGCATCACTCAACTCGGTTGTCGAAACGCCTTCAAAACCCTCCAAAAGAGCCTTCAATGTTGCGAGTTCCGATGCGAGAGCGTTGTACTGCTCCATTGTAGCGAAGGTCGCCTCTGCCCAATCTTGCATCTCGGAAAGGTCGCCATTAGCATACTCTTTGAGGTTGGCAATCATCTGCTCCAACGCTGCAAGACGCTCTTCGAGGGCGGCAATCATATCCTTTACGCCATTGTTGCCGTTGTCATTGCCACGAGTTACGGGTTGTTGCTCGTTGAGCGAAGCAATAGTCGCATTTACTGCCGACTTTGTGGTTTCGAGGGTTGCGATGGTCGCCTTAATGTTCGCACCCTGCTCCTCGATGGTTGCAATCTTGTCTGATGATGCAGGTGTTCCATTACCACCCTCATTGAGTCCGCTACCTGCTTCGCAAGCGGTAAAAACCGTTCCTACCGCCGCTAATAAAAGTAAAAGTTTCTTCATAGTTTTTGTTATTTAGTGTTTTGTTTTTGTCTTTTTTATGGCAACGAATGGCATTGAATGGCATTCGCTCACTTTGTTCGCTTAATGGCAATAAATGACAAAAAACGGCTTATTGGTCCAAAAAACTTTCGGCGCTTGCCATTCAGCACTCTTTTGAGAGTGCGCCTGCCATTCAGGGCTAAAAGCCCGAATGTCATTAAATGTCATTATGTTTGCGCCTTTTGTCCTTTATTTTGCTAACTCGCTGTGTATCAACGAAATACCCCCCCCCGAATTTTCGGGGAGGGGTATTTATATACCCTTATTGTGCAAAATTGCTCATTATTTCGCTGATATGTTATCGCAAAGTTAGAAAATATTTCTAAATGCACAAAAAAAGAGCGGAGAAATCGAAATCTCTCCACTCTCAACTCTAAACTCTCAACTCTATTCGTAGCGGCCTGCTTTGAGGCGTGCCACCTCGTCAGAGGTGAGGAAGCGCCAAGCGCCACGCTTCAAGTTCTTCTTGGTAAGACCTGCGTAATATACACGGTCGAGTTTGGTAACCTTATAGCCGAGGTGCTCGAACATACGGCGCACGATACGGTTACGGCCCGAGTGAATCTCTACGCCCACCGACTTTTTGTCATCCTTGATATACGAAATCTCATCGAAGAAAATATCGCCATCTTCGAGAGTAATACCCTCTGCAAGTTGCTCTAAATCAGCACGAGTAAGTGCCTTATCGAGAGTTACCTCATAAATCTTCTTCTTGCGCAACGAAGGGTGAGTGAGCTGACGAGTAATATCGCCATCGTTGGTAAAGAGCAACAATCCCAACGAGTTCTTATCGAGGCGACCAACCGGATAGATGCGCTCCTTGCAAGCGTTCTGCACCAACTCCATAACGGTCTTCTCGGCGTGGTCATCTTCGAGGGTTGTAACATAGCCCTTTGGCTTGTTCAGTACGAGATATACATTCTTCTCGCCCTGCAAACGCTCGTCGTTGAATTTCACGACATCGGTAGGCCAAACCTTCGTTCCGAGTTCGGTTACGATAACGCCATTCACGCTCACCAAACCTGCTGCGATAAAGTCATCTGCCTCACGGCGTGAGCAGAGTCCCGACTGCGCAACAAAGCGGTTCAAACGAATTTCACCTGTAACCTTGTTAGGGTTATATTTTGGATAGCTACGCTCGGCAGTTGGCTTACCCTTACCTTTGTAGCCCTCGCTCTTTTTGAAACCTTCGCTCTTGCCCATAGGCTTGCGACCACCCTTATTGAAGCCTTCGCTCTTGCGGAAGCCGTCATTTTTCTTGAAGCCCTCGCTCTTACCCTTGAATGTGCGCTCGGTACACTCATTACGCTCTGGGCGACCTGCACCAAAAGGCTTGCGACCAGCCGGTTTTGCACCGAACTGCTTGCGCTCGCCACGCTCGCCACCCTCTACGCCACGCTTTGGGCGATTATCCTCGGTAAAGTTAGGATTGAACGAAGCTCGCTTTGGTCGCTCGCTCTTAAAACCACCTCTCGACTCACGCTTTTCGTCGCTTGTCTTTGTTGTACGCAAACGCTTATCCTTTGCAAAGCGTGACAATGCCGACGATGAGTCGCTATTAAAATTCTTCATACTTATATAATTATTTTATATCTTCCTGATTTTCGGGTGCAAAGGTAATCATTTTTCGCAATAATCACTACCACTGCGCCAAAACCACAACAAAAATGTCGAAATACTACTCTCGACCCTTTTTGAACGCCTCTATTACCGATGCCGAGATACCCATCGACGAGTAACCACCATCGTGGTAGAGGTTCTGCATCGTAACCTTACGAGTCAAGTCGGAAAAGAGTGTCACGATATAGTCGGCACACTCCTCTGCCGAGGCGTTGCCAAGTGGAGACATCTCCTCGGTAAAGGCATACATATCGCTCATACCGGCAATGCCCTGACCCGCTGTTGTGAGAGTTGGTGACTGCGAAACGGTATTCACTCGCACCTTACGCTCACGGCCATACACAGCTCCGAACGAGCGAGCGATACTCTCCAACATAGCCTTCGCCTCTGCCATATCCGAATAGCCCTCCACCGTGCGCTGTGCAGCAATATACGACAACGCCACAACCGAGCCATACTCCGCCATTGCATCCTTCTCGTAGAGCACCTGCAACAACTTGTGGAACGACAAAGCCGAGATATCTATCGTCTTCGAGAAGTTGTTGTAGTCGAGTGCCGAATATGGGAAATTCTTGCGCACATTTGGCGACATACCCACCGAGTGAAGCACAAAGTCAATCTTTCCACCAAAATGTTCGAGCGCCTTATCGACCAAATTCTGCAAATCCTCCACCGAGGTTGCATCTGCCGGCACTACAATCGCTCCGCACTGATCCGCCAACTTCTGCGTCGCACCAATACGCAACGCCACAGGGGTATTTGTGAGAACAACCTCTGCACCCTCCTCGACTACTCGTTCTACCACCTTCCAAGCAATCGACTGCTCGTTCAAAGCTCCGAAGACGATTCCTCGCTTACCTTTCAATAAATTGTACGACATATCTATCTATTTTTTAAGTTTCTTTTGATACGCTTCTCGGAATGCTCCCGAAGTCAGCGTTATTCTACCACAATGAGCATAGCCCATCTTTTTCAACAAAGAGCGCATTGCCCGATTATCGCAGTGGGTGTCGATACGAATATCCGCCACCCCTTGCTCGGCACACAACTCCTCCGTAAAGTATAAAATCTCCTTTGCAATACCCTTGCGACGGCACTCATCAGCCACTGCAATTCGATGCACTACGGCATACGGATTTTCATTTAGCCAGCCTTTGCCTTTTATCACAGCGTAGGTTGGCTCGCCCGCAAAAGATATTACGGCAGTAGCAACCGCAACGCCGTTATATTCAATTATATAATTCTGCTTACCTAAAATATCACTTAATATCAACTCTCGTGTCGGATAGCCATCTTGCCATTGGTCAATTCCCTGCCCTCGAAACCAATTTTGAGCATCGACAACCAACTCCATAATACGCTCCAAATCTTGTTCATTGCCTTTGCGAAAACGGAGATTTTTGCGAATGCCTTTGAGTTGGCGATTAAGCTCTTTTTCACGACCGCCCGTCACTTTATTGAGCAGAGCGTGAAACTCTGCCGAGTGGTTGTGATGTACCGTATGGCACAACTCGTGCAGCACCACAAACTCCTGCAAGCGTGTTGGCAAAGTCATCAGAAAAAGCGACAGCGAAAGGTTATTTTTCGAGGTGCAACATCCCCACTTTGAGCGAGTTGTACGAATGGTGATGCGCCCATACGAAAAGCCGTTTGCCTTTGCCAATCGCTCAACCATCGCCGGCAACACTTGCTTCGCCTCACGACGCATCGCCTCAATCTGCTCGGGCGAATAGTCCGCACCCTGCATCGCCCTCTCGGCAACCTTTGCACGCATCTGCAACACCCACTCCACCTTCTCCTCCAAAAAGCGCAAAGCCTTTGCGGTGGAGATAAGGCGTGGATACGACAATCGCACCTCGCCCGACGGCTTCACCGAGAGCGAAATGCGACTTGTAGTCCATTGTTGACGCAACTGAATATCGCCAAGACGAGGGTGTTTATAGACCTTATCCATCGGTTTAGATAAGCGATATTAAATCTCTATTCTCCAATTCGTTGGCGCACAACCTCGAATAGCATAATTGCAGCTGCTGCTGCCACATTCAACGACTCGATTGCACCAATCATCGGAATAGCCAACTGCTCGTCACACAACTTCAAAACCTCCTTCGAAATTCCGTTCTCCTCCGAGCCCATAACGATAACCGTAGGCTTGGTCAAGTCGGCATCGTACATCAACTTATGGCTATGCTCGGTAGCGGCAACAATCTGGAAACCCTCCGCTTGCAACGACTTCAAAGTGTTGCGAATAGAACCTACACGAGCCACCGGAATACGAGTCAAAGCACCTGCCGACGAGCGGATAGAGTCGGCATTTACCGGTGCCGAATTCTTCAACGACGAGATAATTCCGTGAGCACCTGCGCACTCTGCCGAACGAGCAATACCGCCAAAATTGCGCACATCGGTAACATTGTCGAACACCACGATGAGCGGTGTCTCATCCTCGGGAACACGATCCAAGATATCCTGCACCTCGACATAGTCGATAGCCGCAATCACAGCCACAACGCCCTGATGGTTGCCACGAGTCATTCGGTTCAACTTCTCGACAGGCACCTCCTGATAGTGGCGGCGATGGCGAAAGCAGAGGTCCTTCAAGTCGGTCATCAGCTGACCTTCGGCACCTTTGCGAATATAAATCTTCTCAATCTGTTTGCCCGACTCGATAGCCTCGGCTACGGGGCGAATACCAAAAACGACATTTTCCATATTATTGATTTTCTGTTATTTCCACTTCATACGACGCCTTCTCCCACTCGTGCATCAAGTGGTCGTAGCGACTCTTCAACTCATCATACGCCTTATAATCATCGGCATTGTACTCGGTTGCAGTAGCAAATCGAGTATCAAATTCGGCAATTTTCTGCTCGACGCTTGCCAACTCCGCCTCGATTTGCTCGACATTTTTGCGGAGCTTGCGCAACAGCTTCTCCTGCTCCTTTTTCTGCTCGTAGGAGAGTTTGCCCGACGACACATCCTCGCTCTTTGCCGCAGTTGCAACAGGTGCTTTGCGCTCAATCTCGTGCAGATTTTCGAGCTTGCGTTTTTCGAGGAAGTAGTAGATACCCCCCAAATACTCACGCACTCCGCCATCCCTAAACTCGTAGACCTTATCGACTATGCCATCCAAGAACTCACGGTCGTGCGACACAACGACAACCGTGCCGTCAAACTTCTGCAATGCGGTTTTAAGAATATCCTTTGAGCGCATATCCATATGGTTGGTAGGCTCGTCGAGAATTAAAAGGTTGTGCGGTTCGAGCATCATTCTCGCCATAGCCAAACGGGAGCGCTCGCCACCCGAAAGCACCTTCACCTTCTTGTCAACATCCTCGCCACGGAACAAAAATGCACCCAGAATATCACGCAGACGAGTGCGAATATCACCCACCGCAACCCTGTCGAGAGTATCATAGACGGTAAATTCGCCATTCATCAAATCGTCTTGATTTTGGGCATAGTAGCCGATGCTGACATTTGCGCCGATCTTAATCTCTCCCTCCGACTGCGCCAACTCGCCAATCAACATACGGGCAAAGGTGGTCTTACCCTCGCCATTGCGACCTACGAGGGCAATTTTATCGCCCTTATGAATGGTAAATTCCGCACCCGAAAAGACTC
This sequence comes from Alistipes sp., assembly GCA_045124955.1. Classification (GTDB taxonomy): domain Bacteria; phylum Bacteroidota; class Bacteroidia; order Bacteroidales; family Rikenellaceae; genus Alistipes. The sequence goes on along the minus strand of JBGVMU010000005.1, from coordinate 114,351 downwards.
TATGGTCGCCAAAAGCCTTGCCAACTCCCTTAATATCCGCCACAATCTGTCCCGATCGAGGTGCAGGTGGGAATTTGATATTAAGTGTCGCCAAATCCTCCTCCTCGACCTCGATGCGTTCCAACTTATCGAGCTGTTTGATGCGAGATTGCACCTGATTGGACTTGGTAGGCTTATAGCGGAACTTCTCAATAAACTCCTCGCTCTTTTCGATGAGGCGTTGCTGATTTTGGTATGCCGCCAACTGCTGCGCCCGGCGCTCGGCACGAAGCGTTACAAAGTGCGAATATGGCACCTTGTAGTCGTAAATCTTACCCAGCGAAAGCTCTATTGTACGGGTAGTTACATTATCCAAGAATGCACGGTCGTGCGAAATCAAGAGCACCGCACCGTTATAGTTTTTCAGATACTCCTCCAACCACTGAATAGACTCGATATCGAGGTGGTTTGTCGGCTCGTCGAGCAGAAATATCGAAGGGCGACGCAAGAGCAACTTCGCCAACTCGATACGCATACGCCAACCGCCCGAGAACTCTCGTGTGGGCTTATCAAACTCCTCACGACGGAAGCCCAAGCCGAGCAGGGTCTTCTCGATATCGGCATCACGAGTATCACCACCGAGGATATGGTAGCGGTCGTTTGCATCGTTCAAGCGGTGCAACAACTTCTCGTACTCCTCGCTCTCGTAGTCGTCACGCACGGCTATCTCGGCAGTCAGGCGCTCAATCTCCGCCTCGATTGCCAAAACCTCCTCGAACGCCTTTGCCGTCTCGGCTATCAGCGTCGTAGTATCGGCAACCTGCATCTGCTGTGGCAAGTAGCCGATTGTGCACTCTGCATTCTTGGTCACCGCACCCGAGGTAGGCTGTTGCAAGCCTGCAATAAGTTTCAAAATTGTAGTTTTTCCGGCTCCGTTCTTACCGACAAGACCAATGCGTTCCTTCGGATTAACCAGGAACGAAATTCCGTCGAAGAGGGTCCAGCCGCCAAAACTTACGGTGAGATTATCTATCGAAATCATTATGCGTTCAAAATATCAATTATCGCCTGCTCCTGGTTCTCTGCGCCAAAGACTGCCGAGCCGGCAACTACGGCATCGCAACCCGCATCGAATACCTCCTTTGCATTCTTTGCCGAGATGCCACCATCAATCTCAATCAGGCAGTTGTAGCCCTTCTCGTCAATCTCCTTACGCAAAGCACGCACCTTATCGAGCGAGTTCGGCATAAACGACTGACCACCAAAGCCTGGTTCTACGCTCATCACAAGCACCAAATCCAACTCCGAGAGGTAGTCGAAAATAGCCTCGGCAGGGGTTGCAGGTTTAATGCTCACGCCAGCCTTTGCGCCAGCAGTCTTAATCTCGGCAATTGCAGCACGAGGATCAGCACACGCCTCGTGGTGGAAGGTTACATAGTCGGCTCCCGCCTCCACAAAACGCTTCACATACTTCTCAGGCTCGACAATCATCAAATGCACATCGAGCACCTTCGAGGTAGCCTTGCGCACAGGCTTCATCACAGGAAAGCCGAACGAAATATTAGGCACAAACACGCCATCCATAACATCGATATGCACCCACTCGGCAGCGGATCGGTCAATCATTTTAATATCTCTTTCGAGGTTGCCAAAGTCGGCAGAAAGAATCGAAGGGGAAACTATTCTCATAGGGATTTTCTATTTTTTTGCAAAAATAGGAAAAAAAGTCGAAAGACGAAAGATAAGATAATTTTTTATTTATATGCTCCAGGTATAACAGATAATTTACTAATCAACACACTAGGCCTTTTGGGGAATTCAACCAAAAGGGCTTTCGCTGTCGGTTAAAAAATCTAACTTTTAATTCAACTGATTAAAAACCTTTGTTACACCTTGAGCATTATAACCAAAATTATTCACGAAATTTTTCACTCTCATTAACTTGCAAAAACTAAATTTTATATATAAATTTACAGAACCGTATACATACAATGTATAACACTAACTGAATATCAAGCGAATTTCGATACTTAACTAATCAAAACATTTATATCATGAAAAAACTAATCATTCCTCTAATCGCACTTCTTATCAGTGCCTGCCAACCGTCCGACAAGGTTGTATTGGACAATGGCCTATTGCGTTTGACTTTTGACCGCACAACAGCACATTTAATCTCGATGACCGACCTTGAAACCGGTTACGAGTATCTCGATTTGGCTGCTACACCAAAGACCCTCTGGGAGCTTGCGCCAAGAGAGGAGGGTTATGAGTTCGATCTCCCAACCAAAGCCTCGGTTTGCAGCTGGTCGAAAAACAAGGCCGTTTTAAAGTGGCGACAGGAGGACGGTGCCGGTATCGAGGTTACAGCTACGGTATCGCTCGATAAGACCAAGCCGATGTCTTATTGGGATATTGAACTTACATCTTTCGAGGGCGATAAGCTAATGGAGGTATATTTCCCACGCATCAGCAACATAAAGGAGTTTACCAACGAAGAGGTTGCCATTGCGCCATGGACCGGACACCTCTATAAGAACTATCGCAAAGTGAGCAATGTTCTCTCGCAGCGTTCGGTAATCCGCCCAACAATGCAGGTTGAAGTTATCTATGGAGAGGAGCCAAGTGGTCTTTACATTGCGACTAACGATGTCAACAGTATGGCAAAAGGCTCATATTTCGAGTTTGAAGGTAACACCACCACATACAAGCATGTTTATATGTTGCCAATGTCTGCCGAAAATAGTTCATTCAGCTCGTCGTATCAGTCTATCATCGGAACACTGCACGGTGATTGGTATGATGCTGCACAAATCTATCGTGAGTGGGCATTGCAGCAGGAGTGGGTTAAGAATAATCGCCTCCACAGCGGCAAGATGAACTCGTGGTTGCCGGAGACCGATATTTGGATGTGGAACCGAGGTCGTTCAAATAATGTTTTGACTGAGGCAGCCGATTTGAAGGAGTATTTGGGTGACTACAATGTTAGCGTTTTGTGGCATTGGTGGCACAATGGTCCATACGACGATGCCTTCCCTGAATATCTTCCACCGCGCGAAGGTCGCGAGAGTTTTATGAAGGCGGTAGCCGAGGCAAAAGCGAAGGGTATCAATATGACTCCGTATATGAACTCAATCCAGTGGGGCGAGTCGCGTAAATCATGGACAGAGTTAAATATCAGTCAATATTCTGCTCGTAAATCCGACGGAACGACCCACGCAAAAATGTATAATAAATACACAGAAAACCCTATTACGCCGATGTGTATGTCGCAGGAGTTCTGGCACGAAATCTACTCGAACCTTTGCGATACAGTGGTGAATAGCTACGGTAGCACCGGTGTCTATTTGGACCAGGCATGCTTGCACTACTGCTGTTACAACCCGAACCACGGTCACACAGTCGGTGGTGGTAACTATTGGGTAAAAGGATATCTCAAACTCGTAGAGTTGATACGCGAAAAGACCAAAGAGGCAAACCCTGTTCTTACGGGTGAAGGTTCCGGAGAAGATTGGATGGCTCACCTTGACGGTTTCCTCACTCTCGAAGCAAGTACAGAGCGTATGGAGGGACTTGTGCATAAGGAGATTATTCCGTTCTTCAATGCGGTATATCACGAATACGCAATTACTTTTGGTCAGTTCGGAGGATTTACCTATCCGCCATACGATGAATTCTGGCCAAAGGAGTTCCGCGCACCTAATACCGAAACCCTCCTACCGGCAAAGTACAACACCCAGTTGCGAATGGAGCAGGCGAGAAACTTTGTATGGGGTATTCAACCTACAATCGTGAATTATCACGCATTTGCTCGAAAGGCTCGCCCTGTCGAGATGCAATATATTGCCAAATTGGTGGCAAAGCGTAAACAGCACAAGGATTATATGCAATATGGCAAGATGATGCGTGCTCCAAAACTTGCAAATAATTACGCTACCGAGATCGAGATTGCGCAGATGTCCACATACAGCTACAAGAACGAGGGTACAAACCTCTTCCCTCACAAGAAGGTGGTACCATTGCTCTATTCAAGTGCTTGGCGCAACAAGGAGGGTAATATCTTGCTCGCCTTTACCAATATCAGTGAAGAGGCAAAAGATATGGCTTTCACTATCAACCCTACCGAGATGGGACTCGATGAGAACTTTACTCTCTACATTGATGGTGTGGCACAAGATGGAGTTCCACAATCAAAGTACGAAGTGGTTATTAAGGGGTGTTCAACAAAGATTTTTGAGTTCAAGCACGAATAGGCTGTCCGTTTAATTCGGCTTTTACACCTTTGTATAGATTAAACTAATACACTTTTAGATATGAAAAAACTTATTTATATGCTCCAGGTATAACAGATAATTTTCTATCAATTTACTAATCAACACACTAGGGCCTTTTTGGGAATTCAACCAAAAGGGCTTTCGCTGTCGGTTAAAAAATTTAACTTTTAATTCGACTGATTAAAAACCTTTGTTACACCTTGAGTATTATAATCTAATTTTTGCTATTTGCGAAATTAGTTGTTATATTTGTGAAGTTTCTATACTAAACGGATTCAAATCTAAACAATAAGTAATATGAAAAACTTATTTCATTTTTTTGTAGTAGTGATGATAGGATTATTACTTCCTCTCTCACTCTCCGCTCAAACTATTGACGAACTAAAAACTCGTGCAGCGAATGGCGACGCCGAGGCGCAATTCAATTTAGGCAAGCGATATTACAAAGGCGAAGGCGTAACCGAGGACTATGCCGAGGCGGTAAGGTGGTGGCGCAAGGCGGCAGAGCAGGGCAATACCGATGCACAACTCAAATTAGGCGCGTGCTACTACAATGGCATAGGTGTAACCAAAAACTTTGCCGAGGCGGTAAGGTGGTATCGCAAGGCGGCAGAGCAGGGAGACGCCGATGCGCAAAACAATTTAGGCGTGTGCTACGATAATGGCAAAGGCGTAACCAAGGACTATGCCGAGGCGGTAAGGTGGTATCGCAAGTCGGCAGAGCAGGGACACGCCAAGGCGCAATACAATTTAGGCTGGAGCTACTACAATGGCAGAGGCATAACCAACGACTATGCCGAGGCGGTAAGGTGGTGGCGCAAGTCGGCAGAGCTGGGACACGCCAAGGCGCAATACAATTTAGGCTTGAGCTACTACAATGGCAGAGGCGTAACCAAAGACTTTGCTGAGGCGGCGAAGTGGTATCGCAAGGCGGCCGAGCAGGGACACGCCAAGGCACAATTCAATTTAGGCAAGCGATATTACAATGGCGAAGGCGTAACCAAGGACTATGTCGAGGCGGCAAGGTGGTATCGCAAGGCGGCAGAGCAGGGAGTCTCCAATGCGCAATGCCATTTAGGCTGGTGCTACGAAAATGGCCATGGCGTAATCAAGGACTATGCCGAGGCGGTTAAGTGGTGGTGCAAAGCGGCAGAACAGGGAGACGCCAGAGCGCAAAGCTCTTTAGTCCGGTACTACATTAACAGCAAAGGCGTAACCAAAGACGACGCAGAAGCGGTAAGGTGGTTGCGCAAGGCTGCCGAGCAGGGACACGCCAAGGCGAAGACAAGACTTAACGAGATGGGTGTAAATTGGTAGTAACAACTTCGCAAAAATCACAAACGCCCTTGCAGCAATTGCGAGGGCGTTTTTTTTGGGGGGGGGCGAGCACTGAATCTATTTAGAGAATTTAAGGAATATAGGGAGTTTAAGGTGTTGTTCTATTCGCTAAATTCGCTAAATTCGCTAAATTCATTAAGCTCCCTAATTTCGCTAAACTCGCTATCACAGCAATCGCAGAAAACGATTGCCATTTTCCTTAACAAACCCCACCTTTTTGAACAGGGAAATGCTTGGTAAATTCTCGGGGAATATATTGGCGTAAAGGGTTTGCAGACCGAGCGACTTTGCGTAGTCAACGGCAAGCCGCAACGCATTTTCAGCAAAGCCTTTACGACGATTATCTAAATCAAAGATTAAGATTGAGACAAATGCCTTTCGACCATCGTATTCAGTAAGGTCAATACACCCTAATCTTTCGCCTTCGTGCGAGCAAATCATCAGTCGCAGTTGCTCGGTTTCGGCAATGGAATAGCGTTGTTGATTTTCGACAAATAGCGTTACATCTTCACGGCTATACTGCTCCTCATAGACGCCATAGAGAGGTTCATCCGTGGAGTTCTCCCACAAAAGCAGAGTGTCGATATCTGAGAAATCGACACTCCGCAATATTACTTTTTCGCCCTCTATGCGAATCATATTTACAATCCAATAATCATATTTCGCATCAACATCGCTACGCCCCAAGCGTTGGCATTTGCGCCCAACTTAGACACACGGAACTTGGTATCCTTGTAGACCAAACTCAATGAATACTTGTTAGTTGCAGACTTCAACGGAAGCATAATATAATCTCCTGCTGCCGCCAAGTTTCCTCCCACGATAACACTCTCTGGATTGAAGATGTTAATCAAGAAAGCCACTGCCTTGCCGACCTTCTCGCCCGCCTCCTCGATAAGCTCAATCGAGAGGTTGTCGTCGTTGCAAGCAGCATTCACGATATCGTTGATATGGATTTGCTCCTTCGCCTCATATCGCTTGCGAAGAATGGTATTTGCACCATTGCGCACCAACTCGTTCATCTTCTCCTCGATGGCGATACCCGAGACCTCGGTTTCAAGGCATCCCTTCTTTCCGCAGAAGCATATCTTCTCGTTATCGAAGAATGGGATATGTCCGAACTCGCCAGCAAAGCCATTCTTACCATAATAGAGTTTGCCGTCGCTCACAATACCAATCGCAACACCGAGTCCGAGGTGGAGATAGATGACATTACTCTCAGTCTTCGAGCGAGAGAAGTGGTACTCGGCATAGCAACGAGCACGGGTATCGTTCTCTACCAAAACTCGCAGACCTACTCTGCTCTCGATAATATCACGCATACTCTCATCAACCGAGGTAAAGTAGTGATATGAGCGACCCTCCGAGGTATTTACACGACCAACAATGCAGACTCCCAAGCCAAGAATCTTCGCACGATCGTAACCGCACTCTTCGAGAAACTTATTTATATTTACACATATAGCATCGAGGCAGGACTCTCTGTCGGTCAATTCAAAATCATCATAGACCGACTCATACACCATATTATTCTGCATATCGGTAATCACGCAGGTCATCCTATCACGACCAACATGCACACCTGCAAAATAGAGCGTCGAGCAGGTCAAACCATAGACATTAGGGCGACGACCTCCCGAGGTTTCCACCTTACCCAAGTCCGAAACAATATCCTCATCTACCAACTCCTGAACAAGCTTGGTCATCGTAGGGATACTGATTTTCAGCTCTTTGGTAAGTTCAGCGAGAGTCACCTCGCCATTTGTAACCATATAAGCGATAATATTTCGCTTGATGATATTGTTCTTATGCGACAATCCTTTATCGGTCGCCTGATTATTGAAGAAGTCGATTAAAGAGCTCATTACCTTCTGTTATTTTTTAACTAACCTAACGCAAAGATAATAAAAAAAGGCGAATAACCTCCGCCTTTGTTAAAAAATTTTCAAAAAATATTCATAATTTTCAAAAAGTCGCTCTACTTTCGACCTCAACATCGGGTGAAATTTTACTAATTAGCCCTCGAAGTACCGTTCCTGGACCCAATTCTATATAGGATGATATTCCATTATTTGTCATATTCTCCACTATTTGAGTCCAACGCACCGGAGCAGTGAGTTGTGCCACCAAATTAGCCTTAATCTCCTCGGGCGAGGTGTGTGGCAATGCATCCACATTTTGATATATAGGGCAAACAGGCTCTTTGAAGTGTGCCAATTCGATAGCCTCGGCAAGCTCCTTTCGAGCCGGCTCCATAAGCGGCGAGTGGAATGCACCACCTACAGGCAATACCAAAGCACGGCGAGCACCCGCCTCTTTCAGCTTTGCGCACGCCTCATTTACAGCATCGACTGCACCCGAAATAACGAGCTGACCAGGGCAGTTATAGTTAGCTGCAACCACCACGCCCTCAACACTTTCGCACACTTGTTCGATAGTAGCATCGGGTAACGCAAGCACAGCTGCCATTGTACCCTGCTCCGCCTCGCAAGCCTTTTGCATCGCCATTGCTCGCTTTGCGACAAGGCGCAAGCCATCCTCGAACGACAACGCACCCGCTACCACCAATGCCGAGAACTCGCCAAGCGAGTGTCCCGCCACTGCCGATGGTTCAACTCCGAGCACCTTTGCAAGCACTACAGAGTGGAGGAATACCGCAGGTTGGGTAACCTTTGTCTGCTTCAACTCCTCGGCTGTTCCCTCGAACATAACATCTGTAATGCGAAAGCCGAGAATCTCATTCGCCTGCTCAAACATATCACGGGCCTCCACGCTATTTTCGTAGAGCTCTTTTCCCATTCCGCAATACTGAGCACCCTGACCGGGAAATACATACGCTTTTTTCATCTTTCCGTTTCGATTTTATCGATAAAAACTTTGCAAATATAGTAAAAAAGAGATAAATTTGCGCAGTTATAATAAAATTATAAATCTCAAACACTATTTATGAAGCCTATATTCGGTTTGTTATCGGCCTTTGTGGCAACCATCTTACTTACCACCACCGCTTGTACGGTAAATAATCAAAATACATCCAGCGACAACAAAATCAGCATTCGAATATCCCAAATAGCAGCCTCAACGGCAGGCACTACAATATCGTGGATTGACGACAAGGGCGACAATACAGGCTATACCATCAAGGTCTATACCAACGCCGATTGCACCAACCTACACGAGGAGTTTGCTTTGACATTTGATGCTATGGAGGAGAAGCGTTTTTCGGTGCCATACCTCAGTAGCGACCGCTTGTACTACATTGTCGTAGAGAATACCGCAACGGGATACAAATCCAACCCATTCGAGGTTGAATTATCGGCAAGCCACATTCGTAGCGAAGTCGTATCGCAAAACTTCGACAATCTCTTTTGGGGTTACGACTACATAAACTCGGCAAATGGCGTAAAGCTCAACGACGATATTGTAATAAAGCGATATAATGTCGAGAATCTTACCGATACAATCGAGGACTCGGTACCAACAACCAGCATCGACGAGTATGGAGGACCGTTGTTCACATACACCACTCATATGCGCAAGTTGATGGGTTTCGAGGGTTGGCCGACAAGCGACGAGGTGTATATTATGCCAGGATATATACGACTCGGCTCGGCAAAGGGCATCGGAGTACTTCGCACTCCTAACTTCTCGGCGCTCGAAGATAAGACCGCCAAAATTAACATCAGTTTCAGTGCAGCAATCTTCTCTAACACCTTGCAGGCTAACGGAGGAAAGGTTGAGCTTGTAATTTTGAAGGGCGACGGCACCACTCTCGCAAGCAAGAGTTTCAACCTCAAAGGTGTAAATGGAAAGCCCGAGTGGAACCACTTCTCCACTTCGGTAGAGGGCGTAACAGCCGACTGTCACTGCGAAATCAGAACAAACACCAACACCAAGCAGACCTGCATTGATAATCTCAAAATAGTGCGTCACTTGGATATTCCTGAGGGTTATATCTACGGTTACACCTACGACAAAGCTACCGGCAAGCCAATCAGCGATGTTGCTGTCAGCGACGGCTTCTCGGTGGTAACAACCGACAATGAAGGTCTATATATGATGAAGCCAAGTAGCGACACTTGGTACATATACTACTCCGTACCAGCAAATTGCGAAGTGGTTCGATTTATTCACGGTCCAAAGTTCTACACCCGATACTCGAAGGATGTAAAAGAGTATAGCTTCGAGCTGAAACTTCTGCCCGACGGAAAGCCTGAGGAGAAGTTCGCTCTTCTGACATTTGCCGATCCACAGGTTTCATCGAGCACTGGTCTTAACCGCTTTACAAAGGAGGCTATACCTGCCATTAAGGCTTACGCCAAGGAGCTTTCGGCTGAAATGCCGGTCTATGGCATCACTTTGGGCGATGTGATATCGAACTCCACCTCCGACAAGGATCACTACGACCCAGATACTCGTAGCGATGCAACGCAGTATATGGAGAAGATGCGTGAGGCGATGCGTCCAAGCACCGTAGGTTTCCCAATCTTCCAGGTTATGGGAAATCACGACTGCAACTACTTTGGCGGACACAACCCACTCGTTCCCGATGCGACAAGCAGCACTACTCAGCTCAAAGCTCAGCGAGAGTTCGAGAGCACCTTCGGCCCTATCAACTACTCGTTCAACCGTGGAGATGTACATATCGTGGGTATGCGTGACATCTACTACACGACCGACTGGACTACACGAAACTACCAAACAGGTTTCCTCAAAGAGCAGTACGAGTGGTTAAAGCAAGACCTTGCGGTTGTACCAAAGGATAAGATGGTGGTATTGTGCGTACATATTCCGCTCTTCGGTTCCGCATCAAAGAGTGGCGAGAGTGGCCATTATGTTAAGGAGGTGCATCAGCTTCTCAACGAGTTCAAGGAGGCGCATGTCATTTCGGGTCACACTCACTATCAGCGCAACTACGAGCATACGACATACAAGATTTTCGAGCATAATATGGGTACCGTGTGCGGTACTTGGTGGTCGTCGAATATCTGTGGCGATGGCACACCAAACGGCTACGGAGTATTCATCGGCGAGGGTAACACCTTTACAAATTGGTACTATATGGGCTACCACGAGGGTATGAACAAGCCAGAAAATCAGCTGCGCCTTCACCGAGGTAATGCTATCACGGGAGCAAAGCGTCAGTCAAATGCAAAGGATCCTAATGGCACAGGTTACTACTCGTACAACTTTGCCGACGATGTAATTCTGGCAAATGTTTACAATGCCGACAGCAAGTGGAAAATCGAGGTATACGAAGACGATGTCTATTCGGGCGATATGACTCAGGTTTCCACAAGCAAGAGCGTAAGCTACGACAAGTTGGTAGGTAACTACACAATAGATGACCCCCGTCAAATAGCCGATGGAACAATCGCTGCATACGATTTGTGGAGCGTGGGTATTCAGGTCGGTGAATTGAACCGTGTAGGCTCGAATGGTAGCTGGATAAAGTGCTACCACCTCTACCAGTATAAGCTCAAAAATCCAAATGCCAAGGTTAAGGTTGTGGCAATCGACCGCTTCGGTAACCGCTATACCGAGGATAAGTTTGTGGATTACAACGATAACAAAATGGGTAAGAAGCCTCAGAACTAACAAATGAAGCGACTATATCTCATAGTTCTCATTGCGATTACGCTTTGTGCGTCGTGTCGTGTTACAGATAGTACGACAACTACGCCCGAGGTCGAAAGCGAACTTAGCGTTACCCTACCATCGGTTACACGCCTGTCATTAGGCAATCTTAGTGGCAACAAGTATCCGATTGTATGGAACGAGGAGGATCGCATTTCGGCAAACGGCATCGTATCCGAGGCTATCGAGATAAGTAGTACTTCAACCCAAAGGGCGGTATTCACATTTGGTGGCGAAATCAAGTACCCTTGCAACATTATCTATCCGCACGACACAAAGGTCGAAGGCGAAAATGCAACCATACTCTTTTGCGAGGAGCAGGAGCATAGCGACAATATATCGCTCGCTAATATTCCGATGTGTGGATATGCAAAAGAGAACAAAGGCTCAATACCACTCACCGCACCGATTGGTTTGCTTTGCTTGAAGATGAATGCAAAGGCCGAGGGCATTCGCCTTAAAAATATAACCGTAACATCGGAGAGTGGCAAGCGTTTGTCGGGTGAGTTCTCGCTCTACATACCGACGGCAACCATAAGACCGACTGCGAACACATCGCCATCCATAACATATCTCCTTCCCGAGGGTTACACCCTATCAACCCAGCAAGATAATTGCTTTACGATAGTTGTGCCTGCCACAAACCTCGGCGATTGCAACATCGTATTTACGACGGAGAGTGGTGCAACGATGAAGATGAAGTGGAGGGCCGACACCATTAAGCCTAACTCCTACCACGAGCAAAAACCCATAACTTTCGAGCAAGATGCAAACGGAACACTGCAACCATTGATTGTAGAGGAGGACTCGTTCACCCACCGCTACGACACCATTAAAGGTTATGTTCGTGACAGCGACGGCAACCCAATAGCGAATGTTGCCGTGAGTGATGGTTTCTCGGTTTTAACCACCGACAAGGAGGGCTTCTATTCGATAGACATTACGCAAGATGCGTGGTATATATTCATATCAATACCCGAGGAGTATGAAATTCCGACCAACAAATACGGACTGCCCTGCTTCTTCAAGGAGTATCCAGGTTTCTCGGATTGGTTCAATTTCGAATTAAAGCGAATGCCTGGCGGTAAGGAGAGCCGTTTTGCACTATTCGGCTTGGCTGACCCGCAAGTAAGCAAATTGACTCATATTGAGCGATTTATCAGACAGGTTGCACCAGACATTAATGCCCACGCACATACCGAGTTGGGATTGCCATCATACGGAATTACCCTTGGCGATGTCATTTCGATGGGCTCGACCGACCTTTCGAAGGAGGTGCTGCCAGCAATGCGTGACGCTATGCATATCGACAAGGTGGGCATACCTCTATTCCAGGTTATGGGCAATCACGACAACTGCTATATGACGGCAAAAAATCCTGTATATGGTAGGGACCTGCGTGAGATAAACCTGAATATTCAGCGAATGTTCGAAATGACATTCGGACCTATCAACTACTCGTTCAACCGAGGCGACGCCCATATCGTAGGAATGCGAAATATACAATGGAAGTCGGGCGATAACTGCGCAACCGACAACACCCGCACCGCCTTCACCGAGGATCAATACGAGTGGTTAAAGCAAGATTTGGCAGTCGTTCCGAAAGATAAGGTTGTGGTTTTGTGCGTACATATTCCGCTATATAACAACGGTAAAATTGGCGATGGCTCATATCGTCAGGAGGTGTTGACTATGCTCGACGAGTTTGCCGAGGCGCATGTGATATCGGGTCACCTCCACTATCAGCGCAACTACGACCATACGCTTGTAAGCAGCTCTCCGCACAAGATTTACGAGCACGCACAGGCGGCTGTCAATGGTGCAAGTTGGACAAGCAACATCAATGGTGACGGTGTGCCAAACGGCTATGGAGTATATATCTTCGACGGTAACACCATCAAAGATTGGTACTACAAGGGATACCCTTACGGAATGGACACTCGTGACTATCAGATACGCCTCTATCGTGGAAACACGATTACGGGTGCGGAGATACCGAAGGATGACCCAAACAAGAACGGTACAAAGGGTTACTACCAATTCGGATATAGCGACGATACCCTCATTGCAAATGTATTCAATTCGGACACTGCCTGGAAGGTCGAAGTATATGAGGATGGCGCATACTCCGGCAAGATGACAAGTCTATCAGCGTATCACGCCGCCGTAGCATACGATGAACTTATCGGAGATTATACCTACTCAAACCCTAAACGCCCACCTGTTGGCGTAGAGTGTGGCCGTGAGTTTTGGGCTATTGGTGTGCTTTTGGGACACATCGGTCAAAATACGGGAAGTTTGTACTACAAACATAGTTATCAGCTCTGGAAATACAAGTTGAAGAACAAAAACGCAAAGCGAATTGAAGTTAGGGCAACCGACCGCAAAGGCAATGTATACAAATGTTCCAAGATTACTGACGGCAGGGATATGACCTATGCCCTCTACGATTCGAACGGAGAACAATAATAGAATTTTAACACAACAAATTTATCATATTATGGGAAACAAAATCAATGACCCTATTGCAAGGTTGATGGGTTTGCGCTACAAGTCGCACCCTTGGCACGGTATTGAGGTGGGCGAGAAGGCTCCCGAGGTGATTACCGCATTTATCGAAATGGTGCCAACAGACACCGTAAAGTACGAGTTGGACAAGGTTAGCGGTTACCTCAAAATCGACCGCCCGCAGAAGTATTCGAATGTAATTCCAGCCCTCTACGGCTTCGTTCCACAGAGTTTTTGTGGCGAGAGCGTAGCGCAGTTCTGTATGAGCCAGTGCAGCCGCACCGACATCGTTGGCGACGGTGACCCACTCGATATCTGCGTATTGACCGAGCGTGATATTGCACACGGTGACATCATCGTAAATGTTCGCCCAATTGGCGGTTTCCGTATGTTAGACGGTAACGAGGCTGACGACAAGATTATTGCCGTATTGCGTCACGATGTAACTTACAGCGGTTACAACGACATCTCGGAGCTTCCAAAGGGTGTTATCAACCGTTTGAAGCACTACTTCCTCACCTACAAGGATATGCCAGATTCGGAGTCGCAGAAGAAGGTGGAGATTACCGATGTCTATGGACGTGAGGAGGCTTACGAGGTTATTCAGCGTTCGTTGGAGGACTACAAAAACCACTTCAACGGTTTGGATGAGATTTTGCGTCACGTTTAATCTGCACTAAGGAGGAATAAAATGTCAGTAGAAAGCAAAGTGAGAGCAGTTACAACACTGCGACTCAAAGAGATGAAGGATAGAGGCGAGAAGATTTCGATGCTCACCTCATACGACTATTCGATGGCAAAGATTGTCGACAAGGCTGGCGTGGATGTTATCCTCGTGGGCGACTCGGCAGCAAATGTTATGGCGGGTTGGGAGACTACCCTGCCTATCACGCTCGACCAGATGATTTACCACGCATCGTCGGTGGTGCGTGCCGTAGAGCGTGCATTGGTGGTTTGCGATATGCCATTCGGAACATATCAGAGTGACTCGCAGGCGGCACTCGACTCGGCTATCCGCATTATGAAGGAGACCGGAGCCGACTCTGTGAAGATGGAGGGTGGCGAGGAGATTCTCGACTCGGTAAAGCGCATCTTGGCAGCAGGTATTCCGGTTATGGGACACCTCGGACTCACACCGCAGTCTATCCACAAGTTCGGCACATACAGCGTTCGTGCCAAGGAGGAGGCTGAGGCAGAGAAGTTGGTGCGTGACGCTAAGTTGTTGGAGGAGGCGGGCTGCTTCGCTATCGTCTTGGAGAAGATTCCTGCGGCATTGGCAGAGCGAGTATCGAAAGAGCTTTCGATTCCGACAATCGGTATCGGAGCAGGTGGTGCTTGCGATGGTCAGGTGTTGGTGGTACACGATATGCTCGGCATCAACAAGGGCTTTTCGCCACGCTTCTTGCGTCGCTATGCCGACCTCTATACAGTTATGACCGAGGCTATCTCGCACTATGTGGAGGATGTAAAGTCGTGCGACTTCCCGAACGAGAAAGAGCAGTACTAAACGAACGGAAAACGGAAAACGGAAAACGGAAAACAAACGCCGAGCAGTTTTGCTCGGCGTTTAACATATTACTACTCTACCCCTCCCGAGAAGAGATGACGGGCAAGTTCACTGACGGTATTTATTCGGGCGATTTCGATGCCCTTAATCTTTTTGGTCGGCAATGAGGCGTAACCCGAAACCACAATTTTCTTGAATCCTAATCGTGCAGCCTCGCTGATGCGCTGCTCGGTGCGTGGCGCAGGGCGCACCTCACCCGACAGGCCAATCTCGCCAGCCAAAGCCAATCCCTCGTTTATTGGGCGGTCAAAGTATGACGACAGCACCGCCGCAACTACTGCCAAGTCCAAGCCAGGATCCGACACCTTAAAGCCACCCGCAAAATTGAGGAATACATCTTTTTGAAACATTTTCAAGCCCACGCGCTTCTCCAAAATCGCAAGCAACATATTCATTCGGCGTGAGTCGTAGCCCGTAGCGTTGCGCTGTGGCGTGCCGTATGCAGCCTGACTCACCAACGCCTGCACCTCCAACAAATATGGGCGAATGCCATCCACCGTAGCCGCCACAGCAATGCCCGACAATGGCTCGTCGTAGTGCGACAAAAGCACTTCCGAAGGGTTTTCCACCGAGCGCAACCCCTTTTCGAGCATCTCGAACACGCCAATCTCGAAGGTCGCACCGAAGCGGTTTTTGATACCACGCAAGATGCGGTAGGTGTTATTTCCATCGCCCTCAAACTGCAATACGACATCGACAATATGCTCCAACACCTTCGGGCCTGCGATAGTGCCCTCCTTGGTGATGTGTCCAATTATAAATATAGGTGTGCCGCTACCCTTTGCATATTTCAGGAGCGTAGAGGCGCACTCACGAATCTGCGACACACTGCCCGCCGAGGCATCGACCAAGTCTGTGTAGATGGTCTGAATAGAATCGACAACCACCATATCGGGCTTTATCGCCTCGCACTGCGCAACGATGTTTTCGAGCAAAGTTTCGGTATATACCACGCACTCCTCGTTGTGAATACCGAGTCGCTCGGCACGCATCTTAATCTGCTCGGCAGACTCCTCGCCCGACACATAGAGCGTGCGCAAGCCGTTGTCCGCCAGGGCAAGTTGCAACGCAAGAGTCGATTTTCCGATACCCGGCTCACCACCCACAAGGATAACCGAGCCTGGCACCAAACCGCCACCCAGCACACGATTGACCTCGCTCTGACCGACATCTATGCGCTTTGTTTCGCCCGTCTGGATATCCTGTACTCGCTGTGGCTTCGCCTTTGGTACAGCTGACGAAGTAACCGCCGCAGCCACCGAAGAGCCCTTCTTCGCCACTACCAACTCATCAAAAGTGTTCCACGCCCCACACGAAGGACACTTACCCAGCCACTTCGGAGCATCGTATCCGCACTCACGACATACATAAGCCTTTTTTGCCTCTGCCATAATTCACTATTTAATTGACAATTGACAATTGAGAATTGACAATTAAGGTATTTTTATTTATATACCGTCATTCCGAGCGAATGCAATGAGCGTGGGAATCTCCCTCTATTACTTTAATTACAATAATGGAGATTGCCACGAGCCTACGGCTCTCGCAATGACGGTTTATTTATCTTTCTGCAAAATTAAAAATTTTTGCGCACAATTCCGCAACTCTCGAAAATAATTTCTAAATTTGTGGTGCATGCAAACAAAAATAAATTACTAACCCATACAAAAAATGAAAATCTTTTCAATCATTTGGAATATTATATGTTTGGTTTTTGCAGTTTTTATTATGATTGCTAGCGAAAACCAAAATAAAAACGAGGATTTTTTGATGATAGCAATGATATATTCATTACTATGGGGTATTATATTGTTTATAAGAGGGTTATATCTAATATTATACATTCCGTTTAGTGTAGAAATGGTAAAATTTAGACAAAAAGAATGGGAGTGTGCATTTAGTTTTACAATGAGCATCATCGTGTTTTTCATCTCGTTATTTGCTATCGCAAAGGAGACTCCAATGCCTATTAAAAACACCATGATTGCTTTAATTGTATGGGCAGTTGGTAGAATGCTTTTTGAAGTGTCAAAAAAACGAAAAGTAGAGGCTTTACCAGATAGTAAAAAAGATGAAATAGAATTACCAAAGAAAAAAAATCCTAGCCAAAAATGGATGGAGTGGGCAAAAAATGAAGAGGAAAGAGAGAAAGCAAGAATAGAGAATGCTAAACAGCAACAGCGGAAGAAAGAAGAAGAACGTCAGCAAGAAATAGAGAAACTTGCTCAACTAAAAAAGAGGCAGCTTGATTTCTTGGAAAAGTCTATTGTTAAAGAGGAGAAAGATGGTATTGTATCATGGTACTACATTCCTATTAACAATGAAGAAAGTTTAGAGTTTCAAGAAAAGAGTATTGAATTTCAAACTAGTGTGCGTGATGGGCATTTAGCAAAAGGCAATACTTCGGTATATTGTAAGTTGTGGCTTACAGATCATGCTAGTATGTATAATATCACTTTCCCAAAACAAGGCATATTAAAACTGGGTGGTAGTATTATTGGATATAAATATGTTGTATCGCCAAATGGATTAATCGCATCATTGGATACATCCGAACATACAATAGCAGAGTATGAAAAGGAAGAACAAAGTAAGATTATTCAGAGACATAACGAAGAAAGAGAGCGTATCGCACGTAGACAACAAGAGGAAGAAGAACGTGAAAAAGAGAAAATTCGTCAGAAATTACTAAAACAAAAAAAGCAAAGAGAATTAGAACGAAAGGTTCAACAGGAGATGATCGACAGTGGCGAATTGGCTATGGAAGGTACAAAGCGCAGACATATACCACATAGTGTAGTTAGCGAAGTCTATCGCAGAGATGGAGCAAGGTGTGTTATATGTGGCTCAATGGAAAATCTACAATTAGACCATATTATACCATTCTCAAAGGGAGGAGCAGATACTGCTGAAAATTTACAAATTCTTTGTCAAAAGTGCAATCTTGAGAAATCGAACAAAATATAAATTCTTGATACATAAACAGCAACGCCTCGCAGAATGAACTGCGGGGCGATTGCTTTAATTGTTCCGGCGATTAAGCCCTTATCTCGCAGGTGTAAAAAATCATACCCACGACATATTGGGTTGATAGGAGTCGCTCCCGATGGTCGCTTTATAGGACAGAATAGGAGGTGCACTTGCGATGCTTGATAGGAGATGCCGACAAGTCGGCTTGATAGGATTTTCGCTCAAAAACTATCCTATCGAGTAGTCGCAGACTACGACTCCTATTAAGTAATTCCCCGAATTGCGTCTCCTATTAAGGGCTGAAAGCCCGACTCCTATATCATTCAAAAAAAAGCCAATGGCTAATAGCAAAAGAGCCGAGCAGAAAATATAATCTGCTCGGCACCTATAATTCTCAATTGTCAATTGCAAACTATTTGAACAGTTTGTAAATATCATTTCCGTTGGCGAAGATGACGAGTGCCAAAATCAACGCCATACCGATATACTGTGCGACCTCCAAGACCTTGTCGCTGACTTTGCGACCCGTAATCATCTCCCAAAATGTGAATATCATATGTCCGCCATCGAGTCCGGGGATAGGGATGATATTCATCACCGCCAAGATAATCGACAAGAACGCAGTCATCGACCAGAACTGGTGCCAATCCCACTCCGAAGGGAAGATGTTGCCGATAGCGATAAAACCGCCAACGTGCTTATACAAACCGGTATCAGGCTTTACGATAAGCACCAACTGATCCCAATAGTTTTTGATTGTCTTGGCGGTTAGTCGTGCGCCCGCAGGGATAGCCTCGAAGAAGTTGTACTCCTCGGTGCGTACCTTAAAGAAATTCTCGGTTACAACGCCCAACTTACCCTCGGCATTTACAGGCAATGCCAACGACAAGGTGTCTGCGCCACGCAAAACCTGCAACTCGGCATTCGAGCCTGCCAACTTCGCAAGGCGGTCGGCGTAGTGGTTGAAATATGGTAACGACTCCTCGCCAATGCCGATAATGCGGTCGCCCCTCTGCAAGCCAGCCTCGGCAACGGCAGGCGAAGCGATGCTATCCACCACGAAAGGAATAAGAGGAGAGTACAAACGCTCCTTCTCGAAAGTGTTATCCTTACGCATCAAATTGAGTATCTCGTTGTTGAGCAGGAATTTATGCTCTGCACCGCCACGGATAACCTCGACCTCGCAACCCTCCTTTGCAAGGAGAATCTTGCCGAGTATAGAGTTGATATTCTCAACCTTCTCGCCACCGATAGTTACGATACGGTCACCATCCTGGAAGCCCAACTGCTCGGCACTCTGGCTAAACTCGTAGCCATAAATCATATCCTCATTCGAGATATACTGCGAGCCATACGAGAATGAGATGCCGCAATAGATAAAGAATGCCAAGATAACATTCATTGTAACACCTGCCGCAAGCACCAAAAAGCGTTGCCAAGCGGGTTTTGCACGATACTCCCAAGGTTGTGGAGCCGAAGCCAACTGCTCCTTATCCATACTCTCATCGACCATACCTGCAATTTTGCAGTAGCCACCGAGGGGCAACCAACCTAAGCCATACTCCGTTTCGCCCCACTTCTTCTTCCACAACGCAAAGCCCGCATCGAAGAAGATGTAGAACTTCTCGACACGAATTTTGAAGATGCGTGCCATAATAAAGTGTCCAAACTCGTGAATAGCCACCAACAGAGTGAGGCTCATAAAAAACTGTAAAACTTTTACTAAAATTTCCATATATAAAAACCTTTAATTCTCAATTCTTAGTGTTTTGTAGCCATTAGCTTTTTACATACCCCCTCCGCTACGCTCGTCCCCCTAACTTAGGGGGACAATATATTTTTATTATTCCTCCCATAAGTTAGGGGAGGTGGCTGAAAGCCAGAGGGGTATATTACTTCCGCCTTGTTGCGTTATCTAACCGTTATGTGGTAGCAATATTGCTTTCGTTCAATCTTCACATAGCAACGCCCCTCTTTGCGGAGTTCGTGCAGGGTTTGTGCCAATGCCAAGCGCAGTTGGTAGTTATCTCGTGGGCGTACCCTATCCACGCCAAAGCGCACATACGAGATATCTATCGTTGTGGCGTTGCAGTGGCACGAGTTGGTCGAGGCGTTGACATTCGTCTTGCGCAGCTTCTTTACATCCTCCTCGGTACGCAACACACTTGTCACCATAAATCGGGCCTTCGACTGCGTCTTCTCCTGAAATCGCACCGCAATATCTTCGAGCAAATCTCGCACCTTCGGCACCACATAGGGCGAGGAGGTAGTAAGCTCTCGCACTATATACTTTGGGTTGCTCTCGATGCGCACCAACTTGCGAGTAAGGCGCAATTTGCCGAAGTTCTCCTCTATCTCAGCTCTCGACCGAAAAGGTGCAAGACCATTTGCCAAGGCTGCCGCCTTCTGCTTATCCTGCAAGTCGTGAAATGCACGCTCGTACTCCCTCGCTTTGCCCTCGATTGGCGTATAGACAGTACTTTCGGATATCACACCGAAGGTAAATATCGTTGCGCATATCGGTACAAGTTGCAACGCCAACGAATGAACTATCAATCTGCGCCAACCTCTCTGCTTGCGCATAAAGATGATTGAAACGACCAGAAATAACGCTGTCGCTATGTAGAGCAATATCCAAAGAACGAGCGGAATATTGAAATAGAGATAGGCGTTGTAGAGAGCCCACACCAACAACCCCAACGCCACAAGCGTGAGGAGATGGTGCAGAAGTATAAGTATCGTATTGCGCCTACTCTTCTCCATTTCGCTACAACTTCAAATATTCTTTTGCCAATCTTCTCGACTCGGCATCAATCTCGGCATAGTCCGAGAGCGACGGAGTTGCTACAAACTGTGCCTTTGCCAAAGCGTACTCTATCGAACCGACAATGTCGGTGTATCGGCACTCTCCTTTGAGGAATGCTGCCACAGCCACCTCGTTTGCGCCATTCATAGTTGCTGCCGACGAGCCACCACGGCGCAAGCAGTCGTAGGCGATACCGAGGGCAGGAAAACGCTCGTGATCGACCTCACGGAAGGTGAGTGACGAGTTCTTCACAAAGTCGAACGGAGCAGTATCTCGCACTGCACGCTCGGGATACATCAGCGCAATGCTTATTGGTGTGCGCATATCGGGTTCGCCCATCTGCGCCTTAATCGAACCATCCTCGAACTCCACCATCGAATGAATTATCGACTCGGGATGTACCACAACATCAATTTTCTCGGCAGGAGTACCGAACAACCAATGCGCCTCGATAACCTCGAAGCCCTTATTTACGAGCGTTGCCGAGTCGATAGTAATCTTTGCGCCCATATCCCAACGAGGATGACGCAGAGCCTGCTCGGCGGTTATGTCTGCCAACTTCTCCTTCGGCACATCACGCAATGCGCCACCGCTGCAAGTGATGATGAGTCGGCGCAACGGCGAGTGCTCGCCCATAAGGCACTGAAAAATTGCCGAGTGCTCCGAGTCTATCGGCAAGATAGGGGCTTTGTGCTTAATAGCCATCGGCATAATTGTAGCACCGCCCACAACCAGAGTCTCCTTGTTTGCCAAAGCAATGCGCTTGTGCGCCTCGATAGCACGAGCCGTAGGGATAAGTCCTGCATAGCCCACCAAGGCATTCACCACAGTGTCGCAATTGCCAGCCGAAGCGACCGCAGCAATCGAGTCATCGCCTGCAAAGACCTTTATCGGATAGTCTGCCAACGCCTCGCTGAGTGGTTTATAGTATTGTTCGTCGCCAATAACTACGGTATCAACATCAAAGGCGATTGCTTGCTCGGCAAGTTGCTTCCAATTTTTATTTGCCGTGAGCGACGACACCTCGAAGCGGTCGGGATTTTCACGCACAATATCGAGTGTCTGCACTCCAATCGAGCCTGTTGAGCCAAGTATTGAAAGTCGTTGTTTCTCCATCTGTCTCTCCATTTAGAAAATAATATAGAGTTCGGGATTTACCGCCTTGCCCTCACGCCAAAGTTCAAATTCGAGCATCGAGAGTTCGGCATCCTTATCACTACCCGCATAGCCGATAGCCTGTGCGCCCTGCACTCGCTCACCCTTAGAGAGCAATACGCCCGAGAGGTGACGATATACCGAGAGGTAGTTATCCTTGTGCTGAATTACAATGCTATGACCAGCCTCGGGCGACCATTCGCTCAACACCACCACACCATCGGCAATTGCCGACACCTGTGCATCCTTTGCGCCATTTATGCGGACTCCGAGCAATCCGTGCGAGTTGAAACGCTCCGAGATAAGTCCATACATCGGTGCCACTCCATTCAGCGCATTCTGAACGATAGCATTAGGCTTCTTCTCGTTCAAACGGTATCGCTCGTCGTTCTCTATTTTCTGACGCAACAGCGAGTCCGCCTTCGACGGTGCGACAAAGGTTTTACTGCGATGCAGTGTGTCGTTCTTTACCGACTGCATAGCAGGCGTTTTACCGCTCACAACAAGAATGCGATTTTCGTTGTAGGTCAGCATCTCGTTCATCTTGCGCTCCAACGAGTCGATACGAACGATACTGCGGATAAGCATCTCTCTCGAACGACCTGCATTAGTACGATAGCCCGGCATAAGGTCGAGCAACGGAGTATATGCCACAAGTATAAGCAGCACTCCGAATATGAGCGTTACCACAGCAACACCTATTGTAGTCAGCATAGCCGGCGAGAGGTCGGCGTGCCACCCCTTCTCATCGTTATCGAAAATGGCGATATGGCGCTTGCGAACAATAGAGCCGAACCACGAATTTATCCTCTTCAAAAGTCCCATTTCAAGAAAAATCTATTTAACTCGGTAAAGATACAAAAAATTTTCGAATTAACATTTGCCACAAACGATAAAATTAGTTAAATTTGCGGATGAGAAACAAACTCATAAAACTTTTCGACAACAGTTATGAAAAAACTATTCTTGCTAACACTTGCCACAGTTGGGATTTTGGCTGTTGCGTGCAACAACGAAGCCCCAATAACGCCTACAATCCGTGTAGAGCAAAACACTGTAAATGCCTGGTATACCGCCGACACCTACACAGTAAACATCAAGTCGAATTGCGGCTGGGAAGCTACGACCAACTGCGAGTGGATTACCCTCGTCGACACAGAGGGCGCAAAGGGTTCTTGCGACTTGAAGTTTTCGGTATTAGAAAACAAATCTTCAGAAGAGCGCACCGCAACCATTACTATATATGCCAAGGGGGACGAGGATGTGTTTGAGATACTTACAATAAATCAAACAATCTTGCTCGACGACTATTTTAGAATTACTTACACCTCGACCGATAACGACATTGTAACCCCATACGACGCAACCGCATTTGGCGCTGAGATTGTATCTAACACCTGCGAGAACGGTATAGGAACCATTCTTTTCGATGCACCCGTAACAAAGGTTGGAGAGATGGCATTCTGCGAATGCACAAACCTTAAAAGTATATCTCTGCCAAACAGCGTTATAGAGTTGGGAGGATGGGCATTCTTCTGCTGTTTCTACTTCGAAGAGATAGGGCTCTCCAGCCGATTGAAAATCATCGGCAATGCAGCCTTCTCCGCTTGTTCGGAGCTCAAAGATATAACATTGCCAGATAGTGTAACAACCATAGGCGACTCAGCATTCTACGGCTGCAGCGGAATGTGGGGATATTTCGGCAAGTACGCTTCAGAGGATAACCGTTGCCTTGTCGTAGACAATGTATTGCGCCATTTTGCGCCAAAAGGCCTCGACGAGTACCAAATTCCGAATGGCATAACCACCATTGCTCACGACGCATTCTACGAGTGTATCCGCCTAAAGAAGGTTACCATCCCACAAAGCGTAACCTCCATCGAAGAGTATGCATTTTACTACTGCGAAAGTCTGAAAACCGTTCATTGCAAACCGACCTCCCCTCCATCTCTTGGAACAAGCGCATTCGACAACAGCGACGACGGTGTAGATAAGCCTATCGGCTGCAAAATTCTTGTTCCAAATGCATCGGTCGAGGCCTACAAAACGGCCCCGGATTGGAAGCGTTACCAATCGTATATACAAGATGAGGACAAACTTTAAGTAATCTGCACAATTAACTAAAAACCTTATAATTATGAAATTGAAAAGTTTTATCATTGCTGCATTGATGGTCTGCGCTAGCGTATTGACCGCATCGGCAGCAAAAAAGGGTATTACGGGCACAGTAACCTGCGACGGCAAAGGTGTTGCAGGGGTGGTTGTTACCGATGGTGTAAATCTCACAAAAACCGACGCCAAAGGTGCTTATGCGCTACCTACAAAGGTGAAAGACCCTCACTGTCAATTCGTACACATCTCAATCCCTTCGGGCTACGAGGTTGAGCGCATCGGCAATGCTCCGCAGTTCTACAAGCGAGTTGATCCAAAGGCGAAGAAGCAGTCGTTCGATTTCAAGCTCACAAAGGTTGATCAGAGCGTCTATTCGGTACTCGCTTTGGGCGACCCACACTTGACAGATATCTATGCTAAACGAGCAGACCACCGTGGTACAACCCTCTACAAGGAGGAGGTTATCCCTGCAATTAACGAGTATGCTGCGCAGTGCAAGCACCCTGTATATATGGTAACTTTGGGCGATATGACACAAACAGGCTCTCGCCCTGGCTGGAAAGGTCGTGAGGCGGGATACTCGTTCAAGAACTACTTGGAGGATACCAAGGTCGATATTCCCGTATTCAATGCAATCGGAAACCACGACCACAACCACGCCCCTGCCGGCGAAATCTTCAACGACGAGACCGTATATCTCTCTCGTGCCGACTATCACCGTGATTTAGGTCCCGAGTACTACTCGTTCAACATCGGCCGTGAGCACTATGTAGTTTTCGACAATACCTTTGTAATCACAAAGGATTCGGGCCCTACAACAGATCCTAATGCGACAAAGGGTTATTGGTACAAGCTCGACAAGTATCAGCACGATTGGCTTGCGCAGGATATGGCGGCAGTTAATAAGGCAGATATCGACCGTGTTGTAGTTGTGGCACACTGCGGACTCTTCGGCTACTCGGGCAAGAAGATGCAGATGGATTTGGAGCGAGTACTCGACAACTTTAAGGGTTACGAAGTGCTTGCCCTTATCGGACACCACCACTCCGACCACTCTATAAAGAAGACTTGGAACGAGAAACCGCTCTATCAGTTCTACCACACCTCGGGAGCAGGTACTGCGTGGTACACTTTCGACAACTGCGAGGGCACCCCTGCATCGTTTGTAGATTACAATTTCAAGAATGGCAAATTCACTCGTACTTGCGTGCCTTACGGAACAAACAAGGGTCAGAAGTATCGTGTTTATGACAATCGCAACCACAAGTGGGCATACCCTATCACCGAGCGCACAGGCACCAAGCAGAAGCACTCGACCGAGGTAGCAGAGGCGACCCCACAGGACAAGCCTGCTATTCTCGTAAATGTTTGGAGTGCATACACTTGCAAATTCACCGAGAGCACAGGCGGCAAGGGCAAGAGCGTGAAGCGCTGCTTCGATTTGACATTCCGTGATTGGTATTGGGATGCTTATGCAAAGAGCGAGGCAGGCGAACTTCCTGAGGGACAACGCCTCTATAAGGCTAATTGGCAGTCACCAAAGCGCAGCTACCACATTTGGAGATATATCCCGGCTGACCCCGATGCAACAATCAAGGTCGTAGCAAAAGATGCAATGGGCAATGTCGTAGCCGAGTTCGAGGCTCACGCCAAATAGTCTTACAACAAGCAAACAGATTATTTTTAGAGAGGGAATTGCGGTTTCCTCTCTTTTCTTTTGCAAAATGGGGAAAAATATATATCTTTGTGAGTATTTTATACTCAAAGCAGAGAAAACAACTTTATTTAACAACAATAAAAAAATTTCAGAATTATGGTAAAACCTACACTTTTGGTGTTGGCCGCAGGTATGGGCTCACGCTATGGATCGTTGAAGCAGATGGACGGAGTTGGTCCTAACAACGAGGCAATTATTGACTACTCGATTTACGACGCTATCCGTGCCGGTTTCGGTAAGGTAGTTTTCGTTATCCGCCACTCTTTCGAGAAGGAGTTCAAGGAGATCTTTACTCCGGAGCGTTTCGGTGGCAAGATTGAGGTTGATTTCGTATTCCAGGAGTTGGACTACTTGCCAGAGGGTTTCTCGGTTCCTGAGGGTCGTGAGAAGCCTTGGGGCACAAACCACGCAGTAATGCAGGGTGCTTCGGCTGTTCACGAGCCATTTGCAGTTATCAACGCTGACGACTTCTATGGCACCGACGCTTACCGTGTAATGGGTGAGTATCTTTCGAAGCTCGACGGAGCAAAGGGCGAGTACGCAATGATTGGCTACGAGGTAAATAAGACCTTGTCGGACAATGGTACCGTATCTCGTGGTGTTTGCACCGTAAACGAGGAGGGCTTCCTCACCTCGATGGTTGAGCGTACAAAGATCGAGCGCAATGCCGAGGGTACTATCGTATTCCACGACTTGGGCGACGATGTAGAGCTCGCTGAGAACTGCCCTGTTTCGATGAACTTCTTCGGTTTCACTCCTGACTACTTCGCTCACTCGGAGGTTGAATTTAAGAACTTCCTCGCATCTGACGATGTTAAGACCAACCTCAAAGCAGAGTTCTTCATTCCTTTGATGGTTAACAAGTTGGTTGCCTCGGGCGACGCTCGTTTGAAGGTTCTCTCGACCACTTCGCAGTGGTTTGGTGTGACCTACAAGGAGGATAAGCCGATGTTGGTTGCCAAGATTGAGAAGTTGATTGAGGAGGGTGTATATCCACGCAACCTTTGGGAGTAAAATCGTTCTGATTGGTAAATTTTGCACGAATCTGCTGACGCTAAAATGCTCACATAGACTTACTATGCTCCGCTTTCATCGCATTGCTTCGCACAAAATTTCCTCAATCATTTACGATTTTGAGTTAAAGGGAAATATTTTTTAATTTAGCTAATAGCTAATGGCTAATGGCTAACAGCTATAATAATTTATGAGAGAAGTAAGAGTTCGCTTTGCGCCAAGCCCTACGGGCCCTCTCCACATTGGAGGTGTGCGCACAGCGTTATATAACTACCTTTTTGCTCGTCGTCACGGTGGAAAGATGATTTTGCGTATCGAGGATACCGATTCGCAGCGTTTCGTGCCGGGAGCAGAGGACTATATTATCGAGTCGCTCAAATGGTGCGGTATCGAGATTGACGAGGGTGTCGGCGTTGGCGGCCCTCACGCTCCATACCGTCAGAGTGAGCGCCGTGAGTTGTATTTGAAGTATGCTACCCAGCTTGTCGAGGCAGGCTGGGCATACTACGCATTCGACACAGCCGAGGAGTTGGACTCGCTCCGCAAGGAGTATGAGAGCCGTGGCGAGACCTTCGCCTACAACTTCAAGGTGCGCACTACCCTTCCGACATCGCTTTCGTTGTCGAAAGAGGAGGTTGAGGAGCGCATCGCTCGTGGCGACATCTGGGTTATCCGCTTCAAGATGCCGGAGAACGAGATTGTCAAGATGCACGACTTGATTCGTGGCGATGTGGAGGTTAATACCTCGACTCTCGACGACAAGGTGCTTTACAAGTCGGTGGATGCACTGCCAACCTACCACTTGGCAAATATCGTCGATGACCACTTGATGGAGATTTCGCACGTTATCCGTGGCGAGGAGTGGTTGCCATCGTTGCCATTGCACTACCTTTTGTACAAGGCATTCGGTTGGACAGACACTCAGCCAGAGTTTGCCCACCTTCCGCTTTTGTTGAAGCCTACGGGTGGTGGCAAGTTGTCGAAGCGTGACGGCGACAAGATGGGTTTCCCTGTATTCCCACTCCATTGGGTATCGCCAACTACGGGCGAGACTGCACGAGGCTATCGTGAGGATGGCTACTTTGCCGACGCATTTATAAATATGTTGGCATTGCTTGGTTGGAACCCTGGTACCGAGCAGGAGATTTTCTCTATGCAGGAGCTTATCGACGCCTTCTCGCTCGATAGAGTATCGAAGGCGGGTGCTCGCTTCCAGCCAGATAAGGCAAAGTGGTTCAATGCGCAGTATATGCACGCCAAAACAGCCGAGGAGCTCTACCCAATCTATCAGCCAATTCTCAAAGAGCACGGCATCGAGGTATCTGACGAGGTGGCAGGTAAGGCAGCCTTCATTATGAAGGAGCGTGCAACATTCGTTAGCGACTTGTGGGATTTGACCTCATATTTCTTCATCGCTCCTACCGAGTACGAGGAGAAGCAGTTGAAGAAGTATTGGAAGGGCGAAAACCCTGCTCGTTTGGCGGAGTTGCGTGAGGTATTGGCACAGATTGACGACTTCTCGTTGGAGAATACCGAGAAGATTGTTCACGCTTGGATTACCGAGAAGGAGTATGGTATGGGTCAGATTATGAACACCTTGCGTTTGGCTTTGGTGGGCGCAGGTAAGGGTCCCGGTATGTACGATGTAACTTCGTTCATCGGCAAGGAGGAGTGCTTGAAGCGCATCGACCACCTCATCTCCAATGTTAAGCCATTGGAGTAATTGACAATTGACAATTGATAATTAAGAAATTCTTTAATTTTTAATTCTTAATTTGACCTATGACTATTGAACAGAATGTTTGGGGTGCAACCCCTGAGGGCGAAGCGATAATCATCTACACCTTGAAGAATGCGCTCGGTGGCGAGGTGCAACTCACAAATGTAGGTGCGGCAATCGTATCGGTAAAATATGCTGACCGCAATGGCAATATCGACGATGTAGTATTGGGCTACAAAGACCCTATGAGCTACTTTGGCGATGGCGCAGCAAGCGGCAAGTCGGTAGGTCGTGTTGCCAACCGCATCGCAGGTGGTAAGATGACAATCGAGGGCGTAGAGTATCGTCTCGAAATAAACAACGGCCCTAACCACCTCCACGGAGGCACAAAGGGTTATGCTAATCGTTTGTGGGAGTCGAGAGTTGAGACCAACCGTGTAGTATTCTCGCTCGTATCGGAGGATGGCGATCAAGGCTATCCGCACGAGGTAAATATCGAGGCCATCTACGACTTCGACGACGAGAACAACCTCGAAATCACCTACCTCGCAAAGAGTAACGGCACAACGCCTGTAAATCTCACCAACCACGTCTATTGGAACTTGGCGGGCGAGGCGAGTGGCGAGACCATCTTCGACCACGAGTTGAAGCTCAATGCCAAGTATGTATTGGAGGCTAACGAGGTGCAGATTCCTACGGGCAAGTTGCTCGAAATGAAGGGTTCGGCACAGGATTTCACCGATTGGAACCGCTTGGGCAAGGATATCGGCTCGATTTTCAACCATATCGATTTGTTCCGTGGTCACGACCACTTCTTCGTAGTGGATGGTTGGCAGAAGAACATCTTGGGCGAGGTTGGCGAGTTGCGCTGCGAGAAGAGCGGCCGTTTGGTTAAGGTCTTGTCGTCGCAGCCAGGTTGTATGGTCTATACCGGCAACTGGCTTTCGGGTGGCTGCCCTATCACTAAGTCGGGCTCTCGCTACGAGGACTACGCAGGCGTGGCAATCGAGTGTCAGGTACATCCTGATGCAGTCAATCAGCCAAACTTCCCTTCGATTCTCTTGCACGAAGGCGAGTTGTATTGCAACAAGATTGTATTCCAGTTGCGTACATACTAATTTAGGACATAGAAGTTGCCATACCCCTCTGCGGAGGAGTATGGCGATTTTATGAAAAGTATCATTAAACTACAATGAAACGACTTTTATTTTTATTGGCAGCAGTAGCATTTGCTATTGGTTGCCAACCCGACAGTGGCGATAGTGGTGTTGATCAGCCTTCCAATCAGCCGGTCGGACCAGAGGGATACACATCTCTTTCGGTGTCACTTGATAGCACCACCCGCACAACACTGGGTTCGAGAGATGAGAATTTCATCTACTCTGTGAATTGGAGCAAAGAGGACAGGATTGCAGTCAATGGTACACCTTCGGATGAGGTCGAGATCGATGCAGAGAATGGAGCTAACGCAACATTCTTTTTCCCGCAGGCGGTCTCATACCCATTCCACATAACATACCCATACTGCGAATCGACCACCGCAGAGAAAGCCATTATCGAGTTGCCTACCAACCGAGAGTATGCTAAGGGATTTATGGCTCCTATGTATGGATATGCCGAGAGCGAAGGGGCGCCAATTGCACTCCATCACCTCACTACGGTGCTGCATATTCCAATAAGGGCTTTGGAGAAGGATGTCACATTGAGCAAGGTCTACATAATATCTACTTCGGGCGCAAAACTTTCGGGCAAGTTCGAGGTTGATTGTCAGAATGCTACTATCACACCGACCTCAGGCTGCAAGGCTAATATCATCTACACTCTCCCGAAGAACTTCAAGCTATCTACTGCAATGCTAAACGACCTATACCTCGTTTTGCCGGCTATTGAGGTTGGTAGTTGCAAGATTACTTTTGAGGATGAGTCGGGAGAAAGCATGAAAACTATTTGGACTGCGAGTACGCCATTAGCGAGGGGTACTGTGCGAGAATTCAAACCCATCTCTTACAAGGTGAGCACATCGAACAGAGAGATTTCGCTTGATGACTACGAAGAGCCGGGAGTAATTCCATACCAGAAGTATGCCAAGGGGGATGAATTGAAGATTGTGAGTTTCAATGTTCGTACCAAGACCGATGGCGACACAGAGCACAAAGCGTGGGATAATCGCAAGGAGGCCTGCGTAGCGCTCATAAAGGATCAAATGCCAAATGTCATAGGTTTCCAAGAGGCTGACTTCACAAGCCAGTGGTCATATATAAAAGAGGAACTCAAAGAGTACTATGGTGCTTATGGCGTAAATCGTGACAACGGCAAAGAGAGTGGCTCGGGCGAAACTATGGGCATAATGTACAATAAGAGTACTGTCGAGAAGTTGGATGGCGGAACATTCTGGTTGTCGGAAACGCCAGACACCCCATCAAAGGGCTTTGGTGCAAATTATTGCAGAAATGCCACTTGGGGTTTGTTCAAGCACAAGCCATCGGGCATAAAGTTCTACTACGTAAATACCCACCTCGACCACCAGGTTGCAAATGCGCAAATCAAGGGTATGGAGCTCATTTCTAAACACTTCGATGAATATAGAGATTCTCACCCTGTATTCCTCACAGGCGATTTGAACATCAAGGCGGACAATGTGGCATTGGATGTAATCGAGAGCTATATGAACAATGCCCGTGAAGTTGCACCCGAGGGCTTGACCGACTTCAATACGACCTATAATGGTTATGTAACTAACAAGAACTCCATCATAGACCATATCTATTGCAGCAACTACTTGAAGGTTGTGGAGTATCACACCATAAACGAGGATTATGGCGTGCCGTTCGTTTCCGACCACTACCCTGTCTATGCAATTATCAAGTTGAAGTAAGGAGTTAATGACTAATAGAGAAAAAATAAATCGCCGAGATTACTCGGCGATTTATTTTTATTTCATACACTCATTCAGGATGTGTGCCAAGCGATAGACCGAGCGGTGATACTGCTGCACGGTTAGTTTGCGACGCTTCAACAAGAACTCTCTGTCGATATTGTCGTTCGGCTTTGCCCAATCGTAAATCACACGGCAATCCCTCGCTGTTTCGAGTGCCCACTCCTCGGGCGTACCCTCGCACATCTTTGCAATCTTCTTTGGCGAGAGGTTATCCAGCTTCGCCTGGAACTTGGCATAATCCTCATTATACTCGGGATAGAGTTCGAGTATCGACATTCCATCCCACACCTTGTGATATGTAGTCTTTTCTCCCTCATAGAACAACGAAAAGAGATCCCAGCGATACTTCACACCAGGTTTGCGGAAGCAATCGGGGAACTCGGTGTAGTAGATGTGGCAAGGGCAGTGCATATCCTCCATCATATGAATCACGCACTTCAAATTCACAACCACTGCCGAGTCGGTGAGGTTTCTATGATTTTTCAAGTTCTCGATGCAGACCTTCAAGTTTGGAAGGAGGTCGCCATCGTTGTTGTAGGCACGCTCATTGCTCAACTGCAAATTCTTATCTGCCGTAATCATATGCCAAGCGAGAGTGTGCTCCCACGCCATATGATAGTCGTGCTCTGGATGTTTAGGGTTGCGGATAGGTTTGCGAATCTCGTCCATCCACGAGCAGTGGTCAATCATCGACGAACCAAGATACTTCTCAATCTTGCTCTTCACCTCGGGGTCGAGGTGCTTTTCAGCAGTATAAGTGATAAAGCGGTGAGCCCAACCACCCCACGCCAATGCCTCCTGTGCAGAGCATATCAGCACAAGAGATACGATTATTGTAACTATCTTCTTCATAGCTGTTTATTGGTTTTTATTTGAAACATTCGTTTAGAATATATGCCAAGCGATACGATGCACGCAAGCACTGCTGCTTCGAGAGCTTCTGATTATCGAGCAGATATTGGCGGTCAATCTTGCAACCAGGGGTTATATCGTCGTAGATATAGCGACAATCTTTGGCATTCTGCAACACCCACTCCTCGATTGTACCCTTGCACATCTTCGCCTGCTTCTTTGGCGAGAGTTTGTCGAGTGCTGCGTGGAACTTCTTGTAATCCGAGCCATATTCAGGCCAAATCTCCTTTATCGACATACCATCCCATACTTTGTGATTGGTGGTCTTCTTACCATTATAATATATACGAATTTGGTCGTGGCGAGGATACTTCTTGCCATTTATCTTGCAAGGGAAGCAATCCTCGAACTCGGTGTAGAAGATATGGCACGGGCAGTGCATATCGGCAACCATATGGACAACGCATTTGAGATTAACCATAACAGCCGAGTCGGTTAGATTGCGATAGTTCTTCAAATTCTCGACGCACTGCACAAGGTTTGGCACAAGGTCGCCATCGCCCGACGATGCACGCTTGTCGCTCAAAGCATACTTCTTCTTGCCTACCTTATCGACGGTAGTCATATGCCACCACGAGGTCTGCTCCCAGCCCGGGATGCGATTCTTGGTCCAAACGGGTACTCTATCCATCCACGATGCGTGGTCATAGATTGGTGAGCCGAGATACTTCTCGGTCTGAGTCTTAGCCTCGGGTGTGAGGTGCGACTCGGCAATAATTGCGATAAGTTTATGCGCCCAACCGCCCCAAGCCATAGCCTCCTGCACCGACAATGTCAGCGCAGCAAGCACAAAAAATGTAAAGATCTTCTTCATCGTTATTTTTATTTTAGTGTTTCGTTCAGAATATGTGCCAAGCGATAGGCGGAACGCATTGCTTGTCCCTCCGAGATTTTGCGATAGCCCACAAGAAACTCTCGGTCGATGCTGTCGCCAGGCTTGATTTTATCGTAGATTGGTCGGCAACGCTTGCCAGCATCCGAAGCCCAATCGTTCAGAGTGCCACGACAAATTTTCGAGCGTTGCTTTGCCGAATATTTGTCCATCTTCTTGCGGAAAAGTTCGTAATTCTCGCCAAACTCGGGATAGAGCGTGAGTATAGACTCGCCATCCCATACTGCGTGGTAGGAGGTGCGCTTGCCCTCATAAATGATTCGCATCTGGTCACGCTTTCTGCCCTTTGGCGTTGTAGACTCAAAGCAGTCGGGAAACTCGGTGTAGTATATATGCGACGGGCAGTGCATATCCTCCATCATATGGATAACATATTTGAGATTTACCGCCACTGCCGAGTCGGTCATATTGCGATGATTGCGCAGATTTTCTATACACTTTTCGAGGTTTGGCAACATATCGCCACTGCCTATCGAGGAGCGTTTGTCGCTAACCCTAAACTTCTCATCCACAACCATATGGTGCCAGCGCAACGATGGACGATAAGCCTGCATCTTGGCATAGTCAGGGTGGCTTTTACGACGAATTGGTTTACGGATTTGGTCCATCCAAACGCAGTGATCAATAATTGGCGAGCCGAGATAGTGCTCAACCTTTGAGCGCACATCATCATCGAGATATTTGTCGGCTGTATAGGTTATAAACCTATGCGCCCATAGCCCCCACGCAAATGCATTTTCGACCTGTCCTAACAATAGAACAAATGTAAGTATTGCAAATACTCTCTTCATACCAATATATTATTTTATGCAAAATTAGCTTTTTCCTACCATAAAAACAATTAAAAGAGTGTAATTTTCTTTTGCATTTGCAAGAAAAGCACTATATTTGCATCGTTATTTGAGGCACATATATAACTAATGTACGGCTGCCCGTATAACCATTGGTCGTTCGATCGATGATAAATCGCAAAAATGATTTTTATGGAAGATTTAATTGCTATTCAAGGCAAGAGCGTTGCCGAGTTGCGTGAAATTGCGAAGGTGCTCGGTATCACAGAGGAGAAGTTATCAAAGAAAGAGTTGATTGAGAAGATTGCTGCCGTAGCAACAGCCGAAGCCTCCAATGAGGAGAGTGTTGCAACGGAGGCACCTGCTCCGCAGAAGCGCAAGCGTGCCCGTCTTGGTTCGGTAAAAGTTGAGCCGGCAAAGCCTGTGGCTGAGGAGGTTGCGACCGAGACCAAAGTCGAAGCTAAGGCTGAGGCTTCTATCGAGGAGTCAACTGCTACAACAAAAATAAATGAGGAGGTTGCTCCACAGCCAAAGAAGCGTGGTCGCAAGCCAAAGAGCGCTGCCGCAGAGGTTAATCAAGCAGCAAAGAGCACAGAAAATATCGAGAACACGGAGGATGTAAAGAGTGAGCCACAGGCGGAGGAGAAGCCTATTACAAAGGATGATTTCAAGGCCGAGGTCTATGGCGAGGGTGTATTGGAGATTATCCCCGATGGTTACGGTTTCCTTCGTTCGGCAGACTACAACTACCTGAACTCGCCCGACGATATCTATGTTTCGCCATCGCAGATTAAGCTCTTCGGTTTGAAGGCTGGCGATACCGTAGCGGGAGTTATCCGCCCACCAAAGGAGGGCGAGCGTTACTTCCCGCTTGTGCGAGTAACCAAAATCAACGGTTTGGAGCCGAATTTCATTCGTGACCGTGTGCAGTTTGAGTATCTCACACCGCTCTTCCCAAGCGAGAAGTTCAACCTTACGGGTGCAGGTCACAACTCGATGACTAACCGCATTGTCGATCTGTTCTCCCCTATCGGTAAAGGTCAGCGTGCGCTTATTGTGGCACAGCCAAAGACCGGTAAAACTATGATTTTGCAGAGCCTTGCCAACGCTATTGCCGACAATCACCCTGAGGTATATATGATTGTACTGCTCATTGACGAGCGACCTGAGGAGGTTACCGAAATGGCTCGCCACGTGAAGGCGGAGGTGGTATCTTCAACCTTCGACGAGCAGGCTTCGCGCCATGTGAAGGTTGCTGAGATGGTCTTGGAGAAGGCAAAGCGAATGGTTGAGTGTGGTCACGATGTAGTTATCCTTCTTGACTCTATTACTCGTTTGGCTCGTGCCTACAACTCCGTTCAGCCTGCTTCGGGTAAGGTATTGTCGGGAGGTGTTGATGCTAACGCCCTCCACAAGCCAAAGCGTTTCTTCGGTGCAGCACGAAATACCGAGGAGAAGGGTTCGCTTACCATCATCGCAACCGCCCTTATCGAGACAGGCTCGAAGATGGACGAGGTTATCTTCGAGGAGTTCAAGGGTACAGGTAATATGGAGTTGCAGCTCGACCGTCGTATCGCCAACAAGCGTATCTACCCTGCTGTTGATGTCGTGGCATCGAGCACACGCCGTGAGGATTTGCTCCTCTCTCGTGAGATTATGCAGCGCACTTGGGTACTCCGCAAGTATCTCTCAGATATGACACCTGTGGAGGCTATGGAGTTCCTCGAAAAGCAGATGACCTTGACTCGCACAAACGAGGAGTTCCTCGCTACGATGAACCAATAATTCAAATTGACAATTGAAGAATTGACAATTGATAACTAAAGGAATAAGTATATTAAATATATAAAAACAACATAGTCGTTTTACCATTAATTGTCAATTGTCAACTGTCAATTATCAATTAAATAACAGATTACTTAACTAATATGAAGAGGTACATTATTATAGTTGTTGCATTATTGTCTTACCTCCCCTCATTCGGTTGGGGGCAGAAGGGTCACGATGTGGTGGCGTATATCGCCGAGTGTAACCTCACGCCAGAGGTTTATCAGAAGGTGGTGAAGAAGTTGGACAACCACTCGTTGGTATATTACGCAAATTGGCTCGACAATGCAAGTTATACCGACCAATATCGCTACACCAAGACTTGGCACTACGCCAATGTCGATGAGGGCTACACCTACGACACAATGCCCAAGAACGAAAAGGGCGATGTGGTAACCGCCATCAACCTCTGCATTGCCGAGATTAAGAGTGGCAAACTCACTACCGAGCAGGAGAGTGCACGATTGAAGATGCTCATCCACCTCGTGGGTGATGTTCATTGCCCGATGCACGCAGGTCATCTGAGCGACCGTGGTGGCAACAATGTCGTAGTAAAGTTCTTCAACAACGACATCAAGTTACACAAGCTCTGGGATACGGAGTTGGTCGAGGCTGCGCACAAGTGGAGCTACACCGAGTGGGAGCAGCAACTCAACCGCTACTGCACTGAGGAGCAGAAGGCTAAACTTGCAAAGGGCGAGGCAAAGGATTGGCTCAACGAGAGCCACGCCATAGCAACCGAAATATACAAGGTTTCGCCTGAGAAGGGCAAGTTGTATTACGACTACATCACCTACTACACACCAGTGATAGAGAAGCAGCTGCTCTCAGGCGGTTTGCGATTGGCGAAGGTTCTGAACGAGCTTTACGATTAGGGTCGTTAGGGTCGT
This sequence comes from Alistipes sp., assembly GCA_045124955.1. Lineage (GTDB taxonomy): Bacteria > Bacteroidota > Bacteroidia > Bacteroidales > Rikenellaceae > Alistipes. Next base: position 77,304 of record JBGVMU010000005.1, on the reverse strand, counting down.
TAGAGGCGTTAGAGGCGTTAGGGTCGTTAGAGAATTTAGAGAGATTAGAGAAAATAAAAGAAAATAAAAATACCTTTAATTGTCAATTGTCAATTATCAATTGTCAATTAAGAAAAATTTATGTAGAAACTTATGGCATTACAATGTGGTATTGTAGGTTTGCCAAATGTGGGCAAATCGACACTTTTTAACTGTTTGTCGAACGCAAAGGCGCAGTCGGCAAACTTCCCTTTCTGTACTATCGAGCCGAATGTCGGCATTATTACTGTGCCCGATGAGCGACTCATCAAATTGGCAGAGATAGACAACCCAAAACGAGTTATCCCAACAACTATCGAGATTGTAGATATCGCAGGTCTTGTGAAGGGTGCATCTCGTGGCGAAGGTCTTGGAAATAAGTTCCTTGCAAACATCCGCAACACCAACGCTATTATCCACGTTTTGCGTTGCTTCGACAACGACAACATCACCCACGTCGACGGCTCGATTGACCCTGTGCGTGACAAGAGTATTATCGATACTGAGTTGCAGTTGAAGGATCTCGAAACCATCGAAAATCGCATCGCAAAGGTTGCCAAGCAGGCGCAGACCGGTGGCGACAAATTGGCAAAGCGTCAGTACGATATTTTGGTGCGCTACAAGGAGGTTTTGGAGCAGGGTTTGTGCGCTCGCACGCTCGAACTCGACAAGGAGGAGCGCAAGGCAGTAAGTGACCTTAACCTCTTGACTGACAAGCCTGTACTCTATGTGTGCAATGTAGATGAGGCGAGTGCGGTATCGGGCAATGCCCACACCGATGCGGTGAAGGCTGCTATCGCAAACGAGAATGCCGAGATGCTTATCGTAGCGGCAGCTACCGAGGCGGATATTGCCGAGTTGGAGACCTACGAGGAGCGTCAGATGTTCTTGGAGGATATGGGTTTGACAGAGTCGGGCGTGGCACGACTTATCAAGGCGGCTTACCGCTTGCTCGAACTAGAAACATTCTTCACTACGGGAGCTGACGAGTCGAGAGCTTGGACCTACCGCAAGGGCACCAAGGCTCCTCAGGCAGCAGGTGTTATCCACACCGACTTCGAGAAGGGTTTTATCCGTGCCGAGGTTATCAAGTATGCTGATTATGTGGCACTTGGCTCGGAGAAAGCTTGCCGTGATGCCGGCAAGATTGGCATCGAAGGCAAAGAGTATGTAGTCGAAGACGGAGATATTATGCACTTCTTGTTCAATGTCTAGGGCATTGAACAGAAATGCTAATACCATAGGACCGACAGGAGTTTCTCCTATCGGTCCTATTTAGTTTTCCGCTCTCCGTTTTCCGTTTTCCGTTTATTTTGTAATTAAAAGTATCATTTTTCCGACCAACATGGTGTTTTATAAATAAAAATTTATAACTTTGACCGATTTTTAACACCCAAACAGATATGTTTACACTCGAAACTTATAACATTTTCTTGGCTGTAATGGCAGTTACAGCGATGTTCGTATTCGTGGCTTTGCACTTTGTGAAGGCTGGTTACGGCTACCTCTACAACCCTAAGTACGGTTTTCCGTTGCCAAATAAGTTAGCTTGGGTACTGATGGAGGCTCCCGTATTCGTGGCGATGTGGGTGCTGTGGTACAAAAGCGGAATGACCACCGAGATTGCTCCGTTGGTACTCTTCTCGATTATCCAGATTCACTACTTCCAGCGTTCGTTCATCTTCCCGATGTTGTTGCGTGGCAACTCGAAGATGCCTGTAACGATTATGTTGATGGGCGCAACATTCAACACCCTGAACGCTTGTATGCAGGGCGGTTGGTTGTTTTACATCGTACCGACCTATTTCCCTGACTACTATGCAGATTGGTTCTGCAAACCATACATCTACATCGGTGTTGCCGTTTGGTTGTTCGGTTTCATCACCAACCTCCATTCGGACTACATCATTCGCCACTTGCGTAAGCCGGGCGATAGGAAGCACTACATCCCTTACGGCGGTATGTTCCGCTATGTATCCTCTGCTAACTACTTTGGCGAGTTTATGGAGTGGGTAGGCTACGCTATCGCATCGTGGTCGGTGGCAGGCGTTGTATTTGCGTGGTGGACATTTGCAAACCTTGCACCTCGTGCAGGTGATTTGCGTAAGCGATACGAGGAGGAGTTTGGCGAGGAGTTCAAAAAGCTCAAACGCAAACGAATAATACCATTCTTGTATTAAATTGACAATTGATAATTGACAATTAAAGGAATTTTTGATTTTAATTAACAGCCAATGGCTAAAAGCATAAGATTATGGCAAAGGATCTCAAAGAGTCTAAACTCTTTACCCCATACCAAATGGGCCCCGTTACTCTTCGCAACCGCACCATTCGTTCGGCAGCGTTCGAGTCGATGGGTAAGGATTTTAATCCAACACAGAAGTTGAAGGACTACCATGTGAGCGTAGCAAAAGGCGGTGTCGGAATGACCACCCTCGCCTACGCATCAATCAACCGTAGCGGTGTATCGTTCAACTCGCAGTTGTGGTTGCGTGACGAGGTTATAGAGCCTCTCAAAGATATCACCGATGCAATTCACGCTGAGGGTGCAGCCGCAGGTATTCAGATTGGACACTGCGGAAATATGACACACTGGTCAACAGCAGGAAGTTTTCCTGTATCGGCATCGAATGGCTTTAACCTCTACTCGCCTACCTTGCACCGCCGTATGACCCACGAGGAGATACGACAGACTGCAAAGGATTTCGGTAAGGCAGTGCATCTTGCACACGAGTCGGGCTTTGACAGCGTGGAGGTACACGCAGGACACGGCTACCTCATTTCGCAGTTCCTCTCGCCTTGGACCAACCGTCGTCGTGATGAGTTCGGTGGCTCACTCGAAAACCGTATGCGCTTTATGAAGATGTGCTTGGAGGAGGTTATGGAGGCTGCCTACAAAACCAACACCGCAGTTCTCGTTAAGCACAATATGGAGGACGGCTTCAAGAGCGGTATCCAGATTCCGGAGAGCATCGAGATAGCGAAGGAGATTGAGAAGTTCAATGTAAACGGTATCGTCTTGACCTCGGGCTTTGTTTCTCGTGCGCCAATGGCAGTTATGCGTGGCCGTATCCCGACAAAGACTATGAGTTACTATATGGGTTGGAACGAGTGGTTGCAGAAGATTGTAGTCGATTTGTTCGGTAAGTGGATGATTAAGGACTACAAGTTCGAGGAGTGCTTCTTCTTGGAGAATGCAAAGAAGTTCCGTGAGGTGTTGAAGGGCCCACTCGTATATGTTGGCGGTATCGTTTCTCGTGAGGGTATCGAGAAGGTGCTCGATGCAGGTTTCGAGATGGTACAGATGGCTCGTTGCTTGATTAACGACCCAGCATTTGTAAATAAGATGAAGGAGGGCGACCTCTCGACTCGTTCGGGTTGCGACCACCGTGACTACTGCATCGCCCGTATGTACTCGAAGGATATGCAGTGTTGCCACAACTGTAAGGAGCCAATTCCAGAGAAGGTTTGGAAGGAACTTGCTAAAATCGACTAACAATGGGTAAGAAACGAGGTCAGATAGAAAAAGGCTCGAAGTGGGCACTTGTGACGGGTGCTTCGACAGGTATCGGTCGTCAATATGCCGAGCAGTTGGCTGAACTTGGATATAACCTTATCATCGTGAGTCGCACTGAGTCGGCATTGCAGACCGCAGCGACCGAAATAGAGGAGAAGCACGGCGTAAAGGTCGTAATCAAGCCTATGGACTTGGCTGTTGAGGGTGGCGCTGAGGCACTTTTCGAGTGGTGCAAGGCAGAGGACTATATCGTTGATGTACTGATAAATAACGCAGGTATGTTCTCGTTCTGCGATATGGTAAATACGCCCGTTGAGCGAGTTAAACGAACTATCACTCTGCACGACATCACTTACACCGTTTTGTGCCAGCTCTTCGGCAACGATATGGCGGAGCGAGGTGGCGGTTATATCCTCAATATGTCATCGTTCTCGGTGTGGATGCCATTCCCAGGCTTGGCGTTGTATAGCGCATCGAAGGCCTACACCAAGTCATTCTCGGTGGCATTTGCCAAGGAGATGCGATACAAGAATGTTTGGGTTACAGCGGTTTGCCCTGCGGGTATCGCAACCGACCTCTACGGACTCACAAAGAAGTGGCAAGGCATCGGCTTGAAGTTGCACGCCCTCTCTACCCCATCGTTCTGCGCTCGTCGTGGTTTGAACTCGTTGTGGCGCAAGCGCAAGTGCATCGTGCCCGATTGGTGGTGCAAGGCATTTATCCCAATCTGCGAAATGTTACCACGATTTGCAATGAATTGGCTTCGCAACTTCACAATAAAGTGGCAGAAATAGAAATGCAGAATTAAAAATGCAAAATGCAGAATTAGGAGCGAGATTTCTCTCGCTCTTTTTTGTGCATTTCAAAATAAATTCATACTTTTGTAGTGCAGTCCTGCGGATTGCAGACATATCGAAAGTGTTTTTCGCACTCCTTGTTGAAAATGTGGAAGTTTTCTGAATGAAAGGATAACGAACAGCACTCATTTCTTGTATATATAGGTATGGCATCTTATATGTCATAGCCCTATACTATACAGGTGTGGGGCATTGTAGCGTTTATTTTCATTCGGGTATTCCACAACCTTCAACAGATAAACGAAAGTCAACTCCACACTTTCTTTTTTATATAAATCGCCCGTTCGGGGTTGGTGGGCAAGCAAAAACTTTACAAAAAATGAAGAGATTTTTTCTAACTCTTTCGGTAGCAGCTGCAATGTTTACAGGCTGCGCCACAACTACTGTCGTGCAAACAACCGACTATATGGAGTCTTCGGCACGAGTGCTCGAACCTGAGCAAAGTATGCTTTTGATCCCTTTGATTGCCGATTTGCAGGTATCAAGCACCAAGGTTTATTACACCGAAACCGAGGCTTTCGCAGACTTTGAGGTCACTACTGCTCTTCTGCAGAACATCACCGAGTTGAAGAAAATTGCTTTGAGTCGTGCAGCTCGTGCGCATAAGGCTGATGTATTGGTAGGTTCGACGATCGATGTTATAACAAAAAATCAGCGTTTGCAAATTACTATTTCGGGCTACCCTGCATACTATGTCAAGTTTCGCAATGCGAACGAAAAAGATGTTGAGTTGCTGAAGAGTGTACGCCAACTCGAAACTAAAGATGGAGCTACGGTTGTAAATACTCCGACTTCCCGTTTGAATATCCGTACCGGTCATACAAAATAGTTTTTAGGTATGAAACGATTTTTATTATTATCGCTGTTTTTGTCGTTATTTTTCACAATAACTGCATTGGCCCAAAAGAACACCATCAGCGGTGCAATGATTATCCAAAATACCGATGTCATAAAGACAAAGAAGCAATTTGCGACAGCCGATATAAAAACCGGCTACCAGCAGGAAGCTTCGTTTGCCTATTCGTTTATGTGGGACACCGGTTCAATGTTCAATTTTAATTATATTGGAGGTTGGCGTTTCAATCGCTATTTCTATGCCGGTATAGGTACAGGATTGGACTTTTCGGGGTATAACGAGAAACAATTTGTTGGTGAGTGTAGGGATGGTTATACATATCGATATATTACTTCACCATATTACATCAATGACGTAGGCAGTGCTGAAGAAAAGATAGGTAAAGAGTATATAGATGAGTGGTCTTCGTTATCTAATCAGGTACTCGCAATACCATTATATGCGCATCTTCGTGTCTATTTTCTGAAGACTAAATGGTCGCCATTTCTTGCCTTCTCGGCGGGTATGCGCCTTTCGGCATCGAAAAAGTTGGATGTGTACGAAGCGAGTGGTTCTTATTCTTACAGCATTGGCGATTACAAACGAACCGAGAAATACGGTGCGGTAACAGGAATGTTCGAGGTAATGCCAGGTGTTAGTTACCAGTATAGTAGAGATATGGCTTTCAATTTCCAATTTGGATATGCTACAAGAGATCAATATGAAATTTGGGGTTATTATCCATATGGAGAAATGAAAAGATACTGGTCGCACGGTTTTACTATGCGATTGGGAGTTGTATTCTAACCGCACGACTTTGCAAAGAAGCAGCCTCTGAGTTGCTTCTTTTTTTTTGTTTTTTTTCCCACGCTACCACAGGTATTAAAATTTATACCCATCAGAAAAAGTGATAACAAAAAAGCCGAGCAGTTTTTCCTGCTCGGCTTTCTCTCGTCTCTCGTCTATTATTTATCTACCTCGATGGTCAATACAGGGTGCTTGTCGCCAACGGTCCACATATTCTCAACTGCGAACTTTGGTTTGTTGAACTTGCCTGTGTTCTTATCCTTACCGAAATTCACACGCAACGACTGGAATGGGTTGAGTGTGTAGATGGTCTTGCCACGACGGAGGATAAATGGTACCGAGCAGTGGTTTGTGAGCTGGAATGCACGGTGCTCTTTCTTCTCATTTACGGCAACAACCTTGCAATCAACCGCTGCATTGAGGAACTCATTGAGCCACATCTCCTCGCCTACGAGGTGGTTGTGCGAGTAGCCGATAGTGCGGTGCTTCAAAAGCGCATCCTTGATAGCCTTCTCGGTGCACTCCTTAGCCAAGATAAAGGTCATAGTACGGAAAATCTCGCCACCACGAGGGAAGTACTGTGCCGAGGTGCGGTGACAGTCGGTATTAGCGAAGATTGTAAGCTCCTCATCTACGCAACGATCAACCATCTTTGGATAGAGAGTCGAGCCATTTACAACCTCGATACCATCAACCAACTTCTCGGCATAAATCTTCTGCTGGATCTCGCTCTTATCCATAGTCTTGCGACGCCATCCCGGGTGGTTGTGGATAATGATAGCACCCTGCTTTTTAGCCTCTTTAAGGCTCTCGATGATATCAGGCTTAGCAACATCGGTGATATCCTTCAAGAAGATGGCGTTGTACTCACCAACAACAGACGGATTACGCCAGATCTCGGTACCACGAACAACCATTACAGGAATCTCCTCCTTCTCTACATAGGAGCGAGCCTCGTCGTAGGTAGCATCCAAGTCGCAATAGATAGGAGTGGTGTGGTCGGTCTTGTTGCCCGCACCGCCACGGATATACTCGTAAGGCTTGCCATCCTTGTTGTACGGAGCGTGAGCCTTCAACATAAACTTCTCGTATGAGCGAAGTTCGAGGTGGTCGGTCAAAGCGATGATATCCAAGCCATCGTACCACGCCTCACGAACTCGCTCACGAGGGGTAACCTCACCATCCGAGTAGATTGTGTGAACATGGAAATCGCCCTTGTAGATGTTGTAGCCCTTCACCTGCGGAAGGATAATCTCGGTGCGATGAGCAGGCTGATTGTAGAGGCGGATGCCTGTCTTACCAACAGCCGGTGTGTGTACAGCTTGCGCCATAGCAGACGATACTGCGAATACGGCAACTGCAAGAATCAAAAATAACTTTTTCATAATCGTTTAATAATTTAGGTGTTAATCTGATTGACAAAGATAGCAAAACTTTGTCATATTTGATACCTTTTATTATATTTGTGGTGCAAAATTATACGATTATCGCCTACGACAAGGACATAACCGTCTGTTTTACGGGTCATCGCACCTACGATGGGAGTCGCAACCACGAATTGGAGATTGCGATAAGGGGGTTGTACGCCAAAGGCTACCGCACCTTCTTGTGCGGTATGGCGATAGGCTTTGACCTTGCAGCAGCTGAGGTTGCACTCTCGCTACGCAACGAATTGGCGGGATTGAGGGTTGTGGCCGTCGTGCCTTTTGAGGGTATGCAGAGGCGTTTTCCATCATCGCAACGCACTATTTTCGAGCGAGTTGTGGCGGAAGCCGACGAGGTCATAACTCTTGCCACACGCTACGCACCGAGCGTCTATGCCTTGCGCAACAACTACCTCGTCGATAACTCCTCGGCAGTTATCGCCTACTTCACGGGCGAGAAGGGCGGAACGGCATATACTGTACATCGAGCCGTAAAAAATCTCGCTTACATTGTAAATATCTACAACAATCCGCAACAAAAGTTCTCATTTTAGTTAAAAGTTTTCCGCTTTAATCCCTCTTCGAGGGCTTTTCACTGCTTCGCCTCGGCATAGTGTGCAAGCACCCTCTGCTCTCGACTTAATCGCAGCGTTCCGTTTTCCCACTTCAAGCGAAAAACGAAAAACAAAAAAAAGTTTTCCGCTTTCCGTTTTCCGTTTTCCGTTTTTTTATTGTATCTTTGGGCGGAAAAATAGAATAAACAATTTTTAACTCAAATAAATAGACACACTATGAAAGAAGCTATTGCAATTCTTACAGGTGGCGGCCCAGCACCGGGTATGAACACCGTAGTTGGCAGCGTTGCCAAGACTTTCCTTGCAAAGGGTTATCGTGTAATTGGTTTGCACCACGGTTATTCGGGTTTGTTCAATCCAAACCCTCGTTTCGAGGATTTGGACTTCTTCAAGTCTGACTTCATCTTCAACCAGGGTGGTTCTTACCTCACTATGAGCCGTTTCAAGCCAACCGACGCTGATTTCGAGAACAACTTCAACCTCTCGTTCTTCACCGAGAACAACATCAAGTTGCTCGTAACCGTTGGTGGCGACGATACCGCTTCGACTGCTAACCGCATCGCTAAGTTCTTGGAGGCTAAGCAGTACCCTATCGCTAACATCCACGTTCCAAAGACTATCGACAACGACCTTCCACTTCCGGCAGGTTCGCCAACTTTCGGTTATCAGTCGGCAAAGGAGGGTGGTACCGTTATCGGTCGTGCCGTTTACAACGACGCTCGCACCTCGGCTAACTGGTTTGTAGTTGCTGCAATGGGTCGTTCGGCAGGTCACCTCGCATTCGGTATTGGCTCGGCTTGCCACTACCCTATGATCGTTATTCCTGAGATGTTCAACAAGACCGAGATCACCGTTGAGAAGATTGTAAACTTGGTTGTTTCGGCTATCATCAAGCGTAAGTTGATGGGTGTTGAGTATGGTGTTGCAATGATCTCGGAGGGTGTATTCCACGCTCTCTCTGACGAGGAGATTGCAAAGTCGGGCGTTCACTTCACATACGACGACCACGGTCACCCAGAGTTGGGTAAGGTATCGAAGGCTCACATCTTCAACGAGATGTTGGAGAAGAAGGTTAAGGAGCTCGGTTTGAAGGTTAAGTCTCGTCCGGTAGAGATTGGCTACGAGGTTCGTTGCCAGACCCCTATCGCATACGACTTGGTATACTGCTCGGAGCTCGGTATGGGCGTTTACAAGCTCTTCTCGGAGGGTAAGACCGGCTGTATGGTATATATCTCGCAGGATGGTTTCGTATCGCCACTCTACTTGAAGGATTTGCAGGACCCTACAACAGGCAAGATTCCGCCACGCCTCGTAAATATCGAGTCGGACAAGATCCAGCAGGTTATCAACAATGTAATGCACTACATTACAGAGGCTGACTACGAGGCTGCAAAGCAGTATGTAGCAAACCCTGAGGCTTACGACTTCCACAAGATTTTGAACTGGTAGTCTTTATCCAAAGGATAAAACCTCAAAAAAAAGTGCTCGAAGGTATTTAACTTTCGGGCATTTTTTGTATCTTTGTATCAAGTAAGCGAAAATATCAAGGATATTTTAACAACCTAAACAAATATAACCTATGAAAAAATTTTTGTTAATATTGTGTTTTGCCACAATAGGCGTCTTTGGAGTCTACGCACAAAAGACCGAAAAGAAAATTCCCGACACCCATTCGACCTGCAACGAGCAGAGGTATCGTCGCACAGAGATTATTCTGCCACAGGTAAATGGCTACAACTGCTACAAGGCTGACCTTCATGTTCACACCATCTATTCGGATGGCGATGTAACACCTCGTGAGCGAGTTCGTGAGGCGTGGTACGATGGCTTGGATATCATCGCCATCACCGACCACCTCGAAGCCCGCAACTACGAGAAGTTTATGTTAAAGGCTCACGCTCCGTATAACCCTGACGGCAAGCAATACAAGTACCACCACGCAGGCTCGGTGCGTCTTATGAAGGATGGTACCGATGCCGGTATCCGTTGCGATTTCAACGCAACATTTGCCGAGGCGGAGAACTATCTCAAAACCGCAGGTTTCCCACTCCTCCTTATCAAGGGTAGCGAAATCTCTCGCAACCCATTCGAGATGGGCCACTTCAACGCACTCTTCTTGAAGGATGTCAACGCAATCTACAATATCGATGCGAAGGAGACTCTGCGCAATGTTCACAAGCAAGGAGGTCTTGTTATCCACAACCACCCGGCATACCGTCGCAACACAACTGAGAAGAGCGATTGGCAGAAAGAGGTCTATGCCGAGAAGTTGTTCGATGGTGTCGAGATTGCAAATGGCACTCGTTTCTATCCAAAAATGGTGCGTCGTTGCATCGAGGAGAACCTTGTAATGATTGGCGCAACCGATACCCACCGCCCTACTTCGGGACAGTTTAAGGATTTCGGCTTCTTCCGCACAATGACTATCATCTTTGCGAAAGAGAATACCGAGGAGGCTATCAAAGATGCTCTTTTGAAGCGTCGCACAATCGCCTACTCGGGTGGCGAGTTGATGGGAGAGGAGAAGTGGCTCACTGACTTCATCAAGGCTGCAGTAGTTTGCAAGGATATGGGCGTAGGCAAGAAGAAGGGCGCTACCTACCACAGATATGCATTGATCAACAAGTCATCTATTGCGTACTCTTTGCGTTGGGGTAAGGCTGTATCTTGCAAGCTCGATCCATTCGAGTCGGTAGTAGTGGAGATGCTCGAAAAAGATGGCGTAAAGAGAGGTCCAGAATTTACTGTGGAGAATATGTGGCATATCGACTACCAGCACCCGAAGGTGACATTCGAAATCTCTAAATAATCACCAAAATCGAAATAGTGATGAAAAAGTTACTGCTTATCTCGGCTTTTGTCGCACTCTCGTTTTCGACCGCCGAGGCACAGAAGGAGATACCGCACCGAGTCCAAACTTGCCCAAAACTCAGTTCGGAGCGCACCGAGATTATTCTGCCACAAGTAAATGGCTACAACATCTACAAGGGCGATTTTCACACCCATACGATGTACTCCGATGCTCGTGTCAGTCCGAAAGGGCGTGTTATGGAGGCTTGGTGCGATGGTTTGGATATCCTCGCCATCACCGACCACTACGAGGCTCGTGAGAATGAGAAAAACCTCTTGAAGGTGCTTGCAAAGTACAGCGAGGATGGTAAGCCCAAAAAGAGCCTTTATGCTGCACCATATTCAAAGCCGAAGGATGGCTCTGACCCTGGCGTTATGGCGGACTTCAACGCCATACATCAGGAGGCAGTAAGCGAGAATAGGTGGGCGGGGTACAACCTCTTGCTCATCAAGGGCTGCGAGTTTGGTCGCAACACCAAAGATAAGGGTCACTACAACGCACTCTTCGTCAAGGACCTCAACTCACTCTACTCCTACAACTTGGAGGAGTCGTTCCGCAAAGTTAAGGAGCAGGGAGGTTTTGTCATTCACAACCACCCATCCTACGGTCGCCCAAAGGGCTCGACCGACAAGAGCGAATGGGATGAGATGGTTTATAGCGAGGGTCTGATTCGAGGCGTGGAGGTCGCCAATGGCTACAACTTCTACCCACGAATGGTGCGCCGTTGCATCGACGAGAAGTTGGCAATGTTCGGCAATACCGACGAGCACCGCTTCACAACCTATCGCTTTGGCTCTCGTGGCGTATTCCGCACTATGACCTTCATTTTAGCAAAGGAGTGCACCGAGGAGGCTATCAAGGAGGCTATTCTGGCGTGTCGCACTCTTGTCTATTCGGGAGGTTGTGTGATTGGCGAGGAGAAGTTGCTCGGCGACTTCCTCAACGCATCTATCCTCTGCCAAATTTCGAATGAGAATAAGAAAAAGGGAAGCAGACACTACACCCTTACCAACACGACATCAATCGCTTATAGTCTTCGTCGTGGCAATACCATCTATACATTGGAGCCTTTCGAAACCATCACCGTATCATACGGCAAGGATAAGAAGAGCGGCAAGTTGCTGACTCCGAAGTTCCGTGTCGAGAATATGTGGCACATCGACTACAAGCACCCTGTAATCGAGATTAAAGTTGACAAAAAATAACAAATCTTAAACACAATAAAACTACTATGAAAAAGAGTATTATTTTCTTGCTATTTGCAAGTTTGTGCATCTTCAATGTCGATGCACAGAAGAAGATTCCTCACACCTATCGACCTATGGGTGTTCAGCCATCACATCGTACAGAGATTATCTTGCCGCAGGTTAATGGCTACAATGTCTATAAGGGCGATTTCCACATTCACACCTCCTACTCTGACGGCCGTGTAAATCCGAAGGGTCGTGTAACAGAGGCGTGGCACGACGGCTTGGATGTAATAGCCATTACCGACCACTATGAGGGTACAAGTGGCTTGAAGGGAGCACTCAAAGTGGCTGCACCACAGAGCGCAGACGGCAAAGCAATGGGTTATAAAGGTGCAAAGGAGCTTGGTGTTGCACCTGCCGACTTCAACGCTATCCACAAGGAGGCTGAGTGGCAGCTCAAACGCAGTGGCTATCCGTTGTTGCTCATTAAGGGTTGCGAGATGGCTCGTGAGCCAAAGGAGTATGGTCATTTCAACTGTCTTTTCCTCAAAGATATCAACAGTGTCTATGATCCTGATATCGCTGAGGCATTCAAAAAGGTTAAAAAGCAGGGCGGTATCGTAATTCACAACCACCCTTCGTATCGCCGTGGTACTACCGACAAGAGCGAAAGCCACAAGAAACTCTACGACGCAGGTTTGATCGACGGCGTAGAGGTTGCCAATGGTGTGAATTTCTATCCACAAATGATTCGTCGTTGCCTCGAGGAGAAGCTCACAATGTTTGGCAATACCGACGAGCACGGCTTGACATCAGTTCGATTTGGAAGCCTCAACTGCTTCCGCACAATGACCCTCGTCTTTGCCAAGAATTTGACCGAAAAGGCTATCAAGGATGCAATCTTGAAGCATCGCACTCTCGCCTATGTTTGTGGCTATGTGGCCGGCGAGGAGAAGTTGCTCTGCGACTTCCTCAACGCTTCGATCGAGTGTCGCAAGGTAAAGGAGGATGCAAAGAAGGGCAATCGCACCTTTGTGCTTACAAATATGTCCTCTATCACCTATCGCTTGCGTCGTGGTAAGACAGTTTATGAGTTGGAGCCGTTCAAGAGTGTAATGGTAACTCTCGGCAAGGATAAGGAGACAGGCGAGTATATTCCGCCACGCTTCCGAGTTGATAATATGTGGCATCTGGATTTCAAGAACCCGACATTTGAACTCGAACTCGACAAATAATCAAATGCTTAACAGATACTACCTATGAAAAAGTTATTTTTAATCTTGGCATTTGCGGGGCTCTGCCTTTCGAGTGCCGAAGCTCAGAAGAAGATTCCGCACACATACCGACTCGTTGGTGAGTCGAAGGCTCGTCGTACCGAGATTATTCTTCCGCAGGTAAAGGGCTACAATGTTTATAAGGGCGACTTCCACATCCACACCACCTATTCGGATGGTGGAGTAAATCCCGATAACCGTGTAACCGAGGCGTGGTACGATGGTTTGGATATCATCGCCATTACCGACCACTACGAGAACCGTAAGGGTGAGCGCAACTTCTTCAAGGTTGTGGCTCCGTACAACGAGGATGGCAAGCCAACCAAGTATTTGGGCGGTAATGCCAAGAATGGCATAAAGGCCGATTTCAACGCAATCCACAACGAGGCTGCTACCAAGTTGGAGAAGTCGGGCATTCCGATGTTGCTTATCAAGGGCTGCGAGATGGCTCGTAAGAACGAAACTCACGGCCACTTCAACTGCCTCTTCTTGAAGGATATCAACACCGTGTATGATCCGGATATGGCACAGGCTTTCCGCAAGGTTAAGGAGCAGGGCGGTCTTATTATTCACAACCACCCGGGATGGCGTCGTAAGACCAGCGACAAGACCGAGTTCCACAATCAGGTATATAGCGAGGGTTTGATCGATGGTGTAGAGGTTGTAAATGGACTCTCGTTCTATCCTCACATTGTTCGTCGTTGCATCGACGAGAAGCTCGCAATGTTTGCCAACACCGATATTCACGCTACAACATACGCAAACTATGGTTCAGTCGGTTTGCACCGCACAATGACCCTCGTCTTGGCGAAAGATTTGACCGAGAAGGCTGTTAAGGATGCTATCTTGAAGCGTCGTACTATCGCCTACGCTGGTGGCTCGCTCATTGGCGAGGAGGAGTGGTTGTCGGAGTTCTTGAATGCAGCGGTTGATTGCCGACTCGTAAGAGTTGATGAGAAGAAGGGCAGCCGCCTCTTCACTATCACCAATATGTCGTCTATCACCTACAAGTTGCGTCGTGGCAAGACCGTATATACCTTGGAGCCATTCAAGACCATAACTTACAGCTTCGGCAAGGACAAGGAGAAGAAGAAGTATCTTGCGCCTAAATTCACAATTGAGAATATGTGGCACGCCGACTTCAAGCACCCTGTTATCGAACTTAAACTTGACAAATAGAATTTGTGAGATGAAAAAGATAATTCTTACAATATGCTTACTCCTTGGTTTGGGCATCGCAGGTGCCCAGACCAAGAGCTATAAATTTACAGAGAAGCTCTATTACAACACGCCTTCAAGAACAAGTTTTGTTCTTCCGCAGGTGGATGGTTTGAACTGTTACACCGCAGATTTGCACGCCCACACAATCTATTCGGATGGCGAGTTATCGCCCGAGGAGCGTGTAAAGGAGGCGTGGTGCGACGGTTTGGACATCCTCGCTATCACCGACCACATCGAGACCCGTCGTCAGGAGCGCAATATGCTCAAGTTTTTGAAGGGTTACTCGCCCGACAAAAAGGGTTTTGAGCCTATCAACACCCGAGTATCTCGTGGCAAGCACGCCGACGAGCGTGGTATCGTTTCGGACTTGAACCTCTCGACCGAGTTGGCTCGTCAGACAGCAAAGAGTTACCCCGAACTCACCATTATCAAGGGTGCCGAGATCTCTCGTGAGCCGGTACATATCGGTCACTACTGCGCTCTCTTTACCACCGACAACAACGCAATCTATTCGATAGATGATGCCGAGGCTATTCGCAACGCCCGTGCTCAGGGTGCAATCATCACCCACAACCACCCAGGTTGGGAGCGCACATCGTGCGATATGACCGAGTTCCACAAGAAGGTCTATGGCGAGGGTTTAATCGACGGTATTGAGATTACCAACGGTACTTCATTCTACCCCGAGATTGTTGGTCGTTGCATCGACAAGAAGTTGTATATGGTGTCGGCTACCGACATTCACGCCTCTACAAGCTACTACAATAAACAGAACTTCTATCGTAATATGACGCTCATCTTCGCCAAGGATAAGAGCGAGAAGTCGTTGAAGAAGGCGTTCCTCTCGCAGAAGACACTCGGTTACAGTGGTGGCTACATCATCGGCGAGGAGTCGCTCTTGGCAAAGTTCTTCCAGGCTTCGGTAAAGGCGCACTATGTAGGCGCAGCAAAGAAGGGCATCAGAGTATCGCTCACAAATCAGACATCGTTCGACTACCTTTTGAAATACAATGGTATCGAGATTCCTGTGCCTGCATTCCAGACCATATTCGTAACACTTAAAGACGAGAAGGCTGTATTCGAGGTTAAGAATATGATTCACACCGACTACCAGCACCCTACTATCGAACTTAAACTTAACAAATAATAACTCACGATGAAAAGATTATTTTTGATTTTGGCATTGGCTGGTCTTTGCTTGGTCGATGCCTCAGCGCAGAAGAAGATTCCGGAGACTGTAACACTCGTGCAGAATGCAAACCGTCGCACCGAGATTATTCTGCCACAAGTGAATGGCTTGAATGTATATAAAGCAGACCTTCACACGCACTCTATCTATTCGGATGCAAACCTCACCCCAGAGGAGCGTGTAGCCGAGGCGTGGTACGATGGTTTGGATATATTCTCAATGACCGACCATGTGGAGTATCGTCGTCACGAACCTACAATGCTCAAATTTTTGAAGGGCTACACAGGTGGTGAGGCAAAGAAGGCTGTAAATTACAATGTTATCCGCAAGGCCGCTAACGAGGAGGGTATCAAGGCTGATCTGAACATCCCTACCAAACTTGCACAGAAGGCTGCAAAGGCGTATGGCGGAGCGTTGTTGGTTATCCCAGCTTGCGAGATTACCCGTGAGCCAAAGACCATTGGTCACTTCAATGCGCTCTTCACTACCGACAACAACGCAATCTACGATGTGGATCCGTTGCAGTCATTGCGCAACGCCAAGAAGCAGGGCGCACTCATCACCCAGAATCACCCTGGTTGGAGCCGTAAGAGTTGCGATATCACAGAGTTCGAGCAGAAGGCATTCGACGAGAACTTGATTGATGGCGTGGAGATTATGAACGGCTATTGGTTCTATCCTAAGGCTATGCAGCGTTGCGTGGATAAGAATCTCTATATGCTCGGTTGCACCGATATTCACCACTTGACCTCGACCTATAAGAACAATGGACACTTCCGCACTATGACCCTCGTATTTGCGAAGGAGAATTCGGCAAAGGCTGTTCGCAAGGCTCTCGAAAAGGGTATGACTTTGGCTTATAGCGCAGGAAACATTGCGGGCGATGCAAAGTTGTTGCAGGACTTCTTCAAGGCTTCGGTAAGCTGCAAGTTCCTTGCTCGTGGCAAGAAGGGTGCAGCAGTTTATGCCTTGACAAACTCGACTTCACTTGGCTACCAGATTCGCATTGGTCGCCGAGTTCTCGAATTGCCTGCATTCGAAACAATCACTGTATCGTACTCTAAGAGCAAAGAGGGCAAGGACAGGGATGTTGAGTTCTATGTGGCAAATATGTGGGAGGTTGGCTACAAGAATCCTAAAATCACTTTCAAGGCTTCGGCAAAATAGGGTTTTGACCTCTAAAATTGGAGATGGCTGTCGTTTTTGCGACAGCCATCTTTTATTCTACTCGCCAAGCAATTTCCTCTCGGAGAAGTTGGGTTGTGGGATTGTCGGGAATAGTTTGCAGAAGATTTTTCACGGCTTCGTCGCTCAACTGCATTGCCAAAGCCGTTGCTCCTTGTGCTACAAGGCGATTATCCGAGAATGTTGCGACGGCTTGCGATATCGCTTTCACTGCCGTTTCGTGCGCTACCCCACCATTGCGAGCCGCCGAAAGCAGGGCGCAATAGGCAAGTAGAGCGTTATCTGACGAGCACCACGAAGAGAGCAGCTCTGAAATAGGGGCTATTCGGCTCAAAAGTGCGTGTGAGGCCTGTTCCGCCACCTCCGAATTGATAATGCCCTCCGCCCAAAACGGGAAGTCGGCAACCTCTACCCTTTCGGCATCGGCTATCCACAACGCCACCAGGCGCACCTCACGGATATTTTCGGTGTAGAATGACACGGCAAGGTCGTGGTCGGTGCCAATCTCACGAGCGAGATTGCGAATAGCGTATATCTGCACACCATAGTTACGCCCGTAGTCTGCACCAAAGTAGCGCATCGTATCGAGCGCAGCACCATTCATCTCCTTGCGAAGACGATAGAGGAGGAGTCGTTTTTTCTGCTCCAACATACTATTTTATTGGGAGGGCTGTTACGCTTTTAGCACCATAGAGAGGTGATGCAAATTCAACTACACCCTTCAACTCTGCGCCGATAATAAGCGAACACTTCGACTGCGGAACGATAAGATACTCTGCCGACACCTTATCCTTTGGCCCGAGTGGCTGCAACTCTGCATACTCCTTGTGCGGTGCAGTCTCAACCTTCAAGACAATCGGCATACCCGACAAATCGTCTGCTCCGACTACGCCATCCTTGTCGCTGAAACGGCATACAAGATACTCGGTCTTGTCGGGTGATAGTGTGATATTGAAAGTATGAGTCTGCTCGGTGGTAGTTTTCGAGCCGTAGAACATATCAAGGCACTCCTTCTCCATTCGTGCAATCTCGTCGAGTGCCGCCTTCAAGCCTGCGCCAAAGACATTCTCGCCAGCCTCGCCCGTAATGAGGTCAAGGCGATGCTTGCGCAACGAGAAGATCATATCGGCGGTTGCCGCTGCCTGCTCCTCGGTAGTCTGCGCCGTAGCAGATGTGCGATTGAGGGGCAAAGGTAAGGTATAAAGCTCCTGCTCCACCTGCGGAGCGACCTTCTCTGCCGAGCCGAGCGCCAACTCTGCATCGACCAATTCGAGCGATGAGTACTCCGAGAGGGTTGCACGCTTGCCGAGGTACTTCTGCGCATAACGAGCATAAACGCCAGGTTTGAACTGTTCGGTCGCAACACGAAGAGTTACATTCACGGTGATTGGCTCTGTCTCTACGACAACTGCATTGCCCTGCTTGTCGTACAAGCCGGCCTTTATATTCTGTGCAACGCCCACGGTGGCGATGCCTACAAGTGCCAAAATTGCAAAAATCTTCTTCATATCTTTTGGTTTTCTGCTACGAAGGTACGCTTTTTACGCCTGATTATCAAAATTTAAGGTAAAAATCTTTGGTTAAGGCTCGGTAGTCGTCGGTGTAGTCGCCACGCTTTCCTCGCTCTATGGCGATAGTTTCGAGGTTTATTGTGGTCGGCTTTTGCTTCGCAAACTCGCCCATAATGCGCTTAACTGCACCACCCTCTACGGGGCAGACATCGCAACGGCGCACAATATGCAACTGCGTGAGAGCCAAGTATTTCTCAAATTCGGTTACGGGCAAAATCAGCGCAAATTTTCCGCTTGCCGAGAGCAGTCGAGCCACCGCATTGTCCAACTCCTCGAAGGTCAAGTCGTGGGTATGACGAGCAGTCGAGCGCTTTGCATCGGGCGGTAGCAACGAATCGACAAAGTATGGCGGATTTGACACTATGAGGTCGAACTTTTCGCTCGGCTTGAACTCCTGCACCGCAGTCTGCTCCACTTCGAGTCGCTCCGCCCAAGGGGAGAGGTCGAAGTTGGCTCTCGCTCGTTTGGCGGCTATTTCGTCAATCTCCACGGCGCAGATTTGGGCTTGGCTGTTGCGTTGCGCCATTTGCAATGCGATAACGCCTGTGCCCGTGCCGATGTCGAGGATATTTTTTGCACCCTCACAATCCGCCCACGCACCGAGCAATACGCCATCGGTGCCGACCTTCATCGCCACATCCTCCTGCTCTACGGCAAACTGCTTGAAACGGAAACCAGCCATAATCTTAATTTGCTACCGCAAATATAAGAAAAAGGCGAAAGACGAAAGACGAAAGACGAGAGTTTTTTTTGTTTGCGCCAAATAGTAACGGCTATTAAGGGCTAGTAACGGCTATTAAGGGCCATTAAGGGAGGCGCAGAAAAATGCGTGCGATCCTTACTAGCCTTTACTCGCCCTTACTCGCCCTTAAAAATTAAATCGCACGCCTCTTGCTCAATCAAAAATAAATTTCTAAATTTGTGGTGCAGTCTTCGGATTGCTGACATATAGAAAGTGTTTTTCGCACTCCTTTGTGATAAAATTTGGCGATTTTACGAAAACAGGGAAGCAATTACACTCATTTCTTGTTTAGTTATGGATATTGCACCATTCTTGGTGCATACCCCATACTATTCAAGTGTGGGGCATTGTTTATTTGTTTTCGGGTTACGCCAAATACCTATCACAAGATAAACGAAATCAACCTCACACTTTCTTTTTTATAATAACGCCTTATTAGGGGTTGGTGGGCAAACCTAAAACTTCTTTACCATGAGAACTAAGTGTCTATTACTAACTCTTGTTGTATTTATCGTACTCGGAACAACTTCATGCGGAACAATTTTTCTTGGTTCTCGAGAGTGTATTTCATTTCACTCCAATTTACCCAGTGACACCCCTGTTAGGCTGGTGGTTGATGGGGAACAAATAGGCCATAAGGTTTGCTTTCCTATAAATGTTATGGTAAAAAGAGGATATAGTCCATCATTTGCTCTGGCAGAAGCCGAAGGCTATAAAGCATCATCTATTACCATACAAAAAAAGTTTCACCCTGCCACTCTTGTAAATTTAATCGCTGGAGGAATTATTGGATTCGCCATAGATTTAGGTAGTGGCGCCATATCGAAAGCAATGATGAAGTCTTACAATTTTTTCTTTGAGAAAGATAATGACAATAAAAGCAATAGCGTAATAAAGCAAGAGATTGTATTACCTAAGACATACAAAATAGGTGATTTATATAAATGCGGGGACAAGATCGGTATTATTGTCCATATATCAGAAAATGGCGAACATGGAAAGATAATATCTCTTGATCAAACAAGAATTATATGGAGTAAGTGTAGAACATACTACAAATCGTCTAGCAATAAGAGCGGAATTACTAACTTAAAAATGATACAATCGCAAGCAGATACTCCTGCCATAGATTGGTGCATTAGACAGAAAGGTGGAGGTTGGTATTTGCCATCACTTTTAGAAATGCAGAATATATATAAGAATATAGAAACAATAAATAGAGCACTGAGGTTACATAATGGAGCCGAGATTGCTGCATATGAATTATATTGGACATCTACCGAGCAGAACAAGACAGAGGCTATTGCGGTTCAGTCCACATATTATCTCAATAAGTTAAAGAAAGATACGGCATTAGTTGTAGCAATGGCTGAATTTTAAATTTGCAATGTGTACGCTAGTCTAAAAACAGCCGAGCAGAGTTTCTGCTCGGCTGTTTTTGTTGCAAACTATGGCATTGAATGACAACGAATGACAATCGCACCTACGGTGCTGAATGGCAACGAATGGCAACGAATGACAAAAAAAATGACAACCTCATAAAGTTGCCATTAAACAGTCGCAGACTGCGCTGTCATTAAATGTCATTAAGGGCAAAGCCCGAATGCCATTAAATGCCACAAACTAAATAGTTTCCGTTTATTTCAAAAATCCCTCAATCCCTGCCCCGAACAGCGCAAAGTCATACTTTACGGGATCATTCGCATCGTGCTGACGGAGAGAAGATGTTATTTCGGCAACGGCTTTCCAATCGTTGGCGTTGCGAGTGAGCAAGCCCAAAGCACGGCCCATATTGCCAGTGTGAACATCTAACGGAAGGTAGAGTGCCGAGGTCGGTATGCGTTGCCACAAGCCGAAATCGACACCTCGGTTATCCTGACGAACAAACCAGCGGAAGTACATATTGAGTCGCTTGCACGATGCACCCTTCGCAATCGAGGAGAGGTGTTTTTCGCAGTGTGGGCAGTGCTCCACCTCGAAAAACTCTCGGCGGAAGTCGTGCAGCACCTTCTCGATAGAGCCTTCACGCTCGTACAACCCCTGCACAGCCTCGCCAACGCTACCCCACTTACGGCAGATATGGCGCAAACCCAATATAAAATCGGTAAAATCTTGACCATTGAAGGTGCGGTGAACATAGCGCAAGAGCGGTTGCAACTCCTCCTCGGAGGCGTTCATCGTAAAGTCGAACGGTGCATTATCCATCATCTCGACCATACGGCGTGCGCTCTTGACAATCGCCTTGCGGTTACCCCACGCAATGGTTGCAGCGAGGAAACCGGCAATCTCCTTATCCTCGGTACGCTCAAACGAGTGCGGAATGCTTATAGGGTCGGGCTCGATAAATTCGGCACGATTATAGCGGTCGTGGAGCGTTTCGAGCAGATCGTGCAACTCCTCGAACGAGAGGTTAGAGTACTTGTCCATCGCTCATAACTATCTTGCGGTCAGCCATTTCCGCCAATCGTTCATCGTGCGTAACCATAACGATTGTCTGACCAAATTTCTCACGCACCTCGAACAGAAGTCGCTGAATTTCATCTCGGTTGTGGGTGTCGAGGTTGCCCGTAGGCTCATCTGCCAGCACCACCGAAGGGCGATTTATCAAGGCTCTCGCTATCGCCACTCGCTGCTGCTCACCACCCGAAAGTTGCGCAGGTTTATGCTCCGCTCTCTCGGACAAGCCCACCGCTTCGAGCAGCTCTAATGCTCGTTGCTTCGCCTCTTTGCGCTTTGCGCCACCGATAAGGGCTGGCATCATCACATTTTCGAGTGCCGAGAACTCCGGCAGAAGGTTGTGGAATTGGAACACAAAGCCGATATGGCGGTTGCGGAATTCGGCGGTGCGCTTCTCGTTCAAGCCGAAGAGTTTTGTGCCGGCAATCTCCACCTCGCCACCATCAGCCGGCAGGAGCGTGCCGATAATCTGCAAGAGCGTAGTTTTGCCTGCGCCACTCGCACCGACAATCGAAACAATCTCGCCCTTTCCGACTTCGAGCGAAACACCTCGCAACACCTCCAAGTCGCCAAATCGCTTGTGTATATTAGAAACCTTTATCATTTTGGTTGAATTTTTCGTAAAGTTTTATCGTCTGCACCGCCTCTTTTATGTCGTGCACTCGGAGGAGTGTCGCACCCTGTCGCAACGCCTCCCAATGCACCGTCTGCGTTGCCGACAACGCCTCATCGGGGGTTATGCCGAGAGGCTTATATATCATCGACTTGCGAGATACGCCCACCAAAAGCGGTTGTTCCAACGCCTTCAAGCGGTGCAACCCTGCAAGCAGTTCGTAGTTCTGCTCCACTGTCTTTGCAAAGCCAAAACCAGGGTCCAAAGCCACCCTTTTGCGCTCTATGCCAGCCTTTTCTATTGCGGAAAGTCGTTCTTGCAACTCATTTGCAACCTCTGCCACAACATCGTTGTATTGCGTCTGCTGTTGCATCGTCTGCGGTGTGCCACGCATATGCATTGCAATATAGGGCAACTGCAACTCCGCCACGGTTTTGAGCATCTCCGCATCGCCAACGCCACCCGTAATATCATTTACGATAATCTCGCCATACTTTTCGTATGCCCTGCGGACAATCTCCGCACGGAAGGTGTCAATCGACACCGCAACCTCACCCGACACCTCTCTCGCTGCCGAGAGAGCCATATCTACCCTGCTCCACTCCTCTGCCGTTGCGACATCGTCGGCATCGGGGCGTGAGGAGTAGCCACCGATATCAATTATTGCAGCACCCTCGCTCAGCACCCTCTCCACTCGCTCCGCCACAGCCTTGTGCGACTGCGTGCGAGAGAAGGCGTAGAAGGAGTCGGGCGTGGCATTCACAATTGCCATAACGCCCTTCTGCCACAATATGTTATCGAGCCTACTCATTCGTCATCATCTTGAAGCGGTACGCCAACTCGGCAACATCTTTCTCGACATCTTCGAGGTGGATATTCACAATGGCAAAGTCGGCTCTGCGCATCAGCTCGTCGTCGCTCATCTGCGCCTTAATTCGAGCCTCAATCTGCTCCTTCGTTGCATTATCTCGCTTCATTGCACGCTCCACCCGCAACGGCATAGGTGCCAAAACCGCCACCGAGCAATCAACCACCTCGTCAAAGCCCGACTCGAACAAAATCGCAGTTTCCAAGATGCAGAAGTCTCCCTCCTGCTCCTCTGCCCAAGCGAGGAAGTCCGCCTTAACGGCAGGGTGAACTATCGAATTGAGCCGTGCCAACTGCTCCTCCGAGCCAAAGACCTTCTCGGCGAGATAGGGGCGATTGAGCGCTCCATCAGCGTAGCACTCCTCGCCAAATTCGGCAATGAGAGCCGCACGCAACTCCGCAGATTCGTTCATCAACGCCTTGGCACGAGAGTCCGAGTCGTAGATTGCCGCACCTCGCTCGGCAAACATCTGGCAGACGGTGCTTTTGCCGCTGCCGATACCTCCGCAAATTGCTATTTTTTTCATTGTTGAGTGATTGCTATATCATCGAAATCGCCCACCGAAACTATCTTCAAGTCGCTGAAACGCACCGAGATAGCATCCTGCATCGAGAGTGGCGAAATGCGCACCTTATACTCCTTGGCGAGCGTATCGACCACGCCCTGCTCATTCACTACTGGCACCTCGACAACCTCGTGATTGAGCTCCGAGAGAGGGATATTCACTCGGCGAGAGGTGTAGAAGCCGTAGCCGAAGAGGTTTGTACCCTTGCCCTCCACTACGCACGGCACAACGATACGCTGACCATCGACCTTAACCTTGATATTGAAGTCGGTGGTGTAGGTGTAGTTCAGCTTCGAGATATACCACAGCGTGAATGACACGGCGAGCAACGCCAAAAATACGGGCGAGATATACTTGCGTAGCTTCTGCGCCCAAGTCTTCAAAAGTGCAAAAATTCGTTTCATAACTACAAAGATAGGAAAAAATTCAAAATGCAGCATGCAAAATGCAAAATTAGTTGACACAAAAAACGCTCTTCTCGCTACACTTATATATAATAAATAGGAATTTAAGCAGATGGCTCTCCAAGGAGAAAGAAAGCAAAATAAAGGTGGAATTTCAACAATAACAATCCCCGCCAAATACCGCAGCATACCAATAACAACAAAAAAAGCAAAAGAGTGTGGCTATTTTTAGGCAAACAAGAAATCCGCTTGCGCAGTTTACTTAGCGTAAATGAGCAAGCGGATTATCGAAGTTTAACGACAAAAGAGCCGTACTATTTTGCTTTTTTCTGCATGTCGTATGCCAAAGGCGACGCAATAAACAACGACGAGTAAGTACCCACAACAACACCGATAATCAAGGCGAATACAAAGCCACGGATGGTCTCACCACCGAAGATGAAGATTGCCAAGAGGGTTACGAGGGTTGTACCCGAAGTGTTCAATGTACGCATCAATGTAGAGCTGAGTGCGCTGTTCATAGTCTCCTTGATATCACGCTTTGGATAGAGACCGATGTACTCACGGATACGGTCGAAGATAACCACTGTATCGTTGATAGAGTAACCGATAATGGTCAAAATCGCAGCGATAAATGCCTGGTTAACCTCCAAGTTAAATGGCATTACCGAGTAGAAGATAGAGAACATTGCGATAATCATAAATGCATCGTGTACGAGTGCGAGGGTTGCACCTGCAGCCCACTGCCACTTACGGAAGCGGAATACGATGTACAAGCCGATTGCAACAAGAGCAAAGAGCAACGAGAATACTGCGCCAGTTGTCATATCCTTTGCAATTGCAGGGCCGATCTTATCCGCCGAGATGATACCATTGTTGTCGCTCTGAGTGCTACGGAAACCATCAAGGGTGATATCGTAGCCATAGAGAGGCTTCAATGCGTTATAGAGGATAGTCTCTACCTCCTCGGTAGTAGCCTCCGAGGTATCGTCGAACTTGTACTGAGTTACGATACGCATCTGATTCTCCTTACCGTACTGCTTAACCTCGACAGACGATGTTGCAGCATCTGCACCTACGAATGCGCCATCCAAAGCCTCACGAACCTGCTCAGCCGAAACATTCTGGTCGAAGCGAACTACGAATGTACGACCACCTGTGAACTCAACGCCATAGTTCAAGCCGTGGAATGCAAGCGAGAGAACACCTGCCAAGATGATGATACCCGAAGTAATATAAGCAATCTTACGCTTGCCGATAAAGTCGAAATGAACATTCGAAAGAAGCTTCTCCGACCACTTGTACGAGAACGAGCAGTTACCACGCTTTGCAACAACAGCCTCGATAATCAAACGAGTGATAAAGATCGAGCAGAACAACGAAGTCAAGATACCGATTACGAGTGTAGTAGCAAAGCCCTGAACAGGACCATTACCGAACACGAAGAGTACGATACCTGTGATGATAGTTGTCAAGTTACCGTCGATAATTGCCGAGTATGCGTTCGAGAAACCATCCTTGATAGCAGCGTGAATACCCTTACCGCCACGCAACTCCTCCTTGATACGCTCGTAGATAATAACATTAGCATCCACAGCCATACCCATAGTCAAAACGATACCTGCGATACCTGGCAAGGTCAATACTGCGCCAAACGATACGAGGCAACCCATCAAGAGGAATACATTGGTAACCAATGCGATATCCGAAATCCAACCTGCGGTCTTGTAGAACAATCCCATATAGAGGAGAACGAGCAAGAACGCCAAGAGGAACGACAACATACCTGCGTTGATAGACTCCTGACCGAGCGATGGACCTACTACTGTATCCTGGATGATGCGTGCAGGTGCAGGCACCTTACCCGACTTCAATACATTTGCCAAGTCCTGAGCCTCCTGGATAGTGAAGTCACCCGAAATCGAAGAGTTACCACCCTCGATCTTACCACGAACTACCGGAGCCGAATATACATAACCGTCGAGAACGATTGCGATGCACTTACCAACATTCTCGCCTGTGAGCTGAGCCCACTCGGTGATACCGTTAGAGTTCATAGCCATCGAAACCTCTGCATTAGCACCTGTCTGTGCGTATGTTGCACGAGCATCCGAGATAACCGAGCCATCGAGTGGAGCCTTACCGTCAGCACGCTCAACCTTGATAGCATAGAGGAAGGTCTTACCATTAGCCAACTTGTCGCCCTTGATACCCCACTTGAAAACAACATCGCTTGGGAAGCAGTCACGAACCTCTGGCAAAGCCAAATACTTGTTGATTGTTGCGATATCGGCAGCAGTAGCAGCACCGATAACTGCACCACCTGCATATGCAGGATCCAAAAGTGCGAGCAATGGGTTGCGCTCACGAGAGAAGCGAGAGAACTCCTCTGCCTTAGCCTCCTCAGAAACCTCAGCAGCCAATGCCGGAGCATCGCTCTTTACCTCTGCCTTAGCCTCAACCTCCTTGTTAGCGTCACGATAAGCCTTTACAGCCATATCAGCACGCTGCAACGCTGGGAGCAACTCCTGACCGTTGTAGGTTGTCCAGAACTCCAACGAAGCGGTACCCTGCAAGAGCTTACGAACACGCTCAGGCTCCTTAACACCTGGCAACTCAACCAAGATACGGTTCGAGTTTGGCATACGCTGAATGTTTGGCTGAACAACGCCGAAGTGGTCGATACGGCTACGGAGAATGTTGAACGATGCTGCGAGAGCGTCGTCAGTCTCCTGCTTCAACACCTTAACAACCTCGTTGTCAGACATTCCAGCCTTGATATCCTTGCGGTCAGGGCTTACGAAGAGGTCTGCCAAAGGTGCGCCATTCGATGCCTTCGAGTAAGCCTCTGCCAAGGTCTCGATGTAGCCACCTGTACCCTGACGGAGAGCCTCGTTAGCCTCAGCGAGTGCCACTACGAAGTTAGGATCGTGCTGGCTCTCACCTGCGAGGGCCTTAACCACATCCTCAACCTGAATTTCGAGCATAACATTCATACCGCCCTTCAAGTCGAGACCGAGGTTAATCTCCTTCTCCTTGCACTGCTTGTAGGTAAACGAAGTCAAGCCTACATTGTAAACTGTTTTGTTCTCGATAGAATCGAGATAATACTGCTCCATCGAAGCCTGCTCCTCGGCAGGGAACGACTTTGCGTACTCTACGGCAGCCTTCTCAACGCTTCTTGTCTTCCAAGTAAACGAAAGCTGGTAGAGACAGGCCAAACCCAAAAGGATGGCCACCCATTTAATTACTCCTTTGCTTTGCATTTGAGTTAAAAATTTAATTAGTTAATATTATTGTAGTTTGTTTTGTTTCGTCTCTCGCACACGCACACTACTCGCACGCATATACGATAAATCACGCAAAGATAATAAAAATTTTTCAATATACAACTCTCGGTATCACTTTTTAACGACTTTTGAAGGTTGTAGGGAACTCCGAAGGGCATCACGGCGCAACGATTGATAGGGGTTCTAGGGGCAATAGGGATTATAGGGTGCGCTGACGCTTTTACAAAACCTATTATCCCTGGTCCCCCTACAAAAAAAAAACGGAATTATATAGTTTAGTGTTGTAAAAACATAAAGGAACATACCCCTCTGGCTTTCAGCCACCTCCCCTAAATTAGTGGAGGAATATAAAATAAAGTATTGTCCCCCTAAATTAGGGGGACGAGCGTAGCGGAGGGGGTATGTAAAAAACTACAACACTAAACTATATGATTCCGAAAAAAATAGCATTTTAAGCAGATGGTTGCAAAACCACAACCCAAAAAAAATCAGAGGTGATTGAGCAAGTGGTGGCTAAAATAGTTTTTTTTAAGGAGGCATTTGCAACGCTATAAAAGAAAAAATGAGATGGGCGCATACTGAGCGTATGTAACCATCTCATTTTTTGAAG
The DNA here is from genome assembly GCA_045124955.1 of Alistipes sp. GTDB lineage: Bacteria > Bacteroidota > Bacteroidia > Bacteroidales > Rikenellaceae > Alistipes. The sequence goes on along the minus strand of JBGVMU010000005.1, from coordinate 49,241 downwards.
GTAAGGAAGCAAATGCCCCTTAAAAAACTATTTTACCTCTTCGAACTCCACATCCTCAGGCTGCGCTCCACCCTGCTGACCGGCGTTAGGGTTGCCCTGTGCGCCTGCATTTGGTGCGCCCTGCTGAGCCTGCTGTGCGCTATAAATATCCTGCGATGCAGCCTGCCAAGCGGTGTTCAACTCTGCAATTGCAGTGTCGATAGCAGCCAAGTCCTGATTCTTGTGCGCCTCCTTCAACTCAGCGAGTGCGCCCTCGATAGCCGACTTCTTGTCAGCAGGAATCTTGTCGCCATACTCCTTCAACTGCTTCTCGGTAGCGAAGATATTCGAGTCGGCAGCGTTAATCTTCTCGATGCGCTCCTTCTCCAACTTATCCTTCTCCTCGTTAGCCTTTGCCTCGTCACGCATACGCTGGATCTCCTCGTCGGTCAAACCGCTCGAAGCCTCGATACGAATCTTCTGCTCCTTGCCTGTACCCTTATCCTTTGCCGAAACATTGAGGATACCGTTAGCGTCGATATCAAATGTAACCTCAATCTGCGGCACGCCACGAGGTGCAGCAGGGATGCCGTCGAGGTGGAAACGACCGATGCTCTTGTTGTCCTTAGCCAATGGACGCTCACCCTGGCAAACATTGATCTCAACCGATGGCTGATTGTCCGCTGCTGTCGAGAACACCTCGCTCTTGCGGGTTGGGATTGTGGTGTTAGCCTCAATCAACTTGGTGAATACACCACCCAAAGTCTCGATACCGAGCGAAAGCGGAGTAACATCGAGCAACAACACATCCTTAACCTCGCCTGTGAGGACACCACCCTGGATTGAAGCACCTACAGCAACAACCTCGTCAGGGTTTACGCCCTTGTTAGGAGCCTTACCGAAGAAATCCTCTACAACCTTCTGGATAGCAGGGATACGGGTTGAACCACCAACCAAGATAACCTCGTCAATCTGCGAAGCCGACAAGCCTGCATCACGCAAAGCGTTGCGACAAGGCTCGATAGTCTTCTGAATGAGGTGGTCGCACAACTGCTCGAACTTTGCACGAGTCAAAGTCATCACCAAGTGCTGTGGAATGCCGTTGATTGGCATAATGTAAGGCAAGTTAATCTCTGTTGACTGCGAAGCCGAAAGCTCGATCTTTGCCTTCTCGGCAGCCTCCTTCAAACGCTGCAAAGCCATAGGGTCCTGGCGCAAATCTACACCGTGCTCCGCCTTGAATGCCTCTGCCATATAGTCGATGAGTACATGGTCGAAGTCATCACCACCGAGGTGAGTATCGCCATTTGTAGACTTAACCTCGAATACGCCGTCGCCCAACTCCAAGATAGAGATATCGAATGTACCACCACCGAGGTCATACACTGCAATCTTCATATCCTTGTTCTTCTTGTCCATACCGTAAGCCAAAGCTGCTGCGGTAGGCTCGTTGATGATACGACGCACCTTCAAACCTGCAATCTCGCCCGCCTCCTTGGTAGCCTGACGCTGCGAATCCGAGAAGTATGCAGGAACGGTGATTACCGCCTCTGTAACCTCCTGACCGAGGTAGTCCTCTGCGGTCTTCTTCATCTTCTGCAAGATGATAGCCGAAATCTCCTGTGGAGTGTACTGACGGCCGTCAATCTCAACTCGTGGAGTGTTGTTAGCACCCTTTACGATAGCGTATGGAGCACGCTCGATATCGCCCAATACCTTATCGTACTGCTCGCCCATAAAACGCTTGATAGAGAAGACTGTACGCTTAGGGTTGGTGATAGCCTGACGCTTTGCAGGGTCGCCCACCTTACGCTCGCCACCATCGGTGAAGGCAACGATAGAAGGGGTTGTGCGGTGTCCCTCCGAGTTTGGAATAACAACGGGCTCCGAGCCCTCCATAACGGCAACACACGAATTTGTGGTTCCCAAGTCAATACCAATAATCTTTCCCATAGTTGTAATGTTTTTATTTGTTTGTTAAATTTTGTTCAGTTTTGTCTGGTTTTGTTTACGCCTTTTAGTACAGCAAACCTCCTGCCAAACCAATTTTTAGCGAAATTTCGCAGATTTTCTGCCAAAAACGACATTTTATGCCGAAAAAAGTGTGACAAAATGGCAGTATAATTGAGAATTGACAGTTGATAATTGACAATTAAAGGAGCTCTGACGCTTGTTACGGCGCAAATTGATTTAGGGGAGTTAGGGGCGTTAGGGGCGTTAGGGGCGTTAGGGAGTTTAGGGAGTTTAGGGATTACCCCTAAATTCATTAAATTCCCTATATTCTCTATATTCCCTATATCAATTTCTCAGCACAAAAAAATCAGAGATGGTTGCAATATCCCACCACAAGATAAAATAAGGAGGCAAATGCAACAATAACATAGGCTCCCGACACCGCAGCATACTTGAGCGTATGTGAGGATGTCGGGAGCCTATTTAGGGGAAGCAGTTGTCCCTTATTTTATCTTGTGTTTTTTGAGGATTTTAAGAATCGGCTTCTCTATCGCCTGCGCCCAACGATGATAACCATAAGAGTATGGGTGAGTGCCGTCGGCAGAGGTTACATGGTCGGTACCGGTCTGGTTTGGAACATTCACAAAATATACATTCTTGTACTCCTTAACAACCTGCGCAAGAGTCTCCTCCACAAAATCAATACGAGTTTGCTCACGCTTGTCGTATGCAGGTTGGAAGTTGCGATGCTCACGATAAATAGTATTAAGGAAGATGATAGGCATATCGGGATTACCCTTGCGCACTGCCTCGATAAATGGGCGAATACGAGAGCCAATCTGCTCTACGGTTGGGTTAGAGAAGGCGTCGCAGATAAGCGCATCGGCCTTGGTTGCACCAAACACCTCACCGAGGTATGGCTGCAACTTACTATTGCCCGACATACCGAACGAGCAGAGGTGCAAGCCTGTTGCACGAGAGAGGAATGCCGGCCAGGTCAAACCTGCGCCCGAAGCACACGAGCCGTGGGTAAAGCTCGATCCGAAAACTGCGATATTGTGGCGGAAAGGATTTGGCAACGACTCGATTGCAGCGCCCTTATTGACACCAATCTCCAAGCCCACAAGCTCTGAATAGAGAGGAAGATAGAGCAGACACTCCTTCTCGCCCTTAGCCAAGCCGTTGATAACCTGCAATGGTGCAGCCATCTTCTCGAAATGGTTCTTGTGAGGGGTGATTTTATGCACCTTCGATGCCGCCCAAGTCCACTCGCCCTTATCATCCTTGATAAAGAGGTTAAAACCTGTGGTCGAAGCCAATGGAGCATACTGATTCCAAGATGTTGCCGGGCCGTACTGAGCCTTAACCCAGATAGATTTAGCATCGGTTTTGAATACGATAGCCAAACCCGACGACATCTTCAACAAATTGGCCTCGCCCTTGCGAATACCCTCAACCTTCTCTACCTCGACACGGTGATAAGGGTTGGTTGTTTCGCACAACTTGCCAATCATTGTAAGTTCAGTTGCATTCACATAATCAACCTGCGGTTTTTTCTTCTGTGCAGTCGCAACCGATACGACCATCAAGGCACATACAACTGCCAATAAAATTCGTTTCATAAATAGTACTTTTTTTGAATAAAAATAGGGCTGCCAAATGACAACCCTTTGCTTGTAATGGAAATAATTATTTCTCCAACTCGTTCAAAATGCGCATCGCAGCATCGAGAATAGCGGTATCGTCGAGCGTTACTACGCCACCGTCAGGTCCCTGCTCGAAGTGAACACCTACCGAACCCTTAGCGTCGAAATGCTTTCCGCCGAAATAGTTACGCACGGTCTCTACATCGAGACCCAACTCATCTGCAATACGCTGTGAACTGCCGCTTGGAAGTCTATCCTTGATACGGCGCAACTCGTTAAATGTGATAATCATAAAACCGAAAATTTTAAGTGTTATTTCTTTGATTGTTTTTCTTTCGCAGTACTAAATTAAAACATTTTTCGCAAACTGCCAAATTTTACACCGAAATTTTCGCTTTTTTATCTAAAATCAACTATTTCAAACCCCTTATATCGCTCTTTCGAGAATGGTGGGAGTTTTTGGTTGAGTTTTTTGCTCTGTTCGACGCTCACCTCGACACGGCCTTCGCCCACGCCATACTGCACCTTCGAGATACTCTCGCCATCTATACCTGTTACTATATATATGGTTTCTCCCGACTTCTTGGGTGTAAGGCGCACAGCAATGCGACCCTCGACCTCGCACTCCTCGATTGTGAATTCCCTGCTTACGCCCGAAAAGCCATTCAGCGGATTGAGCAGCTCCTTCTCGTAGGCGTCTGCCCTATCAATGACTATCTCCTTCGAGGAGCCTCGCACCTCGTAGCGCAACGAATCGACAACAAAGAGCTCCGTATCGGCAATTTTCAGATAGGAGTTATTGCCCTCGACCTGCATCACACCTCGTTGCTCGGCATTGCCCGCACGCAGCAAAAACTCCACGGAGTAGTTGCCCATAGCCGAATAGTGACGAGAGATGCGCTCCAAGCGGCGCTCTCCCCTCTCGTCAGCCCAAGCCGACAAGCTCACAAACAAAAGCAACAGCAATACTATCCTTTTCATCTACTCACTACTCACTACTCACTACTCACTACTCGCTACTCCACTCCCAAATCTTGCAGCAACGCTTCGAGCGACTGCAAGTCGTAGATCTTCACATCACGAGGTTTCGATCCATTTGCAGGACCTACGATACCCGCCTGTTCCAGCTGACGTGTGATACGACCGGCACGATTGAAGCCTACATTATAGACGCTCTGGATATATGAGGTCGAGAAACGACCACTTGCCACAGCATCACGAGCCACATCGGCAAAGAATTCGTCGAAACGCATTGGCGCACCGCTCTCACTGCCGAAATTAGCCTCCGCACTCGACGCCGAGGTATCCTCGTAGTCAGGCAAGAGATATGTACCACTTGGGTATGGGGTTGGCTGCTCGGCAATATGCTCGACAATATCACGCACCTCAGGCGTATCGACAAAGGCGCACTGAATACGGGTGAGTTCGCCACCATTCGACATCAGCATATCGCCACGACCAATAAGTTGTTGTGCTCCCGGTTGGTCGATAATTGTTCGGGAGTCAATCATCTGCATTACACGGAAGGCGATACGGGCAGGGAAGTTTGCCTTGATGGTACCGGTAATAACCTTAACATCTGGTCGCTGAGTTGCAACGATAAGGTGAATACCGATTGCACGAGCCTTCTGTGCCAAGCGCATAACAGGCTGCTCGACCTCCTTGGCCGTCATAATAAGGTCGGCAAACTCGTCGATTACGACCACGATATATGGCATAATATCATCCTCGACCTTGTGCTTGCGCACCAAGTCGTTGTACTCCACAATATTTCGCACGCCCGCTTCACCGCACTTCGCCAGACGATTCTCCATCTCTATACAGAGCGAATTGAGGGTATAAACCGCCTTCTTTGCATCGGTAACGATGGCTCTATCCTCCGAAGCCATCTTGGCGAGGAAGTGCTTCTCCAACTTCGAGTAGAGCGAGAACTCAACCGTCTTAGGGTCAATCAGCACGAACTTCAACTGCGAAGGGTCTTTGCGGTAGAGCAACGATGCGATAATTGCGTTCAAGCCTACCGACTTACCCTGACCTGTCGCACCCGCAACAAGCAAGTGCGGCATCTTCGCAAGGTCGAATACGAAATTCTCGTTCTGGATGGTGCGACCAATAACCACAGGCAACTCCGCCTTGAAGTTCTGGAAACGCTCCGACTGAATTGCCGAGCGCATCGACACGGTCTCCTTATTGCGATTTGGCACCTCAATACCGATAGTACCCTTACCAGGAATTGGGGCGATGATACGGATACCTAACGCCTTCAACGACTGTGCGATATCCTTCTCCAAGCCCTGCACACGAGAGATTTTTACGCCAGGCTCTTGCACAATCTCGTACAAGGTTACGGTTGGACCAATCGTAGCGGTCATCGAGATGATAGGCACACCGAAGTTACCCAAGGTCTCCTCGATACGCTGTTTGTTCTGCTCAATCTCCTCGTTCGATACCTCCACGCCATTCTCGTAACTATACAGGAAATCGACCTTCGGGAATTGGTAGTCGGGAGTGCTATCGGGGTTGAATGGGCGATGCTTGTCAATCTCCTTGGCGGACAGCTGCTCCTCGGTATGCTCATAGACCTCCACAACATCGATATTCGATTTCGGCTCCGACTCAATCTCGGTTTCAGTTGAGAGTTGAGAGTTGAGAGTTGAGAGATTTTCATCTTCTCCATTCTCTTCAACATACTCAACAGCATTATTCTCTTCGATCGGTTGCTCCTCCACCTCTTCTGCAACCTTCTCCTCAGGTTCCTCCTCTGCGGCTTTACCGATAATACGCACCTTATCCTCAGCCTCTACGGCATCATCCTCACGAGCCTTTGCCTCTTTGCGCTCCTTGCGCTCCTCGCTCTTGCGTGCAAAATACTCTTTGAGCGACACAACAGCGCCCTTACCCTGCTCTACGCTCGTTTCGGTAGTGCGCTTCAAGAAGTCGATAAAGTGAAGATTTATGATAATACCTGTAACGACCCAGCACGCCACAAGCGCAAATATTACGCCCATAACGCCAATTTTGGCTTTGAGCATATCGACAATAGCGACACCGAACTCACCGCCCCAGCCACTGCCGAAGCAGCCGTCTGCGCCTGTGATAGTAGCCAAAGTAAGTGAGCCACAAATGGTTACGAGCATAATCGACAGAGCTGTACGCCACAACACTCTCGAACGCTCCAAAAGCAAGAAGCCTCCGAAGAGCATTCCGATAACCGGAACAAGCACTCCGAACAAACCGAATGACTTGCCTGTGAGAGAGTTGGCGATTTTTGCACCCCACTCGCTACATACATTCTCGATGATGCCACCACTGCTCAGCGGATTGTTTGCCAAGACGCCGAGGTCATTTTTCCACACAAAGAGGTGTGCCACTGCCGCCACAAAGACATAGAGCGAGAACAGGAGCAAGAACAGACCACCCAACCAACAAATAGTCTCCCAGAGGGTACGAGTTCCGTCGCTCTCGGTAATGCTCTTCTTGCGTTTTGCCTCACGCTCCTTGCGTTTCTGCTCGGCACGAGAAATCTCCTTACTATTTTTTGCCATATCTCTTATCTATCTTTTTTATCTGTTATGAAATGCCTTCTCCCTCAATTTTTCGGCATAAGCCTCGTCGGCAAAGGTCAGAAAGCGATACTCTGCCGTTGCATTCTCGTTAGCTCTGAGGTTATTCTCGTCGAGCAGTGTTGCAACTCTGCGAGCCACAGCCTCCGACGAGTCGATAATCTCTACCCCTTCGCCTGCCACTTTTGCTATAACATCTCGCAGGAATGGGTAGTGCGTACAACCCAAAACTATCTTATCTGCACCCTCAGCCACAAGCGGTGCAACCGCCTTTCGCACAAGTTCTGCCGTTTCGGGTGTATGCTCCTCGTTGTGCTCCACCGCCTCGACAAAGCCTTCGCCTACGCCTTTAAGGATCTTAACCTCCGCTCCATACTTCTCCTCGGCACGAAGGAAGTGGTCGCCACGCAACGAGCGCTCGGTCGCCAAGACGCCAATAACGCCCGATTTTGTGGTCAGCACAGCAGGTTTTACGGCTGGTTCGAGCCCCACGAACGGCACATTCGGATACTTCTCTCGCAGATACTTTATCGCCACGGCGGTTGCAGTATTGCACGCCACAACAATCATCTTGCACCCCTCCGAGAGCAATCTATCGACCGCCTCACAGGTAAATTGCAAAACCTCCTCTCGACTGCGTGAGCCGTATGGACAACGAGCTCCATCGCCAAGATACATCAACGACTCGTGTGGCAGAGCGTCATACAACGCTTGCCATACGGAGATTCCTCCCAAACCAGAGTCGAAGATTCCTATCGGATTGCTCATACCATTCGCAACAATTGACAATTAAGTGAATTTTTAATTTAGTTTTCCGTTTTCCGTTTTCCGTTTTCCGTTATAAACTCAACGAGTTTATCCGCTATTTCATAGTCGTTCATCAGAGAGCAGTCAATCACCACATCCGCCTGCATATATACAGGCTCTCGCTCTGCCAAGTGGTCGTGCATAAACGCCAACAACTCCTCGTCGTTCAGTCCTCTGAACTTAGGGCGTTTTTTGCGGCCGTAGGGCGAGAGTCGAGAGAGTATTTGCTCGGGGGTGCGTTTCAGATAGACCGACACTCCGTGTTCGGCTATCCACTTTTGGTTATCACCCCACACAGGCAGACCTCCGCCCGTCGAAACGATTGCATTCTCGTACTCTGCCGTCTGCTCCAATGCCTTTCGCTCGGCATTGCGAAAATACTCCTCGCCCGCATAGGTCATAATATCGGCACACTCCGCCCCCTCTGCCTCCTCGATCATCTTATCCGTATCGAGAAATGGCAGCTCGGTGCGCTTTGCCACCTTGCGACCGATGGTACTCTTTCCGGTCGCCATATAACCCGTTAAATATAATCGCATACGCTCTTATTTAATTGACAGTTGACAATTGACAATTGACAATTGACAATTAAAGTTTTTTTTTAATTTAATAAAACGATTTATCGTTTTACCATAATTATCAATTTTCAATTATCAATTAGAACAGGTTTAGCTGTTCTGTATTGGTGTCGTCAATGTCGTTGCGGATAATCTCGATTGGAGTGCCGCTATTATTTACCGGCTTTACAACCTCAACCTCCTCCTCGGCAACATCTTCTACAACCTCGTCGATTGGCTCAACCATTGGCTCCGCATCGTCGTCTATCGGCTCGTCGTTGCTCTCTGGCACCTCGGGCTCTACGATTTCTGGCTCGATAAAGGTCAAAGTCGCAACATCGAATGTGGTCAATCGCTTACCCTTCGCCTTGCACGACTTAACACCTACAAACTCCTCAACATCAACCATATCGGCAGGGCGATTTTCGTGTGCTCCCTTATAGGTTATCTGCAACTGCGCACCCTTAGCTCCCGAGATACACTCGAAGCGAGCCGAGCCATCCTCATCGAGGAAGTACTGCGCCTTGTCGGTCTGCTCCAACTGGAAGCGCTTCATATAGTAGTAGCCCTGCTCCTTGTCGAAGTAGCAGAGGTTATATACCCTACCCGCCTCGTAACGCTCAACACGCACGGTATCGTCAGGGAAGTGCTGCTGGGTATCGAAGCCTGTAATGTAGGCGAGATTCTTCGCAGTCCATACAACAATCTTGTCGTCGCCCTTGAACTCACCGAGCAGTACGCCACGACCATCGGCATTGAGTCGGCGAACATCATCATCCCACCATATATTCTGACCTGCAAGGGTCGAAACACCCTTCTCCTTCAACACAATCTTGTGAATTGGGTAGCGAGAGAAGAGATTTCCCTGCGACTGGCGACCCTTTATAGCCAACTCCGAGAAGTCCAAATCGACAATCATCTTCTTCAAGCGTGGGCGTGGGCGGAAATAGACCTTCAACACCTCTGCCTCGCCATTAGGGTTGACCGAGAGGTACAAGATATCGCTCTTTGGTGTTCCCTTGGTCAAGTCGTACTCCTTATCACGAGTGATACCCTTAATAGCGCATCGCTTCATCATAATAGCACCACCCTTGCCGTCACGATACAATATATTATATATAGTACGCTCGTCGTTGCGCTTGAATACACCTATATAATATATATTCTTATCGACAAACTTCTTCTCGGCTACCTTTGTGATGATATAGCGACCATCCTTCAAGATGATGATTACATCGTCGATATCCGAACAATCGCATACAAACTCCGCATCCTTCATCGACTTGCCGATACCGAAGAAGCCCTCCTCTCTATCGACATAGAGTTTAGCATTCGATACCGCCACCTTAGTAGCCTCGATAGAGTCGAACTCACGAATCTCGGTCTGACGCTCCTTGCCCTTGCCGTACTTTTCACGGATATGCTCGAAGTAGGCAATTGCATACTCGGTCAAGTGCGCCAAGTCGTGCTTAACCTGCTTGATATCCTTCTCAATCTGCTTAATCTCATTGTCCGCCTTATCCGAGTCGTAGCGAGAGATACGGATAAACTTCAACTCGGTCAAACGCTGAACATCTTCCAAGGTGACCTCACGACGAAGCAACGACTTGAATGGCTCCAAGCCCTTATCTACCGCAGCGTATGCCTCCTCACGAGATTTGCAACCCTCGATAAGTTGGTAGAGCTTGTTCTCGATGAAGATTCGCTCCAACGATGCAGCGTGCCAAGCCTCGTTATGCTCCGCCAAAGCAATCTCCAACTCCTTTTTCAACAATCCCTTGGTATGCTCTGCCGAGTGGCGCAAAATATCGCTTACGCCCATAAATGCAGGTTTGTCGTCCTTGATGACGCAAGCATTTGGCGAAATCGACACCTCGCACAAGGTAAAGGCGTAGAGTGCGTCGATAGTCTTGTCGCACGACTCTCCGGCTGCCACCTGCACGATAATCTCCGCCTTACGGGCTGTATTGTCATCGACACGGCGAATCTTAATCTTGCCATTGCGATTAGCCTTCAAAATCGACTCCTTGATGCTCTCGGTAGTTGTCGAGAACGGAATCTCGGTAATAGCCAAAGTGGTCTTATCGAGTTTGGAGATCTTTGCACGCACCTTCACTGCGCCACCACGCAAACCGTCGTTGTAGCGTGATACATCCATCATACCTCCTGTTGGGAAGTCGGGATAGAGTTGGAACTCCTCGCCCTTCAAGTGGGCAATCGAAGCCGAAATCAACTCATTGAAGTTGTGTGGCAAAATCTTCGATGCAAGACCCACGGCGATACCCTCGGCACCCTGCGCAAGCAACAATGGAAACTTCACCGGCAAGGTTACAGGCTCCTCCTTACGACCGTCGTATGCCAACATCCACTCGGTAGTCTTCTTGTTATAGACCACCTCCAATGCGAACTTCGACAAGCGAGCCTCGATATATCGACCTGCCGCAGCATCGTCACCCGTGAGGATATTACCCCAGTTACCCTGGCAGTCAATGAGCAACTCCTTCTGACCAAGCTGCACCAGCGCATCCTTGATTGATGCATCACCGTGTGGGTGGTACTGCATAGTCTGTCCCACGAGGTTTGCCACCTTGTTCAACTTGCCGTCATCCACCACCTTCATAGCGTGGAGAATACGACGCTGTACCGGCTTCAAACCGTCGTCGATATGGGGCACTGCACGCTCCAAAATCACATACGAGGCGTAGTCCAAGAACCAATTCTTGTACATACCTGTCAGTCGCTTGGTGCTGGTCTCCGCCATCAAGGCATCATACTTACCAGGCTCCGAAGCAACTACTTCATCCTCGTTCAACAACTCTTCCTGTATATCTTTCTCTTCCATAATTCTTTGCCGTTAGCTTTTTTTTGTTTTGCGAACTCCTACCCTTATCACGGCGCAACCTTTTCTGGGGGTTACTGGGGGCGGGCGTTCCGCCCTTTATGGGGTCGCTTCCGTTGGTCGCTCTATGGGGTGCGCTATGCCCTTCAACTCCTAACTACTCACTACTAACTACTCACTAATCTTGTCTTCCTCAATTCTGAGGTTACCCACAATAAACTGCTGGCGGTCGAAGGTGTTCTTACCCATATAGAAGGTCAGCATATCCATAATCGGGTCATCTTTGGTGAGGCGTACCTTATCGAGACGAATCTGCTCGCCAATAAAGCCCTCGAACTCGTCTGGCGAAATCTCTCCCAAACCTTTGAATCGGGTAATCTCGGCTGTTGCACCACACTTCTCAATGGCAGCCACACGCTCCTCCTCCGAGTAGCAGTAGATGGTCTCCTTCTTGTTGCGCACACGGAACAAAGGTGTCTGCATAATAAACAAGTGCCCACGACGAATCAGGTCGGGGAAGAACTGCAAGAAGAAGGTTAAAAGCAACAAGCGGATGTGCATACCATCGACATCGGCATCGGTTGCGATAACCACCTTATTGTAGCGGAGGTTATCCATATCCTCCTCGATATTCAACGCCACCTGCAAGTTGCAAAACTCATCGTTCTTATAGACTATCGTCTTCTTCATACCGAACGAGTTGAGCGGCTTACCTCTGAGCGAGAATACCGCCTGTGTCTGCGGATTACGGCTCTTGGTGATTGATCCCGAAGCCGAATTACCCTCGGTGAGGAATATCATTGTCTGCTCTGCCAACTCGTGCTTATCGTTGCGGTGAATCTTGCAGTCACGCAAGTTCTTGTTGTTCAGAAGCGCCTTCTTTGCGGTTTCACGAGCCTTCTTCTGCACGCCCGCAATCTCCTTGCGCTCCTTCTCGTTATCTACAATCTTACGCTGAATAGCCTGTGCCGTTTCGGGATTTTTGTGGAGGTAGTTGTCCAACTCCGTAGAGAGGAACTCGCCCACAAACTGACGAATTGTAGGTCCGCCGTTCCACATATCCTTCGAGCCGAGCTTAATCTTGGTCTGCGACTCGAACAACGGCTTCGACACCTTCAACGAGATAGCCGCAATAATCGATGAGCGGATATCCGAAGGGTCGTAGTCCTTGCGGTAGAACTCCTTCAAGGTCTTAACCACCGCCTCACGGAATGCTGCCTGGTGAGTACCGCCCTGCGAGGTGTATTGACCATTCACAAACGAGAAGTATGTTTCGCCATAGCCATTGCCGTGGGTAATCACAACCTCGATATCCTCGCCCGAAATGTGGATAGGAGCGTAGCAAGGCTCCTCGCCGAGGTTATCATTCACGAGGTCAAGCAAGCCATTCTTCGACACATACTGCGTGCCGTTGAGCGAGATGACCAACCCCTTATTGAGGTAGGTGTAGTTGCGCAAGAGTTGCTCTACGAACTCCAAGTTGTAGTTGTACTTGCCAAAGACCTCCTCATCCACTCGGAACTGAATGAATGTGCCGTTCTTCTCCTTGACGCCACTCTCCCACTTCTCGTCGGTCTGGATACCCTTCTCGAACATCACCGAGTGTGCCTCGCCGTCACGCACCGAGCGTGCCATAAACTCGCTCGAAAGGTAGTTCACCGCCTTCACGCCGACTCCGTTCAAACCCACGGTCTTCTTGCCATCCTCCTCGTAGTTGCTACCTGTGTTCATCACCGACACCGCAGCAGCCAACGCTCCGAGCGGAATACCACGACCGTAGTCACGCACCGAAACTACATTATCCTCGATGGTAATCTCTACACGACTACCATAACCATTCATAAACTCGTCAATCGAGTTATCGGTAACCTCCTTAATCAGCACATAGATACCGTCATCCGACATTGTGCCATCGCCGAGCTTTCCGATATACATACCGGGGCGCAAACGAACATGCTCACGAGGTGTGAGCGTCTTTATCGAATCTTCGTCGTATGTCGCCGGTGTTTTAAGTAAATCTGCCATTATCTTTTAGATAAAATTGATAATTGACAATTGATAATTGACAATTAACGGTATTTAATTTTATATCTTTATTTTTTTTACTCTTATAGACAACTAACTGATAATTAAAAATACAACAAAACGATTTATCGTTTTACCACAATTTTCAATTATCAATTATCAATTGTCAATTTGCTTTGCGGATTTCCGCCAAAGCAGCTGCCATCATATCGTGCACCTCGTTTGCCAACTCGCTGGTGTCGGTCGAAGCGACCTTCTCTGCCGAGATTGGTGGCAACACCTTCAAGGTAAGGCGGTGCTTCCAATTAAACCAGAAACTCTTCGGACGGAAAATCTTGGTTGTACCATCCAACACAACAGGCAAAATCTCCACGCCGGCCTCCTTTGCCAAGGCGAATGCTCCGCCCTTGAAACGCTGAATCTCGCCCGTCTTCGAGCGAGTGCCCTCAGGGAATATCGCTACCGAAACGCCACGATTGATCCACATCTTACCGTCGTTGATAACCTTGCGCATCGACTCGGTAGCACGACCACGCTGAATTGCGATGTCGCCGTGCATCCACAACATCGGGCCGATGTACGGAATGCGGAACACCTCCTGCTTCGACACCCAACGGAAATTGAGCGGCACAAAGTAGAGCGAGATGATATCCACCATAGAGTTGTGGTTGATGACAATCACATAAGGCTTCTTCTTATCGACATTCTCCAAGCCCTCGATCTTTCTGCGCCAAGTGAATGGAGCATACCACCACGAGAAGCAGAGCCAACGAGAGAGCTCGTGCACCACTCTACGAGGCTTGTCGAACGGATAACATACAAACAACGCCACCAACGACAAGAGGAAGAAAAATGTCAGCACGACAAGTGTGTAAATTGCAAAAATAAGCGTAAACATATCCTCATTCTTTTTAAGTTTCGACTCTTTTTCACGGCGCAACAACGCATTTTCAAGCATCGACAATGCGCCATTTTACCAATCTCCGCAAAAATACATTTTTTTCTTATTTTGCAATATATTTCGTAGAAATATTTATCAACAATTTTTAACCTAATGACGTCCATTTATCATTGTGCAGTGGTTCCTCTCGTTCGCTTCCGCTTGCAGACTATGCCGCACCTGTTTGGCAGTGCAAAGTTGCACCACCAAAGTGTCAAATCGTGGCAGAGTGTGTTATTTTTGGGTGGGGTGTTTGACGCTGCACAAAACACCCACGGGCGAGGAGCTCGTGGGTGGATAGAGGGTTAATTTGTTATAGCGTATTACTCTTTAACACAACGCATTGAATAGCCAGTATTGGGAGTGTTGCCATTGTACGAGTGAGTAATAACCACTATGGTAACAAACTGCAAATACTCGCCAATAGCGATATTACTCCAATTATCAGTGATGGAACGCCTATTTGAAATGACATCCTCGTTGCACTGTTAGGGTGATGCCAATAATACATAAAACTACAACCAGACGTTATAGTTATGTTTGTGCCTTTTTGAGGTCTATCACCTTTCATTTCATTGCCACTAACAACCGTATTAGTTAAGTCGCTTATAGACTTTGGTGTTAATGCGATAATATCGGCAACAAATCCGTTTGCAGCACTTAACTCCATTCGTCTATATATAGATTTGGTTTTATATGAAATCTTAACTATTGGCAATTGTCTTTTGTACTGATATTTAGGCTTGTCAAAAATCTTTGAAAACATACTTGTCTGAAGAACAGCAACATCCTCGCAGTCGTACCAATCTAAATATAGACATTTCGTGATTGGATCATAATGAGAAGTAGTAAGAACTCCTTTTAATGAAGAAATTACGGCTAATTCTGCTGTAATAGTTTTTTTTGACATAGCATTATCCGTATTTATCAGAGGGTGCCTTTTGGTAGCAACCTCTAGGTCAAACAATTATTTTACTCTTTTATACAACGGACAGGTAAGCCACATGCATAGCTCGTCACATCATAATTATATCTACTAGTTCCACTTGTGGATATATCATAATATCCAGCTTTCAATCCAGTATCATATCTAGTCCACATATAAGATCTACTACCTACATTTTTCAAACTTCCATCGTAGTTATAACCCGTAGCTGGATAGAATGTGGTTATTTCATCAGAAAGCACAATTTCGAACCCTTTTTGACTATTTACAAACTTTGTATCGGCTGTCTCAAAGAAGTTTTTATATGGTACAAAATATCCAACAGGACAAGGATCATACATAGACTTTTTAGATTCAGATATACACCAATAATTCATTGTATTACTAGTATTGCTATAACCCCAATATTTAAAAAATGTCATAGGGTTCGCCTCTACTATCCCCATTGAACTAGTCATTGTTCCATCAATTGTCCAAGTTCCAGTTGACGCTGCGAAAGTCGTTCCCGATGTTGCACAAGAGCCCATAAACGGATCTTTGCGTCCCCATTGATAGAGCAAACCAAATGCGCCAATATCGCCAGGAGTAGCAGAGGTTGCGCCGAGGTTACGGTCCATCATTGTGCCGGCGTTGTTTGGATATACTTGGTCAGTCCAACCCTCCTCCGAGCACCAAATATGCCAAGACCAAAGGATTAGATCCTTCGAGTTGCGAACTGCGATAGAGGCGTTACCATTCTTGAACTCCGCAGGTGTAGAGAAATAGACATAGCCATTCTGATAGCCTACAGAAGCAATCAAGTCGCCAACATTCGGCATTACATCCGTTCCAAACGACTCCCAAAGCACCTCAGTCTTCTTGACATTGCCGACAGTAACATCTTCTAGATTTCCCTGCACAGCCTTAAACTTGTAGTTACCCGAAGCCTTAACGAGATAGCAGTTTGCAGTACCCTCGGCAGAGAGGTCGGTGTAGAGCGAGAGGTCGATACCATCGTCCTCGCCACCCTCCGAGCCAGAGCCGCCTTCGCCCTCAGAGCCACCGCCGATATTGTTCCAATCCTCGATTTCGCAACCAATCTCGACCTTGATAGCGGTAGTCGAGGTATTCAGTACAGCGGTATAGGTGTACGACACGCCCGGCTTGAAGTTGAACATATCCTCCAAGAGGTAAGAGACGCTCTTTGAGTTAATCTCCAACAGAGGTACCGATGTTTCGAGCATCTGAGGAACAACAATAGCCTCATATACCACAGCATCACCCTCGGCAAAGGTGCGAATACCGAGGTTACGCATCTTGATAGAGTGTGTACCTCCGTATGCATACTTCACGACAGAGCCATTTGCGAGCGACACACGAGCATCGGTAACGGTTGAGTGAAGATGTACGGTAGCGTCAGCAGGGAGTGAGCCAACATACTCCTCGCCAGCCATAATCTTCACAACAAGGCGGCTCATAGAGTGCTGCATCTGCAAAGATACTGTGCCATCGGTTTGTGCTACGCCCTCAGCCTTTGCCCACAAGAAATCTGAATTTTCGTATGCGCCCTCAACTGTTTGGTCGAGAGCCACCGAGAATGGTTGATTATCAACATCTTCTACCTCGGCGATATATGGATAGTAGGCATATACATCGCTCTTGCCCTCGCCCCAATAGATTGGTTGCTCGGTTGCCCACTTTGTGCCATCAAACAAAAGCACCTCGTTGTTGGCGCGGTTACCCGAAATTTGAAGTGGTGCAGGGGTTGTAGCATCGGCATAGTCGGTAACATAGAGTCCGACCTTATCCTCCGCCTCGAATGCGCCGTTAGCAACTCGGGTTGTGGCGATATTGAACTGCATCTCGCCATTCGATGGGAGGAGTTGCTCCTCGCCACCCTGCTGACACGCCACGAAACCGAGTGCCAGCATAGATATTATATATAGGTATTTAGCTTTCATAATCTTTATATTTTAGAGATGTATTTGCTTCTTTTCATACCCCCTCCGCTTTGCTCGTCCCCCTAAGTTAGGGGGACAATACTATTTTTTATTCCTCCCCTAAGTTAGGGGAGGTGCCCGAAGGGCGGAGGGGTCTGTCGCTATATCACTCCATTAAAACTTCTTCTTATCAAACTGTGGTTTCTCGCCCATAAACTTCGGTGGTCGCTGGTCGAACTGCGACGATGCCTTCACACCTACACCCTCCCAAGCACGGGTCTCAGCAGCAGTGGTCTTTGGCAACGACTCGTAGTCCTTCGCCTTGAACGCCTCGAACGAGTACTCCTCGCCGGCGTACTTCATAATACGCTTAACCATTGACTCACGTGAAATGGCGTTGTAGTAGGCGATATTGTTGTTCATACACGATGTTGCCTCCGAACGGAATACACCACGGGTGTGCATATATGCACCCTCATAGACATCGACAACATTCGAGTACTGCGGATCGTAAATCATATGCGACCACGGCACCTCCTGCATACTACCAGTAAGCGAGATATTGGTATAAAAGCCGTATGACTTCATTGCGTTGATAGCATCTGTGTGACCGCAGCAGACACAGCCGCACGACTGGATAAATGCGTTGTGGTAGATATACTCGTCAGCCAACTTACCGAATCCGTGACCGCCAGCCTCGTGGTGAACAAGTCCCTGGAAGTCGTATGGTGCAGGGTCGGTACTCATTGGCACAAGTGCCACAGCCGAGCCATCGCCCCACATATAGCATAAACCGCTATACTCGTTGCTGTTCTCAACAAGGATAACGAGTGTGTTGCTTACATTGTCGTTGATTGGAGCAACGCAAGCACCTGCAAATACAGTCTCGAAGTTAGGCGAAACGCCCTCATTCAAGGTATATTGCGAGCCGAAACGAGCCTCACGGATAGTATTGACTGTTCCCATACCGCTATCTGCCGACATACCGACAACCGAATATACATTGAAATACTCCTTGTAGGTCTTGTATGGCTCGATATCGAAGAAGTAACCGTATGCGTCCTGCATAGCCTTAACATACTTACCCTCCGAGATATCCTTTGCATCGAAGCAGTCGCCCATCAGCACGATATTTACGCCATTGCCCACACTCTTCTCTTGGAGGGTGATAAGGTCGCCATCACCATACTGGTAGTCGTACTGCTCGACGGTCATCTTTGTGCGATAGTCCTTGCCATCGAGCAAGAATACAACCTCGCCACCACGACCTGCGTGGGTTGTGTAGGTTACATTGCCCGACGAGTTGAGCGTTCCTGTCTGGAATGTACCAACATCGCCCGCAGCCATCTCGTTTACGGTGATAGTTACCTCAACCTTGCCTTCGCCAGATGATGGGGTGATAGTTACCCACTCCGGAGCAGACTCTACCGACCACGCCTCGCCCGATGGAGCACGCATTACAAAGGTCTTTGAGTGCTTATCGTTGAGTGTGCGAAGCAAGTTGCGCGAGATAGAGAACTCACGATGAGCAGCAATACGCTTAAACTCGCTCCAACCCGATGCAAACTGATACTTCTTGACCGACTCCTCCGGCACCTCTACGGTAAAGTTATCCTTTGCTACGCCGCTGAATGAATCTGATGCAATAGTAGGAGCATTCTTTGCCTTGCAGACGATAGAGGTAATGCCGTAGCAGTTATAGAATGCCAAGGACTCGATAACCTCTACATCCTTGTGGAGTACGATACCCTCGATATTCTTACAATTGCAGAACAACTGCGATGGGATAGCCACAATATTTTCTGGAATCTCAACAACTCCACTCAATCGCCAGCAACCGCAAAATACGCCTGAGTCCAATGAGATAAGCTCCTTTGGAAGGATTAGAGTGCCATTGAACTCTGTGTTAGCGAATGCGCTACCCCCAATCGTGGTAACAGTTGAAGGGATATTCAACTCGCCCTTGAACTTTGTGCCACTAAATGCGTTGACCTGGATTTCCTCCAAACCCATAGGAAGGGTAAGGTTGCCTTTAAAACCACATCCGCTGAAAGAGCTTTCTTGAATAGTCCTGATGCTATTAGGAATTGTTAATGAGCCAGTCAAACCATCGCAACTGCAAAATGCTCTTACGCCAATATTCTCGAGACCATCTGGTAATGCAAGATTGCCCTTAATTACAGCATCGTAAAATGCAGAATTTCCAATCTTCTTCAATGATGCAGGAAGTGAAATCTCGCACATTAATGAAGTACAGTAACGAAATGCATAGTTACCAATTTCCTCTAAAGTTGAAGGAAACTGGACATTTGTGATTTTTGTACTACCGAAACCTGAAACATACTTCAAACCCTCTGGCAACTGCACTGTACCAGTGAGCGAAGTGTTATAAAATGCACCATCACTATCACTGCTACCCTCAATGCGCTCCAATTTATCCGGAAGAACACACTTTATAAGAGTTGTCTTGTTATAAAATGCACCTTTGGGAATCTTATACACTCCATCAATCTTGCTCTCGACCTCCTTCAAGTTAAGACGCATCAATGATGTCATCTTAGTACGCATAAAGGTATAGTCGGCAGTGCCAATACTACCCGTAAGTTTCAAGTTCTTGATCTTGGTAACATCCATCTCCAAGCGGTCAACCATCTGTCGCTCCAACTGACCGGCTACAGGGTTGTGCACAACGACATACTCTCTCGCATCGTCCTGGTGCGAAGCGTTATCTGCCTCCCACGGTGTGATGCTCACGCCCACCAACTCAACCTCGTACTCGCCCGTAGCGGCAGACTTCTTCACGCTCAAATCGAAGTTGGTAATCTTGCCCGGCAGGTACTCGGTAGCCTCGGCACGAGCGTAGTGGCGTGGGCGGCCATCGATAGTAAGCACCAAGACGCTCTTGCCAGCCTCAACAGTCTGCGGAACAACGATAGCACGGAAGTCACCACCATCCTCGACAGGGATAATGCCATCGAGTGGCACATCGCCCACAGGGGTAACCACGCCCGTAGCGAGGTTGATGGTCGATTTGCGGATAGTGTTGGTAACCAAGACCTCCTTCTTCACGGCTGCAAACTCCGCCTCGCTCTCCCAGCCTTCGCCCTGGATAAAGCGAACACGAGCCGACGAGAGCTTGTGGTTAAACTTTAACTTAATCTTCGCCTCGGTAGGGGTTACGCCCTGAACATTCGCCCAGAGGAAATCCGAAGCCTCGTAAGCCGCCATCTTGCCGTGCTCGGCAGGGGTGCGCTGGTCCTTCGCCACCTCAAACGAGTACTCCTCGATAGAGGTTGGTGTGGCATAAGGATAGTAGCCGTAGAAATCGACCTTGGTGTCGTTGTCCTTGTAGTAGATGTCGTACTCCGACACCCACGAGCCATCCTCGCCCAAGGTAAACTTCACATTGTCCGCTTGGTTATCCTCGACCAAGAGTTTTCCTGGCTGCTCGCCCTCGTAGTTCACGAGGTAGAGGCCGACAACATCGCCTGTGCAGAAGCCGCTGTCATCAACACGAGTGGCATCCTGTTGGTTGATGTTGTTCTCAATTTGCACCCTGTGCAATCCATTGACATTCGGATTTGGAGTTTCCAAATCGATGTCGGGAGCAACGCAACTTGTCACTGCAAGCAGCATCGCCACAATCGAAAAGTTGAGTAACTTTTTCATCATAGTTTAATTTATAATTGTTGTTTGTTAGATTTCGCCTTCTACATTTTCGCCGTCGCCCCAGCCGCCGACACCCATACCCGTGCCGTTTGACGGAAGCGTAAGCTCTCTTGTGAGTGTCTTGTATTTATTGCGATTGAAGACAATTTCACCATCCACATCGTAGGTCTGCGTACCACCGTAGTAACCCTTTACCGTAACGGAGATACCCTGCGAAGCGGTAAATGGTGGCAGGACAATCCAAAATGCTGTTGCTGTATCTGCCGTCTTGCCGATAGTTACACCGCTCTCGCTTTTGAGGGTTACAGTCGAGGTTGTGCCGACCATCTCGGTAGTCGGAACATCACGATATGCAGGGGTGATATAGGCCTTGCCTGCCAACGCCTCGCCACCCTTTGCGGTTATGGCAATAGACTCCACGGTTTGGTCTGTGCCATAGAGTTTTACAAGAAGATAGCTGCCCACATTGCGGAAAGTGAGGTCGTAATCTTCTACACTCTGCGTTGCGGCAACCATAACATTTGCGCCAAGTCCCACCGAGCCAACAACATAATTCTGCTGGGCAGGGAAGGTGTAGGTGATAACTCCCGACTCGGAGAGTTTGGTCGTCGAGTTGTAAGGGTAGATTGCATAGTGGCGATCCACTTCATTGCCTGTACCGAATCCAGCCTTTACATAGTCGAAATCGCCGGCATTATCGCCAGTTTCGCCCAGGAATTTATACTGCTTATTGCGGGTTGTACCCTCGAAAATGGTAATTCTGTCGTCGGCGGTCCAGCGAAGCAGAATATCCTCGGTGAGATAAGTTCGTGACTCCACGCTCTCAATGTTGGCGTGGAATAATTGATGCTCTGCAATTGTTGGAATCGAGTCCACCGCACTGCACGACATCAAAAATAGAAACGGAACTAAAAAAATCTTCTTCATCTGATTTATATTTTAGAGTTCTCCATCATATTCAGGGCTTTCGAGTGAGCCAATGTAGCCTCGCTCGGCTACGATATTGAGAATTTCAACAAGAGGGGCGTTATAGTGGCTCTTGTTGTTCAAGTTGTAGAGTCTATCCATAGTACGAAATTGTCTTTTCTCTATCCGCACCTCGATAGTGGTATGTTAATTGTTTGCACAAATAGAAAGCGTGGTGCTGAAAACTTATTTTAGCAAATGAGGTCGTAGGAATAACCCGTGAAATAAAATAAGCAACAGCCTCACGCCTATACCCCATTGCAGGGTACGACGCAAGGAAATGTCCGCCCATTCTCTTCCACTATTAGAACTTCCTACATTCCATTTGCGAGAATAAACTTACACTTTCCGCGTAATATGTTATTACAAAGGTAATAACTTTTTCGCTGAATATGCAGTTTTGCAGACATTTTTTGCTGTTGCCTTATGAAATAGATATGAAATAGTCTCTTTTGCGAGTGCAAATTTCAACAAAACATTCCCCAAAATCAATATTGAAACAAAACTATATTATTTACAAATTGGGGAATGATAATCTTGCATTGCAACAAAAAAAAATACCGCAACACAATGCTGCGGTATAATGTAAAAAGAGGAAGTGTTAAGTTGTTACTTTGTTTTACTTGGTGGCGCTAATTGGTCTTAATTTAGACTACATGAGAATGGGGAAATCAACACTTAACCCCGTTTGTAGAAAAAAAGTCGTTTCACAATACGACTGCCTAATGTATTGAATACTAACAAATTAAGCGGTAAATATGTTTCACCGCCGAAAAAGGATAACCCTGTTGGGATGCACTCTTTTCTTGTATGCACTCAACTTTTTGGTCGGTTCCGAGTCGAAAAATTATGAAATAATTTGCTATTTCTGCGCCTATTTGGAATATTTTTTCTAATTTAGCATTGGTTTTTGGGCTCTTTTGTGGAACTCAATGAGTTTTAGTGGTGTTTTAATGTCACATTTACAACAAGGACGGTAGAGTATATAGGCGATATCCGTCTATCAATGGTATCATTGGTCGCCCTGTCGGCTTCTTGTGGTGAGTGTTTATAAATGGGTGTCGAAAAAATAAATTTTGAAGAGATATGAGATGGGGTTTTATTCGTAAACATCTGGATAATTGGTTGAATAAAGGCTTTTGGATCAAGTTTATAACCGTTATCGCCGGCGCAGTTATTATATTCGTTCTTGCCGCATTGATTGTGAGCGGTATATCTAAATATTTGGGCTGTTCTTGTGTGCCTTATACCGATGTTGATGTCAATAACCAGCATCCACTTTGGTGGCAATTGTACTACTACTTTGCCGATCCGGGAAATCAGATGTCTGGTATGGGTGGCTCACGATTTGTTGGATTTTTGTTCAGCACGCTTGGCTCTATCTTTTTGTCAGGTATCCTGATCTCAACCATCACCAACAGCTTTGAACGAATGTCCGAAAGTTGGCGTGCGGGATTTAGTTACTACAAACTCAAAAATCACATCGTAATAATCGGCTCCGACCAGATGATTTATGGTCTAGTAAACCAATTGTGCAACCACCCCGACAAAGCAAACAAGACTATCGTTATAATGACATCCACCAATGTCGAACAGATGAGAAATGCACTTTGGGCTTCGCTGAAGAGCAAGGATTTCAGGAAAAGAATAGTGGTGAATTATGGCCAACGAGACTCGGAGATCTTTCTGCAAAAGATAAATGTGGCATATGCGAGCGAGGTATACCTATTGGGGGACACTTCGGAGTTCGATAAAATAGAGAACTATCACGACTCGCTGAATGTGCAGTGTCTTACCCTGATTTCGAAGCTGCGCAAGGCCGTAGCACTCGAAGGTAAACTGAAGTGTCATGTGCTGTTTGATTATAAAACCACACATCACATATTCCAATATGCCGATTTGCAACCCGAAATCACAAAATATATCGATTTTCACCCATTTAACTTCTACGACTCCTGGGCAAGAAAGGTCCTGGTGGTTGGTAACAGCGAAGATGGAAAGATATCGTATAAGCCGTTGGACTATATCCCGATTACCTCAAAGGATAGCGAGAGATTTGTCCACTTTATAGTAATCGGAATGTCGCAGATGGGACAAGCTATGGCTCTGCAGGCAGCCCATATTGCCCACTTCCCGAACTATAGAAAAGCAAAGACAAAAATCACATTTATCGACGCTAATTGCAAGGTGGAGATGAATGAGTTCAAGCAGAAGTGTGGCGAGTTGTTCAAGGTGTCGCACTCGACCTTCATAGATGCAGACGCTTGGTTGGAGGCGGAACTCAATGGTGTGGATGGCAAAGATGCCAAGTATGAGGAGAGGTTTACAACCGAATATCACATCGCCGACGAGTACAAACACCTTGTTGCGGAGGATGATGCAGACAAAGATTTCATAGATGTAGAGTGGGAGTTTATCAAGGGCTACGACCACAACCCTGTGGTGCAGCGTCTGTTGAATAGGTATATAGCGGAAGAGAATGCTATTATTACGGTGGCGGTGTGTCTGAACATCACGCATATGTCGTTGCGCTCGGCAATGACCCTGCCTAAAAAGTACTACGAACCTAAAAAGATGGATGGAAAGGATATTTGGATTCCGATTTTGGTTCAGCAACGAAAGACATCGTCTTTGGTGTCCATCCTAAATGGAGATGGTTTCGACGATGATTATAGGCAGAATCGACTATATAAGAGTGTGCTGCCGTTTGGTATGGTCACGGAATGCTACGACCTGAATATGGTCTCCTCTATGGACATCTGCAAGCGAATATCCTATGTGTATGATTACTTCTTTGCCTATGATAATTTGGCGACACACATAGACACGGCAAAAGCCAATCAGATTTGGGAGAACACCGTTATTTCTAAACGATGGTCTAATATATTTGCAGCAGCCTCAATGCCTACCAAGTTGCGCTGTATAGGTGTTAATTGGACGGTGAAAAATCCTTGCCATTTGGATGACCTGACCGACGAGCAGGTGGCTTTGCTTGCCGAAGTAGAGCATAATCGTTGGAATATGGAGGAGCTACTACTCGGCTATCGCCCTGT
Organism: Alistipes sp.; assembly: GCA_045124955.1. Taxonomy (GTDB): domain Bacteria; phylum Bacteroidota; class Bacteroidia; order Bacteroidales; family Rikenellaceae; genus Alistipes. The sequence goes on along the minus strand of JBGVMU010000005.1, from coordinate 24,379 downwards.
GCATAGAGATGAAGATGCCGAGATAGATGCCGATAAGAAGCAGAAGGGTGTGTATAAAAAGCGCTTTATACACTATGACATCAGACCTTTCAGCGAATTGAAAACTGATTATAGCGGTCGAAGGGCCAATGAGTATGACGAGATTATAGTTAGGTCTTTAGCTCTGATTCTTAACGATATAAACAAATAAATGAGTAGTGAATGCGGTTGAAGAGGCAAAAGCGGATGCCGCACTGCGTCGCAAGTTGGCAGAGGATGTCCTTCTACGAGAGATAAAGATTCGAGAAAAAGAGATTAACAACACTATCAACTCTTCGAAATAACGATTTTTGGGGAGCAACTACCAATGACAGACCAACAAATAATAGATGCCTTGATTGCTCGGGATGAGCGAGTGACTCAGCAGTTCTTCTTTGGGAACTGCCGTCCGCTTTTCTTGAGTATCATTCGCTATGTCTTCTCATATGAGGTGGATTATGATGAGTTCGTAAATGAGTTCTATCTGCACCTTATGGAGAATGATGCGTATCGTTTAAGACAGTTCCAGGGTCGCAGCTCTATCTATCAGTGGTTGAAAGTAATCGCCATTCGCTATTTTATTGCCAAGCGTGGCAGTTTGATAGATAACGACTCCAAAGATACTCTTATAGATAGTGTTGTACAAAACGAGGCTGTTGACGAAGAGAAGAAGATGATGGCAAAAATGGATATAGAGCATCTATTTTCATTAATGCCAAACAGGCGCTATGTATATGTCATCAGAAGGTTGGTTTTGCAGGAGGCCGAGCCAAAAGTTGTGGCGCAGGAGCTACAAACCAATGTCGATAATTTGTATAACATAAAGAAGCGTGCTATTGCCGTATTGACGGAGATAGCACTGAACGAGGTTGAGAAAGATGAAAAAAAAATCAATAAATAATATCTCGGTGGAGGTGTTGGCGGCATTCCTCGATGGCAATGCCACAGCACAAGAGAGCAGAGAGGTGCTTGGTCTTCTTGCCGAAGATGCCGAATTGAGAGAGTTGATGCATATTTCTCAATCGGTCGATGCGGAGTTGGGTGTGGCACCACAAGGATACGAGATTTTCCCGATGACAGCAATGGCCGCCACCTGCCACGAGGAGAACTATTGCTGTTTGGAGTGCGAGAAACAGATCCTTCGTAGGCTCGACATAGAGTTCGACGATGAAGATCTCCTGCAAAATGCTATTCGAAATGGTTGGCAAACCGAGAATGGAACGGCACTTCACAATGTAGGACGACATTTGGAGAGCAAGGGGCTTGTTGTCACTCGACAGTATAAAGCCTCGCTTGAGAATATCGTAACCGCTCTCAACGAGGGCGAATGCGTGATAGTGGCAGTCGATGGCGGAGAGTTGTTGGACTACGGCTCGGAGGAGCTTGAGGATGTCCTGGTTGGTAAAATACCCGACCATACGGTTGTTGTGTTGTCGGTCGACAAGACGGGTGAGACCGTAACTATGTTTGATCCAAACTCCCCAAACGCCGAGGATACCTATTCGATTGAGCGATTCGAAAATGCTTGGAATGATTCGAAAAATTATTTAGTAACTATAACCTCAAACAGAATGAAAACCTATACGCCAAAACCGATAGATTTGTCGGATGTAGAATTGAGTGAAGATTTGAACGGCTTGCGAGAAGCTATCGCAGAGAATGCTCACGAAGTTTGGGCAGAGAACCGTTATGCCGAAGGTTGGAGATATGGCGAGCAACGCAATGATGAGTTGAGATTGCACCCCGATATGGTGCCATACTCGCAACTCCCCGAGGGCGAAAAAGAGTATGACCGAGAGATGGCTATGAAGACCATCAAACTCTTGAAGAAACTTGGTTACGACTTGATTAAGCGAGAGGACACCGAGCTTTATAAGACCCTCAAACAGCGCCTTATGACCTCGAACGAGGAGTACCATTGCCAGGTGTGCAGACATATAGTATCGAAATATCAGGTTTATTGCGACAGCTGCGGTCATAAACTCGATATCGACTGGTCTTTACACAAAAATTAAGTAACTATAAATCACTGTTTTTATGAAATACGATGTGTTTGTTAGCTATAGAAGAAGTGAAGCTTTCACTGCAAATTTGGTAGCTGAAAAGTTGAGAAGTTTAGGTTATTCCGTGTTCTTTGATGTGGAGACATTGCGAAGCGGTAACTTTAATACGCAGCTGTATGATGTGATCCAAAACTGCAAGGATTTTGTCTTGGTTTTGCCACCCAATGCATTAGATCGTTGCGTGTCCGAGGAGGATTGGATTCGAAAGGAGGTTTGCTATGCAATGGAGTGCAAAAAGAATATCATACCCGTATTGTTAAGAGGTTTTGATTGGCCAGATCCAATGCCTGTGGGAATGGAGCAGTTGAAGTTCTTGCAAGCCATAAACGCTACGGATGCGGAGTATTTTGATATATCAATCAAGAAACTCTCTACCTATCTCAAGAGTAAACCTAGCGTTAAGCGAAAGTTTGTAAAGATGATGTATACCATTGCCATATCTGTTTTGGCTCTGATTGCAATAGGTGCCAGTGCATGGCAATTTACAAAATATCGAGTATGTGTTGATATTGTAGATAAGTTTAGCCACGATATTTCGATTGTAGATTTATTGTGTACGGAAACCTATCGATTGGGCGAGGTGTGGGAAAATTACAAAACTGATAGCCAAGGACGCACAACCCCACTATCCAAACATACCATAGATTCGATATATTTGGATATGATATCAAAGATGCGCACCCAGGCTGTGGGTTATGCAGACTATTTGCTGATGGATAGTGTGTTCACGGCAAAACAGATAAATGTGTGTGCTAAATATAATATCACGGAAGCGGAGCTGAAGGCCGTCCGTCCAATCACCAAGATGTGCATTGACAATTACACACATATATGTGATTTAATATCATATTATATGAAAACTTTTGGCCCTACAGATGTGAACGACCTGCTCGTTAAGATGAATATTGACACATACTATCCTACTTGTAAATCGTTCTTTTACAATTATATGGCAACTCTTGCCTCGTTTCCGGAATATACGATTGTTAAATATAGACAACACGCCAGAGGGTGGAAAAACTTTAGTGTCGAAGGTGGAGTCCGCCTATCCCCTGATGAATATATTGCGGCATCCGAACAAGAGGTTAATGTAACAGAAAATATTTTTGACAAATATGAGAGAGAGATAGAGAGAATAAAGAGGACTATGGCTGCCGACTCTGCTCGCTCTCGTAGCAAGTAGTCCATTAGTCAACAATACTCTCGCTTTACCCCCCCCCAAAAAAACGGAATTATGCAGTTTAGTGTTGTTGATAATAAGCAAGAGTGTCATTGCGAGAGCCGTTAGGCTCGTGGCAATCTCCCACTTTTAATTCTAATAAAAAAGATGAAGATTCCCACGCTCACTCTGTTCGCTCGGAATGACGATTTTTGCAACACTAAACTATATAATTCCAAAATAGGTGGAGCCATTTTTACTGCGGTAATATTGTTATTATAAAATCAATCGACTATATGACTAACCCAACAGAATATTTCGCATTTATCAGCTATAAGCGAGGATGTGTAGATGAGAGTGTGGCGAATTGGATCCATACCAAATTGGAGAAATATCCTTATCCCAAGAGTTTGGTATTGCCCGAGAATCGCCCTCAAGATAAAGAGTTAATTCGTAGTGTATTTATCGACACGAAAGAGTTGCATGTGTCAGAAGATGACTTTGCAGATGAGATAAAAGAGGCTCTGAAACACTCAAGGTATCTGATTCTCATTTGCTCAAAAGTTTCTGCTGCTTCTAAATATGTAAATAGAGAGGTTGAGTATTTTTTGGAGACACACGACAATGACTCAACCAAGATTCTGCCAGTATTTATTGATAAGGTAGAGGATAATTTACCGCATAAATTAAAAGATACCGACATATTGTTGCGTCATTGTCCAATATATAACACCTTTTTAGATCAGACAAATGAGATTAATTTGTATTGTTTCTACCACATCGTTTCATTCCTATTGAAGGTGGATTTCAGGGAAATTTACGATAGGTATAAGCGGTATGCGGAGACAAAACAGCACCGTCGTAAGTGGTTGAAATATGGAATAAATACTATGATTGCGTTAATAATTGCATTGTTGGTTTTACTTGCGGTTTTCCTTGGACGACTTGTAAATAGACAGAAAGCAATTGTAAGATTAGAGAAAGAGATTTTCCCATACTCTGTAGTTACGGGGTATACAAAGAACTTTTTACTTCCTGTTGTTGACTACTTTTCAAGATGTGAGCCCGAGGCACATATGTTCATACATATGCCAACCAGGGCAGAAGATTTGGTTGATAATCATCAGAAACGATTTGACAATGTGTCGGCTTATCTTGAGAAAAGGTTGGATCTGGACTCAATATCAGAAGTTAAGTTAAAGACCAAAACACCAAAGGGTTCAAGCGTAATCCACAAGATGTATTCCTCAACAAACGACAACTTCAACCACTATTATTTGGATGTTGCAACCACAACAACGGCGTTTTTGGAGATTGCAAAGATGAAAAAATCGTATAAGCCATACGAGGATGCAAATATAGATGATATGATTGAAGAGTATACCAATACCTTTATCTCTAAAGCAAAAGAGATGTTAAAGCAGGATTCAATGCGAGTCTCGTTTGTCAAAACTATATATGAAATGGAAAATAAGATAATGCAATATTAATTTAGCCTATTATGATCAAACCAGCAGAATTTATTCATCCGGAAGACGCAAAAGCGTTGCGTCAGTTGGAGAGTATCCCGGGTTTTCCTGCCCTTGTCAAGAAGATAATGGCTCTCGGATTAGAGCAGTTGCACTATGGTGTGAATATGGCGACAGCTATTCGCCTTTCGCCTACGCAGTTGCCCAAACTCTACAATCATCTCCCTCCGATTTGCGAGAAATTGGGCATACCGGAGCCGGAGTTCTACCTGCAAATGGATCCAATGCCAAATGCGTGGACTTTTGGTGATACCAAGATTTTTATCACAATCACATCGGGCTTGGTGGAGCTGCTCAACGACGAGGAGCTGGATGCCGTAATCGCACACGAATGTGGTCACATCCTCTGTCGCCATGTGTTGTATCACAGCATTGCTCGATATATTTTAAGTGGCGCAGACTCAATGGGAATTTTGGGCTCTCTGACCGTTCCGGTTCAGTATGCCATCTTGTATTGGTATAGAAAGAGCGAACTCTCTTGCGATAGATGTGCCAGCATAATAACCTCGCCGGAGGTTGTTGCACGCTCGATGGCACGCTTGTCGGGTGGCCCAAAGAGTATCACCAGCAATTTGAATATGCGCGAGTGGGCGTTGCAGGCCGACAAATACGACCAGATAAAGAACGACGGCTTGTGGAACAAGGCATTGCAACTCTCTGTCATAATCGGTCAATCGCATCCGTTTAGTGCTGTTCGAGTTCGTGAGATTCTCAAGTGGGGCGAGAGTCCTCAATATCAAAATCTAATGCAGAATCTGAAAGTCGAGGCATTGGGCAAGCGGTGCCCGAGATGCAATAAGGTTGTAAATACCGATTGGGCTTATTGCCAGCATTGCGGAGCGAAACTATAGATTGCTATATTAAAATGGAGTACACATATCACTATTACGCTTTTATAAGTTATGCTACAACCGATTCGAAATGGGCGAAGTGGTTGCAGCATCAGCTATCCTATTATCATATTCCATCTTCGGTTCGTAAAAGTCAGATTGGTATACCTCAAAAGTTGCGCCCAATTTTTATTTACGAGTACGATTTGTCTGGAAACCGACTGCACGAAGCTCTGCAGCAAGAGTTGCAGGCATCGAAGTATTTGATTGTCATTTGCAGCCCTGCATCAGCCAAATCAAAATATGTAAATGATGAAATTGTGGAGTTTATTCGCGAGGGGCGCAAAGATTATATCATCCCATTTATTGTCGGAGGCGAGGTAAACGCCTCTGATCCTGCTAAAGAGTGTTTCCCTCCTGCACTGTGCGAATTAGTATCTAAAACAGAGTTGCGCGGTGCTGATGTAGCAACCAACGGTAAGCAACACGCTTTGGTAGATGTTGTTGCCACTATGTTGGGTGTAAGGCGAGATCTTTTGTGGAATCGCTATAAGATACGCCAAATAAAACAGCGAATTGCTATGTGTGCCGCTGCGATTTTCGCTATTCTTTGCGCTCTATTCTATTGGGACTATACACGCCCGACATATCTCTATTTTGCTGATTATGTTGATGTTTGGGGTGTGCCAAAGGGAATTATCGAACTCGATAAAGAGCAGGTAAAGCATCGTTATAACTCCTATCGCTTTGAAATGCGTCGTATTCCAATTGGTCAACCTAATGCATATAGTTGGCGTTTAGCTAAGGTTGCCAATATCAATTCTGCCGGTAATCCTAAGGAGATAACAGCGGCTGCCTTCAATGACAGATATCCGGTTACGGAGCTTGTTTATCATCCTGAAAATGGTAGTTTGACCGATATTGTTTATTGTGATACTAAGGGTAAAAAACAACTCTCGCATAAACTTTCAAACTATAATGGAGTTGCTGCAGCAATTGTGGATATAGAGAGTACTGTAGCGGGTGAAGCAACTACATTTGCCAAAAACATTACGAATATAGGATCGAATAATAATCGAAAATCACGCATTACTCGCTACGCATATAGCCGTAACGAGGATGGATATATCACCAAGGTAACCTACCACGCCAACAATGATGTAAATTTGGAACGAAGTGCTGTTGCCGATAATAATGCAGTTTGGGGCATTGCATACGAATTAGACTCGTTGGGGCGTCGTATTCGTGTTCAATATCTAAATAAAGATGGCTCATATTTTAGCAACAATATAGGCGTGTCGGCTCGTTGTTATCAATATGATAATAACGGAAATATGCTTATTGAAACAAGTGTAGATATCAACGGTAATCCAATATTAAATGAATATCTTGTAGCGAAATATATTTCCAAATATGATGAGCGAGGTAACGAAACCGAAACATCATTCTATGGAATAGATGGCAATCCGTGTTTGCATAAAGATGGCTTTGCAAAACGTGTTGCAAAATATGATGAGCGAGGTAACCAAACAGAGGTATCATATTATGGAATAGATGGCAATCCATGCTTACATAAAGACGGTAACGCAAAAGGTGTTGCAAAATATGATGAGCGAGGTAACCTAACAGAGGTGTCATTCTATGGAATAGATGGCAAACCATGCTTACATAAAGACGGCAATGCCAAATGGGTTTCAAAATATGATGAGCGAGGTAACGAAACCGAAAAATCATATTATGGAATAGATGGAAATCCGTGTTTGATTAATGATGGCTATGCAAAATACATCTTCAAATATGATGAGCAAGGTAACCTAACAGAGGTATCATTCTATGGAATAGACGGGGCTCCGTGTTTGAGCATATTCGGTTATGCGAAAGCGACAATTAGTGCTCATGAAGTAACTTACTACGATGAAAAAAATAATGATATAACACATAAATTTACAAACCAATAATATTTAGCACTATGTTTTTCAACGAGGAGGGAATTTTGAATCTTGACGAAATGGTCGTCAACAATGCATCTTTCAAGACGATTATGGAGGATGGTGTGATTACAGACGAGGAGATAAAGGCGCAGTCTGACAAGGTTGTAGCAATGCTTCACGATATGGAGGCAAAGTACAGCGAGGAGCAACTTGCCGAGATTAAAAACTTGTTTGTAGAGTCGAGCGTATTGTACGCTTTATACAATGTTTATTCAATTCAAAACATTAATAAGTAAGAGTTATGTCTGCATTTAACACAAAAAAGATATTGAACGGAGATCCTTCGTTGATTCCGACGATTGTAAACAAACTGCAAGAGAAATTTCAGGCCGATGGTTACGAAGTAACTATGGATGCTTTGAGTAGTGGAGGTTACGATATCTCCATAACAAAGGGCAATGTGTTCAAGGCCATTTTGGGAATGAAAACCGCCCTTAAAATCACGCTACTCCCGCAAGGTGGCAACATCAGCTTCGATGCCGGAATCGGAATTTTCGGCAGACAGGTTGTACCTACACTCGTAATGTGGTATGTTGCTTGGCCGGTGCTCTTGACCCAAATTTGGGGCTTGGTAAAGCAGTCGGAACTCGACGACGAGGCTCTTCGTATTGCCGAGGAGGTGATTGCCTCAAATGACAATGACGGTGAGGCTTCAGCTAACACCAATAGCGACAAGTTCTGTACCAATTGTGGAACCCGAAATGCGGAATCTGCAAACTTCTGCTCGGGATGTGGTAGACATTTGTAATTATGGACAAAAGGGAGTGCCGGAAAAACAGATTTAAGAGAGTTGAGGGCGTATGTATCACTCGACTACGAGGGTCTAGGTTGCGGAGAAATAATAAGGCAGATTTAGGTGTGTAAGCTACTGTAGTCGTCATTGCGAGGCTTGGTACAAGCCGTGGCAATTTTCCATTAGTCCAAAAGCGATTAGATTTCCACAGTCGTTACGCTTTTTCGGAATGATGATTAATTTTACACGACTAAAGTAGATATTTCCCCAAAAACAAAAAAGACAGAAGCATAAATATTATGAAAGCAATACTTACTCATTTGGGTAAAATTATTATTATGTGTGCATATTGGGCTCTAGTAGCTCTATGTGTTTGGCTATTTTATGATGAATATATAACAGAACAAACACTGATATCAATATGTATGCTCATTGCTTTTGCGTCTGCAGGACTTGGTCTTTATGGACCAATTGTCTATTGGTTGTATAAAACCGAATTAACCCTTAAACTAGACTTGTTCAAACTTAATCACCCCAAAATATATGATTTGTTAGAAAAAGTTGTAATCATAATTTTGATTGCTATTGGAGCAATTTCATTAATCTCTTTCTTGATAGGTATATTGGGCAATTTTCTATATTGTGTCATTTATGGCATCTTTTTAATTATATGCCAAACCTGGGAATCTTGGGTATTAATGATTCTTTTATTTTTGTTATGTATCATTCTCGGGGCATTTAAATCACCATTCATCAGAACGATATCTAAAATTGCTTTTAGGGTCTCTTTGCTATCGTCTATGGCTCTTATTACCTATATATTCGTTAAAGTGAATAAAGAACTTACCGATACAACTGATGCACTCGTAGAGGATAGCATTATCATAGGAGATGGCTTTCTTCTAGTTGTATTTGTACTTTTTTGTAGCCTTTTCTATCATAGTGTGTCGAAGGGAATATTTTCGTTTGCAAAATTGAAATATGTACTGTTTTTGAGAGCTTTCAAGGATGATGATAGTGTTACACCTATCTATGATAAAATATCAAGGTCTATTAAGGATATTCCACTTGTCAAAATTGGCGATCCGACCTTGTCTGACAACGAAAATAGTAACGAACATTGGCTCCCATTAAGGAACTGGAAATTTTTTCTTAAATTTTACATAGCGAAGGCCAAGGTGGCTGTCGCAGTTGCCTCCAAAACAGATGGTGTAGTATGGGAAATGGAACAAATTATGAAATATCTAAATAAATGTGTTATACTATTTGGCTCTCCGGGCGAGTTGGCAGACTTTAAGAACACACTAAAATCCTTAAACAAGAAGAGATTTGAAGTTTTAATATATTCAATCGATGCCGTGTTAAATAATTGTCGCAAAGAAAATGCCTTTATAATACAGCACGATGGAATCTATATGGGAGAAGAGTGTCTACTAATCAACTCTATTCTTAACAATGATTTTAAAGGAGTTAAAATAATTAATACGCCTGAAATAATTACAACTCGTCATAAAACAAATAGCAATCATAAAATCAGTAATATGGGAGAGTTTCTGTATAGACATTTTCATATTCTCAATTTTGTTAATATTGCTGAAACGTTTCACAACCAGGCTTTTGTAATTTTTTTCAGAAGTGCGGTCTTTATAGTAGCGTCGGCTTTATATATCCTAGAATTTCTAATGGGTATAGGATTAATAATATACCCATTATGTATATGGTTCGGGGATAATATAGAATGGTTAGATATGGGCTATGAAAGTTATAGCGTCACAGAAAAAATGTTTATGACTTGGTTTTCTATGGGTTTTGGACTAGCATTTCTCAAAGACCTATTTAGAAAAGATAAATAATAAGTGCCTTACTGATAGATTTTAGCAGGCTATTTGCTCTATAATATAGACTTAAATGAAAAGAGAAATGAAAAAGAGTTATCTACCGCAGCCGATGGATACAAGTGATATCCGGTTGCCCGAAGAGTTGAATGGGTTGATAGAGCAAATGGCAAAGAATGTCCACGAGGTGTGGGCGCAAAGTCGTATCGACGAGGGGTGGGTCTATGGCGAGGAGCGCAACGACAGGTTGAAACAGCACCCTTGCCTTGTTCCGTATGAGGAGTTGCCCGAAATCGAAAAGGAGTATGACCGAAATACCGCTCTCGGCACTCTCAAGCTCATTAGTAAATTGGGTTTCAAGATCGTAAGGTAGAGGCGAGAGCGCCGAAGCCCGTCTAAAAAATCCGTCAATCTGAAAAAGGTTGGCGGATTTTTCTTTTTGGGGCGTGATAGATATGCTCTCAAAAAGTCATCTCTATAATAAAACACTTAAAAAAACTTAAAATTATGTTGATTACGATTTCACTTTTTATTCTTGCCTATATGATTATGGGCAAGGATATTAAACCGCTGTTGGAGAGAGTAAAGAAGATTGATTGGCGAGGTAAGATTAACGCTTTGATGGATAAGTTGCGTCCGTGGGCATTGAAGGCCGGGCGTGTGGCGACTCGACCACTGTTGCAGTTCTACTATGTGATGGATGACGAGGCGACATCCACGCTCGACAGAGTGCTTATCTACGCTGCCATTGTCTACACCATTCTGCCGATAGACCTTGTTCCAAGCGTTGTTTACAAGTTCCTGGGAGTCTTGGACGACGGCTTTGCGATGATCTATGTCTACAAGAAGATTAAGAATAGAATCACGCCCGAGATCGAGGCAAAGGTTGAGGATACTCTCAACGAGTGGTTTGGTGTCGAATACGAACTCATTAAAGGATAAAATACAAATATTATGAAACGATTAACTCAAATTTTTCAGGCACTGCTCGGTGTGGTAGCCTTGATTTTCACGGCCCTTGTGGCTGTTGGTCGCCTTGCTTGGCGCACGATTCGCAATTGTTGGAAGGGTCGCCCGAAGTGGCTTCACCGTTCGGTCAAGATAGTTCTTGTCCCGATATTGGTAGGCTTGGTGGCACTTGTGGCCTATGCCTACTACGACGGCAACTATGGCAAGTCGTACTGGGGTGGTATGAATCTCTCTGATTCGATTGAGACACACCACTTTAGAGATGGCAAGTATCGTGTGTATGACAGGCGTATCGGCGACTATACAACACCAAAACTGAATTGGGTCTCCGAGGCCTCCGAGGGCGACTCGCTTGCGGTTTATGCACTGCCTCATAAGCGAGGTTACATAAATGTAAACACGGGTTGCATAGAGATTGCAGCCGAGGCAAACGACTACAGCAAGGCGTGGGTTTTCTCCGAGGGGTTGGCGGCCGTGATGAAGGGCGACAAGATTGGCTTTATCAATGCACATAACGAGGTGGTAATTCCCTTCCAATTCGACTATTCCGACAAGTGCCGCATGGTTGATTTTGGCTATGTCTTTCACAATGGCTACTGTGCTATGACCGATGTTGAAGGTCGTCTGGGCTTGATTGATAGGGGTGGCAACTGGGTTGTAAAGCCATCGTACGACGAGATTTGGGCACCTCACACCAGTGGTTATCGAGTGGTGGTCAAGGATGGCAAACACGGTGTTCTCGATGCCGATTGCGCTGTGGTCTATCCTGCCGAATATGGCCATATAGGTGTTGTTTCCGATGGCTTTGTGCTTACGGATGAGGGCAAACAGTGGCAGGTCGACTTCGAGGGTAATGTCGTGCAACCATTTATGTTCGAAGATACCTACGACCTCTACTATCCGATTGGCTACAACGAGAGTGGCGAGATGCAATACACCTTGGCCGACTATGTGAAGTACGAGATCGTAAACAGCTACGGCATTCTGAACCGCCTCACGGGCGAGCCTATCACACCGGCAATCTACTCGGATATCAATATGCTCTCGAGTGAACTCTTCGAGGTGCAGGAGTACGACCGTTATAGTTGGTACTTGCTCGATGCAAATGGCCGAGTGATATCTAAAAAATAGGTTTGGTACCCAAATGTCGAGGGGTGGCTCGGAAATTGGGTTTTCAAAGGCGATAATAAGTTCTCGAACAATATTACAATCTCACGCAAGGTAGCCAACAAAGAGATCTATTTTAAGGGGCTAATGGGGCTTCCGTTCAATATATTGGGTGAGTACTCCGCAGAGCGCAACGACATTATCTTCTCGTCGCAGATTGTAGCCGAGAACTACGACTTCAGCGGCGGCAAGGTGGGCGAAGTACACCTTCTTGGTATGGATAGAGATGGTATATTCTACGGACTCAATAATAATGGCAATTACGGCATCGCTATTGCTGGCGTTATCGACACCTCTCGAGGCATTGTACGCTATGGCGTGAACACACCTGGCTACCCAAAGTTTGTAGCAATGATGCTTGCTGCATATATCGATGGCAAATACTACTCGTTAAAGGGTGATATTCCAGCATTCAACGGTTTTGCATAACTTGCACCTGCATCAACTACGAGCGCAGCACCTATGCGCCACTCGTTTAGCCGTGGTCACCTCGCCACCAAGGCGTTGCACCTCACTCTCGGCGACAAACTCGAAACCGAGATTCTCTCTGCCAACCGCTAAAGAGTTGACGGATTCTCTCCGAACAATACCCAACAAAAGGAGCGCAAATTGCGCTCCTTTTGTTGGGTATCAACCCACCGCTTTTTTGTATCATTACCCTCTTTGGCCTTTAGGCTTATTGGTCAAAAATCGGCAAAAATGAGCTGCAGAATATGTACTTTTTTTTGCTTGTCGCAAGTAAACATAACGCTGTACATAGTTGTAAATTAAGTGGTTAAATGGTTTCGTGCAATCATTTTGCAATCACAACCACTTGTTTGCACGGATACTTGCAGATTTATTGCAAAAAACGCTTTTTTCACAAAAAATCTTATCCAACTCAGAGCGCTGAAATTGCTCAGTTGGTAGAGCGAAAACCTTGTCAGAGAGCCTTCTCGCCCACTTTTCGTGTGAGGTATATACAACAAAAAGTCTCAGAAAACTCTGAGACTTTCATTCTTGGAGCGGATAAACGGAATGTCGTGGCATCTCACCGTTCGATATACCGCAGATTTGGATTTGCCAAGTAGCTTGCAAACATCCTCCACGCTCATCAATTCTCCTTCGAGTGGCTGTGGTTGTTGTTTCTCTCGCACTGTCTTTTCAAGTGCTTCAATTCTTTCTACCAGATTTTGAATGAGCTCCGGTAGCTGCTCAAATGATAAAGTTTTTTCTTGCATTGTCATAGTTTTAAATTTTAAGTTAAACTATTTGGAAGCGTTTTCATATTAAGAGTAGAGGGGCGTTAGTGATAAGGTTTGAGAATTGGTGATTTTTTGCAAAAAAAGTTGTGAACGACTTTCGCCACCAACAACCTATGCCTTTTTAGTAGAAAGTACAATTCTCTTCGCCCTGTTATTGCGGCTCGTTGCACTCCATTGAGCCTCATTGCACTCCATTGCAAACTTGGCGAGATATTTTTGTTAAAGAGATTAAAGCATAAAAAATCCCGAAAGTAGAGTCTAACTTTCGGGATTTATTCGTCTATTTTTGTAGGAAATTCTGTCGCTATTTGTGGGCGTTAGCGTTTGTTAGTGTGCATTAGAGGGCGTTAGTTACTTGCCGATGCAGTGTAAAAATAGCATTGATAATCAATGAGTTGCAAACTTTAAGCCGAAATAGAGTCGATAATTGTGCCATTCTATTACAGTAAATGCACACTTCTCTGATTTCCTGTTCGGAGCCCTAATCCAAGTACAAAGATAGTAAAATTTCATAGAGGAACTGGGTTAAAGTGAATATACGCAAAAATGGTTATATCGTTGACGATGATATAACCATTTTGTTATGAAGTTTTATATGAACTTATATCTTTCTTAATTTTGTATATTCAAGGACAATCTATTATTAATATAATGTGATCGGATGAATATAGTCTATTCTGTATCGAAATATATATTTTTGTGAAGAGGAATATTTGAATGTAATTCTATCGCATCTATCGGAGCACAAGCAGCCTTTGCTATTGCATTATCAAAACTCAATCCTTGTGTTTCCACTTTGTGCTTAACAATATTTGTAATATCTTTCCCATTTATAGCAATCATACTTACTTCGGAGTATGTTTGCATTATCCCTAGAAAATCTTCCCTATCAACATCCTTAACAGTTATATCAACATCAAGTTTATGATTGTTTTCAGGAATTAGGTATATCAAGCCTTCTTTGTATTGATTTAGTAGTGTGCGTATAAATCCAAATGATTTAGCATAGTCATGATTGTGTCTTAATGACATTATTTCATTAAAGAAGTAGTCTTTGATACGATTGCTACGGAATTCTCCATGAGAATCAAAATATATTTCAAATAATATTCCATTTAATACATGGTTATCTCCATCATCACATTTGTACTTACATAGATTCTGATTCAACGAGTTCATAAATCTTTGCGCACTGAATGACTTATACGAAGCTTGAAGTAAATTTCTGCCAAAAATAAATTGTTGGTTCCTATCAAGATCAGCAGCACTCTTAAGTAGCATTTTATCTATTGCTGGATTTTGTTTATTATAATCTGAAATTCGTATATCATTAATTAGACTCGCTATTTCCCCAACATCACTATATTTAGAATCACAAACCACATCCTCTTTGTATGGTATTTGTAGTGATGCAATCATTTGTCCTGTATTAAAATAAAAATCTGTTATCAAAGATGTATGCTCCCATGTAATTTGCTGATTCTTAGTCCAAAGTGCCACAGCCCTTCTTACTTTTTTAAACAAATCTTCAACTGCTAATTGCTCGTGTCCAATATAACTGAGTAAAGCCTCTGTATATACGCTGTGATCTCCTCCTACAGAATCCTTTGCAGCACAATTAGGCGATGTGGAGAAAGCAATTAAAGTTCCGGGGGGAGCACTAATTGGGGCAAATGAATCATATGCACCTCGTGCTTGCGCTCGCATACGACAAGCATCCAAAATAACTATGTGTGTCTTATTTTTAAACTTTTCGTATATTTCCAAAAGTTCCGATAGTCGTAGGCTATGTCGATTTAAAAGATATTTATCTACATTATTGATTTGACATTCAATAGATGGTAAATAATTTTCACCATCTACCTGAAATCCATGTCCTGCATAGAAGAATATAGACGCATCATATTGAGATAAATCTTGATCAATTTTTTTGAGTATCTCTGCATATTTGTCAGTATTGCAATCATATGCGGAAATAATAGAGTATCCCAACCGACGAAATACATCTTCCATGGATTTCGCATCGTTCACTGCATTTTTCAATTCGTCGGGTTCATAATAATTATTATTACCTATAACTATAGCTAAAACCTTCATATTGATTATTGTTTTATGTGTTTTTTATATTCTCTCAATGGGCATTACGGCTATAGAAACATAGAATATACAAAAACTATATCCATTACCCCTGCTCGTAGTAGTACGAGTAGTCGATACCCTTCATAAAGGTTTCACGGTCGTTGATTTTGTCAGTTAAAGCAGGCTGCAAAAGTCGCTTGATATCCGACGAGTTGGCGACACTTTTTTGCATCGCATTCAAGTAGTCGTTCTTGTCAATCTTGCTCCAATCAACGCATTTCTGCAACTGCTTTTTGAGAATCAAATCAAGCCAAATGCGAGTGCTGCGACCATTACCCTCACGGAATGGGTGGGCGATGTTCATCTCGACATATTTGTCAGCAATCTCCTCGAAATTTGTTTCGGGCATCTGTTCGATGGTTGCGAGTGTCTGCGGAAGGAATTGAGCCATCGCAAACTGGAAACCACCCTTTGCGATATTAACAGTGCGAATCTGACCTGCAAAATCGTACAAACCACCAAACAGGTAGGCGTGGATCTGCTGCAAACCTTTTACCGTGCCGACCTCGATATTGTCGATTAGGCTACTCTCAAAGAGGGCATAGGCCTTCGACTTGCTCTTGCCGTCAATAGTCTCGTCGCTATTAGTAAACCACTCGACAAAACGCATCGCACGGGCGTTTGGAAAACTCTTTGCAAGGAGCAAAACGCCATCGTAGTCGAGAACATCTGTAAGTCGTCGCTTACCATCGGGCGCAAGTAGTTTCAACTGGTTAGTGGCACTAACCAGTTCACTATTCTCGCCTTTGAGTTTTGTTTTGAGATATTTCCAGTAGTTGCGATTTTTCTGGTAGTCGTCTTGGTCGTTCAGCACCCCGACAATATCGAGCACAGAAAACCACCACTTGGAATTTTCCTCATCCCAAACAGCTCGCACCTCACGGTCATTATAAAATCGAATGGATATTTTGGTCATAAAGTTATATAGTATTATCTAAACTCTATTAAACATTTATGGTTACATCTGTCTCTAATTTACCCAAAGCTGTAAGCCTTAATAACAATCCTTCTTCGTGTAGTGTGCCAACTATGCGACTCATAGAAGAAATGATAGTTGTTGCTGATAATAACGCAATGTGATATCTTTCTGTCAAAACTCGTTATAGTCAATCATTAGAGCTCCCCAGTAGGTACTAAACTTTGCAATATAGATTGCATTTCATTAACCTCTGCTTGTGATAGAGGTCTTCCTTTGGTGGTAGTCCATGCTTTACTGAATGAAATAAGGTCATTTATCCATTTTAGTTTATCTGTCTTTGTTCTAAATGAATCTGACACCTTTATCGCAAACTCGTCCTCGAATGTAACGAACGACTCATCATCCTCTTTCTTTACATTCCAATTACTGTCAATAATCTCTTTGTAGTCCTGTAATTGCATAAGGTCTGTCCAGTCCTGATTATCCTCATTGTCATCCATACGCTGGTAACATCTACCTTTTACCTTCATTACTTTGTTTTCCCATGCATCACCATATAACTCCTCCAACTTGCTTAAGATGCGAATTTTGATATGCTTTTCAATCTGTTTACCACATTCCTTTCCCTCTTCTTGCAATCCTTTATCTTGTTTTTCAAGCCAAGCTTCTAATCCATTAGGATTATATTCTGGGATTTGCTTATGGATGGCATTTTGATACATTCCTAACCACAATGTATCTGCACCTTGACCCTTAATCAATTGTATTTGAGTCTTATCGTCTATAGGCATATTGCACAAATAACTGATTAACACATCAAAATATGGAGCCATCGCATCCACTTGGTCTTTAGTGCTAGATTTTTGTGTTAACACATCACTCTTTATAAGATGCTCATTCAACGATGCTATTAATGACACAAAAGCATATGTGCCACGATTACATTCAATAAAGGTTTCATATTCTTCTTTATGCTCATCGATCATTTTGTAATAAACATAAGCATAGCAATCCTTTATTAAATTAGATATTCGCTTCTGAGCATCCAACATTGCTTTATTATGTTCAACACAATTAGTATTATAGAGACAAACATCTGTATGCTCGGTAAACTCCTTAGCTGTAGCTTTTGGGAGTAGTGAAGAGTGAGATAATGCATTATCAAATGGCTTGGATGCTAGTTTTGCTACATCTTCTCCCACCGAAATCTTACGCGCTAAAACACCATCCTTCTCATTCGCTAATTGTCGCACGATTGAGGCTCGCAATGCCTTCAATCTAGAATCCATGCGAGGCGAATCCCAATCTAAATCAACTCGCAAATCAATACGCAAACTTGGGCTAACTGCCTTTTGATGCTCATTGATATCCATAAATATTCTGAGCTGTTCATCTGATGGCAAACCATCAAAAGCAACTACAGGTATTGTATTCGTATCTTTGTATTTTGAACCAGCATAACCATATACGCGATGTTGGCCATCTATGATATATGCAATGCAATAGGCGTTAGGAATGGTGAGGTATCCTAATTTTGTTCTCGTATCATCAGATCCGCCCGATGCTAAATCAAATTGAATCCTATTTTTCCTTTCAGAATCGTCAAAATTGATAATTACAGAGTTTGGGAAATATCCATTTTTCTTATCAATAAATTCTCCAATACCCTTTAATCGAGAAGGCACAAGCAATCTCTGATATGTCGGCATAGTGATTTGTGTGTTGACTTTTGTTCGATGCAATACAAAACCAATCTTCAGCAGTGTGGCAGGCTCAATAGATAGCATATAATATGTATGACCGCCCATTGTGCCTTTTAATGCCGGAATACGAATTTTATCATTATTGATGCGTTCGTGGCGGAACATCAAACCATAGAACTGATATATAACAGTTGACTTATATGCTTTTATAAGACTATTCACATAATCATATGTGTTGTCGGTAAACTGGAATATCTTATTTTCTGCCAATCTCTTCTCGTCTTCACACCCCTCGGCAAATGTGTAATTGCGTGTTGCAAAAATAAACTTAACTTTTTTATCCTCTCCGTATATTTGACGCAAAGCTTTCATTACACCATCTCTATATAAACGCATATCGTCTATATCTTTTTTGAATGATGCGGGCTTAATGTTTTCAGTGGCCTTACACTCAACAACAAATATGGCCTCTTCGCCAACAGCAACAACATCAAGTTGATGTTTATCTCCTGGATTTTCTCCCCAAGGAATCTCTAACTTCTCATCATAATTAAGATGTCTAAAGCCAAGATTATAAAACATACACCAAATATCATCCTCAAACCTTACTCCTGCAGGTTTGAGTTTTTGGATCTTCGCCTTATATGTTGTTCGAGAAACTTCTTCCCATCCTTCATTAATATAGTCGTCCAATTCATTGAGCGAAATGCTTAATGTGAAGTAAGGAGTCTTTTTTGCTTTAAACTTTTTAGTCAACACAGACTCGTCGCAAGTCATATGTTCCTTAATTGCTTGAATTTGAGAGATTGTCAAAGAGGCCATATATAGTTCATTTATTTGTTAGCACTATGGTGAATTAGTAATTCAAAATGAGTAGTTCTGTTTCCTTTTCTCGTTTTCCAGCATGGGCGTTTATAAATCGGTGCGCCAAAATCTGTTTAATAGTATACTCATTGTATAATTTAGCAAAATAAGACTCTCCATTATTGTCTAAAGAGTTTGAGTTACTTTGCATAATCTTACATCCCTTTTGAGTTAGTATATCGCAATATGTTTTTAAGTTTTCTTGCTCTGTATCGTCAAATATATTACGCGTATACTCAATAAAGCAAGCCGAACCAGAAAGAGGTCTATATGGTGGATCTATATAAACAAAGTTGTATCTTTTTCCTAAATGTTTTGTAATGTTTTTATATCCTCCTACATATATGTCCACCTTCTGCAATATCATATGGTCTGCCATAATGAGCTCCTCATCACAAATATTAGGATGGTCATATTGACCAAATGGCACATTAAATCTTCCGCTAGTATTGACCCTATATAGACCATTAAAACAAGTCTTATTAAGAAATATAAAACAAGCTGCCCGCTTTTCTTTTGCTATTTCCTCGTTATTGTACTTTTCTCGCATTTGATAATAGTACTGAGATTTTGTTTCTATGGTAGCTAGTTGATAATACTCTTCTTTTATTTCTCGTAATGATGCTATGAGTTTTTTAGGGTCATATTTTATTAACAAATAACAGTTTATCAAATCCTCATTAACATCATTAATTACAGCTCGTTTTATATTAGGATAATGTGTTAACATATAAAAGAGCATAGCCCCACCGCCAACAAAGGGTTCGATGTATGTCACATTTGGCTGCTCCGCAAAGTCTTGCGGCAAGTTCTCAATAAGTTGGCTTATTAGAGATCCTTTTCCGCCTGCCCACTTGACGAATGGCTTTGCAACAGTTTTGTTGTGTTGTTCTCCAATCATTGCTATTATCGTTCCTGATTACTAATCAGTTCTTTAGGCTCTACTTGAAGAATTTTGGCAATCTCGAACAGTTGTTCGAGGCTCGGTTGGCGGCGATTGCACGCATAGGCATTGACAATACTGAAGCTCTTGCCAAGTTGTTCGGCAAGCCAAGTTTGTTTAATTCCCTTTGCTTCAAGGACTTCCTTTATTCTGTTCATATATATTGTGTTATTTATTCGCAATAATTTGTCATAAAGATATGAAAAATTTTGCTATAATCATAAATTTTGAGGAAAAACAATGCATTTAGGCAAAAACAAAAAAGGAAGCCTCAACAGCTTCCTTCAAGTGGTGCCACCAGAAAACGAGTTTCATTTCTAAATGGCTCTATATCTTTGCATTAAAGAATCGCAACAAACGTAATCTCCCGCTATTGCTCCACCTAATTTCTGCACCATTTTGCAGTGTCTCGCAGAGTCGAGTTCCTACTTTGATGCAAAGGTACTGCTTTATTTTGAAATACAAGCAAATGCACCAAAATTTTGCTCCCCCTCAGTTCGGAATCCCTATTTTGAAAAAATCCACCTATTTTTTATAGGGTTATTCTGCTATCAAAAACGCCCTCAAATAAGCCCATTTCTCGTTTAGCAATACCCAGTCTGTTTGCCAATTTGCGCCAATCTTTAACAGCAGCTACCACCTCGTTAATGATACCCTTTGCGACCTCAAGTGTGAGCATATACTCCTCGCAAGAAGCGAGCAGAATGGACAAATCGGCTTTATTAGTCTTGCTGTTAATAAGCAGACTTTGATGGTCGTTCAGCGTTGGATTCATATCGTATGCAGGCGAAAGGGTCCAACCTTTTGCAGTGAGCAGAAAACCGTGATTGCGGAAATGGTCGTCGCTATTACCTACGCATATATTGAATGCCACTCGGCGGAATAGTTCTCGCAAGTTCGCATCAACATCGGTACAACCGCTTATGATAAAATCAACAATGTCAATATATCCGTGTCCTGTTGTAGCGTTGTCGCCATCATTTAACCCGAGCAGTGTCATTGCAGATGCAAAATGAATTCGTTTGCCTTCATTTATTCGGTCGAAACGACGAGAAAGGAGCGTATGATGCTTGTCGTTAATTTCAAGCACCTTTGTTTCGGCAACGTTTATGCCCGCATTTTTGGCTAATAGATGGCAGAAATGCTCCCATAGTCCTGCATCGTAATCATCCTTCAATGATGGGAATTTTGCGACATATATACTACGATCCGTATCTACAACATTTGCTTTGGGGCGAGCACCACCGAGCGAAGAACCCGGCTGCACAAGTTGGGCAATCCATCGTTTTTCAGGAAGGATATTAGCGTCCTCGCTTTTCTCAATTTCCTTGCTTGCTGCAATGAGTTCGCGCAAGTCGGCCAATGGAGGGATACGCAATGAGTTGTCCGCGTTTATGAACTCGCCATCAAGTGTTTCTTTGAATCGGAATCCTCCCATACGGGAAAAGTCATCAATACCCGTCAAAAAGTCAAACGATGATAATCGGCGAACTGGTCTGCTCTCCTCTTGTGCCAAAATTTGTTCACGACGGAGGAGAAGGGTTCTTCCCCATCTGTCGGGCAGAGCATCAGCAAAGCATCCGAAAATATCTTTTTCAGGTTGGGTATATTGAATGCCTGGGTAGTTATTCAAGTCATCGCTGAGAACGATGGCATTATATTTTTTTATCCAACTATCGGCAAACTTGAAACTATAACTATCTGAGCCACGAAGTGATTCGTAGCCAAGTTCTCCAACTAACTCAATCTCCTTGAGCCAATCAAAATCGGCATATACATACAACTTCTTCATAGCACATTACTCCTTTTTAGATGCCCTTTCACGCTGGGGTAAATTCATATCCTGCATTGCTCTGCCGAGTTCGTCATCCTTTGCCAAAGAGAGAATATCATCATCAAGCTGCAGGGCATACAACACGCGAAGATAGATGCCAATAGCCACTGTTGGTGCACCTTTTTCGATGCGTGACACCGTAAGAGGAGAACAAGTAGCACGCTCCGCCACCTGTGCGACACTCAGATTACGACGCAAGCGTGCAAGCTTTATCTGCTCGCCAACAACCTGCATTTTCTGCTCCAATTTTCGAGGTAATTTAGTCCCCATTGTACTCTTTGTCATAACCGTAACATATCATATAATATGCAAAGATAATACTTTTTCTTTATTTTATGATAGATTGAGTAAAAAAGATGACAGCTGTAAATAAAAAGCTTTATGGTTTTTACGCCTTGTTGAGCACTTGCATGGTAGCATGCTTAAAATTAGCTTGTTCATATCTTATGCCCCACATATCGACTGGGTGCTGACTTAGTTCCATCTTAGTGCCTACTTGGTGCCATCATGAGCACTTATTAGTAAAGTTATGCGAATAAAGTTATCTGTAAACTTGAAGCAATCTTCACTGGATGCTCTCAAAATACTAGGAATTCTGAAGCCTAATGATTCTACCAACTTCACATTGCGATAGATACACATTAGTTTCTTGTTGCTAGGAAGTGAGATACTATTGAAGAACTATTCTATTTTTAATAGAGGTATGTCCCGTGGCAATACCTTATGCTAAAAGATATGCTGACATAAAAAGATATCGAGCCAGTGGACAATATCCGTTATGCTTGGATGCCCAGCATTATGAAACTTTCTCGCCAGGCTTTATTTTGTGGTGATATACCTGTAGATTCTTATGTGTAGAATCCGCAGAAACGCAGAAGGATAGTAAACTATGGTTTGAATATTGGAATAAACGGCAAGTTCTTGCCTCAACAATATGGTAGGAATACAATTATTCTATGGTTAATCCAGAATTGTATAATAGATCTGTGTATGTCACAACAAGTTTTGACAATCACATGCATAGATGTCGAGATTTGAAAGATTTATATAACCTCACATCAAAGAAACAGCAGAAATTGCACCTGATATCATGGTACTATATAATATGGGGTATACCATGTATATTACTGCCGACCTTGGAAGTGTGTATTCATACACATGGCGAACATTAAATGCATAGGAAAAGGCAATGCTTCTTACTAATAAAAGCCACGGTGGTCGTCATCATATATTCACGAAAGAAGAGTATCTGAAGTATTTCTTCCATGAGAATTCGGGATTGACTGATGATATGTATATCCGTGGTAACTATGCCGTGTGGAGAACCGTAAAATGCTTCAAGGGTGAAAACAAGGTAACGCACGGTTGCTGTCATTTTTTTAGAAATGATAGTGCTGTTTGCTAAAATTGAAAAGAAGTATCAATAATGGGGAAAGGACTCAAAGCTGTTTTTGATGGTGCATATAACAAGGAGTTGCCCATTCACTTGCAGAATACGAGTTCAAGGTGAGAACCGTTTGATGAAAGCTGTGAATGAGCTAAGCAAGGTTGTAGAGAAAAAACGCTATCATTCCTTTCTTGATGGAGTACAAGGAGCTAGTTTTAAGTACCATGCAGTATAAGGCAGATCGTGCCATCGTCGTAACTGCACTTTATTATTCAGCTTTTCTTTTCAGTTACGAAGAGGTGTGCATACTTGGCAAGTACTTCCATGCCCAAGAACAAATATCTCGCAAATTATTAGAAGAGACGATATCTGATATTTATGGATTCAATAAAACGACATCAAATGCTATTGATTATAGTATCCCAACATTGGTAGAAGCTGGATTTATTGAACGACCATCAGTTGGTATTTATACAAGGCCCACCCTTTATACCACAACAGAAAATGCATTGACAACTTATCGTGAGTCATACTGTCTCAACAATCCTCACCTAAACAAAAATAATGATTATGATGAGCGTCCATACTTTGATTTTATGGGATATTAACCAAAACAAATAGCAT
Organism: Alistipes sp.; assembly: GCA_045124955.1. Taxonomy (GTDB): domain Bacteria; phylum Bacteroidota; class Bacteroidia; order Bacteroidales; family Rikenellaceae; genus Alistipes. The sequence continues at coordinate 428 of JBGVMU010000005.1, read as the reverse complement.
TTTTGTTTGAAATAAATGCTTAAATTGTTAATACAATGTTGTTTCCCGTGATTTTTTCACGGAAAACAACATTGTTTCTAGAATATTTTTCTTAACTTTGCACTCTGAAAATATTTTAATTTCGCATATTTTGAAATCAACGAGTTATGATAGAGTCATTTACAGTAAAAAATTATATGTCCTATAGGGATCCGGTAGAGCTCTCATTTCTGGCATCGAAGAAAGAAAAGGCATCTGCTTTACCGCCCGAGTGGTATCAAGAGATTGACGGCAAGCGAATACTGCGATTGTTGCTATGTGTAGGACTGAATGGCACTGGCAAATCAAAAATGTTTTCAGCTCTTAACTATCTTAGGATGATAGCTACAGATAAACCAGATAAACCAGATGACAGACCGAAGTACAGACCGTTTCTGCTAGATGATGAT
>JBGVMU010000004.1:0-94895 GCA_045124955.1 Alistipes sp. | reverse complement strand
ATTTCAAAGACTTTGTGAAATGGTATCTTTTCTTGCAAAGTAATCAGGGAAAGGCAAGCAAAAAATAGGGCGAGAAAAACTCCGTTTCTCGCCCACTATTTAATGACTAAAAAGCGCCACTTTTTGCATCATTACCTTTTTATGTTAGAAGCGGAATGCAAATGTTACCGCTATATTGTGATTTATAAGGTCAAGACCATACATCGGGCTCGCATTCGGAGTGTCGCCCAACTTGGTGTAGAAGGAGTAGTAGTCCGAATAGCGGGTGTTGCGATATTGATAAGCCAAATCTATCGAGGTGACCTCGCTCAAACGGAAGCCCAAGCCCGCCGAAGCGTACCATAACCTATCTGCTACAGGCTCCGAGAAGGCTACAAAGTCGTAGTTGTCACGCAAGAGTTTTGTACGATATCCGCCACCCACTCGCAGAGCCAACCAAGGCAATGGCTTCGCCTCAACACCGGCACGAACAGTGTGTGTGCCCTTCACATTGTTGCGGAAAACATCGTTCGTATAGCCCGTATCGACAGGAGTGTAGTTCCACTTCAAGGCACGATATGCATCGTACTGATAATCCACCGAGATGATAGCATAGCGATTAATCGCATACGACACACCCGCCAATAGGCGTGTAGGGGTGGTGAAACACCAGCGGTTGTCGCCACCATCCTGCAAAATCGGAGTGCTCTCATTGGCATATACCGAGCCATTTATAACCTCCCAACCGTAAGGGTTGTTGCCCGCACTCAAAGCCTTCGACGAGAGCGATGCCGAGTAGCGATAGGCTACCGAATAGTAGGTCGGAGTGTGTACCGCAAAACCGATGCGCAACGCCTCGACAGGGCGCACTACGATACCGAACTTCGCACCTACGCCCGAGCCGTTCAAATTCATCGACTGCGCAAAACGGAAGTCTTGGAGCTGATATGGATACTCCGTGCCGTTAGGTCTTGCTCCCTCGTAGCCGATATACTCTTCGTAGTAGATGGTCTGCTCACGAGATATACTCTGAACATCGAGCGATGCACCGAGATAGACTATATTATTTATATTAAAGCCGAAAGCAAACGAAAACTCGCCTGCCGAGCCACGACTTCGGAGGTTGGTGTATTGCGACATCTGCGCACCCGGGGCAATCTCATCGGGATACCAGCCATTTGTGCCCTTGTTTATCAACCCCGCCTTGTAACCCATAACCGCACCCCAAAAGTAGGGGTTCATATCGTAGTCGTAGTAGCCACGATCGTCGGCAATCTTATTATCTGCGTTGATAGTCAAACCATTAGCATTTGCAATATCGGCAAATGCATCTGCCAACGATGATACCGTTGCAGGGCCTGCATACGACATATCGTAGTTGTAGTCGGCGGTCTTGTTGTAGCCGAAAGCGAAATTTACAGCCACGAGTTTGCCCGTACCCTCATATACCTTGAACGATGCTCCGATGTTATTCACATCAAAACGCACGCTATTGTTGTCGGAGGTGTTGTAGGCGTTATAGTTCTTGGCGTTGGTGATGCCCAAGCCGAGCGAAGCCGATATCTCATCTCGCTGATACATACCGAAGCCCGCAGGGTTGTAGCCGAACGATGCCATATCGGCACCAAGCGAGGTGAATGCACCACCCATACCCATCGAACGAGCCGTGCCGACAGCCTCACGCTGCGAGAGCGAGAGGAGCGACGATGCAGGGACAATATCCCTATTTAGGAGTATTCCCGATGTATTTTGCGCCTGCACCGCCAATGCCGATGCAAGGATAATTGCCATTACCGAAAGAGATCTTTTCATAATTCAGTATGTTAAAGCATTAAAAACTATCTGCCACGAGAGTTTCCTCCACTCGACAAAGATGAGCGACTGCTACTCGAACTCGACGATGGCGAAGAGTAGGAGCGAGATGACGAGGAACTACTACCACGATACAACGAAGAGCTACTCGACGAGCTACCGCTACTGCGATACGACGACGATCCGCTCGATGAACTGCCACTACTGCGATACGAAGTGCTACCCTTACTGCCGGATGTTGCGGTTGCACTATTGCGGATGAGAGTTTGTGCCGAACGACCTGCCGAAGGTACGGAAGGGCGTGTTGTTCCAACTCTATCCACAGGGCGTGATGCACCAGGGTTGCGACCTACGACCTGACCAGGGCGGTTGTGGTGGTTGTGTCCCGTGTTGCCCACGCTGCCCGAGCCCGAGTGTGGCGGGTTGTGGTGTGGAGGCCTGTGGTACGATGGACGATGTGGGCGATGGTGGTGGTAATAGTGGTGATAGTGATATGGATATCCACTTCCCCAACCCCAATAGTATGGGTTGTTCCAACCATAATACCAGCCATATCGGTACGATCTGTTCCAATAGTAGAATGGATCGTTCCAGCCATAATACCAACTATACGAAGGCAATGTTACTGCGCCCCACGAACCGAACATCGAGGTTACATACTTTGGCTCGACCCACACCATATCGCCCGAAATCATAATGTTGTAGAATGCAGGGTCGTATGCCGAAGCATAGAAGAATGCATCCGAATATCGCAACGAGTAGTATGACGATGGCATACGGTAGGTTGGCGACGAGAAGGCGTACAAACGACGAGCGTATGCGCTCTCGTATGAGTCGGCAAGTACGGCATCGAAGCCGTTGATGTTGCTCTCGGTCGATACTGTAACACTCTGCTTAGCCGCCTCGGCCTTAATCTTTGCCAAGGTAGCCTCGTACTGCGCCTGCTGCGCCTCATATTGCGCCTTAGCGAGCTCTGCCTCCGCCTTCTGACGCTCGGCGATGGCTATTTTGTTGTGTATGGAGTACAAATCATCCGAGTACGACGCATTCTGCCACGCCGCAGCGCACCCCGAAAAGAGTAAAATCTGTGCCGAAATTAGGGCCATTGTTACAATCTTTCTCATAGCGATATAGTTTGTCTTATATACTAAACGAATAAAAAGGGTGGTTTAGTATACGACAAATATAATACTTATATTTATGAAAAACTACTCCAAAGTTCATATATCACAAAAAAAGTGCAAAATATCGCAAGAAATTGTTGGAATTAAAAAATAAATTCCTACCTTTGCAACCGCAAAACGCATTGGAAAGATGCCGGAGTGGTCGATCGGGCCGCACTCGAAATGCGGTGTACGGGCAACTGTACCGGGGGTTCGAATCCCTCTCTTTCCGCCACAAAGAGCAGTGAAAAATCACTGCTCTTTTTTTTGTGGCGTCAAGAGAGGGATTCGTTCAGCTTGTTGCGCCTCGGCAAACTTGTCTGCGCAGTGGTTGAGTATGCGAGATAGTCATTGTTGCTACGCAACTATGATAATAAATCAAATATCATCAGCTCAAATAAATTTGGCTGCTGCTATTTAATTTCTTCTCTAAAACCTTTGGTTTTAATGCCTATCTCTCATCCTCACTTCTGCTTGGTCTACTCTCGGCTTCTGCCGCCGTTCGAATCCGGTCGTGGGTTAATGGAGCGTAGCGACAAGTCCCCCTTTTGCAAGGGGGATTTAGGGGGATGTAGGATACTTTGCGCTAAGCGCAGCGCTTGCGCTACGAAGTCAATCCCTCGTTCGGTTTGCTCTCGGCTTCTGCCGCCGTTCGAATCGGTGTGGGGGGTATTAGAGGTGGTTAGAGGATGTTTGGGGTTGTTAGGGGAATATAGGAAGTTTAGGGATAGTTGCTTATTGCCTTCTCTAAATTCCCTAAATTCTCTAAACTCACTAAGTTCTCTCTCGTCTCTCGTCTTTCGTCTCTCGTCTCTCTCAACTCCGAGGGTTATCACGGCGCAGACAGTATTAAGGGTTGTTAAAGGCTATTAAAGGTTATTAAGGGTGCGCTGAGGTTTTTTTAACTACTCACTACTCTCTACTCACTACTCACTAAATTGAAAGTTTTCCGCTTTCCGTTTTCCGTTTTCCGTTCTCCGAGGGTGGTCAAGGCGCAACAAATTAAGGGTTGTTAAGGGCTAGTAAAGGCTAGTAAGGGCTATTAAGGGGGCGCTTATGCTTGCTACGCTGAACGCTGTTCCTCCCGCGGGATTCGAACGGCGGCAGAAGCCGAGAGAAGGCCGAGAAGAGAGGAGGTGGTGCAAGACCAGAGGTCTGATGTAAAGAGCCGATACTGACGAGGGAATTTATTTACTTGGCGGTATCGGCTATTTGCATCGTAATCGCAAAGCGATGCACCACCGATACACCACGAAGACAAGTCTTCCGAGGCGCAACAAGCTGACCGAATCCTGGTAGCCCAACACAAAAAAAAAGACGACTTTGCGAGTCGTCTTTTTTAGTTGGGCTACCAGGATTCGAACCTAGAATGACAGGACCAGAATCTGTAGTGTTACCATTACACCATAGCCCAATTGTGTTTTGCGAGTGCAAAAGTATGATTTATTTTTTGTTTTAGCAAAGATTTTTCGAAAAATTTTATAATTTTGTTGTGAAAAAGGTGGCTGTGGCACCAAAATCGGAGAATTAACACAAAAAATAGAACTTAAAACACTATGAAAAACATCAAATTTCGTCTTATCGTGATGAACTTCCTGCAATATGCAGTTTGGGGTTCGTGGTTGATTTCGCTGGGCGCATACCTCGGTGGCACGCTCAAATTCTCGGGCGGTGAGATTGGTAGCTTCTTCGCTACTATGGGTATCGCCTCGCTCTTTATGCCTGCAATTATGGGTGTGATTGCCGACCGTTGGGTGCCGGCACAGCGTCTTTTGGGTATCTCGCACCTCTTGGCTGCGGCATTTATGGTGGCAGCATCTATGCAGAACTCGTATGAAACACTCTATCCGTTGGTGTTGTGTAGCGTAATGTTCTATATGCCGACTATCGCTTTGAGCAATACTGTTGCATACAATGCCCTCAACAAGGCGGGTCTTGATACCGTAAAGGCGTTCCCTCCAATTCGTGTTTGGGGTACCGTAGGTTTTATTTGCGCAATGTGGGCAGTCGATTTGTTGGGCTTTGGTCTTTCGTCGGCACAGATGCTCCTCTCGGCAGGCTTGGGCATAGTTTTGGGCCTTTACTGCTTCTCGCTCCCTTCGTGCGAGGTTAATCGCAATGTAGAGTCGAAGTCGTGGATCGACACCCTCGGCTTGCGTGCCTTCGCCCTCTTCAAGGAGTATAAGATGGCGGTATTCTTCCTCTTCTCGATGATGCTCGGTATGTCGTTGCAGATTACCAACGCCTTTGCCGATGGCTATATTAAGAGCTTTGGCGATGTTGCAGTTCACGGCGATAAGTACCTCGGTACCTTCGGTGTGGAGCACTCGACAATATTGATTTCGTTGTCGCAGATTTCAGAGACATTGTGTATCCTTCTCATTCCATTCTGCTTGAAGAAGTTTGGAATTAAGAATGTGATGCTCATTTCGATGTTTGCGTGGGTATTGCGCTTTGGCTTACTTGGCGCAGGTAACCCTGGCGCAGGCGTTTGGATGTTTATCCTCTCGATGATTGTCTATGGCGTAGCATTCGACTTCTTCAATATCTCGGGCTCGCTCTATGTTGAGAAGGAGACTGCACCTGAGATTCGTGCGAGTGCGCAGGGCGTATTTATGATTATGACCAACGGCTTCGGAGCATTCATTGGCTCGTATGTGGCAGGTTGGGTAGTCGATAAGTGGGGCTGGCCTCTCTCGTGGTATATCTTCGCAGGTTATGCGCTCGTTGTGGCTGTGCTTTTTGCTTTGGTTTTCAAATATAAGCACAACCCTAACGCAGAAGTTGAGGTTAAGCACTAATAAAAAATACAATCTCCTAAAAAATTTAAGCACCTCTCTGAGGTGCTTTTTTATTTTCCGTGAAAAATTTTCCGAAAATTATTTGGAAAATGAAATTTTTTGCATTTACTTTGTGATATCAAAATGATACTATTTTAGTTGAGAGTTGAGAATTTGAAAGAACAAATAAAGCCAATAGCTAAAAGCAAAGAAATTTTATAAACCTTTAATACTTTATTATTATGGAGAAGAATCAGAACAAACTCTATTCGGGTTGGAAGATGAACGGATTTGCGATGTTGTTCATCGTGTTGTTGTCGTGGGTTGGTGGCCCAGCGCTTGCAATCTATGGCGGTGTTAATTCCGCTGCACCTTACGATACTATCGCAGTTGTTGCAGGTGTAATCATCCTCTTGTGGGCGATTATCGCATCGTGCGGTTTTATGTTGTTGGAGCCTAACGAGGCGAGAGTGTTGCTCTTCTTCGGCGAGTATCGTGGTAACTTCGTGCAGACCGGTTATTGGTGGGTCAATCCATTTATGACCAAGAAGAATATTTCGCTCCGTGCCCGTAACCTCAACGCGGAGCCTATCAAGGTGAATGATAAGCAGGGTAACCCAATTATCATCGGCTCGGTTTTGGTTTGGCGCATTCGTGAGAACGAGATCTATAAGGCAGTATTCGATATCGACACCCCTGTTGCTACGGGCGAGGTTACCGTAACTGCAAATGGTCGTATGAAGGCTCTCGAAAACTTCGTTGCCGTGCAGAGCGATGCAGCATTGCGCCAGGTGGCAGGACAATATGCCTACGATAACAATACCGCAACAAATGAGGAACTTACCCTCCGCTCGAATGCCGACGAGATTAACGAGGAGCTCGAAACACGCCTTAACGAGCGTCTTGCAATGGCAGGTATCGAGGTTGTCGAGGCTCGTATCAACTACCTCGCATACGCTCCCGAGATTGCAGCCGTAATGTTGCGTCGTCAGCAGGCAGATGCGATTATCTCGGCTCGTGAGAAGATTGTCGAGGGTGCTGTATCAATGGTTAAGATGGCTATCGACAAGCTCTCGGAAGACGAGGTTGTAGAGCTCGACGAGGAGCGCAAGGCTGCAATGGTGAGCAACTTGCTCGTAGTGTTGTGTGGCGATGAGTCGGCGCAGCCGGTGGTTAATACAGGCACCTTGCACCACTAAAAAATCGTTCTAATGAGTTCTTTTTGCACGAGTCGGCGGATAGCGAAATGCTCACATACGCCCAAGTATGCTCCGCTTTCGCTCCCTGGCCTCGCACAAAAATAATCTCATTATAAGCAATTTTGAATAAATGGGAATAAATTTTAATCCTCAATTCTCAATTTTCAATTCTCAATTATAAAGGAATTTATGGCAAAAGAGGCTACAAAGAGTTTTGTACTTCGTATAGATGCCGAGATGATGGAGGCGATCGAGAGGTGGGCGGAAGATGAATTCCGCTCCACCAACGGTCAGCTGCAATATATTATCGCCGAAGCCCTCCGCAAAAGTGGTAGAATCAAGAAAAAGAAGAAGGAGTAGTATGGAAACAGCTAATTTAATACAAAAACTGCGCAAGATTAACCGTGGGGTGTCGTTCAATATCTGGCGTGTGCGCATTGGTGGCTTGGAGATGGCTCTATTCTTTCTCTTTGCTATCGGCGAGAAGCTCATCAGTAAGTTCGTTCCTATGGAGCCCACAACGGCACATATCGTAAGCGAAACATTGAGTTGTATTTCGGTATTGATTCTCGGCGAGGCGATTATGCGCTCGCTGTTCAAGCTACTTCCACGCTATTGTTGGGCTACGCTCTTGGCAATGATTGGCGGTGCTATCGGAGGTCTGCTTATCACGATTGTGATGGATGGCGTCGATAGCGAGGTTGCAGTCGATAAGAACGACTTTGTCGCTTTGGGAGTTTGCATTGTGTTGTTCGGTGGAGCATACCTGATGTGGAGGTATAGCATCAATCAGGCGAAGCAGCTGAAACTCGAACGAGATAATCGAATCCGTCGACGCATCCGTCGAGGATACTAAAATCGAACTATAAGACTTCTAAATTCGCAAAAGAATTAAATTAAAAAAGCTAATGGCCACCGCTGCGATTAAGCTGAGAGCATAGGCTGCTTGCAGACTTTGCCGAAGCGGAGCAGTGAAGACCAAAGGTCAATGGCTAATAGCAAAGAAAAAGAGGTCGAAAGACCTCTTTTTCTTTACTCCTTAGGGAGTAGCTGTACATTTACGGCTTGTTCGCCTTTATCTCCGCTGCCGATTTCGTAGGTTACGAGCTGACCCTCGTTCAGAGCCTTGAAACCCTCCTTTACGATACCGGTGTAGTGTACAAAAATCTCCTTGCCATCCTCGGCAATAATAAATCCGTAACCCTTCTTTGGGTCGAACCATTTAACTTTTCCGTTCATATCTTAGTTTTAGGTTATTGAGTTGTGTAGCACAAATATAACAAAAGTTTTTCTCATTGCGCAACAAAACGGAAATTATTTTCTTTTTTTCGATAAATCGACAAGGCGCAATAGGGAGAGAACAGAGTAAAGACGAATAACTCCCTCTAACAACCCCTAACCGCCTCTAACCACTCTTTCCTCAGGCTCGAATCCTGGTATCACGACAAAAAAAAGAGAGATGATTTCTCATCTCTCTCTGTCGGGATACCAGGATTCGAACCTGGGACCCTCTGGTCCCAAACCAGATGCGCTAACCGGACTGCGCTACATCCCGTATGTTGTATTGCGAGTGCAAAGGTAAAGCAAAAATTTTAATCTGCAAACTTTTTCTCAAAAAAAAATTAAAAAAATTGAAAATAGTCGCCTTTACCCCCCCCCGATTACCTCTATAATATATAGTAATCTACAATTTTACCTTGAAGTATGCTGCTCCACTCGCCTTGGCAGCCGCTAAACCTACCTCGGAATCCTCGAAGATGAGCGTTTCGGCAGGTGTTACGCCCTCGATTGCCATAGCTTTCAGGAACGCCTCGGGCGAGGGCTTCGGCTCGACGACATCGTCAGATGTAAGTATTCCATCAACCATCCCCTCGATGCCGAGATAACGCATCGCATTCTCGATATTATCTCTCTGTCCTGTCGATACAATCCACGCCTTACCGCCCTGCGCACGGAAATCCTGCACGAAGTGCCACAATGGCTCGTTCAGGCGCACCGAGTCGAAGAAGGTAGGGTAGAGTTCTATCTTGCGCAGACGAATTCGCTCCATATCCTCCTTGTTGGTGATGCCTATTGTTCGCAAAAATTCGGAGCAGCGCACGCCGAAGAAACGATTTCGATACTCCTCCTCGCTGAAACGAATACCACTCTCTTTCAGCGCCATAATATACGCCTTGGTGTGGGCATCGGCGGTCGAAGCAAGAGTGCCGTCAAAGTCGAGAATAATAAGTTTTATCTGCATCGTGAAAAAGGGTTAATCGAACGACTGCATACCCGATTGCGCAATACGCATAATGCGCTGATACTCATCGGGTGTAAGCTCCATAAAGAAGTAGTGAATAGGATCTACTCGCATACCGTTATAACGCACCTCGTAGTGGAGATGTGGTGCAAGCGAAAGACCCGAGTTGCCCGAGAGGGCGATGATGTCGCCACGCTGCACACGCTGACCACGCTTAACCTTCACGCTTTGGAGGTGGCTGTACGATGTGGTGTAGCCATTGCGATGATCGATTACGACGGTTACGCCCGAGGTCGAATTCTTACCTTTTACCTCCTTGACCGAGCCGTCTGCCGTGGCGAAAATTCGGGTACCCTCGGGCACTGCATAATCGACACCCTGATGCGACTGCAAGGTGCGGTAGAAGGGGTGCATAAGTGTGCCGTATGCGGCGGTCAAAAGTGTCAGTTCGTGGTTGGTTACGGGCTGAATTGAAGGGATGTTATTTCGCTTTGAACCAACGATTTGCAACTCCTCGTCGAGTGTTGAATAGCTCTTTTCGAGCGACTTCATTTTGCGCTCCAACTCTTCGAGCGATGTTTCGAGCGTGGAGGACATCTCACGATTGCTCTTGCCGAGCAATGATTCGTGCAACTCGACACGCTGTTTGTTGTACTCCGAGTCGAAGTCGTAAGGCTCCGAATCGAACATTATGGCGAAGATATTTCTATCTCGCTCGACGATATTATCAACCACTATTGATAGCGAGTCGTACTCTTCGAGCAAGGTGGCATACTCCTCCTTCAAACGGTCGGTGGAGTGGCGCAAATCGTACTCGGCAGGGGTGTCGAAGAGGAGCGAGAAGAGAAAATAGTAGAGCACGGCAGCACCAAACCACGCCAATGCCTGCAAGGCACGACGACTGCCACTCTTTTTTACTTTATTGTTGCTCTCGCCCATCTCTAAATGCCATCATTCGAGGCACCCTCGTCGGTTTCGAGGGTAGCGTTATACTTCATATTCTCCATCAGCTGACGATACTCGTCGCTGGTCATATTGCGGTTGAAATAGTTCACCGGATTGACATTGCGGTTGCGATATATCACCTCGTAGTGTAGGTGTGGTCCCGTAGAGCCACCCGATGAGCCGACCTCGCCGATAAGTTGTCCTCGCTGCACCTTCTCGCCTACCTTTACGAACATCTTTTGCAGGTGGGCATAGCGAGTCTTGTATCCGAACTTGTGATTTATCACAATCTGGCGACCATAGCCACGACGACGCTTGCCCTGATCAACCTTCTCGACTACGCCATCGCCCGTAGCATAGACCGGCACGCCATAGTCAGTGGACATATCGACACCCTTGTGCATAGTACGAATTTTGAGAATAGGGTGATTCTTGCGCACTCCAAAGGCGTAAAATGCCTTCAAGCGGGTGCGGTCGATAGGCCAAATTGCAGGTATGGCGAGCGACATCTGCTCCTTATCTTTTGCGAGTAGCTGCACCTCGTCGAGCGAGCGTGATACGGCATATATCTGGCGTCGTGCTGCATCGAGTTGTTTCCAGGTCGAGGTCATCAGTTCGGAGTACTCATCGCCTGTAAGCGAGGCGTACTTCGAGTCGGAATATGGCGTGTGAATACCCTGTATGGCGAGTGTGTCGCTCGAAAAAAGTCGTCGGTAGACGAAGTGGTCACGATGACGAATCTCCTCGATTTTGCTCTGCATAGAGGCGATGCGATCCTGCAAAATCTCGTATTTCAATACGAGTTCTCGGTTTTCTGCCGCTATGTGGTGCATCTTCGGGGTGTAGAAGAGATAGGAGATTGCCATATTCGCAAGCGAAATGACGATGAAGCCAATCAACACTTGTCGTAAAATGTTGTATCGGTTTCGTCGTTTGGAGGTGCTTGTAGCACCTTTTGTATTGCGAATATCCTCTTTCAATGCGAAAAACTTACTTTTCTTGCGCAAAATTACAGTAAATTTTGTATTTTTGCAACCGATTTTGCGTGTGCGTGCGCACAACGGGCGCAAATCGATACTATAACGCATTGAAATTAAAAATATTATACACAAATGGATTCTAAGCAAATACGCCAAGCGTTTCTCGACTTTTTCGCAGAGAAACAACACACAATCGTGCCTTCGGCACCTATGGTAGTGAAGAACGACCCGACTTTGATGTTTACAAATGCGGGTATGAACCAGTTTAAGGATATCTTCCTCGGCAATGCCGAGCGCAAGACTCCTCGTGCTGCCGACTCGCAGAAGTGTCTGCGTGTTTCGGGTAAGCACAACGACTTGGAGGAGGTAGGTCACGACACCTACCACCACACAATGTTCGAGATGCTCGGTAACTGGTCTTTCGGCGACTACTTCAAGGCGGAGGCTATCGCTTGGGCGTGGGAGCTCTTGACCGAGGTCTACAAGTTGCCAAAGGAGCGTATGTATGTAACCGTATTCGAGGGCTCGGAGGAGGATGGCGTGCCATTCGACCAGGAGGCTTACGATATCTGGAAGGAGCGTATCGCCGAGGACCACATCATTCGTGGTAACAAGCACGACAACTTCTGGGAGATGGGCGAGACAGGTCCTTGCGGTCCTTGTAGCGAGATTCACTTCGACCTTCGTGACGAAAAGGAGATTGCCGAGAAGCCTGGTCGTGAGATGGTGAATATGGGTCACCCACAGGTTATCGAGATTTGGAACCTTGTGTTTATGCAGTTCAACCGTAAGGCAAATGGCTCGTTGGAGTCGTTGCCTGCAAAGCATGTCGATACAGGTATGGGCTTCGAGCGTTTGTGTATGGTTATGCAGGGCGTGAAGTCGAACTACGATACCGATGTCTTCCAGTCGACCATTAAGGTGTTGTCCGATATGTCGGGCAAGGCATACGGCAAGGAGGAGGCTGTGGATGTGGCAATGCGTGTTATTGCCGACCACCTTCGTGCTATCGCATTCTCGATTGCCGACGGTCAGTTGCCATCGAATGTTAAGGCTGGTTATGTTATCCGTCGTATCTTGCGTCGTGCAGTGCGTTACGGTTACACCTACCTCGGCTTCAACGAGCCATTTATCTGCCGCTTGGTGCCAACCTTGGTTGCGCAGATGGGCGAGCAGTATCCTGAGTTGAAGGCACAGCAGTCGCTCGTGGAGCGTGTTATCGAGGAGGAGGAGGCATCGTTCCTCCGCACCTTGGCAACAGGTATCAACCTCTTGGAGGGCGTTATCAAGGAGTGCAACGGTAAGATTTCGGGTAAGAATGCATTTTTGCTCTACGATACATACGGATTCCCAATCGACTTGACCGAGCTCATCGCAAAGGAGCAGGGAGTAGAGGTCGACTTGGCAGAGTTCGAGAAGGAGTTGCAGGCACAGAAGGAGCGCTCACGCAACGCTGCGGCTCAGGATATCGACGATTGGAAGGAGATTATCGCCGACGCAAAGAACGAGGAGTTCGTAGGCTACGATATGTTGGAGTGCGATGTGAAGATTGCTCGTGTGCGTAAGGTGCAGTCTAAGAATAAGGTTTCGTACCAGATGGTATTCGACAAGACTCCGTTCTATGGCAACTCGGGTGGTCAGGTAGGCGATACCGGCTATATCGAGTCGGCAAACGAGAAGATTGAGATTGTCGCTACCGAGAAGGAGAATGGTCTTATTATCCATATCGCAAACAACTTGCCAGAGAACTTGGAGGCGGAGTTCCACGCAGTGGTAAATCCTGCAAAGCGTCAGTGCTCGGCAAATAACCACACCGCAACCCACCTCCTCCACGCAGCATTGCGTAAGGTGTTGGGCTCGCATGTTGAGCAGAAGGGCTCGATGGTGTCGCCTGATTCGCTCCGTTTTGACTTCTCGCACTTCCAGAAGATGACCGACGAGGAGATTCGTGCCGTAGAGCGTGAGGTGAACGAGAAGATTCGTTTGAACTCTCCACTCGACGAGAACCGTGAGGCTACTCAGGAGGAGGCTCAGAAGGTTGGTGCAATGATGCTCTTTGGCGAGAAGTATGGCGATAAGGTGCGTATGGTACGCTTCGGAGAGTCGGTTGAGTTGTGCGGTGGTACCCACACCTCGGCAACCGGAAATATCGGTATGTTCAAGATTGTTTCGGAGTCGGCTATCTCGGCTGGTGTTCGTCGTATCGAGGCGGTAACAGGCGAGAAGGCAGAGTCTATAATCTACGCAGCACAGGATTTGATCTCTTCGCTCGGCGAGATGCTTGGCAACTCGCAACTCGTTCCTGCAATCAAGCGATTGGTCGAGAACAACGAGTCGTTGGCAAAGGAGGTTGAGGCTATGCAGAAGGAGCAGTTGAATGCTATCACCGAGAAGATTGTTGAGAACACTACCGAGAAGAATGGCTACTTTGTTGTGGCTCGCCAGATGAACCACTCGGCAGATTTCGTTAAGAATTTGGCTTACAATTTGCGCACTCGCAAGTCTAATCTCGTTATGGTTATCGGCTCGAACGCAGGCGGTAAGGCGACTTTGACCATTATGCTCGGCGACGATGTTGTTGCAAAGGGCGTAGATGCAGGTGCAGTAGTTCGTGAGGCTGCCAAGGCTATCCAGGGTGGTGGCGGCGGTCAGAAGTTCTTCGCTACCGCTGGTGGTAAGAACCCTGACGGCTTGAACGAGGCTATCGAGAAGGCAAAGGCGCTTATTTTCGCTGTACTCAAATAAATAGACGAAAGACGAGAGACGAGAGACGAAAGAAAAATAATTATATTATAAAAAAGAGCCAATGGCCAATGGCTAATGGCTAAAAGCAAGAAAAAAATATGGCAAACAAAGTTTTATTGATGATTTTGGATGGTTGGGGAATTGGTAACCACACCAAGGCAGACGCCATCTATTCAACAAACCCTGAGTTTATCAACGCATTGACAGCTGCTAATCCGCACGCAGAGTTGCGTACCGATGGCGAGAATGTAGGTCTGCCTGACGGACAGATGGGTAACTCGGAGGTGGGTCACCTCAATATCGGCGCAGGTCGTGTTGTATATCAGGACCTCGTGAAGATTAACCGTGCTTGCAAGACAGGCTCTATCTTGGAGAACAAGGAGGTTGTTGCAGCATTCGAGTATGCAAAGCAGAATGGCGTGAATGTTCACTTTATGGGCTTGCTCTCTGACGGTGGCGTTCACTCGTCGATTGACCACTTGTTCAAGTTGTGCGACATCTCGAAGCACTACGGCATCGAGAACACCTTCGTACACTGCTTTATGGATGGTCGTGATACCGACCCTAAGAGCGGTAAGGGCTTTGTTGAGGCTTTGGAGAATCACTTGGCTCAATCGACAGGTAAGATTGCTTCGATCATCGGTCGCTACTATGCTATGGACCGTGACAAGCGTTGGGAGCGTGTGAAGATTGCTTACGACTGCTTGGTTGATGGCGTAGGCGAGAAGGCTACTGATATGGTTGCTGCTGTTCAGCACTCTTACGACGAGGGCGTAACCGACGAGTTTATCAAGCCTATCGTAGCGGTTGACGGCGAGGGCAACGCAATCGGTACTATCAAGCCAAACGATATGGTTATCTTCTTCAACTACCGTAACGACCGTGCTCGTGAGATTACCGTAGCATTGACACAGCAGGATATGCCAGCAGAGGGTATGCACACAATGCCGCTCTACTACTGCTGTATGACTCCATACGACGCATCGTTCGAGGGCTTGCACATCCTCTTCGACAAGGAGAATGTTCAGAACACCTTGGGTGAGTATGTATCGTCGCTTGGCTTGAAGCAGTTGCGTATTGCCGAGACAGAGAAGTATGCCCATGTGACATTCTTCCTTAACGGTGGTCGTGAGGAGAAGTTCGAGAACGAGGATCGTATCTTGGTGGCTTCGCCAAAGGTTGCTACCTACGATTTGCAGCCTGAGATGAGCGCATATGAGGTTGCTGAGAAGTTGGTTGGCGCATTGGACGAGCAGAAGTACGACTTCATCTGCTTGAACTTCGCAAATGGCGATATGGTGGGTCACACAGGTATCTACGAGGCTATCGAGAAGGCTGTTAAGGCTGTGGATGAGTGCGTAGAGAAGGTTGTAACTTCGGCAAAGGCTAACGGCTACGAGGTTGTAATCATCGCTGACCACGGTAATGCAGACAACGCTATCAACGAGGACGGCACTCCAAACACTGCTCACTCTTTGAATCCGGTGCCAATCGTGGTAGTTTCGGAGCGTGTAGCAAAGGTTGAGAACGGTATCTTGGCAGATGTTGCTCCAACAGTATTGTCGCTTATGGGCGTACCTCAGCCGAAGGAGATGGAGGGACACTCGCTCGTGACTTTGAAGTAATATATAATATAAGTATAATAAAAAGGCTAATGGCTGAATTACTATGTTAAGCAGACAAGTTGCCTCTAAGTTGGCAGCCCACGAAACCCCATTCTACCTCTACGATGTAGAGTTGTTGCACCAGACTTTGGAGAGCCTGATGACTATGGCATCACGCTACAACTACAAGGTGCATTACGCCATTAAGGCGAACTACGATCCACGACTCTTGCAGATTATCCGTGAGCACGGCTTGGGTGTAGATTGCGCCAGCGGCAACGAGGTGAAGTGTGCTATCGAAGCGGGCTTCGATCCCAAGACGATTGTCTATGCAGGCGTAGGTAAGCGTGACAAGGAGATTCGCTACGCCATCGAGCAGGGCATCTTCGCCATCAACTGCGAGTCTATCGAGGAGTTGTATGTTGTGAATGAGATTGCCGGCGAGATGGGCAAGGTGATGAATGTGGGCTTGCGTGTCAATCCCGATATCGACCCAAAGACCAACCACTGTATCGATACAGGTCAGGCGGACTCGAAGTTCGGTATCTCCTACGAGGAGATTTTGGCGAGTGTCGGGGATATCAAGTCGCTGAAAAACCTCGATGTGATAGGTATGCACATCCATATCGGCTCGCAAATTCGTGAGTTGCATGTCTTCGAGAATATGTGCAACAAGGTGAATGCGATAGTTCAAAACCTCACCGACCTCGGCTTCGAGTTGGAGTTTGTGGATGTTGGTGGCGGTCTTGGTGTGAACTACGATATGCCTGAGAATGAGCCAATTCCGAACTTTGCATCGGTATTTGCAATTATCAAGCAACACTTGCAGGTGGGCAAGCGTGAGGTCCATTTCGAGTTTGGTCGTGCAATCGTTGCTGAGTGTGGCGAGCTGATTACCAAGGTGCTCTTCAACAAGACCACCGCAACAGGTCGTCGCCTTGTGATTGTCGATGCGAGTATGACCGAGCTTATCCGCCCTGCGCTCTATGGCTCCTACCACAATATCGAGAATATCACCTCCGAGAGCGACCAGCGACTCAAATATACAATCGTTGGAACAGCTTGCGAGAGCACCGATGTCTTCGACGAGAATGTGTCGCTTCCACTTACCAAGCGAGGCGATTTGCTCACCCTCAAAACAGCAGGTGCCTACGGAATGTCGATGGCGTCACGATATAATCAGCACGATTTGCCTTCGTCCGTTTACTCGAATCAGTTATAAAATTCCTGCCACCATTGACGATTTTGGGGTGGAAAAGGGGAAATAATGAATTTAGGGAGTTTAACGAGAAAAATAATCGTTAAATTCCCTAAACTCTTTAATATCCCTAAACTCTCTCCTCTAAAAGCTTGCTATAAATAAAAAAGTTTTCCGCTTTCCGTTTTCCGCTTTCCGTTTTTTGCTATCTTTGCAAAAAGAATAACCTAAAACCCTAAACCAATATGAAACGACTCCTTTTGGCGATGGCGGTGATATGCGCCGTTGCTTGTTCGACCCCAAAGAGCGAAGTTGCTACCGAGGTGGCAATTATTCCGCAGCCACTTTCGCTCGTTCAGCACGACAATAACTTTACGATTACTCCCGCAACTGCCCTTGTGTGCGATGCGGTAGAGCTCGCTCCGATAGCTGGCTATTTGCAAGAGTATGTGGCAGTTAAGAGTGCCGAAAGTGCGCCTGCAACCAACTATATCGCCCTCTCGCTCGACGGCTCGTTGGCGGAGGAGGAGTATCATCTCTCAGTGTCAAATGAGGCTGTGAAGATTGTCGGTGGTGGCTATGGCGGAGTGTTCAATGGTGTGCAGACGCTCTTCCAATTCCTTCCGAGCGAGGTCTATACCAAGCAGATGCCTCTGCCTGCCGAGGTGCAGGGTTGCGAGGTGAAGGATAAGCCGAAGTTTGCCTATCGTGGCTTTATGCTCGATGTGGCACGAACTTTTGTGACCAAGGAGAATGTTTTGCGCTATATCGACTATATCGCCTACCACAAGATAAACAAACTGCATTGGCACTTGACCGACTCGCAGGGTTGGCGCATCGAGATTAAGTCGCACCCCGACTTGGCTAAGGTGGGTGGTTTCCGTGGAGGCGACTCTCCGTTGTGTGCGGCACTCGGCAAGTGGAACGAGAAGTATGGCGGTTACTATACCCAGGAGGAGATTAAGGAGGTTGTGGCATACGCAGCCAAGCGCAATATCGAAGTTATCCCCGAGATAGACCTCCCAGGTCATAGCGCAGCTCTCTTGCGCATCTATCCCGATATGCTCTGCAACTACACCAACGACGAGTTGGCGGTGAATGGCAACTATGACAGCAGAGGTGTGGTTTGCGCAACCAAGGAGCGCAACTATCGCATTCTCGAAGAGATTTTGGCAGAGGTGTGCGCCCTCTTCCCTTCGAAACACTTCCATATCGGAGGCGACGAGGTGAATATGTCGCAGTGGAAGAAGTGTCCTGACTGCTCGGCGTGGTTGCGTAAGCGTGGCTACACCGATGGTCACAAGTTGGAGGATATGTTCATAGGTCGCATCCAGGCTATCCTCGCCAAGTATGGTAAGGTACCTTCGGTGTGGAACGAGGCAGCCTTTGGCGGCGGTCTTTCGAAGGAGGCGTTGGTACACGGTTGGAAGAGTGCCAAGGTCTGCAAGGAGGTGATGATGAAGGGCTATCGCACCATCTTTATGCCACAGGAGTTCTTCTACTTCGATATGCGCCAGAGCGACCACGAAACAGGCCCTGTATGGGGTGGTGCGTTCGATGTGCGCAAAACCTACTCGTTCGACTTCGAGAAGCAGGGCTTCTCGCCCGAGGAGGTGGCACTCGTCGAGGGCTTCGAGGCGGCATATTGGAGCGAGTCGTTGCTCTCGCAGGGTGGCGACAAGTCGCTCGACTTTATCGACTATCAGACCTTCCCTCGTGTTTGCGCCCTCTCGGAGCAGGCTTGGGGCAAGAATGGTGGCGAGTGGGAGGAGTTCCACTACCGCCTCTATACACGCCACTACGACCGTATGGCGGATATGGGGTTGAATTTCCGTATCACACCGCCTACCGTAAAGTATGAGAATGGTATGCTCTCGGTCGAGAAGATTGATAACAGCACCCTCTACTATCGTGACGATGTTACGGGCAAGGTGCGCAAGTACCGCAAGGCTATCCGCACCGACAAACCTGCCAAGTATCTCTTCTGGGCGGAGTATCGTGGCGCAAAGTCGCCCGAGGTGGCGCACAAGTCGCACTATAAGACCATTCAGCCGAAGGTGAAACTCACCTCCTCTATACCTGAAAATCCGAAACGAGGATATGGCCTTGTGGCGAAGTACGCAAATCGAATGGATACTCAACGCACCTGTCACGCAGGTGATTGGTTGCTCTTCGAGTTCGAGGAGAAGGTGGAGTGTCGCAAGGTAAAATTCTATGCCGGTTATTTTGCATCGCCTTCACGCCTCTTCCCTGCGGGATATCTCGAAATCAGCGAGGACGGCACAACCTTCGAGCGAGTTGCAGAGTTGAATGACCGAGGTCAGGTTGAACTTATCAACCCTCGCCCATTCAAGGCAGCCCGAATTGTAGCGACAGCGTCATATATCGGTGGCTCCTGTATTAGAATTGGATCACCGGAGATATACCCTAAATACTAAAAAAATACCGAGCAAATTTGCTCGGTATTTTTTATTTATTGTTCAAGTACTCGCTGATATTTTCGGCTATTCGTTGAATTAGCACCTTGCGTGCCTCGTCGGCAGCCCAGGCGGTGTGTGGCGAGGCGACAAGCGAGTAGTTGTCCGCAAGGTCGTAGAGTGGCGACGAGTGTAACGGCTCACGAGAGAAGACATCCAAGCCCGCACCCGCTATTGTCTTGTTGTTCAGCGCATTTGCCAATGCTGTTTCGTCGATGATACCGCCACGGGCAACATTTATGATTATCGAGGTCGGCTTCATCATCGAGAGCTCCTTCTCGCCAATCAAACCCTTTGTTGTAGGGGTCAGAGGGCAGTGAATTGAAACGATATCTGCCCAGCCAAGCAACTCTTCTAACGGCATCTGCGGATACTCCTCCTTGCGCACTGCGCCCGAGGTCGAAGTGTATGCCACCTCGCAACCGAATGCGGCTGCCAAACGAGCCACTTCACGACCGATTGCACCCATACCTATCACTCCCCACTTCGAACCACGCAACTGTCGTACAGGGCGACCAAAGTGGAATATATCCTCTGTTGCAGCGTATGCTCCGCCCTTGAAGTAGTCGTCGAAATATTTGGTATTCTTGAATAACGAGAGGGCAAAGGTGAGCGTAGCCTCTGCCACCGACGAGGTCGAATAGCCAGCCACATTTTTCACTCCGATACCCAACTCGGCAGCCACATCCAAATCTACATTGTTCATTCCCGTAGCGGCAATGGCAATAAAACGGAGGTTTGGTAACGCTCGGAGCGTCTCGCCACGCAACAAGGTCTTATTTGCAATCACAACCTCTGCATCCTTGCAACGCTCCAACACCTGCTCCTTCGAGGTGCGGTCATAACCTACATATTCGCCCAACTCTTTGATGGGTGTTAAGTCCATATCGCCGAGTGAATACTCGTCTAAAAAAACTATTTTCATACGATGTTGAATCTATTTTAGTTTTCCGTTTTCCGTTTTTCGTTTTCCGTTTGTGTTGTGAGTTCCCTCACGACCACCGATGCACACGCAATGCCGAAAGTAGCCGGCATATACGACACCGTGCCCACCTGCGACTTGTGGTTTTGCTCCTCGCACAACACCATTGCTCCCTCCACGGGTGGCTCTGCCGAGAATACTGCCTTAAAGCCTTTGCGAATGCCTATCTTGTGCAGTCGCTTACGCAACATATGCGCCAAAGGGCAGTGGTGAGTCTTCGAAATGTCGGCAACCTCCACCTTCGTAGGGTCTAATTTCGCCCCTGCGCCCATCGAACTGACAACGGGGTATTGGCGGTCGATACAACCCTTTATAAGTGCCAATTTAGGCGACAAAGTGTCTATCGCATCTACCACATAATCAAATCGTTCGCTATCGAGCAACAGGTCGGTCTTTTCATCCTTGATATAGTCGTTCACAACCCTCAAATCGAGCTTCGGATTGATGTCGAGCAGTCGCTCTGCCAACACCTCGCTCTTGGGACGACCGATGGTGGAGTGGAGTGCTATGAGTTGGCGGTTGATGTTGCTCTCGCCCACGCAGTCCGAGTCGGCAATGGTCATCTTGCCGATGCCACTGCGCACCAACATCTCGGCAGCGTAAGCACCCACGCCGCCAAGTCCGACAACCAACACATTTGCCCCTTGCAGAGCCTTCATTTTATCATCGCCAAAAAGCAAGCGACTTCTTTCTAACCACATAAATTCACTACCTTTAATACAAAGGTAGTAAATTCAATTAAAAATTAAAAATTAAGAATTAAAAATTATATCGATCGTCATTGCGAAGGAGCATAGCGACTGTGGCAATCTCCATAATAATTTCTAATTCACACTACCGACCTTTTTTACGAAGAATCGTTTGCGCATTCGGAAAATAGTTGCTATATTTGTAATGTTCTTTCGGGAACAGACATATTTGCGAAAGTGTTTCGCTAATCCTTGGAAATAAAATTTGGCGATTTTAACAAGTAAGGATAAGCAATATAACACTCATCACCGCATTTGGTATATTCTTTTCTATATACCATTCGGTGTGGGGTATTGTTTATTTACTTGTGGGCCACGCCAAATGCCTATTTCCAGATAAACGAATCAACCTCACACTTTCTTTTTTTATAATAACTGCACATTTGGGGTTGGTGGGCAAACTCAAGCTTATTTAACATGAATAAAGGTTGTCTTAATGCCTTATGGCATTTCCCGTTTTTGGGTTTCTTGTTTGCGCTCTTTTATGCTATTTATGGCGTGTTAGCGTGTTGTACTATTATCTTAATACCCTTAGGACTGGGATATTTTCAAGTAGCGAAATATCTGCTCTCCCCATATTCAAACTCAATGGTCAAAAAAGAAGATTTGCGCCTTTTGAATCCTAAATTGGATGATGATTGGTTGCTTGATGGTTTTCTCGGTGTGATATCAAGAATTTTATTCTTCCCATTTGGACTGATAAGTGCTGGTCTTGGTTTGCTTTCTGCAATATCTTGGTTTTGTTCAATCATAGGTATATTACCAGGAATTGTCTATTGGAAATTGTTGCCAACGCTGTTTAATCCCGTAGGAAAGGTTTGTGTACCGAAAGAGGTTGCAGACGAGATTGAGAAACTGAAAAAGGGAGATGTGCTGAGTAAATATAAGGCAGAGAAAGGTATTCCAGATAATAGTGAGCAAACCACTTCGCCACAAGTGAACGCTGCAATTACGCCGGTGCAAGTAGTGGCTCCCGTTTCACAGCAGAACACAGTCGTAAGAAGTTATACTACCGAGAAATTGCAGGATATTGTCGATAATGCGGCAATGTATCAGTCAAAATTGGTTTGGGAGTGTAGCCACGAGTTGGAAATTCGCAATGAGGCAGCCACCTTTGTTGAGCCGGTAAAAGCGTTTGATGATGCAAAAATCAGGGAGATATTGTCTAATAAGGATACTTACTCCGAGGCTCTTGTATATGCAGTAGAACAGGAACTCGCAGAGCGCCAGCGTGCCTACCGAGAGAAGGAGGCACAAGAAATGGAGGCTGAGCGTCAGCGTCGTGCAAAGGAGGAAGAAGAGGATCGCAAACGCCGTATTGCTTGGTGGAAGAAATGGGGCTGGCTTGTCGGTACAATATCGGCAGTGGTTGTTGCTATAATAGTAGCCTTATACTTTACCAGTAGCGGATATTATTATAGTAGTGGCATCAAAAGCCTGGAATCTGGCGATACTGAAATGGCTATTAAATCTCTATCTAAAATAGATGATAGTACAGACCCTAAATATATGGGAGCAAAGGGTGTGCTGTTTGAAATATACTCATCGCTTGGAGATGAAAAGAATGCATCAAAAATGGTGAATGAGATATACAACGCAGTGAAAATGTGTGGAGAGGATGTATTATCATCAGTATGGGATTCTGATATTTCAGAAGTAGCTTATAGGTGTTGCGCAGAGTCGATTTTATTAGAAAAATACATTGATTCCTATTCTGAAATTAGTAAAATTAAAATAATTGATTATGAGACAGCTCTAAAATTGTATAAGAATCTCTCTGAACCTGCAATGTGTGGAGCGTGTTTATATCATATGGGTCGCTACGAAGAGGCTTACGAAATTTTCAAAGAACTACATAAAAATAGGGTGGCACTTATGTATCTTGGTCTAATGTATGATCGAGGACAAGTGGTGTCGTATGACTGCTACAAAATGTATAAAGAGTTCGACAAAGTCACATTTGAAGAGCGTATTAGTGGATTCATTGAAAAAGGGGAAGTGTGGTGTCGTTTGGAAGGCTTTCCAGGTGTATGGAATCTTGATATCCTAATGAGTTATCTGACTGGCAAGGGAGACTTGAAACTCATATACGGAGATATTGATTTTGAATCGAAATTTTACGGAGATGATTTCCAGTGTGCATATAATTGTTACGAGACAGTTGCAAAGTTGTTTCCTGATGATATAAGATGTACAAAACAATATCAAATAATGAAGAAGGTCATAGACCTTCCAATAGATAAAAAAGAATACGCAAGGGATTGGTATTCCAATAATCTATGGTTGTATTGTGGAGAATATGTGGATACTAATGCTAATGCTTGGGTGAAAGAGGTTACCCCTCACGGATATGGTGTCTATTCGGAATTTGCACCTGGCGGTACCAATATTAGGACTGTTGTTGGAAGGTTTGTGAAATTGGGAAGAAGGAATTTTGGCTGGGGTTATAATAGTATTGATATACAGTATTATAAAGATGATAAATGCTATAAAGTTGGTTACTGGGAGAAAAATAAACATTACCCGCTAACAGTCTATTATCAAAAAAAATAGGAGTGTCACTCCTATTTTTTTGTTATATTGCACTCTTGTTAAACGGTTCTGAAAATTCGCTCGAAATTCGCTTCGGTGGCGGAGAGGAGGTCGGTGACGGAGATGCCTCGCAACTTGGCAATTTGGGCGTAAATCTCCTCTATTGGAGTAGTGCTTTCGTCGGTCTCGATAAAGAGCGAAGAGAGTTGGGTGGAACGGAGCGCTTCGATGGTCTTCGGAGAGCGGAAAGTGCGCTCGCCAAATGAGAGGTAATAGCCCTGTGCCACAGCTCGTTGCACTTGCTCTTTCGAGCCGACAAAGCCGTGAAAAATTACCGCCCGCAAACGGTATTCGGCAACTATTTTCATAACCTCCTCGAAGGCTCTTACGCAGTGCAAAACTACCGCCTTTTCGTGTCGCTCGGCAAGGGCGAGTTGCGCCCTGAAAAGGGCAATTTGCACCTCTCTCGGAGCATCGCACGCAAAGTCCAAACCTATCTCGCCAACGGCATCCGCAGTGGCAATTGTCGCCTCGACCGCCGAGAGGTCGGCATCGAGCGAGTGCCAAGGGTGAATACCCACAGTCTCAATGGTTTGCGCTTGCGTATGCGCATTATGCGTGTGAATGTCCGTAACCATACCGAGTGCGAAGATAGCGAAAAATAGCAAGAATTGTGAAAATAATAACAGAAAAGAGGATAACGAGGCGAAAAAATTCGTATATTCGCAGGCGATTTTATGGAAAGAAGCCACGGGCTTCGCAAAAGACTTTTATTTTTTCAAAATAACTTAATTAATTAACACTTAACAAAACTCAAAAAAAACATGTCGAAAATCATTAAACTTTGCAAAGGTTTGGATATTCGCTTGCAGGGAGAGGCAGCAATGACTATCGTCAATGCTCCGAAGGCTTCGGAGTATGCTGTATCGCCACTCGACTTCGAGGGCGTAATTCCAAAGATGCTCGTTAAGGTAGGTGACAAGGTAGAGGCTGGTTCTCCGCTCTTCTTCGACAAGAAGCGCCCGGAGATTCTCTTCACATCGCCTGTCAGCGGTGAGGTTGCTGCTGTCAATCGTGGTGAGAAGCGTAAGATTCTCTCGGTAGTTGTTGCCGCAGACGCAGAGATCGCTTATAAGCAGTTCTCTTCGCTCGACCTCGTAAAGGCATCTCGTGAGCAGATTATCGACCTTTTGCTCGAATCGGGTTTGTGGACGATGTTCGTTCAGCGTCCTTACGGAGTGGTTGCTAACCCAAGCGACAAACCAAAGGCAATCTTCGTGTCGGCATTCGACAGCGCACCTCTCGCTCCAAACTACGATGTTGCTCTTGCATCGTCGCAGTTGGCATTGCAGAAGGGCTTCGATGTTTTGCGTCGCTTGACCGATGGCAAGGTACATCTCTCGTACAACGCACAGGGTCAGAAGCCTGAGATTGAGGGGGTAGAGCTACACGCATTCGAGGGTAAGCACCCAGCAGGCAATGTAGGTGTTCAGATTCACCACATCGACCCAATCAACAAGGGCGAGAAGGTTTGGACCTTGAATATTCAGGATGTTGCAATTATTGGTCGCTTCTTCCTCACAGGTAAGGTTGATATGGAGCGTGTAATTGCAGTTGCAGGTGCGTGCGTGGCAGAGCCAAAGTACTACCGTGTAGTTGCAGGTGCTTCTATCGAGTCTATCCTCGGTGGTAAGTTGTCGAACGAGCACGCCCGTGTTATCTCGGGCAATGTTCTCACAGGTCGCAATGTTGGCAAGGAGGGCTTCCTCGGCGTAAATGCTAATATGTTGAGCGTAATTCCAGAGGGCGACGAGTATGAGTTGCTCGGTTGGGCAATGCCTCGCTTCAAGAAGTTCTCGGTATCTCGTGCATACTTCTCGTGGTTGATGCCTTGGAAGAAGTATAACCTCGACACCAACCTCAACGGTGGTGAGCGTGCGTTCGTTATGAACGACCTCTACGAGAAGTACTTGCCAATGGATATCTATCCTGTACACCTCGTTAAGGCTTGCTTGGCAGGTGACTTGGACAAGATGGAGAATCTCGGTATCTACGAGGTTGTGGAGGAGGACTTGGCACTCTGCGAGTTTGTCTGCCCATCGAAGATTGAGATTCAGCAGATTCTCCGCAATGGTATTAACACAATGATTAAGGAGGAGGAGTAATGAAGGCAATTCGTAATATAGTTGATAAGATTAAGCCTACCTTCTCGAAGGGTGGCAAACTTGGTTTCTTGCACTCGACTTTCGATGCATTCGAGACCTTCTTGTTCGTTCCTAACACCACTACACAGCACGGTGCGCACGTTCGTGACTGTAACGATATCAAGCGTACTATGATTACCGTAGTTGTGGCTCTCATTCCGGCTCTCTTGTTCGGTTGCTACAACACAGGTTTGCAGGTAGGTTTGGAGGGCTTGACCGCTTTCGCCTACGGTTTGGTACGCATCCTTCCTATGATTGCGGTATCGTACATCGTAGGTTTGGGTATCGAGTTTACCGTAGCACAGTGGCGTGGTCACGAGGTTAATGAGGGCTTCCTCGTTTCGGGACTTCTTATTCCTTTGGTAATGCCTGTAAGCACTCCGCTTTGGATGGTAGGTATCGGTACCGCATTCGCAGTAATCTTCGGTAAGGAGATCTTCGGCGGTACAGGTATGAATGTATTCAACCCGGCAGTTTTGGCTCGTGCATTCGTATTCTTTGCCTACACTCCACAGATGTCGGGTGAGACCGTTTGGTACTCGACTTGGAAGATGTTTGGTGCAACCGATGCACAGACCGGTGCTACCGCTTTGGAGCAGTTGGCTTCGAAGGGTGAGATGCAGTGGTCGGCTCTCGATGCGTTCCTCGGCTTTATCCCTGGTTCGTTCGGTGAGACCTCGACCTTGGCAATCCTCATC
This sequence comes from Alistipes sp., assembly GCA_045124955.1. Lineage (GTDB taxonomy): Bacteria > Bacteroidota > Bacteroidia > Bacteroidales > Rikenellaceae > Alistipes. The sequence goes on along the minus strand of JBGVMU010000004.1, from coordinate 68,606 downwards.
GGTGCTGCAATCTTGCTCTACACAGGCGTAGCTTCGTGGAAGACTATGGTTTCGGTATTTGTTGGTGGTTTGGCTATGGCTTACACCTTCTCGCTTTGCGGTGTTGGTGCTTTGAGCTCGCAGGGTGTTGAGCCTTATATGCACTTGCTCGTTGGTGGTTTCGCCTTCGGTGCAGTATTTATGGCTACCGACCCTGTAACTTCGGCACAGACCTCGACAGGTAAGTATATCGTAGGCTTCTTGACAGGTGCTATCGCAATTTTGATTCGTGAGGTTAACCCTGCATATCCGGAGGGTATGATGCTTTCGATTCTCTTTATGAATGCGTTGGCTCCACTCGTTGACTACTTCGTAGTTGAGGCAAATATCCGTCGTCGTAAGAATCGTGTTAAAATCGCTAAATAAGGAGGATAGGCTATGAAATTCAATACAAATAGTAATGTATATATCATCACCTACTCGGTAGTGATGGTAGTTATCGTAGCTGTGTTGCTTTCGTTGGCGGCTCTCGGTTTGAAGGAGCGTCAGGATAACAATATCCTCAACGAGAAGAAGACACAGATTGTGAAGGCTCTTGGTTATGACGCAGCAATCGTATCGTATGACGAGGTTGTGGCAGAGGCCGCTTTGCTCAATGCAGAGGGCGTAGCCGTAGAGAACGATACACAGAAGGTTTTTGACGCTTTGCAGAGCGTTAAGGATAGCCGTGCTGCTGGTCAGTTCCCAATCTTCAAGGCAACCGACGGTAGCGTAGTAGTACCTTTGTATGGTGCAGGTCTTTGGGGACCAATCTGGGGCTATATCGCTTTGGCTCCCGATATGAACACCGTTAAGGGTATCGTACTCGACCACTCAGGCGAGACCCCTGGCTTGGGTGCGGAGATTACCACTGCAAAGCACCAGGCTATGTATCCTGGCAAGACCGTATTCGAGGGCGAGGAGTTGGTAGGTATCACCTTGAAGAAGGGTGGTGCAGCCGAGGGCGCAATGCACGAGGTTGATGCCATCACCGGTGGTACAAAGACTTCGGACGGTGTGTCGGCTATGATCAAGGATTGCTTGGTGTCGTACAAGCCATATTTCGAGGCTGCAAAGCCATCGGAGTGTGCTTGCTGCGACCATAAGTCTAACGAATTAAACACTGAGAACAATGGCAAGTAAGAGTTTGAAAAATTTGACAGCTCCGCTCAGCGGAAATAACCCTGTCATCGTTCAGATTCTCGGAATCTGTTCGGCTTTGGCTGTTACCGTGCAACTCAAACCTGCTATTGTTATGGGTTTGTCGGTAATGGTAGTTACAGCGTTTGCCAACTTGGTGATGTCGTTGTTGCGTAAGGGCGTTCCTTCACGCATCCGTATCATCGTGCAGTTGGTGGTTATCGCTGCGTTGGTAATCTTGGTAGACCAGGTATTGAAGGCATTTGTTTACGATGTATCGAAGCAGTTGTCGGTATATGTTGGTCTTATTATTACAAACTGTATCGTGATGGGTCGTGTCGAGGCGTTCGCTTTGCAGAACAAGCCTTGGGACTCGTTCCTCGATGGTATCGGTAATGGTGCGGGCTACGGCTTGATTCTCGTAATCGTAGCATTCTTCCGTGAGTTGCTCGGCTCGGGCTCGTTGTTCGGCTTCCCAATCTTCGAGAAGCTCGGTCTTTACGAGGCAGGCTACGCAAACTGCGGTTTGATGTTGTTCCCACCAATGGCACTTATCATCGTAGGTTGCATCATCTGGGTACACCGTTCTATTAACAAGGATTTACAGGAGAAATAGGAGGATAGATTATGGAAACTTTGAATTTGTTTATTCGCTCGATTTTTATCGACAATATGGTCTTCGCATTCTTCTTCGGAATGTGCTCCTACATCGCCGTATCGAAGAGTGTTAAGACGGCTCTCGGTCTTGGTCTTGCCGTAACCTTCGTGCAGACAATGACTGTGCCTTTGAACTACCTCTTGAATGAGTATGTTTTGGCTCCTAATGCATTGGTTGAGGGTGTAGATTTGTCGTTCCTCTCGTTTATCGTCTTCATCGCCGTTATCGCTGCATTTGTGCAGTTGGTGGAGATGATTGTCGAGAAGTTCTCGCCTTCGCTCTACAACCAGCTCGGTATCTTCCTTCCGCTTATCGCTGTAAACTGCGCCATTATGGGTGGCTCGTTGTTTATGCAGCAGATGGTAGGTGCAGGTGAGATTCGCAATGTTGGCGAGTCGGTGGTATATGGTTTGGGTTCGGGTATTGGCTGGTGGTTGGCTATCGTTATGATGGCTGCTATCCGTGAGCGCCTCTCCTACTCTCATATCCCAGCTGCATTGAAGGGCCCTGGTATCGCATTTATTATCACAGGCCTTATGGGTATCGCATTTATGATATTCTCGGGTATTCAGTTGTAAACCTTTAATAAGAGTAAAATAAGATGGTAAAAGTAATTATTGTTGCAATCGTTGCCTTTCTTGCAGTAACACTCCTCTTGGTGGCACTGTTGCTCTTTGCAAAGGCTAAACTTACCTCGTCGGGTAATGTAACCATCGACATCAACAACGGCAAGAAGGTCGTTGAGGTTGAGGCTGGTGGTAACCTCCTTGCTACACTTGCTACGGCAGACATCTTCCTCCCATCGGCTTGCGGTGGTAAGGGTGCGTGCGGTCAGTGCAAGTGCCAGGTATTGGAGGGTGGCGGCGAGGTTCTCCCTACCGAGACAGGCTTCTTCAACCGCAAGCAGATTCGTGAGAATTGGCGTTTGGGTTGCCAGGTGAAGGTTAAGGAGGATATGAAGATCGCTGTTCCTGACTCGGTGCTCAGCATTAAGAAGTGGGAGTGCGAGGTTATCTCGAATAACAATGTGGCTACCTTTATCAAGGAGTTCGTGGTTAAGTTGCCTGAGGGCGAGCACCTCAACTTCCGTTCGGGTGGTTACATCCAGATTGATGTTCCTGCAATCACCGTTGATTACAAGGATATCGATGTTGATCCACAGTACGAGGAGGATTGGGTTAAGTTCGGTCTTCGTGACTTGAAGATGGTTAACCCTGAGCCTCAGGTGCGTGCTTACTCGTGCGCTACCTACCCAGCTGAGGGCGATATCATCCGCTTGAATGTTCGTATCGCAACCCCTCCATTTGGTCCGGACCGCAAGATGCTCCCTGTTAATCCGGGTGTCTGCTCGTCGTATATCTACTCGCTCAAACCGGGCGACAAGATTACTATGTCGGGTCCTTACGGAGAGTTCTTCCTCCCTGATAACTTGCCAGATACTCAGGAGCTCATCTTTATCGGTGGTGGTGCAGGTATGGCGCCTATGCGTTCGCACATTATGCACCTCTTCAAGACAGAGAAGACCAAGCGCCCTGTTACCTTCTGGTATGGTGCTCGTTCGCTCAAAGAGGCGTTCTACTTGGAGGACTACGCAGCTATCGAGAAGGAGTTCCCTAACTTCAAGTTCAACCTTGCTCTCGACCGCCCAGATCCAGAGGCAGATGCAGCAGGCGTTGACTACAAGGTAGGCTTCGTACACAATGTTCTCTTCGAGAACTACCTCAAGAACCACGAGGATCCAGAGGGATGTATCTACCTTATGTGCGGACCTCCAATGATGGTCGGAGCAGTAGAAAAGCTTCTCGATTCGCTTGGAGTGCCACCGGAGAATATTCTCTACGATAACTTCGGCGCATAACGCTAATTTTTAGCGGTAAATTTTGCACCGCTCTTCAATAACCGAGTCCTCACATAGGTCTACTATGCTGCGGACTCGGTTTTTTGTTTGGCACAAAATTTCCTCACTAAAAATTAGTGTTATGTTGTTGTGTTGTATGCTGCGCAAGCGGATTTCTTGTGCGACTTATATTTGCCTCCTTAAAATGCGTTTTATGTTATTGTGCTATTGCTATTGTGGAGGTCTTTGCTTATTCTCCCTATATTCCCCTAACAACCTCTAACAGCCTCTAACAACCTCTAACAACCTCTAACAACCTCTAACAACCTCTAACTGCCCTCAAACGCTAATGGCTAATAGCAAAAAAAAAGTGGAGAGCCTAAACTCTCCACTTTTTAACTCTCAACTCTCCACTCTCAACTCTCAACTTTATTTGAAGAGGTGAGATTTTACAACCTTGCCTGTCATATCAATCATATCGACCTTCACGCCGTTGTTGTTGATATTCACCTTTGCTGCGGTGTTGTGGGCATTCACAAGGATAGGGAAGTTTGCACCTGTCTCCTCCGGCTTGTTGTAGGAGTAGCGATGGGTGTGACCTCCAAGCATAAGGGTGATGTTCGCCTTATTGAGGATAGGGAGGAATAACTCGCCCGAATATTTAGGGCCGTGCCACATATTCTTACCACCGATAGGCGCCATATGCATAAGCACGATGCGGTGCTTTGCGCTCTTGCACTCCTCGCTCTCTACGACCTTTTTGAGCCACTCTGCCTCCTCACGACGGAATTGGTCATAAACGGCTGTCTCGTAGTATTCGAGGTCGCTATCCGGCTTATCTTCGCCACCATCGAGGATGATGAAGAAGGTGTCGGCGTGCTTCAATGTGAAGTATGTCTTACCTGTCGGAGTAGGGAAGTAGTCGAGGAACTTGGTAGCGAAAACGCCACGGGTCTCGTGGTTACCACGCACGAGGTAGAACGGAATCTGGCGTGCAAAACGCTCAATCGAGGCATTTACGAAGCCATTGAAGAGAATCTCCACATTTGGCACCTGGCTCACCATATCGCCATTGTAGAACACCATCTCGGTCTTGCCATCCTCGAAAGTGTTGAGCAGTGCATCCATCTTCTCCTGCTTGGCGTGGATGTCGTTCAAGACGATAAACTGAGTGCTCTCCTTCTTTGGATCGAGGGTGTTGAAACCTGGGTATCTCTTGCCATAGATGCGAGCTGTTACGATATCGCCATAGTGCAAGCGGTGACGGCGTGTGCCGAGAACCTCCTTCGACGATACGGAGTAGCAATACTTCTTGCCTGGCTCCAAGCCTGTGATGCGCACCTGATGCTCGGTGCCGAATACTCGCTTACCGAGGTAGGTCTGGTAGAACTTAGGGCGCTCCACATTGTAGAAGTTGGTGCCATCTACGGGAGCCACCTCAACCCACGACATAGCCTGTTGGTCGGTTACCCAAACGATAGTAGCCTCGGTGTCGGTTACCGCCTGCAAGTAGGGGCCATAGATAATCTTGATTGCCTGTGCCGAATATACGCCACAGAACAACGCTGCAACTAAAAGTAACTTTTTCATATTGGTTGGTTTTAGGTTTTACTTTTTCGTCTATTTGAACGAGTGGGTGTGCTTGACTGCGCCATCCATACCCACGACATCGACCTTCACGCCACCATTATCGACCTTAACCTTCAAGGCATCCTCGAACGAATTGACTACGATAGGGAATGCGGCTTGGTCGTCGTGGAACGAGTACTTATGAACATGTCCGCACAACATTACCGAGATGTTCGCCTTATTTAATATAGGTATGAACAACTCTCTGATCTGCTTGGTGCCGTGCCACATCTTGTGACCATCGACAGGTGGCATATGTAGGAGCACGATGCGACGCTTTGCGCTGCGGCACTCCTCGCTCTCAACAACCTTTTTGAGCCACTCAGCCTCCTCCTTACGGTAGGCATCGTAAGCGGCAGTCTCGTAGTACTCGATATTGCTATCGGGCTTATCCTCGCCACCGTCGAGCGCAATAAAGAAGGTGTTGCCGTGTGTGAAGGTGTAGTATGGCTTGCCCGTAGTCGTAGGGAAGTAGTCCGAGAATTTGATGGCGCACTTGCCACGAGTCTCGTGATTACCACGCACATAGAAGAATGGAACATCGCTTGCGAAGTGCTTCACCGCAGTGTCGAGGAAACCGTCGAAGATAATCTTCTCGCTCGGTACGCTGCTCACCATATCGCCATTGAAAATCACCATATCGGTCGTATTCTTGTCGAAGCAGTGGGTGAGGTAAGCCTCCATCTTCTCTATCTTGGCATGCACATCGTTCATCACCACAAACTCGATGCTCTCCTTCTTCGGGTCGAGTGTAGGGATGGTCTGCGCACCCTTGCGATAGACATTTGTCGAGACAATTTGACCGTAACTTATGCGGTGACCCTTCTGTTCGAGTACCTCCTTCGAGGCTATGGCGTAGCGATACTTCGTGCCGGGTTTCAAGCCCGTAACACGCACCTGATGCAGAGTGCCGATAACTCGCTTGCCAAAGTGGGTCTGGTAGAACTTCTCTCGGTCGAGGTAGTAGAAGTGCTTGCCATCTTCGGGTGCAACCTCCACCCACGACAATGCATCCACATCGGTAACCCATATAATGGTCGCCTCGGTGTCGCTAACCGCCTGCAAGTAGGGTCCGTGGATAATCTTGATGGCCTGTGCCGACCATACGCCACAGAGCAACATCGCAATAAGAAGGAGTCGTTTCATACTATTCTGCTTTTTTGTGTTGTTATCTGCCATACTTCTTAATCACACCACGACCGCCCAGCGATGCACGCACGAATGCCAAAATCTGGTCACGCTCGGGCGACTGCGGAAGGGTGTTCTCCACCTCTTTGCAAGCGTTCGAGAAGTTCAAATCGCTCTGGAAAATGATGCGGTAGGCGTTGTGAATAGCCTCGATCTGCTCAGCAGTGAAACCACGACGCTGCAAGCCCAACTTGTTGATGCCGGCATACGAACCTGTCTCACGCATAGTAACAAACGGAGGTATATCCTGGCGTACCAACGAACCACCCTGTACCATCGAGTGGTCGCCAATCTTGCACCACTGATGTACTGCCGAGTGACCGCCAATTACTACCCAATCGCCAACCTCAACCTCGCCCGCAAGCGATACTCGGTTAGCAATTACGCAGTGGCTACCCACAACATCGTCGTGAGCCACATGGACATAGGCCATCAAGAGGTTGCCATTGCCCACAACGGTAGTACCACGAGAAGCGGTACCACGGCTGATGGTTACACATTCACGGATGTCGTTGTCGTCGCCAATTATGGCAGTGGTCTTCTCGCCCACGAACTTCAAATCTTGTGGAAGGCACGAAATCGAAGCCGCAGTGTGAATTTTGTTGCGCTTACCAATGCGTGCGCCGTCGTGAATTACGGCACCCGGGCCAATCCAACAATCATCGCCAATCTCAACATCGCCTGCGATGTAGGCGAATGGTTCTACTGTAACATTCTCTCCCAATTTAGCGTCTGGGTGAACATAAGCCAAAGGACTAATCATACTTTTCTATTTTTGCTTTTAGCCATTAGCTATTAGCTATTAGCTTTTTATTGAAATTTATTTGTTTTTGATAATTTGCGCTACGATGGTCGCTTCGCAAGCGAGGGTGTCGCCTACGAAGACCTTACACTCCACATCTGCCAAGTTGCGACGAGGCAACTCTGCCAATACACACTCAATCTGCATAGTGTCGCCCGGCACAATCTTGTGGCGGAAGCGAACATTATCGATGCGGAGGAAGTAGGTCGAGTAGTTCTCCGGATCCTCAACCTTGCTCAATACATACAGACCGCTCACTTGTGCCATCGCCTCGACAATCAATACGCCAGGCATAATAGGCTCACTTGGGAAGTGTCCCTGGAAGAATGGCTCGTTGATAGTTACCTGCTTGATACCCGCAATCGAGAGGTCGTCCATATGGTAAATTCTATCGACCAAGAGGAACGGAAAACGATGTGGCAACATTCGCTGAATATCCATAATATCGAACAACGGTGCCTTCTTGCGGTCGTACTTGAAGCGTGGCTTTACTCCCTCACGACGAATAGAGTTGCGAATCTGCTTCATAAACTCGGTGTTGGCATAGTGACCAGGGCGTGTCGCCATAACGCTACCCTTGATGCGCATACCGAGCAGTGCGAAGTCGCCAAGCAAGTCGAGCAACTTGTGGCGTGCCATCTCGTTGGTCGAACGGAGTTCGAGGTTGTTGAGATATCCGCCCGTAACCTTTATATCCTTCTTATCGAAGAGGGTCGAAAGACGCTGCAACTGCTCCTCCGTAACGGGGTTTTCCACAATTACGATAGCGTTATCCACATCGCCACCCTTTACCAAGCCTGCTGCTGCCAGCATCTCAATCTCGTGAAGGAATACGAAGGTGCGGTTTGGAGCAATCTTCTCCTGATAGTTATCCTCGGGGTTGAAGGTGGCGTATTGGTTGCCGATAACCTTCGAGTTGAAGTCGATATGTACCGAAGCGGAGAACTCCTCGTTGGGATAGATAGCCAACATCACACCCTTCTCGGGAATAGCATAGACCTGCTTCTCGGTCACCTCGTAGAATTTGCGGTCGGCAGACTGCTCAACCACGCCTACACGCAAAATCTCGGCCGCATACTCTCGTGCCGAGCCATCCATAATCGGAGTCTCGGGAGCGTTGATATCAATTAAGGCATTATCCACGCCGAGAGTCCAGAGTGCCGACATAATATGCTCGATTGTGCTGACACGAGCCTCGCCCTGTGCGATGGTCGTACCTCGTGAGGTGTCTATAACATAGTCGCAAAGCGCAGGTACCGAAGGTGCGCCTGCAAGGTCGATGCGGCGGAAGACTATTCCGTGGTTTTCGGGTGCAGGGCTAACGGTCATTGTCACCTGCTTTCCGGTGTGGAGTCCCTTACCCGAAAAGGTAATCGGAGCACCAAGTGTATTCTGTTTTACCGACATAATGTTCCAAATTTTACAAAATGGTAAGTATAATCTTCACAAAGATAGTATTTTTTCCTCAAAATTGTTAATTTTGCATATTATTTTACGCAGGCTATGGAGCAAAAGAGCGATAATAGAGAAAAAGAGCAGCAACAACCCCCTCGACAGCGCAGGCAGAGACTTCGTTTGCCATTCGATAATCGCAGGGAGGATCCTGTGAGTTGGATATACGACAACCGAGTAGGTTTGTGCGTAACCGTCATCGTATATTTGCTTTTTGCCATTGTCTTCGTGTCGGCAAAAATCAGCTCCTCGAAGCGTGCCGTGAATGAGACGATGTATATCGACTTGGGCGAGGTGGAGCTTGTGTCGGAGGAGCTCGAACGCCTCAAAGAGGAGGTGCGCCGAAAGAGCGATATCGATTGGAAGTCGATTCGCAATCTCTCCTCTAACGAGAACGCCCTGAACGAGAATCTCGAAGACGAGAAGGGTACCGATGTGTCGGAGTTGAACGCTGCTGCCGAGGCGGTCGAGAAGGAGCGCAGAGCCAATCAGGAGGCCTACGAGCGAGGTCTGCGTGAGGCGAATGCCATAGGCGAAAATCGCAAATCGGGCGAGGGGGATGCCGAGCGCAAAGACTCCAAGCGCAAGGGTAGTGTGACGGTGAGCTTCTCGTTCAAAAATCCTGTCCGATATAGCCGCCATTTGGTCAAACCGGCATACCGCTGCGAAGGTGGTGGCGAGGTTGTTGTATCGGTGGTGGTAAATCAGCGTGGCGAGGTTATCTCGGCGGTGGTTACGAGTGGTGGCGATGAGTGTATGCGCCAAACGGCTGTCGAGTCGGCACGCAACTCACGCTTCGACATAAACAATAACGCTCCTGCCAAGCAACAAGGAACGATAACTTATATCTTTATTCCGCAATAAAGACGAAAGAGGAAAGATGAGAATAATTTTGACAATACTGTCTATCTTTGTTTGTTTTGCCGTATCGGCAAAGCAGACCGACTCTGTTATTGTCAATAAAAAAGATAAAAATCTCTCAACTATCAACTCTCCACTCTCAACTCCAAAGAGCCAATATCCCGTAATCGGGATGTGGAAGCAGAACTATATAGTGACGGGTTTTGCTACCAACCGACCTGTGTCGCAATACTCCTCGGATATAAAATTTCAGTTGAGTTTGGCGTTGCGACTATGGAATATCAATGGCAAGGTTGATTTTCTTGCAACCTACTCGCAACGAAGCGTTTGGGATGTCTATCAGAAGTCGTGCCCTTTTCGTGAGACGGCCTACAACCCAGGATTCTGGGTGGCGTGGCAGACGAGCGAAAAGGTGCGTTTGCTCTTCGCTATCGAGCACGAGTCGAACGGTATTGGACTCGAAAGCGGACAATCCCGCTCATTCAACTACGCTACGGTGGCGTGCCTATACGAGCCGACCGACCATTGGCGATTGGGCGCAAGGGCGTGGTATGGCTACTTCTTTCACGATGAGGATATAAATCAGAAGTACTTTCGTTATCGTGGTGTGATGCAGTTGTGGGGTACATTCCGCACCCTCGACGACCGTTTTTCGGTTACGGCACTCGTAAATCCGACTGTAACATTTACTCGCTACAATGTGCAGCTCGAAGCGTCGTGGCGTATGGCAAAACGAGGCGATTGGTTGCCGTGCCTGTTCGTGCAGTACAACTACGGCTATGGCGAAACAATGATAGACTACGATAAGTTGCACAGCAAAATACGCATAGGTATCTCGCTGATGAACAACAAACTAAATCTATATTAGTTGAGAGTTGAGAGTTGAGAACGGAAAGCGCACCCCAGTAAGCGAACAGAGTGAGCGCCCCTAGTAACCCCAGTAACCCCAGAAAACTTGCGCCTTGATAAGGGCAGGAGAACGGAAAACTAAAAACTAAAAAGCTAACGGCTAACGACCCTGAAAGATATGATAAATGCAGAACACTTCCTACTGATTGGAGCCATACTACTCTTTGTGGCGGTTATGGCGGGCAAGGTGGCGTACCGTTTTAACGCCCCTGCGCTCTTGCTCTTTTTGGCGGTAGGACTCTTCTTTGGATACGATATTCTCTCGTTCAACTCACCCGAACTGACGCAGTTTATCGGTATGGTGTCGCTCTGTATCATCCTCTTCTCGGGTGGTATGGATACCAAATTCTCGGAGATTAAGCCCGTGCTTGCCGAGGGTATAACTCTCGCTACGGCAGGCGTTTTGATGACCGCTATGTTGCTCGGAGGTTTTATATATCTGGTGTCGCCTTGGCTTGGCGTGGAGTTGTCGTTCCCGCTGTCGCTGTTGCTCGCATCGACCATATCTTCAACCGACTCGGCATCGGTCTTTTCGATTTTGCGTACTCGCCGACAGGGCCTGCGTGAGAATTTGCGACCATTGTTGGAGTTGGAGAGCGGCTCGAACGACCCTATGGCATATATTCTGGTTATTCTGCTTATCAGAATGCTCGGTGGCAATGGCGAGGAGATTAGCGCAGGCGGTGCCGTGCTTATGTTTGTGGTGCAGATGGCAGTCGGAGCGTTGGTGGGCTACCTCTTTGGTCGTGCTTCGGTGTGGATTATCAACAAGATAAATATCAACAACGCCTCGCTCTACTCGGTGTTGCTGTTGGCGTGTGTATTCTTCACCTTCTCATTCACCTCGCTCATTAAGGGCAACGGCTACTTGGCGGTCTATATTGCAGGTCTTATCGTGGGTAACAACAAACTCGTGAATAAGCGCACCGTGACCACCTTCTTCGACGGAATAACCTGGTTGTTCCAGATTATTATGTTCCTTATGCTCGGCTTGTTGGTTACGCTCGAAGATGCTCTGCAACCGCAAATCCTACTCCTTGGCGCAGTGGCAGGCTTGTTTCTGATGTTTGTGGCACGCCCTGTGGCGGTGATTTTGGCACTTTCGCCATTCCGCCGACTATCGAAGAAGGCTCGTGGCTACATCTCGTGGGTAGGTCTGCGAGGTGCCGTGCCGATTATCTTTGCGACCTATCCGTGGGTGGCAAAAATCGAGGGTGCCGAGGTTATCTTCAATGTGGTATTTATTATGACTATCCTCTCGCTTGTGGTGCAGGGTACCACGGTCAGCAGTATGGCGGAGTTGTTCGGCTTGGCATACACCGAGAAGGAGAGTAAGTTCGAGAGTGCCTTGCAGGATAAGGTGAAGTCGGCCTTCACCGAGATTGCCGTAACCGAGCAGATGCTCTCGGCAGGAAATACTCTTAACAAGGTGGCTCTGCCCGACAATACGCTTGTGGTGATGGTATGCCGTGATGGCGACTACTTCGTGCCGAAGGGAAATGCCGAGTTGCACCTGGGCGATAAGTTATTGATTTTGTCTGATAGAAATGATGAACTCGCAGCCCACTACAAGGAATACGGCGTGGAGGATATAATTTCGTTTAAGTAGGGACAAATCCTTTCTAAGCCTTTGTAAGTAGAATAAATTCCCTATCTTTGCATTATGGAGTTGGGCGAAACGGAGAAGAGTTGGTTTGCTATGCGTGCGACCTATGGTCGTAACCTTATGGCGCAGAGGGTGCTCGAAGTGCAGAAAATCGAGAGCTTTGTGCCTATGCGCAAGCGTACCGTCAAGCTCGGTCGTCGCATCAAAACCGACACGATACCCGTGGTGCGAGATTTGATTTTCGTGCTTGCCGAGCGAGATGCAATTCAGGAGGCGAAGGGCAAAATACCATATCTCCACTACATAACACGCCCCGAGGGTGGCAGAAATATCCCTGTGGAGGTACCTATCGAGCAGATGCAGAGTTTTATTGCTGTCTGCAACGAGATGGATGACAAAGCCGACCTGCTCTCGGGCGAGGAGGCACACTTCGAGGTGGGCGAGCGTGTGGAGGTTGTCAGCGGTGCATTCAAGGGGTGCCGAGGTAACCTCGTGAAGATTGAGGGCAAACGCTCGAAGCGCTTTGTGGTAGCCATTGACGGCATCATAGCAGTGGCGGTGTCGGGAATTACGGCAAACGATATAAAACATATTTAGATGAATATTATAAAGACAGCGATTGAGGGTGTGGTGGTCATCGAGCCACGAGTGTTCGAGGATGAACGAGGCTACTTCTTCGAGTCCTTCTCCGAGCGTGAGTTCTCGGCGGAGGTGGGGGAGTATCACTTCGTGCAGAGCAACGAGGCGAAGTCGTCGTATGGCGTGGTGCGAGGTCTGCACTTTCAGCTTCCACCTCACGCTCAGGTGAAGTTGGTGCGTGTGGCAAAGGGTCGCATCTTGGATGTGGCGGTCGATATTCGCCGTTCGTCGCCAACCTTTGGCAAGTATGTCGCTGTGGAACTCTCGTCGGATAATCATCGCCAAGTATTTATTCCACAGGGCTTTGCGCACGGCTACTCGGTATTGAGCGAGGAGGCGGTTGTGGAGTATAAGTGCGACAACTACTACGCTCCCGAGAGCGAGGGCGCAGTGGCGTGGAACGATGCCGACCTCGCCATAGATTGGCAGATTCCGGCAGATAAAATCATCCTCTCGGCAAAGGATAAGGCACACCCTTCGCTTGCCGAGTGCGAAACATTGTTCGAATAGTTATGACGATATTGGTAACGGGTGGAAATGGGCAGTTGGGTTGCTCTCTGCGCTTGGCGAGTGCCGAGAGCCCGCATCGCTACATCTTTACCGATGTCGAGGAGTTGGATATAACCTCTGCCGAGGCTATTGAGGCATTTTTCCAAAGCGAACGCCCCGATGTGGTGGTCAATTGCGCCGCCTATACTGCGGTCGAGAGGGCAGAGGAGGATGAGGCAAGAGCCGATAAGATAAATCATCAGGCTGTGGCAATTTTGGCGGATGCGTGCCAACGCCACGACGCTACGCTTATCCACATTTCGACCGACTATATCTTCTCGGGCGAGGGCGACACGCCATACACCGAGGAGTGCGCTCCTGCACCGATTAACGCCTACGGTCGCACCAAACTCTCGGGCGAGAGGGCGGTCGAGGAGTCGGGCTGCAAGAGCATTATTCTGCGCACCTCGTGGCTCTATTCGGAGTTTGGAAACAACTTTGTCAAGACTATGCAGTCGCTTATGCAAACTCGCTCGGAGGTGAGGGTTGTTGCCGACCAGATCGGCACACCGACCTATGCGGGCGACCTGGCTACGGCGATTACCTATATTATAAATAGCGGTCAGTTGCGCAAATGTGGTACCTACCACTACTCGAACGAGGGAGCGTGCTCGTGGTACGACTTTGCGTGCGAGATTGCCCGATTGAGTGGCAACAACGAGTGCGAGATTAAACCTTGCACCACCGAGGAGTATCCCACCAAGGCGCAACGCCCACGATACTCGGTACTCGACAAAAGCAAATTCATTTCGACCTTCGGCATCACTATTCCCGAGTGGCACGACTCCTTAAAGCGAATGCTAAAATAGAAAAGCCTTCTTCAGTAGAAGGCTTTTTTTTATTGGAATATATCGTTGAATAGCTTTGCCAAGCGGTAACCGCCGTTGCGAATTTGCGAGTCGTGCAACTCGGAGAACTCCGCCAGGAACTCGTCTCTGTCGATTTGAGCACCCTCACGATACTTGCGAGTGGCACGAGAGGCGGTGGCAGAGTCCTTACCCCAATCGAGTAGGTCGCCCTCGACGAGTTTTGCTATCTCTTTCGGTGTACAGGCGTCTATCTCTTCGGCTGCGTCGCCTCGGCTCGACGGATGCAACCAATTGAAGAGTATGCCGTCCCACAAACGGTGGTACCACACCGCGCGGTCGCCCATCATTACCTCGTAGCCACTCGATGTCTGGTCGTCGGGGTAGCGAATATGGGCAGGGCAGTGCATATCGCCCAGCCAATGGATGAGCATCGCAATCTTGTGGAAGCGCTCGTCGTTCGCCATATTTTTGTGGTTGGCTTTCAGGTCGTTCGCATAGCCGACAGCCATATATACGCAGTTCTTAACCCACTCGTTACCACGACGATCGCCTTCGAAGACGGTGCAGTCAGCATTCGCCTCGAAGGTGTGGGGATAGCGCAAACGGCGGGGCGCATTCGACGGCTCGAAGTCGAGTTCGAACAACAGCTCACGCTTGTACTCATCCGCCCACGATGCGTAATCGACAATCGACTTGCCATCGAGGTATTTGTCGAGCAACTTCTTCGCCTTTGGAGTGAGGTGCTTCTCGGCAATTTTTGTTGTTGCCTCGTGCCCACGAGTACCCCAACCGAATGCTGTGCCATACAACAACACAACGCCCAACAGCGTGATGAAAGCTCTCTTCATAGTGTATGAATAGTTTTGACCCTACTACAAAGGTAGGAAATCTTTTCGATTGAGCAAAAAATAGTTGGCTGAAAGATGGCATTGAATGACATTGAATGGCAGGCGTTCGCTATCGCTCACTGAATGGCATTTAATGACAAAAAGCCGACTTGCCATTAAGCAGTCGCAGACTGCGTTTGCCATTGTATGCCATTAAGGGCGCAGCCCGAATGCCATTTCAATCGGTCGGCAAAAAAAACGAAAGCCCTCCCGAACGGGAAGGCTTTGCATATATAAATTGTGCTCTAAGGTATAACTATAGTAAACAAGTAATCCCCTTTTCAGTTTGCTTAGTTTGTCTCGATTTCGGTGTCGACAATTTCGCCATCCTTGATTGTGATTTTATCACCCTCTGGCATCTCGCCACCATCAGTTACTTCAAAGCCAACACCACTATCACCGCTTACGGTCAAATCGACATTTACAACGGTTGTTGTATTACGCTTGAAGGTGATGTTGTGTGTTCCCAATGGCGCAGATGTGCCATCTGAGTATGCAATACGAAGGGCTACAGATATTGTCTCGGTATGGTTCTCATCAAGCCAAGCCGCAGGTACATTCTTAAATGTGTATATCTCTGACACCTCATTGTTCTCTGCAAGGTTCAGATTAAGCTGTGGCGCGTTATCCATAAGAATCTCCAATGTACCATTCTCTGCATAGTCGCCATTTGCAATATACTTAACACCAAAAGAGATACGCTTAAGCTCGATAGTTGCCTTTGAGTCATTATCGCCAGGTATATAACCCTCCAACTCTCCATAGTAACGCTCTACATTAGGATGATATACACGACCATCATTTAGTTCAGTATTACCTGTACTCAAATCCATACCTAATTGGCCATAGATAAATGACATAGAGAGTTGTGTTGTAGCATATCCATCAGATTCTTCATGCCTGAATGGAGAACCATACGTCCCGTAGTATTCATTGTATAATATCTTATTCTTACCATCTTTTACCATTGTAGCTACAAACTTATACTCATAGCCTCTGATAAGCTTGATAGTGAGGTTGTCGGTATTGTCAAAAAGACCGTAGGCGAACTTTGTCCACTGTGCATTCTCGGTAGCAGGAACAGGGGTTGAGTAGACCTGAATACCATAGAGGTCATTGTTCTCCTCGGCGCGAGAGAGTGGCTCATAGCCATAGTCGAGCCCAACATTAAGACCCAAAGATACGGTTACATACTCCGGCTCTGTCTGAGTTGGCTGCTCATTAGTGCCGGCCTCACTACAAGCGGTGAACAACATTCCGACCACCGCTAATAAAAGAAACAATCTTTTCATAATAATAAAAGTTTTTGTACCGTAGCATCTCCTATGCGGTGATTAAAAAATAAAGAAAGTGTGGAGATGATTAGTTTATCTTTCGGAGGCTCTGGAATGCCCTATCACAAATAAACAATACCCCACACTCGTATTTATCTACAAGAATGGGGCAAAACACCCCTATCGAAGAGTCAATACGGAGTGACGAGTGTGATTGCTTCCCTTGTGATATAGAAATTTTCCAGATTTCCGAAAGGGATAAAAGCTAATACACTTTCATCAAATATGTCCGCAGTCCGCAGACTGCACCACAAAGTTAAGAAATTATTTTCGATTGAGCAAGAGGAATAGGGAATTTAATGAATTTAAGGAGTTTAGGGAAAAACAACTCTAATCTCCCTAAATTCTCTAATCTCTTTAATGGAGCATTGCAAAAATAAGCCCCCTTTACAGAAAGGGGGTTTGGGGGATAGGTAACACAAAAGGTGGTGGAATTTTTCCACCACTATATTAAAAGCAACAAAGACCTCCCGAATGGAAGGTCTTTGTGATTATATGAAGAAATGCTATTTCTTCATATAGCTTTTAATATAGTGGTGGTGTGAACCGTAGCGGTTGAACGCTGCCTCGTCGAGGGCTTCCTGAGCCGATGGGTGAGCTACCGAGATGATAAGGCGAGCACGCTCCTGCAAGCTCTTGCCATACAAATCAACAGCACCATTCTCGGTTACAAACCAGTGGATGTGGTTACGGGTAGTAACAACACCTGCACCCTCGGTCAAGACATCCGAAATCTTCGATACACCCTTGTTGGTGATTGAAGGCATAGCGATAATAGCCTTACCGCCCTTCGACAACGATGCACCATAGATGAAGTCGATCTGACCACCTACGCCCGAGTAGAACTTGCGGCCGAGTGAGTCAGCGCACACCTGTCCTGTGAGGTCAACCTGCAATGCCGAGTTGATAGCGGTTACACGGTCGTTCTTTGCGATGATGAATGGGTCGTTGGTGTAGCCAACATCCATCATCAATACGCTTGGGTTGTCGTCGATGAAGTCGTAAACCTTCTGCGAACCCATCAAGAAGGTCGAAACCATCTTGCCCTTGTCGATATTCTTAGCCTCGCCATTGATTACGCCCTTCTCAACGAGTGGGAGAACGCCATCAGCGAACATCTCGGTGTGGATACCGAGGTTCTTGTGACCGCCGAGCTGTGCAAGTACGGCGTTAGGAATAGCACCGATACCCATCTGCAAGGTTGCACCATCCTCGATAAGACCTGCGCAGAGGTTACCAATCTTAACCTCGGTCTCGTTTGGCTCCGAGAAGTGAGCCTCTTCGAGTGGCTGGTCGTCCTGCACGAAGATATCAATCTTCGACGAGTGAATCATAGCATCACCCCACGCACGAGGAACATACTTGTTGATAACTGCGATTACGGTGTCTGCGCACTCAACAGCTGCGAGGGTAGCATCTACCGAAGTACCGAGCGAAACATAGCCGTGCTTGTCAGGTGTCGAAACCTGAATCATTGCAACATTGCAAGGCACTGCGCCCGAGCGATACAACTTCTGGGTCTCGCTTAAGAAAATTGGAATATAGTCAGCATAGCCGCTCTGGGTAACCTTGCGGACATTGCCACCTACGAAGAACGAATCCAACTGGAATACGCCCTCGAACTCTGGGTCTGCATACGGTGCAGGACCCTCGGTGTGGAGGTGGTGGATGTGAACATCCTTCAACTCGCCAGCACGACCTCTCTCGCACATAGCCTTAATCAAACACTGCGGTGCCGAAGCAACCGACGAAAGGTGGATGTGGTCGCCCGACTTAATTGCTTTGACGGCCTCTTCCGGAGTAACAAATTTAATTGCCATAATTTTATTAGTTTTAGGGTTTTGCTCTTTGCTTGAAAATCGTTCTGGCGGGTAAATTTTGCACCTTACTTGCAGCGCAAATGCTCACATACGATTTAGTATGCTGCGCTTTTCGCTACTGCGTAACGCACAAAATTTCCACCACCATCTCCGATTTTGAATATTGGGAATTTTAGTTTTCCGCTTTAATCCCACTTTGTGGGCTTTTCCTCCTTCGCACCTCGGCATAGTCTGCAAGCAGCCTCTGCTCTCGGTTTGTCGTCGGTTCCGTTTATTTGCGTTTTACCTCTACCTGCTCGTATCCCTCGATGATATCGCCAACCTTGATATCGTTGTACGACTCGATGTTCAAACCGCAATCCATACCCGAAGTAACCTCCTTTACATCGTCCTTGAATCGCTTCAACGAGCCAAGACGACCGGTGTGGATAACGATACCGTCACGAATCACACGAATTGGGGTGTGGCGGGTAATCTTACCCTCACGCACAATACCTCCGGCGATAGTTCCTACCTTCGAGATGCGGAATGTTTCGAGTACCTCTACCGAGCATACAATCTCCTCCTTCATCACAGGCTCCAACATACCCTCGATAGCATCCTTGATATCGTTGATAGCGTCGTAGATGATAGAGTAGAGACGAATCTCGATCTCCTCCTGCTCGGCAACCTTGCGAGCCGAAGCCGACGGACGCACCTGGAAACCTACGATGATGGCGTTCGATGCAGCAGCCAACAATACATCGCTCTCCGAAATCTGACCTACCGCAGCGTGGATAACATTTACCTGAACGCTCTCCTTCGACAACTTGATGAGCGAACCCGACATAGCCTCAACCGAGCCATCCACATCACCCTTAACGATGATATTCAACTCCTTGAACGAGCCGATAGCGATACGACGGCCAATCTCGTCGAGTGTTACGTGCTTCTGGGTCATAATACCCTGCATACGCTGCAACTGCTCACGCTTGTTGGCAATCTCACGAGCCGAGCGGTCATCCTCCATCACATTGATCGAATCTCCCGCCTGTGGCGCACCGTTGAGACCGAGCAACTGAACAGGTGTCGAAGGGCCTGCCTCCTTAACCTTGTTACCATTCTCGTCGAACATCGCCTTGACACGACCTGTGTAGATACCCGAGAGGATAACATCACCCACACGGAGTGTTCCCTCCTGTACGAGTACGGTCGATACATATCCACGACCCTTATCCAAGGTCGATTCGATGATAGTACCCTTCGCCTTCTTGTTAGGGTTGGCCTTCAAGTCGAGCATCTCTGCCTCCAACAACACCTTTTCGAGCAACTTGTCGAGGTTGAGTCCCTGCTTAGCCGAAACATCCTGGCTCTGGTACTTACCACCCCAATCCTCCACGAGCAAGTTCATCTGCGAGAGCTGCTCCTTGATGTGGTCAGGGTTAGCCTGTGGCTTATCAATCTTGTTGATTGCAAATACCATAGGAACGCCAGCCGCCTGGGCGTGGTTGATAGCCTCCACGGTCTGCGGCATCACACGGTCGTCGGCCGCAACGATGATAATCGCCACATCGGTAATCTTCGCACCACGGGCACGCATTGCGGTAAATGCCTCGTGACCCGGGGTATCGAGGAAGGTAATCTTCTGACCGTTGAGATTTACCGAGTAAGCACCGATGTGCTGGGTGATACCTCCCGCCTCGCCAGCGGTTACATTGGTCTTACGGATGTTATCCAAGAGCGATGTCTTACCGTGGTCAACGTGTCCCATTACGGTTACGATTGGTGGGCGTGGGAGCAGATCCTCGGCAGTATCCACCTCGTCGTCGTTGATAGCCTCCTGAATCTCTGCCGACACAAACTCTACGGTGAAGCCGAACTCCTCGGCAACCACTACCAAAGCCTCGGCATCGAGACGCTGGTTGATAGACACCATCAAACCGAGATTCATACAAGCCGAGATAACCTCCATTGGCGAGATGTTCATCATTGTTGCCACCTCACTTACGGTTACGAACTCGGTAACTTTGAGAATCTTCTGTTCTGCTGCCTCCTGCTCGAAAGCCTCGTTCATACGCTCACGAATCTCGTCACGCTTCTCACGACGATACTTTGCGCCCTTATTCTTTGCACCCTTGGCAGTCAAACGAGCCAAGGTATCCTTCACCTGCTTCGAAACCTCCTCGTCGCTCACCTCTGGGCGAACAACAGGCTTTGGCTGTGGCTTCTGCTTGTTCTTCTTGCCACCGCCCTGATTCTGCTGGTTCTGGTTGTTCTGCTTGTTATTGTTGAACTTATTGTTCTTGTCGCCCTGCTGGTTGTTGCCACCCTTCTGGGCGTTGTTCTGCTGCTTGTTGATATCGACTTTCGCCTTCTCCAAACGCTTGCGGTGACGCTTGCCACCGGCTACCATACCCGAAACATCCATTGTTCCGAGAATCTGCGGACCTGCAAGGGTAGGGGCCTCGGTAGCACGGAAAACCTCGCTCTTCTTTGGCTCCTCCTTTGGCTCCTCTGCAATAACAGGCTCTGCCTTTGGTGC
Organism: Alistipes sp.; assembly: GCA_045124955.1. Classification (GTDB taxonomy): domain Bacteria; phylum Bacteroidota; class Bacteroidia; order Bacteroidales; family Rikenellaceae; genus Alistipes. The sequence continues at coordinate 47,947 of JBGVMU010000004.1, read as the reverse complement.
TGGCGCAGGCTTAACCTCCTCCTTCGGAGCTTCAACCTTTGGCTCAACCTTCGGAGTCTCCACCGCCTTAGGCTCAGCCTTTGGTGCAGGTGCCGGCTCCTCCTTCTTCTTTGGCGAGAGGTCAATCTTGCCGAGAACTTTCGGCTGAACTATCTCCTCCTTAACCTCGATAGTGCGCTTCTCCTCCTTTGGTGCTACCTCCGGCTCGATGCTTACCGAGTTTTTCTTATTCATCTTCTCTCGTACAGAGTCGAGCTCGTTGCCACTTGGGCGATTTTTGCCAAACTCCTTCTCTACGATGGCGTAGGTGTCGGCATCAATCTGCGTATTTGGCGACGAATCGACCTCGATGCCCTTGCGGTGCAAGAAGTCAGTGATGGTGTTCAAACCAACATTAAACTCCTTTGCAACCTTAATAAGGCGTAACTTCTTTTCGTTTCCCATTATATCTTTCTTTACTTATTCAACAAAATTAGCCATTAGCCGTTGGCTATTAGCCATTAGCTTTTTTAGTTGAGAGATGAAAGTTGAGAGGTAAAAGTTTTCTATTTTAATTCTCAATTCTCAATTCTCAATTTGGAATAGCTTGCTATTCCTCGAACTCTGCCTGCAAGATCTCGATGATCTGCTGAGCCTGCTCGATTTCGAGGTCAGCACGCTTTGCCAACACCTCTGCGCTCATTTCGAGTACGCTCTTTGCGGTGTCGCAACCGATGTTGTGGAGCGTGTCGATAATCCAACCCTCGATCTCGTCAGAGAACTCGGTGAGTGCAACATCCTCCTCGTCAAGCTCACGGAATACATCGATGTCGAAGCCTGTGAGCAACTTCGCAAGACGGATGTTCAAACCACCCTTACCGATAGCCAACGAAACCTGGTCTGGTTGGAGATATACCTGTGCAGTATTCTTCTCCTCGTCGATAGTGATAGAGGAAACCTTTGCAGGTGCCAATGCACGCTGAATAAGCAACGAAGTGTTCGAGGTGTACTGGATAACATCGATATTCTCGTTGCGCAACTCCTTAACGATGGTGTAGATACGAGCACCCTTAACACCTACGCAAGCACCTACAGGATCAACACGGTCGTCATACGACTCTACGGCAACCTTAGCACGCTCACCTGGGATGCGGGCAATCTTCTTGATGGTGATAAGTCCGTCGTTAATCTCGGGTACCTCCTGCTCGAACAACTTTTCGAGGAAGAGATTTGCAGTACGAGAGAGAATTACTCGTGGCTTGTTATTTACCATCTCTACGCTCTTGATGATAGCCTTGATGGTGTCGCCCTTGCGGTAGAAGTCGTTAGGAATCTGCTCGCCCTTAGGCATTACCAACTCGTTCTCATCCTCGTCGAGTACCATCATATCACGCTTCCAAACCTGATAAACCTCGCCTGAGATCAACTCGCCAACCTTCGATGTGTAGTCCTCGAAGATACCTGCATTCTCCAAGTCGAGGATGCGTGATGCGAGGTTCTGACGCAACGACAATACCGCACGACGGCCGAATGCAGAGAATGGAATCTCGTCGGTATATTCATCGCCAACCTCGAACGAGTCGTCGATCTTCTGCATATCCGAGAGCTTAATCTGCGATACCTCATCCTCGAAATCCTCGTCGGCTACAACCTCACGGTTACGCCAAATTTCGAGGTCGCCCTTGTCGTCGTTGATGATAATGTCGAAATTCTCGTCGGTGCCATACTGCTTCTGCAATGCGTGGCGGAATACATCCTCCAATACACCAATCATTGTTGCTTTGTCGATGTTCTTCAACTCCTTGAACTCGGCAAAATTGCTGATAAGATTAAGATTGTTCATTGTCTTTTTTTGTTTGTTTATATTGTTTTGTTTGTTGTTTTTCTGTTTTGCGGACTCCGAAGGTCATCACGGCGCAACCATTCTGGGAATTACTGGGGTCGGGCGTTCCGCCCTTACTGGGGGCGCTCACTTTGTTTGCTTACTGGGGAGCGCTTTGGCTTTTTTTAGTTTTCCGTTTTCCGTTTTCCGTTTTCCGTTCTACTTGTAGTCAAGGTACTCTTTTGTCCACTTTATCTCGTCGAACGAGTAGGTGTGGGTGGTGCGCTGCATCTGCTTCTTCTTTTTGCCCTCCACAACTACCGCCTCGTCGTAGGATATGGTGATATTTTCGTCGCTAACCTCGTCGAGTGTAGCCAAAATCTTAACGCCGCTTTTGAGCAACACCTCCACGCTCTCGCCAACGAGCTTCTTGTACTGACGCACCAACTTCAACGGCTCGCCAATGCCTGCCGAAGCAACGGTCAAAGAGTAGTCCTCCTCATCCCTGTTGAACTTCTCGCCAATTGCGTGGTTGAGCATAGCGCAAGTGTCAATCGAAACCGATGTATCGCTATCCAAAATAAGCTCAATCGTGTTGTCTGGCGTGATGCTGTAATCCACCACGAACATATCCGTCTCCTTCAAAGCCTCCTCGGCTACTGCTACTACTTCTTTGATATCCATATAGTTCTATAATTATTATCTACCTGCTTTATCTTATGAAAATGAGGGGACTGCCTGTCCCCTCATCCATTCCGCTCACATTTCGAGTGCAAATATACACCTATATTTATTAAAAACCAAATTTTTTTGGGAAAAATCGTTCTGATGAGTTCTTTTTGCACAAATCGGCGGATAGCAAAATGCTCACATAGCTCTAACTATGCTCCGCTTTTGCTACCTTGCTTTGCACAAAAATAATCTCACCATTGACGATTTTTCGGGGGGGGTAGTGAATGCTCCCTAACGCCTCTCTTGGTTTTTTTTATCTCACAAACGAAATCCTTGTGCGGAACGAATCTCTTGTTTCACGCTCGACAATGCCCGTAATAACATCCGCAGCATCGTGCCAACGGTTCGAGTGAAAGGTGCGACGATAGGTGGTGAGATGGGTGTATAGATCTCGCCATCGCTGCTGCCAACCACGAGGGAAACGGAGCAGATGGAGTGCCGTTGCCGAGTTCGAGAGGATGCGGGCCTCCTTGTTGCCCGACTGATGAAACCATTCGACCTTTGTTGAGGGTGCCATACGCTGCACGGCACGGGCAAAACCTCGACCTCCGTTGTTACTCTCGATGGCGGCTGTGCGGGTGCGATTTCGGCACAACATCTCCGCTACCTCTTGCTCCGTAACCTCCATAGGCTCACGGGAATAGACCGCATCGCAGATGTAGATTATGCCGTCGGTATCCACCGCATAACAGAGCGAGCAGAGATAGTCGTCGCCCGTGTCGGCAGTGTCGGTGTAGTTGCCATAGCGAACTATATCTCGTGGTAGGGTGTCGTACTCGCCAAATGAGTCGCCATATAGCAACCCTTCACGAGAGGAAGGATGCCCCTGATACATACACTCAAAGCGTAGGGTGTCGAGGTTGCGCTTCTGTTTGAGAAGGTCGGCGGAGTGGCGCTCCTCCCACAACGCTTCGCCTGTGTTGCGAGGGTCTATCTCGGTGGCCGGCGATGCCTTCAAAGCCTCGAAATTGAGGTAGAGCCACTCGTTCTCACCAACATCCTCCAAGTCGCTGAAACTCCGCAACTCACGGCACGGCTCCTTGCTTGTAATTGTGCCTATAAGGTCCTCTTCGTGCCAGCGGGTAAAGACTATCAACTCACGGGAAAAATTGTGCATTCTGGTGCGTACAACCGAGGTGTACCACTCCCAACAATTTTCACGAATTATGGGCGAATTTGCCTCCATCGCATCCTTGTATAAATCGTCGAGAATAAAGCAATCTACACGGTTGCCCGTAAGCGACCCTTCACGACCCACCGAGAGGAGTGCGCCATCGTGTCCGATAATCTCCACCTCGTCGGCTGTGCGGATATAATTTGCAGGTTTAGCTCCCTGTTTTATGGTGGTTTCGGGGAAGAGTTCGGCATACTCACGGCTCTCCAAAATGCGCTGCACTCGACGATTAAATCGGGATGCCAATGAACCTGAATATGAGGCTATTGCAATGCGTAGATTGGGGTCAAGCCCAAGCATATATGCAGGCAGCAGGGTGGTCGCTCCGACCGACTTTCCGTGTTGTGGGGGCATTGTTATGATTAGTCGTTTTATATCCCCCTTTGCGAAGGCGTCAAGCACCCGATAATAGACCGAATGGAAGGGCTGAATCTCCAAAAACGGATAGATCTCGGTGGCAAATTTTGCGAACTCCATCGGCTACTCCTCCTCGATTAAAAAATTGATAAATCGCTTGAAGTCGAAGTCGTCGAGTATCACTCCATCTTCGCCCTCGCAGAGAAAGTCCCACCACACTGCCGAAACATCGCAAATTGTGTCGTAGCGCTCGTAGTGGTTGCGGTAGTCGGGGCGACGACGATAGAGGATAAGCGAAGCTGTCAGACGCAAAATCTCGCCACAAGCACCAACCGCTTCGACCACTCCCGTAAAGTAGCAGGGCGAGAGCAATCGCCCCTTAATCTCGCTCGCCAAAGCGGCGTAATCCTCGTCGGATAGTTTGTAAATAATTGAATTCATATTAAAATTTTGTTAGAAGGTTAATAAAAACTTGTTTTTATAGAAGATAATTTGTAACTTTGCACTGCAAAGGTAATCCAAAAAATGAATTTTGATACCGAGCCAAGTTCAAAAATTGTATAAAAAGATTTGAATAAAAAATATGGGAGAGCGATTAAAACTTATACGCAAGAGTTTGGGTTTGACGCAAGAGCAATTGGCTCAGCGACTTGGCGTCGGCAAGACCGCTTTGTCGATGATTGAAACGGGCAAGGCACGCCTCTCCACTCGCAATCGTAATATTCTTATTCAAGATTTGAATGTCAATCCTTCGTGGCTCGAAACGGGCAAGGGCGAGATTTTCAATGCCGACCCTGCTTTGACCGCTTCGTTTGGTCGTGGTTCGGAGATGCAGATGCCTTTGCAGTCGGTACCGCTCTACTCGATAGAGGCTACTGCGGGCTTGGTGCCATTGTTCGAGCAGCGTGAGCAATACACCCCTGTAAATTATATTCATATTCCGAACCTTCCGAAGTGTGATGGTGCGGTATATGTTGCAGGCGACTCGATGTATCCTTTGTTGAAGAGCGGCGATATCGTGTTGTATAAGCAGTTGTACGACTTGGAGGATATCTTCTGGGGCGATATGTATCTGCTCTCGATGGATATCGATGGCGAGGAGTATGTTACCATAAAGTATATTCAGCGCTCGGAGCGTGAGGGTTATGTGCGCCTTGTGTCGCAGAATCCGCACCACGCCGACAAAGATGTGCAGATGAGCCGCATTCGTGCCATTGCGCTGGTGAAGGCGAGCATCCGTATGAACTCGATGAGGTAAATAAAGTGAGTAGTGAGTAGTGAGTAGTGAGTAGTGAGTAGAGAGTAGTGGAGAGTTGAAAACTCAAATTGACAATTGACAATTGATAATTGATAATTAAAGGAATTTTTAATTTAGCCGTTGGCTAATAGACTTTCAGCGCACCTCTAACAACCTCTAATAACCTCTAACGACCTCTAATCCTCTTGCGCCTTGACAAGGGTCGGAGTTCGCAAAACACAGAAAACAACAAACAAAACAATATATTCTTCAACCAACAAAAACAAAAAAAAGATGAAAAGACTATTTTTAGGTGCAGTTGCCCTTGTATTGGCACTCAATGCAATGGCAGCAAAGGATCCTAAATGGCAGGATCCAAACTTCTTTGAGGAGAATCGATTGCCGATGCGTTCGACATTTATCGTAACGCCTACTGCCGAGAATGCAGTTGCAGAGCACGATTTCACCAAATCTCCGCTCTATCGTTCGATTGGCGGTGTGTGGAACTTCTATTGGACTGCAAACGCAACCGATCCACAGCCTGTGGAGTTCTGGTCGCCAAAGTTCGATGACTCGGCTTGGGGCAAGATGCCTGTACCAGGTTTGTGGGAGATGAACGGCTATGGTGTGCCTGTCTATAAAAATAGCGGATATCCTTGGCACAAGTTCTATGAGAAGAATCCTCCGTATGCTCCAACCGAGCAGAATGCAGTTGGTTCGTATCGCCACAACATCTATGTTCCGGCAGAGTGGCGTGGCAAGCAGATTTATGTTCACATTGGCTCGGCTACCTCGAACCTCTCGTTGTGGGTAAATGGCGAGTATGTAGGTTATAGCGAGGACTCGAAGTTGGAGGCAGAGTTCGAGATTACCAAGTATGTAAAGGCTGGTCAGGAGAACCTCTTCGCTATGCAGATCTATCGTTGGTGCGATGGCTCATACCTCGAGGATCAGGACTTCTTCCGCCTTTCGGGTATCGGTCGTGACTGCTACATCTACGCTCGTGACAAGAAGCATATCGAGGATGTGAAGCTCGTTGCAGACCTTCACGACAACTACACCAAGGGTCACCTCGACCTCAATATCACCGCAACCAAGGGTGTTAAGGAACTCCGCCTTACTCTCGCAGGCCCTTGTGGCAAGCAGATTAAGCAGGAGGTTGTATCGGTTGAGAAGGGTAAGATTGAGCGTTGCTGGCACCTCGACAAGGTGCAGCCTTGGAGTGCCGAGGTTCCAAACCTTTATCGCCTTACTGTTGAGGTTCTCGATAAGGGTGCAACCGTTGAGGCTACCGCTTTCAAGGTTGGTTTCCGCAAGGTCGAGATTAAGAATGCACAGTTGCTCGTAAATGGTTGCCCTGTACTCATCAAGGGTGCAAACCGTCACGAGATGGCTCCTAACACTGGCTACTACCTCACTCGTGAGGATATGATTAAGGATATCCAGATTATGAAGGAGTTGAACATCAACGCTGTTCGTACTTGCCACTATCCAAACTCGCCACTCTGGTACGACCTCTGCGACGAGTATGGTATCTATGTTTGCGACGAGGGTAACATCGAGTCGCACGGTATGGGCTACAAGGATAAGACCTTGGCGAAGAACCCTATCTACGAGGCTGCACACCTCATTCGTGACCAGCGTATGGTGTTGCGTGACTTCAACCACCCATCGGTAATCTATTGGTCGCTCGGTAACGAGGCTGGTAATGGCCCTAACTTCCACAAGTGCTACGACTGGATTAAGGCTTACGACAAGTCGCGTCCAGTAGTATATGAGCAGGCAAATGTTATCCGCTACGCTAAGAAGGGTAAGGATATCTATAACTCTGATATCGACGCTCCTATGTACGCTACATACGACGAGTGCGAGGCTCATGCTAAGAACGAGAAGAACGAGAATCCTTTCAACCGTCCACTCATTCAGTGCGAGTACGCTCACGCAATGGGTAACTCGCTCGGTGGTTTGAAGGAGTATTGGGATTTGGTGCGTAAGTATCCTACCTACCAGGGTGGTTATATTTGGGATTTCGTAGATCAGGCTTTGGCTTATCGTGACCCTAAGACCAACGAGTTGACCTACCGCTATGGTGGTTGCTACAACGACCGTGACGCTTCGGACGAGAACTTCTGCTGCAACGGCTTCATCGCAGCAAATCGTCAGTATCACCCGTCGGCATACGAGGTTAAGCAGCAGTACCAGGATATCTGGGCTTCGCCTGTTGATCTCACTATCGGCCGTGTAAGCGTCTATAACGAGTACTTCTTCAAGTGTTTGAAGAATGTTCGCCTCGTTTGGTCGTTGGTAGCTGATGGCAAGGTTGTTAAGACCGGTATCGTCGAGGATTTGAAGGTTGGACCTCAGAAGAAGGTCGATGTTCAGCTCGGCTACAACGCTCACGACATCGCAGCATTGAAGGGCGAGGTATTCGTAAATGTATCGTTCGTATTGAAGTCGTCGGAGCCACTCTTGCAGGCAGGTTACGAGATTGCTCGCAATCAGCTCGCTGTTTCGGCATACGACTATGCAGCAGCATTTGCAGCAGCACAGCCTAAGGGCGTTGAGTGCAAGAAGGCTAAGGGCGTAGTTATCGACGGCAAGAGAGTTTCGGGCAATGAGTTCGTTGCAGAGTTCAACGCAGAGGGCTTCCTCTCGTCGTACATCTACAAGGGCCAGCAGCTCCTCTCTAAGCCTGTGAAGCCTGAGTTCTATCGTGCAATGGTCGATAACGACTATGGCGTGCGCAAGAACAAGAACACCCGCTTCAACCACGCAGGTTGGAAGTTGTGGGGCGAGGATAAGCCGGCTCTCGAAAAATTCGATGCTAAGGAGTTGAAGGATAAGTGCGTTGAGGTTAAGGCTGTCTACAAGTATGCAAAGACAGGTGCAACCGTAACCCTCACCTATACCATTGCTCCTGACGGAACTATCGCAGTAAGCGAGAAGATGAATAAGGGCGTAAGCGAGGTTAAGATTCCTTCGATGTTGCGCTATGGTATGGCTTTCGCAATGCCTGAGGCATTCGATACTATCGAGTTCTACGGTGCAGGTCCTCACGAGACATATATCGACCGTGCAAGCAGCGCACTCGTTGGTGTTTACAAGCAGAATGTGGCAGACCAGTTCTGGCCATACTACTCTCGTCCACAGGAGAGTGGCTCGCACTGCGACCTCCGCTGGTGGCGTATTGTCGATACCGCAGGTCGTGGTTTCGAGGTTGTCAGCGAGGCTCCATTCCAGGCAAATGCACTCCCTTACTCTATGGATCAGTTCGATGTTCATTCAAAGAACTACCGCAAGTACTCGCAGCGCCTTGTTAAGGATGGTAACACCTATATCAACATCGACAAGGCTCAAATGGGTGTAGGTTGCGTAAACTCTTGGGGTCGTCTTCCACGAGAGGAGTATATTATTCAGTACGAGGATAAGGAGTTTAAGTTTGTGCTCCGCCCACTCAAGTAATTTCTTGTGATAAGCCGCAATCTGCGGCGTAATAAAAGGCTGCAAAATTTTGCAGCCTTTTTTACGCCAAAGTGTGTTACCCACCCTCTAAATCCCCCTCCTGTGAGGGGGACTTTGCTAAAAACAAAGACCTTCGGGCTGTACTATTTGTACTATCCCGAGGAGTTTTCTTTTGCGATGCACCACATCTCACGACTTCTGACAAGAAATAGAGAGTAGAGAGTAGAGAGTAGAGAGTAGAGAGTAGTTCTTAATCCCTAAACTCTCTAAACTCCCTAAACTCCCTAAATTCCCTATTACCCCTATTACCCCTATTACCCCTAACGCCCCTAACGCCTCTAACGCCTCTAACGCCTCTAATAATTTCCCTCTTGGCACATTGTTTGCTCCTTCATCGGGTGGTTTAACACATAAAAGATTTACACGATGAAAAAGTTTATCCTTTCGTTTGCCGTTGTGGCACTTGTTTTTGGTGGTCTGTTGGCGTGTGGTGAGCAGACAAAGTGGAATCGTGAGGAGCGTCAGGCTATGCGCAACCTCCTGCGTGACTATCGCAAGATGGTCTATCTGAACGATTTGAGCGAGGCGGAGTATATGCTCTTTACCGACGATGTCATAGCCTCGGTCGAGGAGGCGTACCCCGTCTATACGACATTTATCGAGATGCCTGCCGTGAATGATACGGTACAGGTCTATGTCGTGACGACCATCGTCGAGCAGTTGGCTGCCGAGGCCTCGAATATGCGTCACCTCTATCCATATCGTGACCTCGTGGCGGCAAATATCCTGCCCGATGGTTTGAGTCGAGCGCAGCAAAATGCCTTCTATCAGTGCTTTGCCAATGCTGTGGATAACACCTACGCAACGCCCGAGCAGCTGGTCAATGCGATAGTTGCCGACACGGTGCAGACCTCGCAGATAGCGCAGATGCAGGCGACCTGCGCCAATGAACTCTTCGGCTGGACAATAGAAATCATAGAGGTTGGCAATTAAGCCAACCTCTATTAACTTTTAGCTTTTAGCCATTAGCCATTAGCCATTAGCTAAATTGAGAGTTAAAAAAACTACTCACTACTCACTACTCACTCTCTTAAAACTCCTTTAAGCCTCGATATTTGCCGTCGGCATACTCGTAACCGTAGAGTTTTAGCCCGTTGGTCAGTAGGATAAATCGTGCGCCAACAACGGCGTTGTAGCGTATGGCCTGCATCACCACTTCGTGGTCGAGCACAACATCGGGAGCCTTGCATTCGACCAGAATATGGGGCTTGGCAAACTCGTCAATAACCACTATATCAGCTCTCTGATGTTGTCCGTTGATATTTACAGGGTACTCCTGCGAGATGCGCAACTCGGGGATATGACGCTCCCTCACAAGCCACGCAATGGTGTGTTGGCGCACCCACTCCTCGGGAGTCAGCACCAGCCACTTTCCTCGTAGCGAGTCCCAGATATACTTTACCCCTTCCTCCTCCTTTGTTCGGGCGGAAATGGCGGGAAATATGAGTTTTACACCCTCGGACATAGCGTTTTTCTGTAAAAAGTCTTATCTTTGCCACAAAGATAGTCAAAATTATGAAGAGATACACACTTTTCTTTGCGATATTGTTCTCGGCGATTGCAGTGTCGGCACAATCTTCCTACGACCTCTCGGCTCGTGGAGTAGAGCCTGCACGCCCACGCCTTATACCTTATAATAATATGGCGGGTGCGCTCAAAGGCGACGCTTCGCAATCTCGCTTTGTGGCGGTGGTCGAGGAGCCAACCCGTAGCGAGGGCGGAACATCCGCAACCGTAACAACCCACTATGCACTCCCTGTTGCGTGGCTCAATCGCCAGGTGCTGTTGCGTGTGGGCTACGCTTCGTCGGCATATACCGTCTATGTAAATGGCCGTGAGGTAGGCTTTGCTCCGTCGGGGGCGATGGGTGCCGAGTTCAACATCACAAAGGCATCTAAAGAGGGTCGCAACGAGATATCCATTATGCTCGATAAGTCGCTCTTGGCTAATAAGTTGTACGAGCCGAAGTCGCTGACAGTGGAGGGTATCGAGGTCTTCTCGCAGCCTACTATCCGCATTCGAGATATCGCAGTCAAGACCACGCTCAACGAGCAGGGCGAGGGCGTTGCCGAGTTTGCAGTGCCTGTGAAGTGCGATGCGCTGAATCGCAAGGAGATGCGTATGCACTACGCCTTGCGACTCAACGATACTACGGTCGTGGCGGAGGGCTATCGTGAGATGACGCTCGATATGCGCCGTGAGGATACTATTCGCTTTGCGTGTGTGGTACCAGCCAAGGTGTTGTGGAGCGCAAAGAGTCCGACGATGTTGCGCCTTGACTTGGAGAGCCGTATCGACAACCGCATTGTAGAGTGTGTGAGCCGTAAGGTCGGCTTGCGAGAGCAGAAACTGCGCAATGGCAAACTCTATATCAACAACGAACTCGTATCGCCAAACCTTGCAGAGTGGGAGGCGGTAAAGTCGCTCGACGAGGCGAAGAAATATGGTTACGACGGCATCGTCATAACCCTCGACCGAGGAGCTGATAAGATTATAGAGGAGTGTGCTGAGCGAGGTTTGTATGTGGTGGTGCGCACGCCTATCGACTCTACGCTGTTGGGCGATGATATTCGTCGTGGCGGAAACCCGAGCAACGACCCGCAGTGGAACGAGAGCTACCTCTGGCGCAATAGCCACGCACTCAACTCGGTAAAGGCGAATGCGGCCGTCATCGGCTACGCCATTGCAAAGGGTAAAACCTCGGGCTTGAATATCTACGACACCTATCTCTTGCTGAAATCGCTTGCACCAAACCATCTCGTAATCTACGAAGGTGCAAAAGGGGAGTGGGCAACAGACAAATAGGAGTTGAGAGTTGAGAGTTGAGAGTTGAGAGCGGGAAAAAGCGAAGCGCACCCCAGTAAGCACCGGAGGTGCGCCCCCAGTACCCCCCCCCAGCACCACCTCCCACCAGAAAACCTTGCGCCGCAACAATTTAAGGAGTCTGCAAACCTAAAAAAGCTAATGTCTAACCGCCAAGAAAAACAGAGAGGCTTTCGATGATGAAAGCCTCTCTGTTTTGGTGAGTTGCAGCCTATCGCCACTCGAAGTCACAGAGCACCGGAAGGTGATCCGAGCCACGCTCCTTGTAGAAGTGAGTCTCCTTGTCCCACTTGCCACTTGTGAAGCCTGTGCGAGGGCTCTTTGCCTTGATGAGAGTCTTGACAAAACGCTCGCTGCCATACATCAAGTCGATGCGACCTGCACCCATTGTCGATGAGATGACTACATCTCGCTTATCTACGCAGTTGTAGGTCTTGATAAGGTCTTTCACTTGCGGAACATTCTCCAAGATAAATCGCTGACCTGCATAGCGAGGGTTATCCCAACCCATATCGAAAGTCGCATCGTCGAGTGGCGAAGGACAGTTCATATCGCCCGTGATAATCCAATGCTTCTGGTCGGCATACTCGGGGTTGAGAATGGTGCGCTCCATATAGAGCTTTGTCTCGTCGTAGCGGGTCTTGTGACCACCAAGCTCCAATTTGCTCTTTGCTCGCTCCTCCTTGCCTTTCACACCCATAGCGAAAGCTTGTGGCCAGGTGTGGAAGCCTACGATGTTGATAATCTCGCCATCGACCTCCACCTGTGCGTGAATGCCTCCGTGCGAAACCTCGGGACCTCCGAGGCGCACACTCTTGACGATAGGGTACTTCGATGTAACGACCACAGGATAGTTATCCTGGTGCGCTCCGATGGCTACATAATTGTGACCGTAGCGTGCCGCCAACTCCTTCCATCCCGTCGGTTCGAGGTGCTCGGTCTTGCCCTTCTCGTATGGCTGATACTTGTATGGGAGATAACGCTCCTCGAACTTCGAGCCCTTGTTTGTATGGTCGTAGTAGATGGTCGAAGCCTCGCAGAATATGGCGATGTCGATATCCTCCTTCTTCATAAACTCAACAAAGCCGTTGTAGTTGTCGTGCTGTACCGACCAAATGCCGTTCTGCACATTGTAGTCCATAATGCGGAGAATTTTCTCACGGGGAACTGCTCGCAAGAGCTTAACCTCGATGTCGTCGATGTAGAAGCCGTTACGATGCTTCTCTCCCATCTCCTGTGCCATAATGCGCAGAGCCGTCTCCTTTGTTGCTCCGCCTACCACCAAGCGCACATCGAACCAATGCTTCTGCTCCTCGTCGGTAAACTTCGCAAAGTTGAAGTTGCGTCGGCTGAGTACGATATTTTCACTCTGGCTATTCTTGAACGGATAGTTCGATGCTGTGAGTGTGTGACGAATGCCATCCACCCAATACTCCTTCACTACGCCTGCGTTGGTGATAGTAAGGTCGTAGTTGCAGGTTGGGTTTGGCTCCATCGCAAACTTGAACGAGATCTCGATCTCCGAGTTGTCGGGTATCTCGCTGAATGCAGGCGAATGGAATATACCTCTGCCACTATCTTGCACACCAATGCCCAGGTAACCCTGATACTCCTGCGCACGCAGTAACGATTTATACTCCGATAGGTTGCGGTTAGCGAGGTAGGTCGCACTTATCAACTGCTCCTCCACGGGTGTGAGTTTCCAATTCTCCTGTATGAAGCACGATCCCGGGGTGTTGTGTCGGGTGAGATATGTAGCTCGCTCGGTACCTGTTGTCGAGCCCTCAATAGAGCCGTTTGCCTCGATAGGCGAGAATCCCTTGTAGTACTTACCACGCATACGGTCGCCACCAAATACCATATTGTCGAACTTCTCCGAGAAGAGTTGGTCGGTAGGGTAGGAGTATGCAATCTTCTCGACCGATGTAATCTCGCCTCGATTGATTGCGAAAGGCTTGATGTCGCACTCCATAGTGTGATGCTTGCGGTCGGTGAGGGTAACCTTCAACCCCTGCTGATACTCTCCCACAGGCAATACAACATAGAAATCCTTGCCCGCTTTGTCTATCTGTACGCCATTGCCATTGTTCGAGCACTCGATGATGGTGTGATACACGCCAGCTGCCGTAGCTTTGCGCTGTTTGAGCACGCCTGCTTCGGCATCGAGGTCGAAGTATCCGGTCATATAGGCTCCGCTTTTATCCTCCAACTTGATGCAGTTGAGTGCCGCATCGCCCGAGATGTTGAGGTGCAACACTCCGCACAATGCTTTGAAGGTGAGCTTGCCATCAACTGCGCTCTCGGCACGGAGAGGCATATATAGGCGGTCGAACGAGCCCTCTTTGTAGAGCTGCGCCGGTACCAGACGCATATGCAACGGAGAGTGGTTGCCCTCGGTGAAGGTTACATCTGCCGGAAACCCTCCCTGGTAGAGTCCGTCATCGACCTTGTCCGCTTCGATGTAGAGGTTGCCCTTTTTGTCTTGAAGTACTGTGCAGGCCTTGTCATTGACCTTTACTTTATCGCCCACAGAGAGGGCGCACAACGATGCATCTAAGCCTTTCAATGCGGCAATCTCCTCTGTCTCGACAAATAACTTGATTGGCTTTGGAGCCTTTTGAGCCTCTGCTGCAAAGAGTGAGAGTAGAATTGCCAAAATGAGTAGTGAAGTTCTTTTCATATTCTATTAAGTTGTTGGTCTATTTGCTTGTGTCGGCTCCTACTCTTCGAGGAACTCCTTCGTTACCACAAACTGCACCGCTTGCGGAACAATCGACACTGTTACGGGGGTTTCGCCTTGCAACTCGCCATCCGTTTCGATAGGGATATGCGGTGCCGAGGTTATCTTTACTACCTTGCCCTGAGCGTGTTGCACATGTCCGATAGAGTAGATCTTGCCGTTGAAGAGTCGTGCTGCACGGAATATTACGTGCCACCAATGGACAGGGCGGATGATTGTCAAATCGAGCAAGCCGTCGTTTGCCACGGCACGAGGCAACTGCTGAATACCTCCACCATTGTAGCGACAGATGCCAACTGCCAACGAGAAGAGCAACTTGTTGTAGATGACCTTGCCATCGACCTCGATAGTTGCACCCGCAGGCTTTGCCGAGATGTAGCCCTTCAATAGGCTGTAAATATAGAGCCACTTGCCATTCCAACCCTTCAATTTGAGGTGGTTGAATATCTGAATGACATAGGCATCGAAGCCCAAGCCAGCCACATTTGCCATATAGCGAGTATGCTCTACCTTCGACTCGGTGTAGGTTACCTTGCCGACATCCTGCAAGAAGGAGTGCCCCTCCTTTATTGCACGAATTGCAACGGTATAGTTGCGTGGAATGCCGAATGTGCGCACCCAATCATTGCCCGTACCTACGGCGATAACGCCCACCAATATCTCCTTAGGCTCGCACTGCTTCTGGATGAATAGTCCATTGACCACCTCGTTCAGAGTGCCGTCGCCACCCACAACAATAATCTTGCGGTAGCCACGATTTACTGCCTCGACGGAGAGCTCGGTGGCGTGGTGGCGATGTTCGGTGAAGGCTGGATCGTGCTCGATGCCGTTTTCACGCAGGAGGTGGGAGATTTTCGGAAAATCTCCCAATCCTCTGCCTCCGCCCGATACGGGATTAACTATTACGAACCAACGGTTAGTCATAATAAATTCAAAATGCAGAATTCAAAATGCAGAATTATCTCTCAACTCTCAACTCTCAACTATTTTGCCGGTGCATTTTTGAGGGTGTGGAGCAAGAACTCGTAGAACTTCGCAACCGAAGCAATCTCCACCTTCTCGTCTGGCGAGTGTGGGTAGCAGATTGTAGGACCAAACGAAATCATATCGAGGTTAGGGTATACACCACCAATGATACCGCACTCCAAACCTGCGTGGATAGCAGTTACGGCAGGTTTTTTGCCATACAACGCCTCGTAAGATGCCAACATAGCCTTCAAGATTGGCGACTCCATATTTGGCTTCCAACCGTCATACGAGCCCGAGAGTTCAACCTCGGCACCTGCCAACTCGAATACCCCCTTGATAGCCTCTGCCAAAGCAACCTTCTCGCTCGAAACCGACGAGCGGAGCAAGCACTGAATCTTCACATTCTCGCCATTCGACACTACACGAGCCAAGTTGGTCGAGGTTTGTACCAAGCCCTCCATCTCTACCGACATCTTTACTACGCCGTTAGGTGCGCCAACAACTGCCTTTACGAGCTTTACAGCCACCTCCGCAGGGATAATCTCGGTAGGGTAGGCAACCTCCTCTACGAGTACTGCAATCGAATCCTCGATATTCTCGAACTCCGACTGCAAAGTCTTCTCGTATGCCGCAGCCTCTGCTTTGAATGCCGCTACATCCTTAACGAGGAGCACTGCCTGAGCCTCACGAGGGATAGCATTTCTCAAACCTCCGCCGTCGATAGATGCGAGCAACCACTCCTGCTCGGTGTGGAGCAACAAACGGCACAACAAGCGGTTGGCATTTCCACGCTGGAAGCCAATCTGAATGCCCGAGTGACCGCCCTTCAAGCCCTTAACTTCGAACTTTACAGCCGACCAACCCTGTGGCGCAACCTCTGCGGTGTATGGGAGGGTGATATTTGCATCTGTTCCACCTGCGCAACCAACATACAACTCACCCTCGGTCTCCGAGTCGAGGTTTAACAAAATATCGCCTTTGAGCAAGCCACCCTTTAAACCGAAGGCTCCGTCCATACCGGTCTCCTCGGTTGCGGTGAAGAGTCCCTCAATTGCTCCGTGCTCCAAGGTGTTGTCCTCCAAAACTGCGAGAATACAAGCAGCACCGATACCGTTGTCGGCACCGAGAGTAGTACCATTAGCGGTTACCCACTCGCCATCGATATACGCCTCGATAGGGTCGTTCTCGAAGTCGAAAACCTTATCGTTGTTCTTCTGTGGCACCATATCGAGGTGTGCCTGCAAAACGATACCCTTTCTATCCTCGTAACCAGGTGTCGCAGGCTTTGCGATATATACATTGCAAGCCTCATCAACCGAGTATTCGAGGTTGTGAGCCTTTGCAAACTCCACTACATACTCACGAATCTTCTCCTCGTGGTGCGATGGGTGCGGGATCTGGCAGATTGCCTTAAAGTGTTTCCAAACCAATTCAGGTTTGAGCTGTTCCAAATTGTAGTTCATAGTTGTATAATTTAAGTTGTTGTTTCAATTGTTGTAAATCGTTCCGATGGACTCTTTTTGCACCTTACTTGCGTCGTAAATGCTCACATAGGCCTACTATGCTGCGCTTTCCGCCACTGCGTAACGCACAAAAATAGCCTCATCGCCTCCGATTTTATCTGTTTGTAACGTTTTTTTTAGTTGTTGTTTCAATTGTTGTAAATCGTTCCGATGGACTCTTTTTGCACCTTACTTGCGTCGTAAATGCTCACATAGGCCTACTATGCTGCGCTTTTCGCCACTGCGTAACGCACAAAAATAGCCTCATCGCCTCCGATTTTATCTGTTTGTAATGTTTTTTTAGTTGTTGTTTTTTGTTTTTATAAAGGTTGTTAAGGGTGATTAAGGGGTGTTAATGTTTTTTTACTTTCTGCGCTCCCTTAATAGCCTTTAATAGCCTTTAATAACCCTTAATCTTGTTGCGCCGTGATGCCCTTCGGAGTTCTCGACTCGTCTTGCTTGTCGAACGCCTCGACAATGTGTTTTACCAATTCGTGACGCACAATATCGCCTTTGTTGAACTCCACAAAACCAATGCCCTTAATGCCCTTTACAGTGTTCATCGCACGCACCAAACCGCTGTCGCTCTTGTGTGGCAGGTCGACCTGCGTAACATCGCCCGTAACGATAAATTTGGCGTTGCGACCCATACGGGTAAGGAACATCTTTATTTGCGAGAGGGTGGTGTTCTGCGCCTCGTCGAGTATCACGAAGGCGTTGTCCAAGGTGCGACCACGCATATAGGCGAGAGGTGCAATCTGCACCGTGCCGTCCTCCATAAACTTCTGCAACTTCGCAGGCGGAATCATATCGTTGAGTGCATCGTACAAAGGCTGCAAATATGGGTCCAATTTATCCTTCAAGTCACCAGGCAGAAAGCCCAACTTCTCGCCAGCCTCGACTGCTGGGCGTGTCAAAATTACTCGGCGTACCTGCTTGTCTCGCAATGCTCTGACCGCCAACGCAATAGCCGTATAGGTCTTACCCGAGCCGGCAGGGCCTGTGGCAAAAATCAGGTCGTTCTTGTCGTACAAATCGACCAATTTGCGCTGATTGTCGGTGCGAGCCTTGACGATGATACCGTTGTTGCCATAGACGATAACCTCCTTGTCGCTCTTGTGCGCCTGCTCGGCAGCCTCGGCAAAACCCGCTGCAAACGACTGCTCAACCACCTCCTTCGAGATGTGTCCGTAGCGGTCGTAGTAGGCAATCAAACCCGCCATCTGACGCTCAAATCGCTCCACATCGCCCTTTGCACCAAGCACCTTCAGCGAAGAGCCTCGTGCCACTATTTTGAGTTTAGGGTGCATTCCCACAATCTGTTGCAGGTAGCACTCCTTTGCTCCGTACAACTCTCTGGTATCGACACCCTCGATGATGATCTCTTTTCCTGTTATATCTGTCATTTAGTTTTATGTTTTTAGCCATTGGCTTTCTTGTTTTGCGAACTCCTAAACTTGTTGCGGCGCAAGGTTTTCTGGGGTTTACTGGGGTTTACTGGGGTTTACTGGGGAGCGCTGAGGGTTTCCGTTCTCAACTCTCAACTCTCAACTCTCAACTCTCAACTCTCAACTCTCAACTACTCACTACTCACTACTCACTACTCACTAACTAAAACAACACTCCGAATCTCACCTGTACGCTTCGGCAGCTTGTGCGGAAGGTCTGCGCTGCGGGTTGCTTGGCAGTGTCGAGTGTCCAAACCCATTGATTCTCTCGCTTGTCCAAACTCTCTGCCCACGAACCTCGGAATTGGTCGGCATAGCGGATGTCGATTATAGACACCTTGCCGAGCTTGACGCTGACGCCTGCGGCATAGGTTACCGTAGGGAACAATCTGCCCAGATGCATCTGCTGAATATCCTCGCCCAATGATAATTGGTATGTATTCTCGTCCATAAGCGTGAATACAGGACCTGCATTGAAGCGAAACATCGCAATGCGGAACGAGAGTAACATCGGTATCTGCACGATATTCGACTTTGGTTTGATGTTGATATCCTTGCCATATTGCTTATCGCTGATTTTAATGAAGTTGCGAGTGTAGGCAATCTCGGGCTGAATACCGAACGAGCGACCAATGTTGAGGCGGAACTGCAACGCCGCCACAAACGATGCCGGCATCTTGATTACGGGTGTAAAGTCTTTGCAGGTGGGTGTAACGCCAAACTGAATGTTGTACCTTGCACCTGCGCTCAAACCAAACTCGGTCGACACCTTCGGACCTTCATTCTGCGACTTCATCTTGCTGATAGGCTTCTCGGCAGAAGAATTTGTCGGTTTGTCATACGACTCTCCCTGTGCCAGAGCTGTCGAGCCGATGGCAATCATTGCCAACAGAAGCGTAAATTTTGCAATTATGTGTTTCATAAATAAAAACTATTCCAATCTATTAACTCCCAAAAATAATAAATATTTTTGAAATTGCCGAATTTTATCGAGAAAAATATGCGAATAATTCCCTAATTTTTTGATAGTATGGTTAAAAAGGGCTACATTTGCATTAATGTTAAAGATTTGCCGAATAATAACTTAAAACTTACATATATGAGAAAAATTTATCTTGCGCTTCTTGCTGTGTTGAGCTTGAGCGCTACCTATGCGCAGACGCAGCCTGCAAACCGCTATCGAAAGGGTGATAGGATCTATTTCGACTCGCAAGATGGGCACTCCGGAGCCTTCGAGTGGAAGATGATAAAGGCGGGAGATGTGCAGGAGGCTGCCGAGAAGATTTCGCAGCTGGGTTATGTCGTGAAAGAGTGGCTTCCGGCAATTGTTCCAGGTACGGTGCTTAACTCGTTGGTGCATAACAAAATCTATCCTGATCCGTACTATGGCTTGAATAATAAGCTCGATAAGAAGATAATACCCGATTTGGCATATGCCGGCAGAGATTTCTACACCTATTGGTTCCGCACAGAATTTGACGTACCCGAGAGTTATAAAGGCAAGGCTGTGTGGTTGCAGCTCGAGGGTATAAACTATCGCGCCGAAGTGTGGGTGAATGGTCATCTGTTGGAGCATATGTCGGGTATGTTTAAGCCGTCTGACATCAATGTTACCGAATTTGTGAAGGTGGGCGAGAAGAACGCTCTCGCAGTTAAGGTCTATCCTGTCGATATGCCCGGCACAACCAAACTTAAAAAGTGGGGTGCAGTGGGCGAGTTTCGCAATGGCGGCGACGGTAATATCGGCTTGAATACCACGATGTTGATGAGCGTTGGCTGGGACTTTACCTTCCTTGATGGTATTCGTGATCGCAATACGGGTATTTGGAAGAGTATCAGCCTCTATGCGACCGATAAAGCGGTGCTTCGTCATCCATTTATCCGCTCCGATTTGAATAAACCGAACTACGATGTCAGCTGCGAAACGATAAGTGTCGAGGTGTCGAGTCCTACAATCCATCGCAAGCCTTTGAAATGTGTTGTCAAGGGCGAAATCGTGGGGGAGAATATCACCTTCGAGAAGGAGATTTCGCTCTTGCGTGGCGAAACAAAGGTCGTTACCTTTACTCCCGAGGAGTTTCCGCAACTTATCATTAAAAATCCTCGACTTTGGTGGCCTCTTTTCAAGGGTAACCCCGAGTTGTACGAGCTGAAACTTACCGCCTGCATAGGTGATAAAGTTTCGGACGAAACAAGTGTGCGATTTGGTATTCGTGAGATTACTTCCGATCGAAATACTCCAGACCGCTCTCGTCAATTCTATGTCAATGGTAAGCGCATCTTCATTCGTGGTACGAATTGGATTCCGGAAGCTATGCTTCGTCACTCCGATAAACGCACCTATGCCGAGTTGCGATATACCAAGCAGAGCGGTATAAATCTTATCCGTATGTGGGGTGGAGGTATTGCCGAGTCGGACTACTTCTTCCAGCTCTGCGACGAGATGGGCTTGCTTGTGTGGCAGGAGTTCTGGATGACGGGCGACACGAAACATCCGCAGGATAAAGCGCTCTATTTGAGCAATGTTGAGGCGACGGTTAAGCGCTTGCGCAATCACCCGTCATTGGCGTACTACGTGTCGTCGAATGAGAGTACCGAGATGTCGGGTGCCAAGGAGTTGATACTCAGCCTTGATAATACTCGCGGCTATCAGATGCAGTCGGAGTGCGATGGTGTTCACGACGGTAGCCCGTACAAGCAGGTTAATCCGATGCAGCACTACGAAAATACGGCATCGCCACGAGGTAGTCGTGTCGATGGCTTCAACCCCGAGTATGGCGCACCGACAATTCCTACCATCGAAACTCTGCGTGAGGTTATGGATGAGAAGGATTTGTGGCCTATCAACAAAGAGGTTTGGGACTATCACGATGGCGGAGGTTTTCATCTGATGACCTCGATGTATACCGACTTGACCAATAACTACGGTAAATCATCTTCGATAGAGGAGTTTGCCAAGAAGGGACAATTGTTGGGTGCGATGAACTCGAAGTCGATTTGGGAGGTGTGGAACTACAACAAATATGAGTACGGCAGCCGCTACGCCTCGGGATTACTGTTCTGGTACCACAACTGTCCTGTAAAGCAGGTGTGCGCCCGAATGTGGGACTACACCTTGGAGCCTACCGCATCGCTCTATCATACCCAAAATGCATTGGAGCCTCTCCACGCTCAATTCGACTACCTGAAGAATACGGTATCGGTCTATAACGAGTACTATCGCTCATTCTCGGGCTATAAGGTTAGCGCCGAGGTCTACGATTTGAATAGTAAGAGAGTATGGCATAAGTCGGCAAAGGTCGATATTCCGGAGGACGGAGTTGTGAACGATATCTTTGTAATCGACTTCCCGAAGAGTATTACGCAGGTCCACTTCATAAAGTTACGCCTCTACAACGAGCAGGGCAAAGAGGTCGCAAATACATTCTATTGGCGCTCGAATGATAAGTATGAAGGCGCAAAAACTCTTACCGGCCCAACATCTTCGGGCTTCGAGAAGTTGGCCGAGTTGCCTTCGGTACGCATTCGTTGTCGTTACCAAACATACGAGAAGGAGGGCCGCCATTTTGTGAAGGCGACCTTGAAGAACACATCTTCGGCATTGGCTTTCTTTGCACAGCTCCAGCTCTTGGATGAGAATGGTACGCCGGTGCGCCCAAGCTTCTACACCGACAACTTCTTCTCGCTCTTGCCCGGTGAAAGCAAGGAGGTGGTTATCGAAACCGCTTTGGAGGATATGCCAAAGGAGGCGACTTTCGTGGTCAAAGGTTGGAATATCGAGAAGTCAAGTTATAAGTTAGCCAAAGCTAAATAGCATAAAATGAATTAGTTATGAAAAAACTTCGTATTATGGCATTTCTTGCAGGATTGTGCGCAATTTTTGGTTGCAGCGCAAAGGGTTTCAAGGTTGTGGAACTCGATGGCGGAGTGCTCAGCTGGAAGGGTAAACTCGAACAATAGAGAAAAAACTTGCGACACCTTTGGTGTAGTAGCGAATTTTTGCTACCTTTGTAGCCGTAAAATTACGGCAAAATCGCTCTGATGAGTTCTTTTTGCACGAGAGCTTCGGTCGCCGAAATGCTCACATAGGCTTACTATGCTGCGCTTTCGTCGCCTCGCTTCGCACAAAAATAATCTCATCATTGACGATTTTAATATCAGGAATTGTTCTGATGAGTTCTTTTTGCACGAGAGAGATATGAGACCAATGAGACTAATAAGACCAATGGGACTAATGGGTGATGTGTTTGCGAGCGCACCTATAGGTCTCATTTGTCCCATAGGTCCCATTTCTCCTATTTATGCGCAATTTTAATTTTGAATTATAAAAAAGCTAATGACCAAAGGTCAATAGCTAAAAGCTAAAAAAGATATGAGTTTAGTAGCAATAGTAGGACGCCCGAATGTGGGCAAAAGTACGCTGTTTAACCGCCTTGTGGGCAATCGTCAGGCGATTGTCGACTCGACTGCCGGTACAACCCGTGACCGCCACTACGGTAAGACCGATTGGTGTGGTCGTGAGTTCTCGATTATCGACACGGGTGGTTACTCGGTAAATAGTGACGATATCTTCGAGGATGAGATTCGCAAGCAGGTGTTGCTCGCCATCGAGGAGGCGGATGTTATCCTCTTTATGGTTGAGGTAGGCACAGGCGTTACCGACCTTGATATGATGATGGCAGAGGTGTTGCGTCGTGCTAAGAAGCGCACCATTTTGGTCTGCAACAAGGTCGATAACTACGACCTTATCTACTCGTCAAACGACTTCTACTCGCTCGGCTTGGGCGATCCGTTCTGCATCTCGTCGATGTCGGGTAGCGGTACAGGCGATTTGATGGATGAGATTTTGAAGCACTTGCCTGAGGATTGCGAGGCTGAGGAGATGGAGGATCTCCCACGCATTACCATTGTTGGTCGCCCGAATGTGGGTAAGTCGTCACTTACGAACGCCTTGCTTGGCACTGACCGCAACATCGTAACCAACATCGCAGGTACAACCCGTGACTCTATCCACACCCGCTACAACAAGTTCGGTATGGACTTCTACCTTGTAGATACCGCAGGTATGCGCAAGAAGGGCAAGACGATGGAGGACTTGGAGTTCTACTCTGTTATGCGCTCGATTCGTGCTATCGAGGCTTCGGATGTCTGCATCCTTATGCTCGATGCTCAGCAGGGCTTGGAGTCGCAGGACTTGAATATCCACAACCTTATCGTTCGCAACCGCAAGGGCTGCGTTATCGTGGTGAACAAGTGGGACTTGATCGAGAAGGGCAACAACACTATGAAGGAGTGGAAAGAGGCTTTGGAGAAGCGCTTGGCTCCGTTCAACGATATTCCGATTATCTTCACCTCGGCTCTGAACAAGCAGCGTATCTTGGATGTGTTGCAGACCGCAATTCGTGTCTATGAGTCACGCTCTCGTCGTATCCCTACATCGGAGTTCAACGACTATATGTTGCCGATTATCGAGGAGACACCGCCACCATCGACCAAGGGTAAGTATATCCGAATCAAGTATGCGATGCAGTTGCCTACGCCTACTCCGCAGTTTGTATTCTTCTGCAACCTGCCGCAGTATATCCGTGAGAACTACCGTCGTTTCTTGGAGAACCACCTCCGTGAGCATTGGGACTTCTCGGGCGTACCTATTCAGATATACTTCCGACAGAAATAAGCGTCAGAAATATTAAACCAAAATAACTTAAAACAATGAAAAAGATTTTAACTCTTGCATTGATGCTTGCCGTATCGACATCGGCATTTGCAATCAAAATCACCTACGGTCCTTATATCCAGGCTGTAACCAAGGAGACTGTAACCATCGTATGGGGTACCGACAAGACCGCTATCTCGTGGGTGGAGACTGCTCCGAACGACAAGATGCACTTCTATGCTTTCGAGCGCCCTAAGTTCTACCAGACACAGCTCGGTCGTAAGTTGCCTACAAAGTATCACCAGATTACCATCCCGAATCCAAACACCGATGGCAATGCAACCTTCCGCTATCGTGCATTCTCGCAGGAGATTACCAGCAACAAGGGCGGTCGTACAATGTATGGTCGTGTGGCTTCGACCCGTATCTTCGCTTATCGTCACATCTGGACTAATACCCTCGACTACAACAAGAAGTCGGTAAACTTTATCCTGATGAACGACCAGCACGGCAACGAGGGTACCTACGAGTTGCTCAACAAGCGCATCACCAAGGCTAAGAAATCCGATAAGAATTGGTCGGCAGATGCAGTACTCTTCGTTGGCGATATGGCAGGCTCGGTAG
Organism: Alistipes sp.; assembly: GCA_045124955.1. Lineage (GTDB taxonomy): Bacteria > Bacteroidota > Bacteroidia > Bacteroidales > Rikenellaceae > Alistipes. The sequence continues at coordinate 23,362 of JBGVMU010000004.1, read as the reverse complement.
ATGAGAAGCAGCGCTCGTTGTACTACAAGGTGTCGGGTGGTGTGAACAACTACCCTAAGTACAGAGAGACTCCGTTCCACGAGGTACCTATGTTTATGACTCGTGGTGTGAATGAGTCTAAGGGTTGGCTTGGCGCTAACTATATGACCCTCTTCCCAACCTCGACAGGTAAGCCATACTACACCGTTCGCTACGGCTCGGTATGCTTCATCGTGCTCGACTCGGGTAACGACCAGAAGGATAAGGCTGCAAACACCGACTTTACCTCTTACCGCAAGGAGCAGGCTCAGTGGCTTGCACAGGTTTTGCAGAGCGAGGATGTTAAGGGAGCAAAGTTCAAGGTCGCCCTTATGCACATCCCTCCTGTTGCAGGTCTTTCGCCTGTTGGCAAGGAGCTTAACGAACTCTTCGTGCCAATTCTCAACGAGGCAGGTATCGACCTTATGATTTGTGGCTATACCCACGAGCACCACTACCATAAGGCTGATAAGAAGTGCAACTTCCCAATCTTGGAGAATGGCACAACCAACCTTCTTAACCTCCGTGCAACACAGGAGAATATGGATGTTGTTGTTGAGGACTTCAACGGCCAGGCGCTTCACACCTTCTCTTTCTAGTAGAGGTTAGTTCTAGCTTGAAAAATATACAGAATTACAGGGCACAACCTTGTAGTTCTGTATTTTTTTACTAACTTTGTACGTAACCAGCCTTAAAACATTTGGTACACAATATAATTATCAATACAAAACAACGGCTATAACTGGTATTCGAAGATGAAACGCATTGTAATAATTTTAGCAACCCTTATTTTGGTGGTTGCGTTCAGTTGTTTTGTTGGATGCGTTAGAAGAGCCCCGGAATCTGGCGCTACATTCTGTGAGACCTTTATAACGAGTTACATATTCCCGGATAAGATTCATTTAAGATATGGTGATGGGTGTATACCTTTTTATGTTGGGGGTAGTGCCGTTACCAGCGGAGAAATCTTTGATAGATTGTCGCAGTATTATAACGACCTATCATACAATAAATGGGTGGTAAATGGTCCCAATAAAGCTATTCTTGGAGAAATAAAGAGTATTCAACTCGAAACAATAGAGGAGTTTGATGAGCACCATCCGGCAGGAAGCGATATATCCGATTTAGTAGAGTTGCAATATATCTCCTACTACGAATTTGTACAAAATGGGTATCAAGAGGAGGGATCCAAAATTGAAGAAGATTATACGGATATGAGCCTCTATTTTAATAGGGAGGGCGCAAAAATATACAAAGTAAAACTATCGGAAGTTAATTATTCCGATATGCAGCTGATTTCAACCGACTTTGTACTGAAATTTCTTGGTTCACCCAAAGAGAAAGGTGTATATCACTTCAAACTAACATTTCAGGTGGAATATAGCGCAAGCGAAACGCTGGTAGAATACGAATTCTAAAAGCGTAGTGCAAAGTTTTGTAAAACCGTAGAAAAGAGAATTGAAAATTAGTACAGAATTACAGGGCAAGACCTTGTAGTTCTGTATTTTTGTATCTTTGTCCCGACATAAGGGGTGCTTCATAAACTGAAAACTGAAAGGTTAAAACTGAAAACTAAAAAACAGCGAAGCGCATCCCAGTAAGCACCGAAGGTGCGCCCCCAGTAAACCCCAGTAACCCCCAGAAAACTTGCGCCTCTTCCACCGTCTGAGTTGAGAGTTGAGAGTTGAGAGTTGAGAGTTGAGAGTTGAGAACGAAAAGTTTTCCGCTTTAATCCTGCTTCGCAGGCTTTTCCTCCTTGCGGCTCGGCATAGTGTGCAAGGAGCCTCTGCTCTCGCTCCGCTGCGTCGGTTCCGCTTTTCGCTCCAAACGAAAAACAAAAGTTTTCCGTTTTCCGCTTTCCGTTTTCAGTTTTATTTGCTATCTTTGCAAAAGAATACTCGGGGCAGGGTGCAATTCCCTACCGGCAGTGATAGTCTGCGACTCCCCTATGGTGCTGATAAATAGATTGTTTGCACATCGTATGGGACTGAATCGGTGAAATTCCGATACCGACGGTAATAGTCCGGATGGTAGAGTAGCGTAATTGACAATTGAAAATTGATAATTGACAATTAAAGGTATATTACTTTTAATTTTTAATTCTTAATTTTTAATTTTTAATTCTGCATTCTGCATTTTGCATTCTGCGCTGCCCTGAGTTATTCGGGGCTTTTATTTTTTTATATTTATATGTGTAGAATGAAACGACTATTTTCTATTATTTTAACTCTCTTTGTGGCGATGAGTGCCACCGCACAATCGACCACAGCGTCGTTGCAGGGCTTTGTGACGGATACGAATGGCAAACCGTTGGCGGGTGCTACTGTGGTGGCGACACATCTGCCGACCGAAACGGTATATGGCTCGATAACCGATAGAAACGGAGCCTACCACTTGCAGGGTCTGCGTGTGGGTACTCCCTACAAGGTGGAGTTCTCGTTTGTGGGCTACAAGAGCGTGATATTCAACGATATCGCCCTCTCGCTGGGTGAGAAGAAACACCTCGATGCTTCGCTCTCGGATACACAGGCGATGGATGCCGTAGTGGTCAATTCGAACGCCTTTATCGACCACCGCACAGGCTCGGGCGAGGTGTTCAGCCGTGAGCAGATTGAGCGTATGCCTACCGTATCTCGCTCGATTGACGACATCACACGATTGGCTCCGCAGGCTATGGTGTCGAAGGATGGCGGAATCTCGATTGCGGGAATGAACTCACGCTACAACTCCTTCCAGATTGACGGTACAGCCTCGAACGATATGTATGGTCTTACCTCGACCGGTACAAATGGCGGTTTGGCGGGTGCTAACCCCATTCCGCTCGATGCAATATCTGATATTCAGGTGGTTACTGCCCCCTTCGATGTGCGTCAGGGTGGCTTCTCGGGTGGAGGTATCAATGCCATCACCAAGTCGGGCACAAACACCTTCTCGGGTACGGCATACGCCTACTACAACGACCACAACTTCTACGGTCGCAGTCCGCTGAGTGGCGAGAGGTTGGCGGAACAGCGCACACAGATTTATGGCGTGTCGTTGGGTGGTGCAATCATCAAAAATAGGCTCTTTTTCTTCCTCAATGGCGAGTTTGACCTCGACTCCTCGCCCTCGTCGTACTATGTGGGCGATAGCGGTTGCAACATCTCCGAAGCCGATGCCAAGCGCATTGCCGAGCGTTTCTACACCCTTACGGGCTACAATGGTGGAGGCTATGGCAAGCAGACTTTGAACAAGCATACAGGCTCGTTAATCGCTCGTCTTGATTGGAATATAAACTCCCGTCATAACCTCTCGTTGCGATACAACTTCCTCGATGCGAGGAAGGATGAGTTCGTGTCGAGTGCTACGCTGCTGCGCTTCAATGGCGAGGGCTACACCTCGACTGCCGACACCCATTCGCTGGTTGCGGAGTTGAACTCCCGAGTCTCGGAGAAGATGTTCAACGAGTTCCGTGTGGGCTACACCCGAGTGCACGATGGGCGTGATGCTATGAGTGGCAAGTTGTACCCATATGTCGAAATTCAGAAGATGCGTGATGGCGACAACACCTCTGTATATATAGGTACCGACCCCTTTGCCATTATGAACGACCTCGTGCAGACGACAGTTACGCTCACCGACAACTTCTCCTACTATGCCGACTCGCACACCATTACCATAGGCACGCACAACGAGATTTTCAACTCGTCGTGCCTCTATATGGCGAATGCGCTGGGAGCCTACACCTACACCACACTCGACGATTTTCTGCACGATAGGGCACGCAAGTATGTTCGCAACTACCCGATAGGCGACCCTGCGACAAACATAACATCTGCCCAATTTGGCATCTATATTCAGGATGAGTGGAATGCCTCGCCCCGTTTTTCTATGACCTATGGTCTGCGAGCCGATATCCCCGTGATATTCGGCACTCCGCCCGCAAACGATAAGTTCAACGCTTCGGATATCGCCCGGAAGTATGGCATAAAGACCAACCAGGTGCCCGAGCCCACGGTGTTGCTCTCGCCACGCATAGGTCTGCGCTGGCGCATTGCCGAGGGGGAGGATGCGAGAACATTGCTGCGTGGTGGCGTGGGTATCTTCTCGGGTCGTATTCCGTTTGTGTGGATATCCAACTGCTTCTCCAATAGTGGTATGACGCAGCGAGGTTACACCCTCGATAGCAGCAAGGGTCAGAGCGTTCCAAAGTTTGGCGAGGAGCCTACGGGCAACGACGGAGTGTCGTCGAACCCTATGCTCAACATCGTGGCAAAGGATTTCCGCTATCCGCAGGTTATGCGTGCAACGCTCGCCTTGGAGCAGGAGTGGAAGGGGTGGCACTTCACCCTCGAAGGTATCTTCTCGAAGTCGATTAACGATTTGCTGATTACCAACCTCACCGCACAGGATAAGGGGGCTAAGCTCTATGCCGTGAATTCTGCCCTCGCAACCGAGGAGAACACCACAACCCTCTACGACACATCGCTATCGAAGAGATATTCGTCGATTTATCTCCTCTCGAACACCTCGAAGGGGTATGGCTACTCGGTGTCGGCTTCGGTGGCTAAATCGTTCCGCTTTGGACTTGATTTGTACGCCGCCTACACCTTTGCGCACTCGCTCTCGGTGATGGATGGTATCTCGGCTCAGGCACTCAACACTTGGAGCCGTAACTACTCGGCAGATAGTAATAATCAGGGTTTGAGCTACTCGTTGTTCGATGTTCCGCACAAAATTACCGCCTCGCTCTCCTATCGAACACCTCGCTACGGCAAGGTATTCGGCACGACCATATCGCTCCTCTATCAGGGCTACTCGGGTATGCGCTACTCGCTCACCTACGCCTCGACCTCCGATGCCAACAACGACGGTAGCTATGGCAATACGACGATATATGTGCCTACCGCCGAGGAGTTGCAGGCTATGGCGTTCGAAAATGAGGAGCATCGCAAGGCTTTTGGCGACTATATCGACTCAACACCTGCATTGGCTCGCTCACGAGGTAAGTTCCTCGACCGCAACGCAATGCAGACGCCGTTCGAGCACCACCTCGACCTCCACTTGGCGCAGGATATCTACTTCTCGGCAGAGTCGAGTCGTAAGGTGCAGCTCTCGCTCGATGTTATAAATCTCGGCTCGCTATTTTCGAAGGATTGGGGTGCAAGCTACTACACCTCGAAGTATAAGATTTCGCCCGTGGAGATTTCGGGCTTCACGACAGATGCAGAGGGACACCGCACACCGAAGTATCGCTTTGTCGGAGGCTCCATTTCACGCAACGACCTCCTCTCTCGCTGGCGTATGCAGGTGGGCGTGAGAGTGGTGTTTTAAGAGACGAAAGACGAGAGACGAGAGAGTTGAGAGTTGAGAGAGGGCGCAAGAGATATGAGACCAATAAGACCAATAAGACCAATAAGACCAATGGGACTAATGGGACTAATGGGTGATGCGTTTGCGAGCGCACCCATAGGTCTAATTTGTCCTATAGGTCCCATTTCTCCTATTTACTGCGCTAAATTCTGCATTATCTCCTAATTCCTAACTCTTGGCAGATTTTCCGCCAACGCAGGTAGCCTGCCACGGCAAGAGCGCAATAGAGCGTATATAGACCTGCCGTAAGCGGTATGCCTTTGTAGATGTAGAGTCCTACGGTTATCATATCGACTACAAGCCATACCAACCACTGCTCCACATATTTGCGTGCGAGCATCCACATCGCTACCACCGACATTGCCGTAGTCATCGAATCCCAGAACGGCACTGTGCTATCGGTAAAATGCACCAACACATAATATATAGCAATATGTAGCACACCATATATAACCACCAATGGTGCTACAAGGCGCAGAGGGGTATGAGCAATACGCAGTCTATTCTCTTTGCGTTTGTGTCCTACGAGCCAAGCCACCAAGCCGTACAATCCTGCGAGGATGTAGTAGCCCTGCATTGCGCAGTCGGCATACAACCCCGACTTGTAGTATAGCACGCAATGCACGCACGGCATCAACATACCCACTATCCATAACCAGGTGTTAGCCCTGTACTCCAACCACAAGTACAAGAGCCCAAGCACAACGCCTACAATTTGTAAAATAAGTTTTATATCCATATCTCTTTGTTATAAAATCGTTCCGATGAGTTCTTTTTGCACGAGTGCGTCGGTCGCCAAATTCCTCACATAGGCTCACTATGCTCCGGATTTGTCGCCTAGCATCGCACAAAAATAATCTCATCGCCTCCGATTTTGAATTAGTGGAGGCTATTAGCTTTTTTATTAGCCCTTAATATCCTTTAACAACCCTTAATTCTGTTGCGCCTTGACCACCATCAGAGTTCGGAAAACTTTTTCACTTTTTCAGGGGTGTAAAAAGTGAAAAAACTGAAAACTTCTCACTCCTCTAACGACCCTAACGCCTCTAACGACCCTAAAAATTAACCGTCACATTCGCCAGTGCCGAGGTTGTAGCCTGTGGGAAGTAGCAGACCCACGATTTGCGGTCGGCGAGGGTTGCGCCCTCCAACCACGAGCCACCATAGCCGCTCGCACAATACTTGGCGTTGAATAAGTTGCCAATCTTCACACCAAAGCGTACCTTCTCAACCCTCTTTGTGCGGAGCGTGTAGCCCAAGTCGAGGTCACTCACGCAGTAGCGTGGCAAGGTCAAGTCCTCGTACTCGCCATTTGTGAGGTATTGCTTGCTGACATAGCGAGTCGAAAGGCGTGCCGAGAAGCCGTGTGTGTGGAAGTCGAAGAAGGTGCCCGCAATAACCGCTGGTGAGTAGGCAATCGTAGTGCGACCACGCTCAAATGCCACATCGTCGATATAATCTACATAGCCGAGGATATGGTTTTGGCTGAGGGTGGCATTACCACCGAGCGAGAACCACTTCGTAGCATTCACCGCCAACGAGAGCTCCACGCCTCGACGATAGGAGTTCTTGACATTGCGTGAGAGCAACTCGCCTGTATCGGACAATTCGCCCGTCTGCACAAGTTGGTCACGATACATCATATAGTAGAGATTTACGCCCAGCGACACCACCTTTGTATTATAGGTATAGCCCGCCTCGATGTCGAGCATCTTCTCGGCAGTAGGGTACTCGCCCTTGCGGATATCGGTGAAGTTGTTGCGTGTAGGCTCCTTCTGACCCACCGCTGCCGATGCATATACGGCGTGCGACTTCAAGAACGAGTAGTGCAAACCGAGCTTCGGATTGAAGAAGTTGTAGTGGCGGTCGATGTCGAGTCGTTGCATAGCACTTGTAGTGTCGTCGAAGTTGTCATTCACGCCCGAAATGCGGTGTGTGATGTGGCGATACTGCACATCGGCATAGAGGTTTAACCCTTTGGTAATCAGCCAATCAACCTTCGCAAAGCACGATGCATCCCACTTGGTCGTATAGTTGCGATAGTACTCCGTAGTTGGGAAGTCGGGAGCCTCGACCAAGCCCGATACCTCGCCAAAATGGACTCCGTCGTAGAGCGATGCCGAGATGCCCATAGCGAGCGAGATGCGCTCTGCCGTATAGGTTGCCGAGCCTACCACACCGCCAAAGTTATTGCCCATAACCTTCTTGCGGAGGAGGTTGGTGCGCTCCACTAACACGCCATCCACCTCGATAGGCGCAAGACCATATTTTTTGAGCTTCTGGTCGTTCTTGTAGTTGCGGTAGTAGCCATTGCCGTAGGTGTAGTGGGCAGTAGCCGAGAGCGACCACTTGTCGTTGAAGGAGTGGTTGATAACGAGTTGATTGTTTATCTGTGTGTAGTTGTCGGTATGGTCGTCGTAGAAGCCCACAACCTTGTCGCCAATGATGATTTCGCCTTCGGGGTTGTAGCGTCTGTTCTCCGCCATCTGCTCGGGCGAAACACCTGTGTAAGAGAGATATACCTTTGCCACGCCACCAAACGAGAGAAGCTTCACGCTTGTGCGACCATTGTAGTAGCCCGTCTGGAACGAGTACGACGAGAGGTTGCTCGATGCACGCTCGACATAGCCGTCGGAGGAGAGGTGCGACAATCGAGCATCGATAGCCCAATGACCACCCATAAGGCCTGACGAGAGGGCAATCTCCTGCTTTGCGGTGTTGAACGAGCCATACGAGAGCGATGCACGACCCGAGAACTTCGATGCCGAAGGAGCGGAGGTCATATTGAGTGATGCTCCGAAGGCTCCCGTACCTGCGGTCGAGGTGCCCACACCACGCTGCAACTGCACCGAGCCGAGCGACGATACAAGGTCGGGGGTGTCGTACCAATATACCGAATGGGTCTCGGCATCGTTCATAGGCACACCGTTGAGGGTTACATTTATGCGTGTAGGGTCTGTACCACGCACTCGGAATGAGGTCGAGCCTATGCCCATACCGCTCTCCGACGAGATAACTACCGAAGGTAGATTAGCCAAAAGCGAAGGGATATCCTCGCCATAGTTGCGCTCCTCGATCTCTTGGCGTGAGAGGTTTGTGTGGGCGATAGGAGTGGTCTTGGTGGCTCGGTTTGCCACGATGTTAATCTGCTCGATTGCTACCGAGTCGTTCTCGATTAAGTTGAGAGTTGAGAGTTGAGAGTTAAGAGATTCGGCTCTAACTCCGCAGATGGCACAAAGTGCCAACAAACAAAATGAAAAAATCCTTTTCATAACTAATTGGGTTTTAATTAAACAATAGTTTGAAAAGGGGTATGTGATGATACTCTTCCCGTTCCGGCATTATCCGTTTCGGTTCAATGGGTATAATCTCAGCCTCAAAAAACGGAGAACCGAAAACGGAGAACGGAAAACTATATTTTCGACACAAATAGAGGTTTTGTAATTTAGTTTTCAGTTTTCACCTTTCAGTTTTCAGTTTATGAAGCACCCCTTATGTCGAGGCAAAGATAGTGAAAAAAGTTGAGAGTTGAGAGTTGAGAGTTGGAAATTTTTTTCTATCTTTGTAAAATAAAGTAAATGTATTGATATGGAAGTGAAGGCTAGATTGCAACGAGCGTTGCAGATTTTGGAGGATGCGGAGCGTGTGGGGATGCTCTCCGACATCGAACGAGATATCCTCCTTACCGAGTTGCGAGAGGCTTATGCCGAATTGAGATTCGGCAAAACGGAAAACGGAGAACGGAGAACGGAAAGCGAAACCGATGTAGCGGAGGCGCAAGCCGTTGAGCCTGCCGTTGAGGAGTCAGCTGAGAAGCCTGTCGAGGAGTCTGTTGCTGAACTCCCCATCGCCCCTATTGCCCCTATAACCCCTACCGAGGATGAGCAAGATAAGGAGCAAGAGGAGACCGAGCCTGAGGTGGAGGTCGAACTCATCTTCAATGAGGAGGAAGACGAAGAAACGGAAAACGGAGAACTGAAAACGGAAAACGGAAAACGGAGAACGGAAAACGAGGAGGTCGCAGAGAGCAGTGAGAAGATAGAAGAGAGCAGTGAGGAGATAGTAACTGTTGCTGAAACCCCTATCACCCCTATTGAGGAGCCTGTTGCCGAGTCAGTTGCAGAGGAGCCCGCAGTTGAGAAGGATAAACTCTCGTCTTTCGTCTCTCGTCATTCGTCTAAAAGTGCCCTCCTCTCCCTCTACGAGGATGCACCTACGCCTGTGCTTGGTGAGCAGTTCCACGAGTCACCTTCGGTGGCGGACACCATCGCTTGCCCCAAGGGAGTAGCCGAGAGTGCCCCCGTAGCGTCGTTGCGTGAGGCGATAGGCTTGGCAGACAAGTTTATGCTTATTCGTGAGCTCTTCGACGGCAATGCCGAGGAGTACGACAAGGCCATTGCAACCCTCGACAAGCAACCATCGTTCGACGACTGTATAATCTACATCTCGGAGAACTACACTTGGTCGCCAAGTTCGGCAGCCACCAAGCTCGTGATGGAGTTGCTAAACCGAAAGTATAACTAAATAATTGAAAATTGAAAATTGACAATGGACAATTAAAGGTATTTTTTATTTTGATTATTTAACAAGTAATTGAAATAGAAAATAATACAACTAAAAACGACGAGTCGTTTTTACCACAATTTTCAATTGTCAACTGTCAATTGTCAATTAAAAAATGGCTAAAAGCTAAAAAAAAACTATGGCAAAACTATACATCGTACCCACCCCAATCGGCAATTTGGAGGATATAACCCTTCGAGCAATCAGGGTGTTGAAAGAGGTGGATTTCATCCTTGCCGAGGATACTCGCACAAGCTCGGTGCTGCTCAAACACCTCGGCATCGAGAAACCGTTGCGCTCACACCACAAATTCAATGAGCACGCCACAGTGCAGATGGTGGCAGACGCTATCGAGGCGGGCAAGGATGTCGCTTTGGTCTCGGATGCGGGTACTCCCGGCATCTCCGATCCTGGTTTTCTGCTTGTGCGCACCTGCGTGGAGCGAGGTGTGGATGTCGTGACACTGCCTGGTGCTACGGCTTTTGTGCCGGCATTGGTGCAGAGTGGCTTCCCGTGCGATAGATTCTGCTTCGAGGGCTTCCTTCCGCAGAAGAAGGGTCGCAAGAAGCGCATCGAGGCGTTGGCAGAGGAGGAACGCACGATGATATTCTACGAGTCGCCATTTCGTGTAGTGAAGTGCTTGGAGCAGTTGGCAGAGGTTATGGGCGAGGAGCGTGAGGTGGCTGTTTCGAGAGAGATTACCAAGATGTTCGAGGAGACCGTGCGAGGAACACTTGCCGAGGTGGCAGAGCACTTCCGCCAGCACGCACCAAAGGGCGAATTTGTGATTGTTGTAGCAGGAAAAACGGAGAGCGGAAAACGAAGAACGGAAAACGAAGAGGATTAAGAGTAGTGAGTAGTGAGTAGTGAGTAGTGAGTAGTGAAACTTTCAGTGCCCCCTTAATAGCCTTTAATAGCCTTTAATCACCCTTAATTTCGTTGCGCCGTGACCACTTTCAGAGTTCTGAAAACAAAAAAAACTATGAAGAGTAAAATCAGAGATATATACGAGAACACAATGGTCGGGCTATTGTGGTGCTTGTGCTACCTTATAGCCATACTGCCTCGTTGTGTGCGCTATGGAGTGCTTACGCCCTTTGTGGCATTTATCTTGCGCTCGGTGGTGCATTATCGCTATGCCGTAATCAACAAGCAGTTGCACGACTCCTTCCCCGAGAAGAGCGATGCGGAGATTGACGAGATATGCCGTCGCTACTATCGCCACCTTGCCGAGATGATTATCGAGACACTCTCGTTGGCTGGTATGAACGACAAACGACGAGCAAAGAACACCGAGTTCAACCTCACGGAGAACTTTAACGAGCAGATTGAGGGGCGCAATTTTATAGCAATGACCTCGCACTACGGCTTTTGGGAGATAGCCTTAAACCTCTATCTTGCAACGCCAAATCACCACTTGGTGGTGGCATACCGACCACTGAAAAACCGCATTATGGATAAGTTGTTGCATCGCTTGCGCAACAACCCTGTGACCGATGTGGTGCCGAGCAAACAGCTTATGCGCCACTTTATCGCCAATCGCCACGGCATAAATGGCAAGAAATTGGTTGTAGGCTTGATTGCCGACCAGAACTGCCCACCAACGAAGGGGTGCTGCTGGCATCGCTTCCTCAACCACGACTCGTTGTTTTTCGACGGTGGCGAGCAGTTGGCGTTGAAGTTCGGCTTGCCAATCTTCTATATGGAGTTGGAGCGTATCGAGGCGGGTCGCTATCGCCACAACTACACACAGATATACGACGGCGTAGAGGAGGTCGCTCCTCACGAGATAACCGAACGCTATGTGCGATGCTTGGAGCGTACCATCGAGGCTAAACCCGAGTATTGGATGTGGTCGCATAAGCGATGGAAGAGTCGCCCGTATGCGGGAGCAAAGTTCTACGATAACTACAAAACGATAGAGTAGCGGTGAAGACGGCAGTTGTAATACTCAATTGGAATGGTTTGCAACATCTGCAACACTATCTGCCGAGCGTGGTCAGCACTACGCCCGATGCGGATATTGTGGTTGCCGACAACGGCTCGACCGATGGCTCGGTTGCGTGGTTGAAGGCGGAGATGCCAAGTATCAAACTCGTTCTTCTTGACCGCAATTACGGCTTTGCAGGGGGCTACAATCGTGCTTTGTCGCAGTTGCAGGACTACGACACCTTTGTGCTGCTCAACTCCGATATAGAGCCTACGGAGGGGTGGTTGCAGCCTCTCGTAGAGGTGCTTGAACGCAACGAGGATGTGGCGGTCGTGGTGCCGAAGATTCTCGACGATAAATGCCGAGAGAAGTTCGAGTATGCAGGTGCTGCTGGCGGTTTTATAGATATCTTGGGCTACCCATTCTGCCGTGGTCGCATCCTCTCGACGGTGGAGGAGGACAACGGACAGTACGATACTCCGTGCGATGTGATGTGGGGTAGTGGCGCAGCCTTCTGCTGTCGTGCCGAGGTCTTTGCCGAGTTGGGGGGCTTTTCGGCGGAGTTCTTTGCCCATCAGGAGGAGATTGACCTATGCTGGCGTGTGTGGCTCTCGGGCAGGAGGGTTATGGTAGAACCTCGCTCGAAGGTCTATCACCTGGGCGGAGCAACGCTCTCGGTTGATTCTCCATTCAAGACTATGCTCAACCACCGCAACAATCTCGCAATGCTCTTCCGATGTGCTTCGACAGGGCAGAGGGCGTTGGTGGCAGTGGTGCGACCATTCTTGGACTTGGCTGCGGCATTGAGCTACCTTGTGCAGGGTAAATCGAAGAGTGCGAAGGCGGTATTTCAGGCTTGGAGAGACTTTTTGCGCTGGCATAAGCGTTTGGCGAGGGAACGAAAGATTATCCGAGCCAATGTCAAGCACGAAGCACCGATATACTACGGCTCGATAGTCCTGCGTTACCTATTTGGTAGAAAAACGGAAAACGGAAAACGGAAAGCGGAAAACTAATTTTGCATTCTGCATTTTGAATTATAAAAAAGCTAATGGCTAATGGCCAATAGCTAATAGCTATATAATATGAAGAGAATCGTAATAATTCCAACCTACAACGAGTGCGAGAATGTGGCTCGTATGACCGACAAGGTGATGTCGCTCGATGGAGCGTTCGACCTTCTCTATGTCGATGACGGCTCGCCCGATGGCACTGCCGATATCATCCGAGCGAAGATTGCCGAGTATGGCGACCGAGTGCATCTGGTGGAGCGCAGTGGCAAGCTCGGCTTGGGTACCGCCTATATTATGGGCTTCAAGTGGGCATTGGAGCGTGGCTACGACGAGATTTTCGAGATGGATTGCGACTTCTCGCACAATCCCGACGATCTGTTGCGTCTTGCCTCTCGCTTGGAGAGTGATGCCGATGTTGCTATCGGCTCACGCTATGTGAAGGGTATGAATGTGGTGAATTGGCCACTCTCACGCATCCTCATCTCCTATGGAGCATCGCTCTATGTGCGAATGGTTACCCGTATGCCTGTCTACGACTCTACCGCAGGTTTTGTGGGCTACAAGGCGGAGGTGTTGCGTACCATCGACCTCGACAAGATTCGGATGATTGGCTACGGCTTCCAGATAGAGATGAAATATACGGCTTGGCGACACGGCTTCCGCTTGCGTGAGGAGTCTATCATCTTCACCGACCGAGAACTCGGCACCTCGAAGATGTCGAGCTCGATCTTCGGCGAGGCGTTCTTCGGAGTGATGAAACTGCCGTTTAGAAAGATAGTTAGGAGTTAGGAATTAGGAGTGAGGAATTAGGAGCGAGAAATCTCTCAACTCTCAACTCTCAACTTTCAACTCTCTCGTCTTTCGTCTTTCGTCTTTTATCTATTGAGTAAAAAACGATAAAAACAGATACTATTATGAAAAAGTTTTCTGCAATGTTTGTGTTACTGCTCGTTGTGGCAGGTGCGTTGTTCTTCTACTTCCGTTTCTACTTCGTCTTTGGCGAGGGAGTCAAGAGTGGAGAGTTGAACTATGTGGTCCATAAGGGCGTAATCTTCAAGACCTACGAGGGTAAGCTCATCCAGGCGGGCTTCCGTGCGCAGACAGCAGGTGTGCAGTCGCACGAGTTCGACTTCTCGGTTACGAATAGGGAGTTGGCAGAGCGCCTGATGTTGCTCGGAGGTCAGAATGTGGAGTTGCACTACAAGGAGTACTTCGGCTCGTTGCCGTGGCGTGGTATGACACGCTATGTGGTGGATAGCATCGTCGCAGCACGCCCAATCTACTATCAGCCAACCCCTCCTCCTGTGGGCGAGTTGCCATTTAAGGGACAAGAGATATAATTAATTAAAAATTAAAAATTAAGAATTAAAAATTAAAAATTAAAAAAGCCAATGGCTACCGCTGCGATTAAGCCGAGGGCAGAGGCTGCTTGCAGACTTTGCCGAGGCGAAGCAGTGAAGACCAAAGGTCAATGGCCAATGGCTAATGGCTAAAAAAGAACTATGGATTTCAGAATAGGACACGGATACGATGTGCACGCCTTGGGCGAAGGGTTGCGATTGGTGCTCGGTGGGGTGGAGATACCCCACACAAAGGGTTGCATTGCCCACTCCGATGGCGATGTGTTGGTGCACGCCATCTGCGATGCACTGCTTGGCGCATTGGCTCTTGGCGACATCGGCAAGCACTTCCCCGACACCTCCGATGAGTTCAAGGGTATCGACTCGCTCATCTTGTTGGGCAGGGTTGTTGCACTCATCGAGAGCAAGGGCTACAAAGTGGGCAATATCGACTCCACCATCGCTATGCAACGCCCCAAGTTGCGCCCCCATATCGACCTTATGCGTGAGCGCATTGCCGAGGCTATGGGTGTTTCGGTAGAGCAGGTTTCGGTCAAGGCAACCACCACCGAGCATCTCGGCTTTGAGGGCGAGGAGAAGGGAGTATCGGCTACATCTGTTTGTCTACTGATAAAAAAATAAAAAAGCTAAGGGCTAATGGCCAATGGCTAAAAGCAAATAATTGAAACTATGAAAAACTTGGAACCAAAATTGGTGTGGGGACTCTTCGACGAGATTACGAAGGTGCCACGCCCATCGAAAAAAGAGGAGAAGATAGGCAAATACCTCGTGGAGTTTGCCCAGAAACACAACTTGGAGTATCAGTGCGATGCTATCGGCAATGTCGTAATTCGCAAGGCTGCAACCGAGGGCTACGAAAATCGCCCTACCGTAGTGTTGCAGGCGCATACCGATATGGTCTGCGAGAAGAATTCGGACAAGGTGTTCGACTTCGAGAACGACGCTATTCAGACCTATATCGACAATGGCTGGGTTAAGGCCGACGGCACAACTCTCGGTGCGGATGACGGTATCGGTATTGCAGCCGCATTGGCTCTGCTCATTGACGAGTCGGTGGCGCACCCTACTCTCGAAGCACTCTTCACCGTAGATGAGGAGACAGGCCTTACCGGAGCCTTCAACTTGGGCGAGGGTATGGTCAAGGGCAAGTACCTCATAAACCTCGACTCGGAGGATGAGGGCGAGGTCTTTATTGGCTGTGCCGGAGGTGTCGACACTTTGGCTTATCTGCCACTTTTGACCGAGTCGGCTCCTGCCGATTATACCTACTATAAGGTTGCTGTAAGCGGTCTTTTGGGTGGACACTCGGGCGACGATATCGACAAGGGTCACGCCAACTCCAACAAGTGGGCTGCCCGCATTGCCGAGCATGCCGTAAGGTTGTTAGGTGCAAAGTTGTCGCACTTCGATGGCGGAAACTTGCGCAACGCTATTCCTCGTGAGGCGTATGTCGTATTGGGTGTTCCAAGCGCAAAGGCAAGCGAGTTCGAGAGCGATATAAAGTTGTTTGGCGAGGCTTTGTGTGCCGAGTTCGCAATTGTGGAGAAGGGTGCAAAGGTCGATGTTCAGGGCGTTGAAGCTCCTGCTACCGTCTTGGCAGAGGCGACACAGCGCAACCTGCTGTTGGCGTTGTTGAGCGTACCTTCGGGCGTGTTGGCTATGTCGGCAGCAATGCCTGGCTTGGTTGAGACTTCGACAAATCTCGCATCGGTGAAGTTTGCCGATGATAAGATTGTTATCACCACATCGCAGCGTTCGTCGGTTGAGAGTGCCAAGGAGTATGCCAAGTTGCAGGTCGAGAGCGCATTTGTAGCGGCTGGTTGCGAGGTTGTTCATTCGGACGGCTATCCTGGTTGGGCTCCAAACCCTAACTCGACACTCCTCGAATGCACCAAGAGGGCGTATGTGAAGTTGTTTGGCTCGGAGCCTAAGGTGCGTGCTATCCACGCCGGCTTGGAGTGCGGTTTGTTCTTGGAGAAGTATCCACACTTGGAGATGGTGTCGTTTGGTCCAACACTCCGTGGCGTGCATTCGCCCGATGAGCGACTCGAAATTGCAACCGTGGATAAGTTCTGGAAGTTGTTGGTAGAGGTAATAAAGACGATTGAATAATAATCCAACAGTTTACATTTAGTGGGTGGCTAAATTATTTAGCCACCCACTTTGCTTAATAACCTATGCTTGCGGTGTTCTACCGCATTTACAAATCTACCCACCCCCACCCCCCCCCTCCGAGGAGGGGACTTATGTGGTGCAGAGTTGGCTCTGCACCGATTGCTTGTTGTTCGGTTAGTGCATTCTGTTTTTCTATCGAAAAACGGGAATAATCCACTTATTTACGATTCGTAGAAAATGGCGGTTGTCGGCGTAATCAATAACTCCGATGACCGCTATTTCTGTTGTTGGAACGACTTCCTTGGCGTAGTGGCAGGTTGCGAGTGTGCGGAGAGTAAAGGTGTCGCCCTTGCTATCGACAAAGGTGCGGTCGGTGGTGATAACCTCGCCATTCTCGTCGGTATCGCACCACTTCAACCCTCGCTCCTCATCGCAGATGCGGATATTCTCGAAGCGAACAACGCAACTTATATCCTCGACTCCAATCTCCGAAAATTGCTTGACTACGGGTGTGAAATCTTCGCATAGGTCCACCACCCGAATATAGCGACCAAGCATCTCTTCGCTGATGTTGCCGATTGGAAAATCGCCCGTAGAGGGTGCTCCGAGCTCTATTTTACCACCTATGCGTGCGAGCATCAACCCGCTGCAAAGAATCTCAACTTCGGAGTATATGGGTAGCAATGCCGAGAGTTTTCGGCTTTCGATAGATATCTCCACGCCACTTGTCCTATCGACCACGACCACGCTGTTGTGATACTCTCCGAGCCTATCGTTTGCAATCACCACACCTCGCACCACCATATCCTCGACAATGCGGTAGTGATCGCCCCGACAGAGCGATTTCAGGTGGGCGATACTCACCTCTTTGCGACCATTGTAGTCATCGCTACCGTTGTCGGAGCAAGAGGGTAGCAAGAGCAGGCTAAAAACTACTACCAGAAGGCGAAAAATCATCATCGAAACGGGGTTTTAGTACAAACTGCTTACCTATACCTCTGCCCACCGATTCGTGGTAGAGTACGCCTTGAATGGCGAGAGCATCGTCGCCAAATTCGATATCGGCAAACTCGGCGTAGGACGAAATATAGATGAATATTGCGTTGCTATTCTCATCTACAAAGCGGTAATAGTCGCTTGCGTCATCCTCTTCGAGTGGAGAGTAGCGGATACCTTCGATGCGGAGGAGACGGCCACACAACGAGGTGTCAAGCGAGCCTAAATTACATATCGTAGGTACAACATCCTCGATTGAGGAGCTGCGCACGATATGGCGGTCAATAACCGCCTGAGCCTCCATCTCCCGAGGTGAGGAGTCGAAACTCTGCGGTGGCAGACCTATCTGCACCACGCCATTCTCGACGGCAAGAGCCGTGCCTTTGAGATGAAGTGCTACCAGCAACCCCACGGGATATTGCGATGCAAGATTGTAGGCTCCCAACTTCACCTCTGCACCTCCGCTCCCCTCCTCGACGACTATCGAGCGGTAGAAATTCCCCTCTCGGTCGGAACTTGTGATGCGCCCCACGCAGATAAACTCCTCCGTAACCAGGTGAAAGCCATCGCCTTCGCAGAGTTGCCGTAGCGTGCCAATGTCGCAATTCGCCTTTGCCGAAAACTCCCCCGACGGAGGCTCGTCTTGGCGATCGTAACAACCCACTGCAAGGAGTGTCGATAGTATCAAAATAAGGGTTAGTCGCTTCATTTATCCAAAAAAATGGTCTAAATCCTAACAAAATTACTAAATATTGCGAATTTTTGCTAATTTTGTGCTAAAATATCAAGACTATATAGTTATGTTACATCTATTACAGACCGAGGTTGAGAAGGCACCCCTTATCGTTCCCGACAGCATTCAGAAGCAGCAGTTGGTTGAGGCTGTTAAGAAAATTTCGCACTTGGACTATCATCAACTCCTCACCGACTTGGTTCAGGAGGCGGGTTGGATCTTGCTTAAAGTCGTTATTGCTCTTGCTATCTATTTCGTTGGTAAGCAGATTATTAAGTGGATTATCCGTCTTATGGATAAGGCGTTCAATCGCCACAGCGTCGAGGCTTCGTTGCGCTCGTTCCTTCGCAGCTTGGTCAAGGCGTTGTTGATGGTTATGTTGGTATTCGCCATCGTGCAGACCCTCGGTGTGAATACCTCGTCGTTCCTCGCACTCTTTGCTTCGGCAGGTTTGGCTATCGGTATGGCGTTGAGCGGCACTTTGCAGAACTTCGCAGGTGGCGTAGTGTTGCTTTTGCTCCGCCCTTACAAGGTTGGCGACTATATCGAGTCGATGGGACAGTCGGGTACAGTCGAGTCTATCGGCTTGTTCTCTACCAGCCTTAAAACTCCTGATAACCAGACTATCTATGTGCCTAACAACTCGATTGCAACCTCCATTATCGACAACTACTCGCAGTCGGAGACTCGCCGTGTCGATTGGCTGCTTTCGATTTCGTATGGCGACGATGTCGATGTTGCTCGTCGTGAGATTTTGGCTATGTTGGAGGCGGATACTCGTGTATTGAAGGAGAATGCACCTGTTGTCTATGTCAAGACCTTGAATAGCAGCTCGGTCGACCTCTCTATCCGTGCGTGGGTGAATAATGCCGACTATTGGGGACTCTATTTCGATATGAACGAGAAGATGTATAAGGAGTTGCCATCGAAGGGTATCAACTTCCCATTCCCGCAGATGGATGTCAATATCAAGAAGTAAAATTTTACACAATATAATATATAAGTATGGAATTTAAGGATATTTTGGCAATTTCGGGACAGCCGGGCTTGTTCCGTTATGTTGCACAGTCACGCAATGGCTTTATCGTTGAGTCGTTGCTCGATGGTAAGCGAATGAACGCATCTGCATCGTCACGCATTAGCGCATTGACCGAGATTTCGATGTATACCGAGGGTGAGGATATTCCTCTTGCCGAGGTCTTCACCAAGATGTATGCCTACACCGAGGGCAAACCAGGCCCATCGGTCAAGGAGGGCAACGCACGCTTGAAGGAGTTCTTTGGCGTGGTTATTTCGGACTACGACCGTGAGCGAGTTCACGACTCGGATATCAAGAAGGCCGTTTCGTGGTTCAATATGCTCGTCGAGGCAGGCATCGAGAAGTTCGAACTTCCCGAGGAGTAGAGCAGCTTGCTCTCAACAAAAAAGCACCCCGAGTGGGTGCTTTTTTGTTAGTTAGGAGTTGAGAGTTGAGAGACGAAAGACGAGAGACGAGAGAGAACTTAGGGAGTTTAGAGAACTTAGAGAAAGCAACAATCACTAAATTCCCTATACTCCCTATATTCCCCTAACAACCTCTAACTCCCCCTAACAACCCCTAATAAAAAGCAACAGCGATGCACCGCATCGCTGTTACCTTTAATTATCAATTGTCAATTATCAATTGTCAATTTTTAGTAGATCAGGTCATCCTCTTCGCTGCCGAAGCCTGGGAGCATCGAGCCGACGCCACCTGTAACAGGCTCGCTTACATTGTAGCCACGCTCGGCCACGACCTCGAAAATATTTACCTCGGGAGCAGTGTAGCTCAAAATATTTCTTTTCATAACGCTTTCGAAATTTAATGGTTAAACTACTCTGTTAATTACTCTGCTGGGGTGTAAACCGGAACGGCTGGCTTTGTAGCCAAAGCCTCACAACCATCCTCAGTTGCCTGATCCTCGGTGATAGATGTATTGTAGATGTACTTGAACCAGCTCGAAGTATCAATAGGAGTATTGATGTTGGTAACCTCCTCTATCGGCTCACCACCGTCTGGATCATCGACTGTCTCCTTATTCTCTGCAAATACCATATTACCACCAATCTTACAATTCAAAGCCTTGGTAGCCTCAGTGCGACCCATACCCATAATCGCACCTACCTTGCCCTCCTTGCCGATAGCCTTCAAGTCAGCGTAGCAAACGCAACTCTCGATAACACCATTTGACGATTGGCCGATGACACCGCCAAGCTTCTCAGTCGCACCAGTACCCTTGAATGTGAGGTTACCCAAGTTTACGAGGTTCTTGATTGTTGGAACAACATCCTTGTTCTTACCATAGACACCACAGACACCACCAGCATAATAGTTAGATGTTGCCTTACCAGTAAATACCAAGTCGTAAGCGTTGTAGCAATCCAGGAATTGATTACCCGAAGCACCAGTTCGTGGATAACCAACGAGTCCACCTATATAGATATTGTTTGCACCGTTGGCAATAACCGGACCGTGGTTACCGCAATACTGCATTGTACCAAGGATATAAGGATAACCGTTAAGGCCACCGATATACAAGTTACCCTTTGTGTTAGCCTTAGTCTGCTGTATTGTTCCGTAGTTGTAGCAGTATAGCAACTTCGCACTTCCCGAGTTGGTAGAACCAGCGATACCTCCAATACACATTGCTCCGCCCGTATGGTTACCCTCGAAAGAAACGACAGCAGTTGCAAGGTTCCTACAGTTCTTTACAGTTGTGCTAGTTTGAGCCATACCGATAATACCTGCGAGGTTTGTCTCAGAACCTACAGGAGAGGTTATCTTAATAGTACCTCCATTCTCGCAATTTTCGATCAAACCACCAGTTGAGCAAGTTTCGCCAATGATACCAGCAACATCAGCCTTGGTTGCAGACTGCACAGTACCATAGCATACTGTTCCGTAGTTCTTACAGTCGGTAATAGTGATATATCCTGCCGAATTTATACCAACAATACCTCCAAGGTGTGGACGATATGTGTCATTCTTACCACCCTTACCAGTCTGAGTAACTGTACCATAGTTTGTACAGCCCGAAACAGTGGTAGCCTTCTCAGCAAGACCGAGAATACCGCCAAGACCAACACCCGAAGGTGCAGTGCCAACAGTAACAACACCCTTAGTAGCGTCGGTTGCCGAGCCGTTTACGCAATCCTCAATAGAGAGGAGTGTATCAGCAGTATAACCAACAATACCACCAACAATGTAGCGATAATTTGCTTCCGATACGGTCTGCACGCCCTCCAAAGCTACAGTCCCCAAGTTCTTACAGTTCTTAACAGTTGTAGAAGCTGAGTGGTCCTTATTGTATGTACCAATGATACCGCCCATACGAGCACCCGACTCCATAACGCTTGTACACTTTACAACGCCCGAGTGAACGCAGTCGTCAACAACAAACTTGAAGTTAGTACCATCGTAACCGATAACACCACCGAGGTGAACATAACCTGCTGCACCGCTAAATGTTACGGTACCCGAGTTCTCGCAAGAGGTCATCAGGATAGTATCGAAGTTGTTGATACCCATAAGTCCACCAATGGTAGGAGCAGAAGAGTATGTACCCGATACGGTAATATTACCGATATTCTTGCACTCTGTAAACTCGACAGAATACTTATCGGTATTGTTGTTCAAATAAGGCTCACCAGTGAAACCACCAATCTCGGCGCCCTTACCAACAGGACCAGTAGAACTTACCGAGATAGCAGCCTTGTTCTCGCACTCCGAGAAGCTTGTAACTGGGTTATTAGCCGACGCCGAAACATAAGCGGTAATACCGCCGACCATCTGAAGAGCTGCCATCTCACCAGTTTTTACGGTGATAGTAGCAGTAGGCTGGTTGTAGCACTTGGTAACAGATGCACCTGCTACAGAGTAGAACAAACCACCAGCCAAGCAACGACCACCGTTACCAGAAGCAGTTGTGTTGCTCCACTCACCGATGTTGATAGGAGCCGAGTTGGTACAATTTGTAACAACGGCTTTGTTGAGCGACGAACCGATAATGGTGTTTACAAGACCTGCAACGAGAACCTTACCAGTTGCAGCAGCTGCTGGCTTACCAACAGTCAGAGCACCAGTGTTGGTCAAATTGCTCAAACCACCTGTCAAAAGCTCGCCTGCGAAGAGACCGCAAACATTGGTATCGCCTGTAGAAGATGCGCCCTCAGCTACTTTAAGAGCTGCGGTGTTGCTACAGTTGGTGAAAGTACCAATCGAATTGTAACCAGCAATACCACCGATTGTAAGGTTCTTAGTAGAGCCATTGTGAGTGATAGTACCGTTGTTTACCAAGTTTGTACAAACGGTATCCTCTGCAACGCAGATACGACCAGCAATACCGCAAAGGTCGAGTCCATAGCTGTTCTTACTATCCTTAGATGTAGAAATCTTACCGTTATTAGTACAGTTCGAAATAGCTACGATATCGAGTACGCCACCAACATTAGAAGCGTCGCTATGACGACCTACAATACCTGAAATATAAATAGTCTGCGAGTGAGTTGTACCAACATACTCAATGTTACCATTGTTTACATTATAGTCGAACGAGCAACCATTAGTTACACAACCAACTACACCACCAACTGTTGACTGGATAGCCTTATCTGCCGAGCAGAGCGAAGTGATGGTGATGTTTGCATTGTTTGTACAGTTGGTAACAGCCGAACCGCTTGCATAACCTACCAAACCTGCGTGGCAAATATCATCATACTTACCGGTTGGCGATGCAGGAGCAAAGGTTGTATTGTTGATGTTGATAGTACCCGAAACCTCGCAGTTGTCGATGTCGCCATAAAGCTCGCAAGCGATTGCACCCGAACGGTTGAGGTCGGTTACTGTATAGTTTACATCGGTCAAAGTCAAATCGTGGATATTAGCCGCAGTCAAAGCGAATAACGGAGCGTTCAAACCGCTGATTGTGCAGCCGCCACCGTCGAACTCGTACTCACCGAACGATGCGATTGGAGTCCAAGGCTTAGTGATAGTGATGTCAGCAGTTACAACAGCCTTAGTGCGTGGGTAGAATGCCTTTGCTACCTCTGCGAACTGGAAGAGAGCCTCCTCGCTGTCGATAATGAAGGTCTCCTCACTGTCAGCTGTGTTAGCCTCGTAGGTGAATGCCGAGAACTCACGAACTGAACCTGCGTTGATTGGCTTATGCTCGCTATCGAACTTAACAGTCATCTTCTCGTGAGCCTCAGTGTTGATAGTAATCATAAATACACCATACTTACCAGCAGGAACAGCTACATAAAC
>JBGVMU010000003.1:0-254455 GCA_045124955.1 Alistipes sp. | reverse complement strand
ACAAAGTGTTAAGTTGTTACTTTATTTTACTTGGTAGCACTAATTGGTCTTAATTTAGACTACATAGAAGACTACATGAGAAGAGTAGAATCTTCGTAAAATAAATGTTTAGACGACTTTTGTACGGACAATCAGTCCTCAATCTAAACAACTTAACACTTTGTCAATCAATAAGTTTTGTAGAATGCTTCACTGTCCACATTCTACAGAGTGTCTAACCATTAGGTTAGACAGGCTCTTTTTTAGGGGGACAACCAATCTCTACCTACCTATTTGCCGATGCAGAAAGTAAAACCCTCTGATAATCAGATAGTTACGAAGTTGTGGGTAAAATAAGGGAATCAATTGAGCCTTGCAATTGTGACTAATGGCGACTTCTCGCTTTTGCCGCTCGGCGCCCTAATTCTGACACAAAGATAGTAATTTTTCATAGAAAATACGAGTTAAATTATAGATAAATAATAACATAGCCCCAAAGACCATATCGCTTGTGTTCGATATGGTCTTTGAGGGTTGTGAATGTCCACTTTCTATTGTAGAATGTTAAGTTGTATACAGATTGAATACAACTGATTTTGGGGAATGCAGTTGGCTACAAATTGTAGTCAACCTGATAAGAATTGTAGTTGGTTAGTGCGACTAACCAACTGGCTTTCTCTCAAACAACCGGTTAGTGTGGCTAACCACTTCGATGGAGGCAATAAAAGAACAACTCGTGAGTGAGCCTCACGAGTTGCTGTCTATATAAAGATTGTAGTTTCTATATTTCGCACTTGACTACCCACTTGCCATTGCGCTTTCCATTCTCTCTTTCGAGTAGGCCTCGTTCAATCAGTGCAGGCGTCATACGCTTCACCGTTCTTTCCGATTTGCCGATATGCTTTGCAATCTCAACCTGTGTTGCATCTGGGTTTTCTTTCACATATCGCAAAAGAGCCAATTCGTCAAGATTACAATTCAAAGTGCCATTCAAAGCGCCATTTTGGCTCTTTGGAATTTCAACAGTGGCACTTTGGGGGTCGCCTGCCAACATAGTACGGTTGCTCAACTTATTTTGCTCGCCGAACAGAAGGTTTCTAAAAAACAATTCGAGGTACTCTGATGTCGCAAAAACTCGCTTTGGGATATTGTTGTAGTTCGCCCTCACAAGCGCATTTCTGAAATACCACGAATTATCCTTGAATACGTCGTTATCGACACTAAATCCAAATGTCTGCAACCACTTCATCGTAAACACAGCGGTAGTGCGGGTGTTGCCCTCCCGGAATGGGTGTATCTGCCAAATGCCCGACACGAACTTGCAAATCTGCTTTACCGCCATATCGGCATTGAGCACAGAGTAGTCGGTCTTTTTCTCCTGCTCGAAGTCGTATTCGAGCGTCTCGCGCAACATATCGTAGTTCGAATATCGCACCGTGTCGCCATTCAACACCCACTCCTTCTTTGTGATATTGACATCACGCAACTGACCGGCGTGCTTGTAGATACCCTCGAACAGCCTACGGTGAATCCTCAATAGATAATCGGGTGTGAACGAGAACGACTGCTCGGACAAAATCTCGGTTATGCGTGCCGAAACCTTGTCTGCCTCCTCAGTGCGCTCGTCATCAAGTTGCTCACGAGCATCTTTGGTCTCGTAGTAGGTGTCGAGCATATCCTTGACCTGGTCGATCGTAATATCGCCCTCGATATGCTGCACCGCAGTCTTGATAAGATATTCCGACGGCTTCAACCCATCGACATCCTGAAGACCTATCGCAGTCTGCCACGCATTAGCTTTTGCCTTCTTACTCGGCTCTCCTTGAACTATATATTTATCGAATTCACTCATATTGCAAAGTTAAGATTTTTTTGACTTCCAAAACATTCGTAAATTTTGTTTATTATACTCATCTACATCAATAGCATCTATTATCATTCGCACTGCATATCCAAGTACAATTATTGGGAATGTAATAATTACACTGCCGTATTGTTTTGTTGATTCAGAATTTAATGTGTCAATTCTATTAACTAACATTGCCATCAAATTCCAGTCCTTATCTTGCCATATAAACACCAATACGCAGCATGCTATTGATATTAGCAATACTATTGCCCAGATAGTTATTTTCTTAGTTTTCCATGTTTTTAACTTTGTAAAATTAAGTTCTTGACGCAAATCAGCAGCATCTTTCTCTGCAACTTCTTTGGCTTGCTTTTCCTCATCCCTTTCTTGTTCTATTTTTCTACGCTCATTAGCATTATCTTCAATCACTTCATCTAGTGTATTCTGAGTTTCTTCAATAATTTTGCGAGTCTGAACTAACTCATTTATTTGATTTTGTTGAATCGATTCTAACTCTACAATACGCTTCTCTAGTTCTGTCATAGCAAATTCTTTGGCATCGCACTGAAGTTCTGCTTCTGACATTTTGTCCATATCGTCAAATGTATTTCTTTCGATAAAATTTCTAACAAGACTTTGCTGCTGTTCCATATCAGATGTGGCCTCTGCTATTCCAGATATAATAGTAGAAAGCATATCAATTGGCAAAGAAGCTGTTCGTACAGTCAATGTTAAGAAACTGACAAAGCTTTTATAATCATCAGATGTACGTTCAACATAATGTAGAATAATATTAAGCCATTGGTTTGGAGACATAACAATGGGAACGCGATTCGTATTGCGTAAATAATCCCATCGCCTTAATTTATTATCTGAGGATAAAAGAAAATCTTTTACTTGATAAATATCATCTCCATATCCTTTTCGTTTTTCTTCAATCCATAGTATATTTTCAGCATCGTATTCTGCCGATGTCTCAGGTTTCTCTGTGTCAGACTGTAAGATGCCAGATGTATACTCTTTTATATTATCAAGTTTATCTTCTCTATTATATGGATAATTTGTTTCGTGGACGATTTCATATTTTTTACATAATGAATCGAATTCACTCATTATCCAATCCTTAAAATATTTCGTATCTCGATTGACTCTTCCAATACACCATTTATGATAATAATGATAAATACTATCCTCGTTGATAAATTCAGATATTACTTTTGAATTGACTCTTGGACGAAGAGAATTGTCAATCTTACCAATATAGTAATCAATTGTGTCTATAAACTCCAAATAGGTACTATGACTTATTACAAGAAATTCTCCAACTTCCTTGAATTTAGACAAAAATAAATGTGCCCTAGTTTTTAAATTGTCGCTATTTAAACCGAGCGCACGATAGATAATATTTGTATCAATATAGAATGATTTCCCCTTTAAGTTTTGGACATTAAGTGATGTGTTTTTATGGTTTGTCATCATACAGTATTCCAGAGAATATCCTGCTAAATCGTATATAGCTTTATCTTTCCCCTCATCTGGCCAATTGAGAAAATTATTTATAATCTCTTTTTCTTTTTCGGTATAAATACTATTCTCATTTGCTAAGTAATTCCTTTCCTCACGTAGAATTAGTTTATACCCTTCAAGATTACTTGTAAACATCCCATAGAGGAATCGTAGTATCAGTTCTTTTGCCGCATCGCTTTCTATGCTATATAATGTCAAATATTCATCTATGTAGTCGTATAGAGTTTTCTGACCACATACAAAGGAGAGCTTGTTTTTATACTCTGCCGTAAGAGATACAACTATATCATTATTTTCAGGATAACAATAATACATTTGTTTTGCATCACGTCCTTTTATAATGATATCTGTTATCTCTTCAACAGAATATAGAAAGCCATATTCTTTATCGATATATACAATTAATTCTGTTAGTGTGATAGACGACTTTCCACAAGTAAACAGTGCATCATCTATGATCCGTTGATGAGATTTGTTAAGAGAGGCACTTTGACTTGATCTGCCATAAATAATGGCTGCCATTCTAAAAATATTTCGTTGCTGTTCTCCTGTCATATGTTATTGAATTAGATATGTTTATGAAGTCAATTAGCTATTTATTTGCATTCTCGTATGCCGAATCAAATACTCTCTGATTAATGAAGTTCATAAAATCAGGGTTATCAAGATAATTACGACAGAACTCCGTATTCTCATTCAGCATTCGTGCAATAATCATCATCAAAGACATATTGCATTGTTGCTGAGCAGTCTCTCTGTCACTATTGCGAGCCGCATTAACAAACGCCTCATCTGCCTGCAATCTAACAGGAAGTTCTTCAAGTTGCTGCTTAGCCTTTTCTTTATCAAGCCAATTGATACCATTGAATTCATCCAGAATCTCGCTCAACTTTGCCATATTAGGTTCAGACTTGCCCTTTGGTGTTCCGACTGGCGTAGGCTCAATCTCTGCGTCCGAATTCTCCAACTCAATTTTCTGTTCCTCGCCTTTGATAATACGGTATTGGTCAAAGTCAATTGCCTCAATAAGTCCTTCTGTAAAATCCTCGCCCTTTAACACGGGAAGTTTATGAATGAGCAACGAGTAATATGTATTCAATTTCTCCCACTCAACACTCTTAAATGGCAATACAGCCGCAAGGAATGGGTATGTGCGAAGAAATGCTTTAATGCTGCTCTTACAGCGTATTTGCGAATTCTCCTCTAACTCCTTAAACCTTTCAACTGATGTATTGATAACAGGATCAATCTCCTCTCGTGGAGCACCAGACCAATACTTTTCGTTTAGTGTATAAATGTCAGTTTCAGTGTAGATGTTAGCAGCCTCTATTTCTTGAATCAGATCATTCAGCTTATTTGGATCTGTTTCTTTAGATAGAATAGTTGTCTTATAGAAACGCTGGAACGATTCTCGTATGCTGTCCGCATCATTTGCGAAATCCAATACAAAAGTATCTCGTTTCTTTGGGTGACAACGATTCAATCGTGAAAGAGTTTGAACGGCCTTCACGTCTGTAAGGATTCTATCCACATACATAGTGTGGAGTAGAGGTTGGTCATAGCCAGTTTGGAACTTCTCGGCAACAACAAGTATGCGATATGGGTCTCGTTCCATATTGTCCTCAATATCCTTTGAAGGGAAACCATTTATATCGGCTTCAGTAACATCTTTACCTCCGTAACTCTTACTTCCCGAGAAAGCAATAATTGCCTTATATGGACTCTTGCGCTCTTCAAGTAAGCGTGATATCTCGTAGTAGAACTCAATTGCTCGAAGGATACTACTTGTAACTACCATAGCACGAGCCTGTCCTCCCATTTTGCCCTTGTCTATAACTTGGGTGTGGAAGTGCTCAACAATGATTGATGCCTTCTGCTGAATGGTCTCGGGCTGACTTTCCACAAAGGCACGCAATTTCTTTTGAGCCTGCTTTTTCTCAAACTCCGGATCCGACTCAACAGCCTTTACAATTTTATAGTAGCTATTGTAAGTTGTATAGTGCTTGAGCACATCCATTATGAAGCCTTCTTCGATAGCTTGCTTCATTGTATATTCGTGGAATGGTCGATGGCCGATTTCACCCTCTGGCTGCTCAAATGGAGTTCCGAACATTTGAAGGGTCTTGTTCTTTGGTGTAGCGGTGAATGCGTAATAGTTTGCATTCTTCACCATTTTGCGGCCCTCAATAATAGCATTGAGTTTATCCTCTAAATCGTCTCCTGCTTCTCCAGCATTTCCGCTCAACGCAATATTCATTTTTGCCGACATTGAACCGTTTTGGCTACTATGTGCTTCATCGATTATAATACCGAAACGCTTGTGCTTCATCTCTGAACCAATGGTTTCGAGAATAAATGGGAACTTATGGACTATCGTAATGATAATTTTCTTTCCACTCTCCAAGTTTTGTCGAAGCGTTTCAGCACTATCTGCCCACGCAACAAGATTTGACAAACGCTTGAAGGCTGCAATGTTGTCACGTATCTGCTTGTCAAGATTAACACGGTCAGTAACTACAATAACACTATCCATCAAAGGCTCGGTACCATCAAGAAGTCCCACTAGCTGGTATGCCAACCAAGTGATAGAGTTTGATTTTCCGGAGCCAGCGGAGTGCTGAATCAAATAACGATTGCCAACGCCGTTCGCTCTCGTTTCAGCTAACAACTTGCGAACAACCTCTAATTGATGATAGCGAGGCCATACAACCGAAATTTTCTCCTTGCCGGTCTTTTCGTCCTTCTTCTTTACAACCTGAGCATAGTTCTCGATAATATCCGAGAGAGATTCCTTTTTGAGGATATTCTCCCACAAATAAGATGTACGAACGCCGTGAGGATTCACAGGATTTCCTGCGCCGCCGTTTACACCTTTGTTAAACGGCAAGAACCACGAACTTTTACCAGACAACCAGGTACACATACGAATGTCGTCGTCATCAACGGCAAAGTGTACAGCACATCGTTTAGGTGCAAGAAGTGGATCATTTGCATCTCGGTCAGTCTGATATTGCTTAATGGCATTCTCTACCGTCTGACCAGTATAATGGTTCTTCAACTCAATGGTCATTACGGGCATACCATTCAGCGACACCATCACATCAATACTATTTGAGTTGTCCTTGCTGTAAAACAACTGTCTTGTAACGCAAAAGATGTTCTTCGCATACATCTCCTGCGCTGTCGGGTTCAGTTCTGAAGGCAAAGGATAATACATATCGAATATCTCTGATATGTATCTGAATCCTTTTCGCAACACATCAGTTATGCCACGAGTTGCGAGCTGTTTGTTCAGCTCGGTAAAGAACTTGCGCTCAGACATTTCACTCGCAAAACAGGCAGTATTCTCTGCCTTCTTCTTTTGAGTAGAGAGAATAAACCGCTTTACACGCTCGGTATCGAGTGCGTAATCTTTGTTGTAATTCTCTGAAACACCCTCTTCATAACCATGAACATCGCGAAGATAGCTCACAAGGATAGTCTCAAGATTTTTCTCTGATGTGTCAGTTGTCATACCTTCATCTATTTATATTTCAGACTGTACATTAATTTGGCCCGTCACACAGTCTGCAATAAGTTTCTGTTTATACTCTTTCAAATATTCAATCTCACCCTCAAGTTCAGTAATAAGGGAGTTTATTTTATTGCATTTGTCTTCAATGTATGAAACAATAGCGCATTGTTCATAAATAGGCGGTAAAGGCATATAGAGTTGAAGGAACTTATCTGCTCTCACCGTTTTTCGCAAACCTGAATAATAAGGCTTTAATGCTTTTATATTATCTACACATAGGTAATAGTAGTATATATATTCAGGTATAGCATATTCTCTATTGACTTTGAGTGCAGTATATGCTCCGGTTATCATTCCTTCTGTGTTGACCAGACCAACGGTTCTTGGAGTTTCGTCAATATCAAATAAGCAAAATACCAACTCGTCTTTCTTTACAACTTGATAATCATCAAACTCCTTCGGAAACTTACCTTTACCTGATTCAATATCTCTTACAATCACACCTTTAGTAGTTAGCGACAATAATGTGTATTGATTCGCATTATTCCCAACCTTATATCCTGTTAATGACATAAAGGACTTATTTCGTTTAAGTTCCCAGTGTTCAGGATACGCAGACGCTATCAACGAATTGTATGATTTCATCCTCACATCGGGGTTGAGGCCTCGTGTGATGATATTTGCTATTTCTGACTCTTTGAGTTCATTAAGCAACTGTAACTCTCTCTCTCTCTGCGACATACGCATCTATACATAAAGTTTTACTTTCAAGATAACTAACAATTTTCTCTTGCTCAGCAATGGGCGGATAAGGTATATCTATTTTCTTTAACCCCTGCCAATTTAAATTCTGCCTCAAACCGCCACCCATACTATAGAATATCTTTTTAACATCTAACGAATGGAGTGTATAATACAAATATGCGGGAATAACGGATTTATTCATAATCCCCAGACACACATAAGCAGAAGTAACAATTCCTTCTTCTTTTGCCAAACCAACCCTTAAACTTTTTTGGTCATTTTGCAGGTCTGTCAGGCGAAGGATAATATTCCCATCTTCAACTATCTGGTATGTGTCAAAAGATGCAGGCAATAACCCTTCTATCTTGTTTATATCCTTTCTTACAATACGACCATAACTTAAAGACAATAAGTTTTGATGATGAATATCCTTATTAGAGATAAAGTGCTCATAAGCGACTTGTGAAAGGCGCCTCACTTCCCAATGTCTTGGAATTGTTCCTAACCAACGATTGTCAGTGTCCTTGTATTTGTCGTATCGTTTCATGCCTTCCCAAGAATATCATCCAACATTCCATCAGTTCGAGCTTCGATAGCACGAATATCCTTAGTTATATCTTCGATTGAGCGCAATGCTTTTGGCTTGTAGAAATACTTCGTAAATGATAGTTCATAGCCCACCTGAATGGATTTCGTATCAATCCAAGCATCGGGAGTATATGGCAGAATCTCATTTTTCAAGAAGCCTTCAATGCCACCCCCATAGCGGAAAGGAATAACTTCGTAGTCCTCCAATGCTTTATCAGGGATTTGGCTGCCATCAGAGTCAAGGACAATTTCTGCCTCAGGACAAGCAACGGTGTAGTATTTTTGGAGCAAATCAATGTGTTTCTTCTTAGGTTTGCTCTTCATACCCTTAACAGCACTCTTTAACAACTCTTGCAGGGCATTGAAGTCGTAATCTGCGGAATGGTCATACTGCTTAACAAAGGTCATAACTTCGCAACAGATAGCTGCGTCCTTCTCCTTTAGACACATCTCTGCCTCACGCGCTTCATTATAGTCGAAACGCAAACGCAAAGGGCGACAAACCTTCACACTCCAGTATCCAAACTCATTGTTCGGGAAAATCTTGCTTTGTGGAGTCTCAGCAAAGTCTGTCAGAAGTTTGATAATTTGTGCTCTATCAGACTCTGTTGTTTCGCAGTTTTTCTCACCAAGGTTCTTACGGAGAGGCGACTTAATTTCTGTTGCATCAATCAACTGCACTAATCCTCGACGACGCTCCTCTTTACGATTAGTAACGACCCAAATAAAAGTACCAATACCAGTATTGTAGAAGTCCTTCTCTGGCATTGCGATGATAGCTTCAAGCAAATCGTTCTCGATTATATACTGTCGTAAGTTGCTCGCTCCACTGCCTGCATCACCGGTAAATAGAGACGAGCCATTATGAACCTCAACTATGCGAGTACCCAACTCAGTTGAGTCCTTCATTCTCGAAATGTTATTCGCAAGGAACATCATCTGACAATCGCCAATGTCTGGAATGAAAGAGATTTCTTCTCCATTGCTACCCATCAATGTAAAGCGGCTATCCGTAAACTTCTTTTTCTCTGTCTCCGCCAAGCCTCGCTTTTTGAGATCCTCTTTCCACGGCGTACCAAATGGCGGGTTAGAGATACAGAAATCGTATGTTTCACCGGGATGACCATCACGAGAGATAGTGCTATCAAATGCAATATATTCTCGCATTTCGGTACCGTGAGCATACTGGAAAGCCTGTATGTCTCCAGAAATCATGAGGTCAGCCTTACAAGTAGCAAATGTTTCAGGCTGGAGCTCCTGGCCAGATATTAAGACCTGAACATTCTTGCCTCGTTCATTGGCTATCTCACGAATACGGTCTTGGGCTATAGTGAGAATTCCTCCCGTACCACAAGCACCATCATACACCGTGTAGGTATTATCTTTAATTTTATCAGCAATAGGAATTACCGCAATATCTGCAAGCAACTTAACGTAATCACGAGGGGTGAAATGCTCTCCGGCTTCGGTTACATTGTTCTCCTCATTAAATCTACGAAGCAACTCCTCGAACATTGTACCCATCGTATGGTTGTCAAGTGCTGGAAGTCGAACATTGCCATTATCATCAAGTATAGGTTTATTGCTCAGATTTATCTTATCATCGGTAAACTTCTCGATAATACTGCCCAGACGCTCCGCCTCGGTCAGGTTATCCACCATTTGGCGAAGATGGAACTTGTCGAGGATATCTTGGACATCTTTACTGAAACCATTAAGGTAATCTGTAAAGTTCATCTTCAGACGCAATGGGTCCGTTTCACTCTTCAAAGTTTTCATTGTAAAGAGTGAAGTGTTGTAGAATGGATATCCCGTAATGTTGAACAATATAGGATCCTGGTTAGAGATACTATTATCGTCAAGCATCTTCTTTTGAGCAAGTAGTGTCTGCTTTGTTGGTTCAAGTAGTACATCAATACGACGCAATACCATCATGGGCATAATAATCTTCTTATATTCTCCCTTATCAAAAGCATACACCAGAACATCGGTAGCGATATTCCAAATAAAAGAGAATAGCTGATTATATTGACTCTGTTCCATATATACGGTTTCTTCTTTGTTCGTTATTCGGGTTTTGTAGGTGTGATTAGCGTTCTTACATCTACATCCAAACATTTTGCAATCTCTTGTAATTGAGCAATCGAAGGTTGCGATTTATTAGAGCACCATCTTGAAATGGTATTCTCCGATTTACCCAACTGCTCTGCCAACCATCTGCTGGTTTTCTGCTTTTCAACAAGCGTAACTTTAATTCTATTCATCACTATTTGTTGATTATTCGACATCAAAATTCAAATGATATCCATTTAACTATGAACAAAGTTACATTTATTTTTTCAAAAAACAAAGTTGAACAAGGTAATTCTATACATATGTAATAAAAAAAGGCGGAGTAAATCCGCCTTGCTGGGTGGGAAAACAAACTACCACTTTCGATTTCGGTATCGCCATGGGTCGGGAGTCATAAACTTCTCGAACTCCTCCATATTGGTGATGCACTCGACATTGTGTTTTTTGTCGAGCCACTTCTTGATGGTCGGGCGATCAAAGTACAATCTGTTACCCTGGCGGATAAACGGAATGTCGTGACATCTCACTGTTCGGTACACCGCAGATTTCGATTTGCCAAGCATCTTGCAAACATCCTCCACGCTCATCAGCTCTCCTTCGAGTGGTTGAGGTTGCTGTTTCTCGCGAACTGTCTTTTCAAGTGCTTCGATTCTCTCTACCAGATTTTGAATGAGCTCCGGTAGCTGCTCAAATGATAAAGTTTTTTCTTGCATTGTCATAGTTTTAAATTTTAAGTTAAACTATTTGGAAGTCTTTCCATATTAAGAGTAGAGGGGCGTTTGTGATAAGGTTTGGGAATTGGTGATTTTTTTGCAAAAAAGTCGTGAACGACTTTCTCCACCGACAACCAATGCTGTTTTGTAGAAAGTACAATTCTCTTCGCCCTGTTGTTGCAGCTCGTTGCACTCCATTGCACCTCATTGCACACCATTGCAAACTTGGCGAGATATTTTTGTTGAAGACATTCAAGCATAAAAAAATCCCGAGAGTCGAGTCTAACTTTCGGGATTTTTTCGTCTATTTTTGTAGGAAATTCTGTTGCTATTTGTGGGCGTCAGTGTTTATTAGTGTGCATTAGAGGGCGTTAGTTACTTGCCGATGCAGAAGCGGGAGAAGATGGTTTGGAGGATGTGGTCGTTGGTGATGCGGCCGGTGATTTCGCCAAGGGAGTCGGCGGCTCGGCGAAGCTCCTCGGCAAGTAATTCGCTCGAAAGATTCTCCGCAATAGCCTTCTTGGCGTGGTGAATATATCTCAACGCATCGTTCAGCGCATAGGCGTGGCGCATATTCGACACCACAACATCGCCCTGATAGGCTCCGTCGATATCGACCAACTCGCACAGTGCATCACGCAGTGCATCCGTGCCGTCATCGTAGCGTGCCGAGAGGTAGATTGCCCCCTCGATACTCAAATCTTCCTCCTCGACTGTATCCATCTTATTGACCACCACAAGCAACTTCTGATGCTCATCCAGTTCGGGCAGCTCCAAATGTGTATCTGACGGTTCGACCATATAGATGATTATATCGGCCTCCTTTATCGCCCTCTCGGTGCGTTCGATACCCATCTGTTCGAGTTTATCGTCGGTATCGTGCAGACCCGCCGTATCGATAAATCGGAAGCGGATATCGTCAATCATTATCATCTCCTCGATAGTATCTCGGGTGGTGCCCGCAATCTCCGACACCATAGCTCGATTATCCTGCAAAAGGGCATTCAGCAAGGTGCTCTTGCCGACATTCGGGCGACCCACGATAGCCACCTTCACGCCCTCACGGATAGCATTGCCCATACGGAACGACTCCAAAAGTCGCCACACAGCACTCTCTACCCTATCGAGCATCTCCGAAAGGCGTGTGCGGTCGGCAAATTCGACATCCTCCTCGCCAAAGTCGAGTTCGAGTTCGAGCAATGCGCAAATCTCCAACACCTCATCACGCAAACCATCGAGCATCTTCGAATAGCCGCCACGCATCTGCGTCGAGGCAATAGCGTGCTCGGCTCGGCTCTCGGCAGCAATCAAGTCGGCTACCGCCTCTGCCTGCGAGAGGTCGATACGGCCGGCAAGAATAGCTCGTTGCGAGAACTCGCCCGCCTGTGCCATTCGTGCGCCAAGCTCACACAGCAGGCGTATAACCTCCTGTGCAATATAGCGTGAGCCGTGAATCGAAATCTCGACCGACTCCTCGCCCGTATAGGAGTGTGGGGCACGGTATATCGCCACCACAACATCGTCTATAACTCGTTCTCCCTCACGGATAACGCCATAGCGGATGGTATGGGTTTTCGCCTCGGCAAGCGGCTCTCGCCCGACAAATATATTGTCGAGCAGCGCCACCGAGCCTGCGCCACTCATACGAATAACGGCAATCGCTCCACCAAAGGCGGTTGCAGGGGCTACAATTATAGGATTTGTCATTAACTAGATTAAAAATTCAGCATTAAAAATTAGTTATGAGTCGACCAAAAATCAGAGGTGGTGGAGGGAATTTTGTGCAAAATTAGGTAGCGAGCTCGTAGCATAGTATACCTATGTGAGGAGCTCGCTATCCGACGGTTTGTGCAAAATTCACCAACCAGAATGATTTTTAGAATTCCATTTTCGAGTGGCGGAGATAGGTATTATAACGCCACTTTGCATTCTCCTCGGCTGCTGCATACAACTCCTCAGCCTCCTGTGGGAAGGTCTTTTGGAGCGAAGTGTAGCGCACCTCCTTCAAGAGGAAGTCACGGAACTTCGACCAATCCGGCTCCTTCGAGTCGAGTACGAACGGATTCTTGCCCTCCTCTTCGAGAAGTGGGTTGTAGTGCCACAAGTGCCAGTAACCGCACTCAACAGCCTGCTTGCCGATGGTCTGTGTGCGAGTCATACCGCCCTTGATACCGTGGTTGATACAAGGTGCGTATGCGATAATGAGCGATGGTCCAGGATAAGCCTCAGCCTCCTTCAATACATTGAAGAGCTGG
Source organism: Alistipes sp. (assembly GCA_045124955.1). Taxonomy (GTDB): domain Bacteria; phylum Bacteroidota; class Bacteroidia; order Bacteroidales; family Rikenellaceae; genus Alistipes. Next base: position 241,213 of record JBGVMU010000003.1, on the reverse strand, counting down.
GTCTGCGATGCACCAATCGACACCTGTGCAACATATACATAACCATAAGTCATTGCGATAGCACCCAAGTCCTTCTTGCGGATACGCTTACCCATCGAAGCGAACTTCGCAACAGCGCCCACAGGGGTAGATTTTGACGACTGACCACCTGTATTCGAATATACCTCGGTATCGACAACGAGGATATTTACATCCTCACCGCTTGCCAAGACATGGTCAACACCACCGAAGCCGATATCGTAGCCCCAACCGTCGCCACCGATAATCCACTGCGACTTCTTCACGAGGAAATCCTTGTGTTCGAGGATAGCCTTGCACTTATCACAACCGCAAGCCTCGCACAACTCGATAACTCGTGGAGCAACCTCTGCCGACTTAGCTGCCAAATGGCGAACATCCAACCACTCCTGCAACACTGCCTTCAACTCGTCAGAGCACTTCTCGCACGAGAGTGCCTCCTTGACGATAGATGCCAAGTTCTCACGAATCTTCTCGTTACCGATGTGCATACCCAAGCCGAACTCTGCATTATCCTCGAACAACGAGTTAGCCCAAGCAGGACCTTGTCCCTTGTCGTTGGTGCAGTATGGAGTCGAAGGTGCCGATGCCGAGTAGATTGAGGTACAACCCGTAGCATTTGCCACCATCATACGCTCACCGAAGAGCTGAGTGATAGTCTTGATATAAGGAGTCTCGCCACAACCTGCGCAAGCGCCCGAGAACTCAAACAATGGCTGCATAAACTGCAAATTCTTGACAGTCTTCTCACGGTCGAGGTTCTTGTAGCCCACGGTGTGGTGCATATAGTTCCACTTCTCAACCTCGCCCATCTGCGATGCGAGTGGCTGCATAACGAGAGCCTTACCCTTAGGTGCAGGGCAGACATCGACACAGTTGCCACAACCTGTACAGTCGAGTGGCGACACCTGAATGCGGAACTTGTACTCCTTGGTATTTGCGATACCCTGCTTGAACTCTGTTCCCTCCGGTGCAGCAGCTGCCTGCTCCTCGGTTGCGAGGAATGGACGGATAGCTGCGTGAGGGCAGACATAAGCACACTGGTTACACTGGATACATGTATCGAGGTTCCACTGCGGAACATTCACTGCAATGCCTCGCTTCTCCCAAGCGGCTGTACCGTTGTCCCAAGTACCATCCTCACGACCAACAAATGCCGAAACAGGGAGGTCATCGCCCTTCAATGCGTTGATTGGATCAACCACATTGCGAACAAACTCTGGGCGTGACAAATCAACCGATGCGTGAGCCTCCTCAACAACGAGGTCTGCCCACTCGGCAGGAATCTCTACCTTCTCAACTGCGGTAGCACCTGCATCGACAGCGGCGTAGTTCATATTTACGATATCCTCGCCCTTCTTGCCGTATGACTTGTAGATAGCCTTCTTCATCTCCTCGACTGCCTTCTCGAATGGGATAACATTCGCAATCTTGAAGAATGCCGACTGCATAATGGTGTTGGTGCGGTTACCCAAGCCCAACTCCGATGCAATCTTGGTTGCATTGATGATGTAGAAGTTGATATTGTGCTTTGCAAGATATACCTTCATATGGGTTGGCAACGATGCGCAAGTAGCCTCGGCATCGAGTACCGAGTTGAGCAAGAACGAGCCACCGTGCTTCAAGCCCTTCAGAACATCGTACTTATCGACATACGATGGTACGTGGCAAGCGATAAAGTCAGGCGTAGTTACCAAGTATGGCGAAGTGATTGGCTTATCGCCAAAACGGAGGTGCGACGAGGTGTAACCACCCGACTTCTTCGAGTCGTACGAGAAGTATGCCTGACAATACTTGTCGGTAGAGCCACCGATAATCTTGATAGAGTTCTTGTTTGCACCCACGGTACCGTCAGCACCCAAACCGAAGAACAACGCCTCGAAAGTACCCTCCTTTGCCATCGAAATCTCTGCGCCAACAGGCAACGAGAGGTTTGTAACATCATCCACGATACCCACGGTGAAGTGGTTCTTTGGAGTCGAGAGTGCCATATTAGCAAATACTGCCAACATCTGTGCAGGGGTGGTATCCTTCGACGAAAGTCCGTAGCGACCACCGATAATTGCCGGCTGCAACTCCGAGCCGTAGAATGCATCTACGATATCGAGGTACAAAGGCTCGCCATTTGCTCCTGGCTCCTTGGTGCGGTCCAAAACGCAAAGGGTCTTAACCGACTTTGGCAACACATTGAAGAGGTATTTTGCCGAGAATGGGCGGTAGAGGTGAACGGTTACGACACCCACCTTCTCGCCACGAGCGTTCAAGAAATCTACACACTCCTTCAATGTCTCGGTTACCGAACCCATAGCAACAACTACACGGTCGGCATCCTCTGCTCCGTAGTATACGAATGGCTTATACTCACGACCTGTGATTTTTGATATCTCGGCCATTGTCTCAGCCACCATATCAGGCACTGCATCGTAGAACTTGTTTGCAGCCTCACGAGTTTGGAAGTAGATATCCGGATTCTGCGCAGTACCACGAGTTACTGGCTTCTCAGGGTTGAGAGCACGAGCACGGAATTCCTTCAACGCCTCACGGTCGAACAACGCTGTGAGCGAAGCCTCGTCCATAAGTTCCACCTTCTGAATCTCGTGCGATGTGCGGAAGCCATCGAAGAAGTGAAGGAACGGAACACGAGACTTCAACGCCACGATGTGAGCCACACCTGCCAAGTCCATAACCTCTTGAACTGACGAGGTTGCCAACTGCGCAAAGCCTGTCTGGCGTGCCGCCATAACATCCTGATGGTCGCCAAAGATCGAGAGCGACTGTGCAGCCAATGCACGAGCCGAAACGTGGAATACGCCAGGGAGCAACTCGCCAGAAATCTTATACATATTCGGAATCATAAGCAACAAGCCCTGCGAAGCGGTGAAGGTCGAGGTCAAAGCACCACCCTGCAACGAGCCGTGCACTGCACCCGCAGCACCAGCCTCCGACTGCATCTCTACGACCTTTACAATCTCGCCGAAGATATTCTTACGACCCTGAGCTGCCCACTCATCGACATACTCTGCCATAGTCGACGAAGGCGTGATAGGATAGATAGCGGCAACCTCCGAGAACATATACGCAATATGTGCTGCGGCATAGTTACCATCACAAGTGATAAATTTCTTTTCTGCCATAGTTTTTAAGATTTTATGTTTTGTTGTTTGTCTTTCTGTTGCAAATACCTCGCAAAACGAGGATATTTCAGGCAAAACCACATTTCACCCATACAAATTTAAGAATAGTAAATGAACAAAACAAAAAATTGCCCTGTTAGTTTACTAACAAAGCAAAATTTTGCTTTTAGCCAATGTTTTTGGTTTTGCGGACTCTGACGGTGGTCAAGGCGCAACAAGATTAAGGGTTGTTAAAGGCTATTAAGGGCTATTAAGGGGGCGCTGAAAGTTTCTCCTGTTTCGGTTTTGCGGACTCTGACGGTGGTCAAGGCGCAACAGGATTAAGGGTTGTTAAAGGCTATTAAGGGCTAGTAAGGGGGCGCTGAGGGTTTTCCGTTTTCCGTTTTCCGTTTTCCGCTTTCCGTTCTCTCTATTCAACTACTCTCTACTCACTACTCACTATTTTTTGCACGCCTTCCACGCCACCTTGCGGGCTTGCTTGGCAAGTGCAGGGGTATTCTCGACCTTTATCAAGTCGGTTGTGCCACGGTCGCCCGTGAGTTGCACATCCTTCGAATATTTAGGATAGAATTTTACATCCTCCTGCTTGATATCGAGCAAAGTATAGGCGTAGGCAAGGCTCGCAATATACATAGCCAAGCCCTCCGAAAGGTGGGTGTTATTCTGCGAACGCTGCAACTTATAGCCCGACTTGGAGAGTTGCTTATGCTGACGACCGAGGTATATCGCCTGACCGACATTTACATAGAACTCGCAGTTCTTGCCCATCGAGGCTCCCACCTCGTAGATCTCCTTCTGGATGGTGCGATGCACCTTCTCGTATAGCGCATCCCACTCCGCCTGATTTGCGGGTTTTACGCCGTTATTATAGAGTTGATAGATACCCTTGCGGTAGTCGGTATTGCCCTGCGGATAGGAGAATGGCACCATCAAGCCACAGCGCACCTTGGATGCCACCTCAGGCTTCATCATCTTCTTGATGCGCTCGACCAGCAGATTGAGGTCGAAAGTTCCGCCCTGCGACTTCACATAGCGACGCATAGTGCTCTCGGGTTGGAGCACCATAATCTCCCACGGTTTATCCGTAACCACACTTTCGAGCGTTACGCCAATACCGTTCAAGCCGTTACGATAGCCCTTATTAGGGGTTTTCTTGGGGTTTTCGGAGCAGTCGTAGAGCCAATATTGGTAGGTGCTATGCACCACCTGATTGACCTTACCGTGGCGGTAGGTATATTCGGGGTTGTCGATACCATTGTACTGCTGTTCGAGGGTAGAGCCACCGAGGTAGGCGTGACCCACTACAACAGGGCGGTCGGCACTCTTGGCAATGGCACTCAACCAGCGCATCGAGTCACGAGTCCAACTATTTCCCACACCCAGAATATAGAGCGTGTCACACTTCTCTTTCGGCTCGGCAGCCTGCAAAGAGGTCGCACCGAACAACAGACATAGCGCAAGTAAAATTTTCTTCATAGTCTTTTAGGTTTTTGTTGTACAAAGTTACTAAAATGTTGTACCTTTGCAAAAATTTTACAGCAAAATCGGATGCCGATGAAAAAACTTGTCGTACTATTGACCCTGCTTGTCGCTTTCGGATGGGGCGAAGCGCAAGAACTCAACCTTCGAGTAGGTACCTACAATGTGTGGTCGCATTTGGCTCGTGCCAGCAAAGTTCGTAAAGGCGATGCTGCCGAGGAGCGCAGCTGGGAGAGCTCAAAGAGAGCCGTTGCAAAGCAGATTGTAGATATCGACTGCGACATTCTCGGTATGCAGGAGGTAACCTCGGTTTGTCGTGACGATTTGGCAAAGCTCGTCAAGAAGGTCGGTGGCAAAAAGTATAGGCTTTGGTGGGTGAATACCTACCCCGAAGGTCATCGCTCGGTGGTTGGCAATGCCGTATTCTACGACAAGAAGCGGTTTAAGCTCTCGCAACAGAAGATATACTACTTCTCGCCTACGCCCGAGGTTATATCGAAGGGTTGGGATGAGAAACGCTACTATCGTGCATCGCTCACTACCGTTGTAACAGAGAAGAAGAGCGGCAAGCGATTCTTTCTCTTTGCCACCCACGGCCCACTCAAAAAGGAGGCTAACGCCAATGCAGGGCGATTGCTGGTGGAGTGGGATAAGAGCTACAACACCGAGGCGCTACCGTCGATTGCCGTGGGAGATATGAATGCTCGCCCCGAGCAGGCGTTCCACAAGGCGATGTGCGCCCACTTTGATGATTGCGCCCTTGTGGCAAAGGAGAAGGTTGGACCAATCGGAACATTCAACAGCGCAAGTGGTAGTGACAGAAACCTGACACTGCCCAATCGTCGTATCGACCACATCTATATCCACTCGACCGAGAAGGGTAAATTCGAGGTGGAGAGGTACGAGGTAGTAACAAAGAAGTACGAAATTGGAGGTGTCGAGCACTACCCTTCGGACCACTGCCCCGTTGTGGCTGATTTGAAACTAAAATAGAGATTAAGATGGAGCAAGTAAGAGCCAAAAAGGCACTCGGTCAGCACTTTTTGACCGATTTGAACATAGCACAGAAGATTTGCAATTCGCTCTCGGGCGGAAGTGTCGAAAACCCCGACGAGGTGTTGGAGGTGGGTTGCGGTATGGGCGTATTGACGCAGTACCTGTTGCGCCGTGAGGATATCGTCACCTATGGCGTGGATATCGACACCGAGAGTATCGCCTATCTCCACGCTCACTACCCCGATTTCTCGCCTCGTTTGCGAGAGGGCGACTTCCTCAAAATGGATTTGGCGGAGTACTTTCCCAAGGGTGTGAAGGTTATCGGAAACTTCCCATACAACATCTCCTCGCAGATATTTTTCAAGATTATCGAGCATCGCAACCTCGTTCCCGAGTGTGTGGGAATGATTCAAAAGGAGGTTGCCGAGCGCATCGCCGAGAAGGAGGGCTCGAAGACCTACGGTATTTTGAGCGTATTGTTGCAGGCGTGGTACGACATCGAGTACCTCTTTACCGTGTCGGAGAAGGTCTTCAACCCACCACCAAAGGTTAAGAGTGCGGTTATTCGATTGCGCCGAAATGCCACCACCTCGCTCGACTGCGATGAGCAGTTGTTTGTTAAGGTTGTAAAGGCGTCGTTCGGACAGCGTCGTAAGATGTTGCGCAACTCGCTGCGTGCGGCATTTGGTGACTTCCACGGTGCGGAGCACCCATTCTTCACCAAGCGTGCCGAGCAATTGTCAGTTGCCGACTTTGTCGAACTCACGAAGTGGGTAGCGGAGAATAGATAGACGAAAGACGAGAGACGAGAGATAGAAAAGCGACGAAGATTTCGTCGCTTTTATTATACTCACCACCAATTCTTCAAAATCGGAGGTGATGAGATTATTTTTGTGCGAGGCAAGGTAGCGAAAGCGGAGCATAGTTGACCTATGTGAGCATTTCGTTATCCGACGACTCGTGCAAAAAGAACTCATCAGAACGATTTTAGCGATTTCTCGATAACTTGGTGCATATCGTAGTAGCGGTAGTCGGCAAGGCGACCACCAAACAGATACTTCGTTTCGGCATCGGCAAGGGTGCGATACTTGGCATAGAGAGTGGTGTTGCGCTCATCGTTGATTGGATAGTATGGCTCGGCGCCCTCGTGCCACTCCATTGGGTATTCACGAGTGATGACGGTGTGCTCGGTGCCCCTATCCTCGAAGTGTTTATGCTCGATTATGCGTGTGAAAGGGGTCTCTCGGTCGGTATAATTCTCGACCGCAACACCCTGAAAATCTCGTTGCGAGAGTCGCTCCTCCTCGAAACGGAGTGAGCGGTACTCCAACTTGCCAAAGCGATAGTCGTAGAAGCGGTCGAGCTCGCCCGTATATAGCACCTTTTCAGCCATCGCATCAAACTCCTCACGCTGGTCGAAATAGTCGGTATCGAGTTGCACCTCAACGCCCTCCAAAAGTCCGTCAATCAGAGGGTTATAACCACCGACAGGGATACCCTGATAGGTATCGTTGAAGTAGTTATTGTTGCGCTCGAAGCGGAGTGGCAAGCGGCGAATTATCCACGCAGGGAGCTCGTTGCAGTTGCGCCCCCACTGCTTCTCGGTATAGCCCTTTATAAGTCGCTCGAAAATATCCCTGCCGACCAGCGACAACGCCTGCTCTTCGAGGTTTTGTGGCTCGTGGTCGAGGTGCAATCGTTGCTCCTCGATTTTCGCCTTCGCCTCTTCGGCACTCTTCACGCCCCACAACGCATCGAAGGTGTTGAGATTGAACGGCAATGGGTAGCGTTCGCCCTTATAATTGGCGAGTGGCGAATGGATAAATGGCTTAAACTCAACGAATTGATTTACAAAATCCCAAACCTCTTTGTTCGAGGTGTGGAAGATGTGCGCTCCGTACTTGTGAACGAAGATGTTGTCTTGATTTTCGCAGTAGCAGTTGCCGCCCGTGTGGCTACGCCTATCAATAACCAACACCCGCTTACCCGCCTTATGGGCACGATAAGCCGCTACGGCACCATACAATCCGGCACCGACAACGAGAAGGTCATATTTGAATGCAGAATTCAAAATGCAAAATTCAAAATTATACTTTTAGCCATTAGCTTTTTTATATCTGCTTCCTTAATCTGGCCACTGGGATATCCAACATCTCTCGATACTTGGCTACCGTTCGTCGGGCAATGCAATAACCCTTATCATTGAGGATATTCATCAACTGTTCGTCGGTGAGCGGTTTGCGCTTGTTCTCGGTGGCGATTGCCTCCTGCAAGATGTTCTTTACCTCGTATGACGATACCTCCTCGCCACTCTGTGTCTGCATAGCCTCCGAGAAGAGCGATTTCAGCAAGATAATACCAAATTGCGTCTGCACATACTTGCTATTCACCACACGAGAGATTGTCGAGACATCGAGCCCCGTGCGGTCGGCAATATCTTTCAAGATCATCGGGCGCAGTTTGCTCCTGTCGCCATCCTTAAAGTACTCTCGCTGGTAGTCGAGGATGGTCTGCATAGTGCGCATAAGGGTGTCGTGGCGTTGCTTTATCGCCGACATAAACCACTTTGCCGAGTCTATCTTATTCTTTATAAATTGTATCGCCTCCTTATCGCTATCGCTCTTTTCGCCCTTTGCGGTCGCCATATCCTTAATCATATCGACATAGTGGCGATTAAGGCGCAACTCGGGGATGTTGTAGGAGTTGAGCGAGAGGTCGAACTGACCATCGTGGTATTCGAGCAGAAAGTCGGGAATGATATATGGCGCAGCCCCTTCGCCACCCTCCGAGAAGAGGTTGCCCGGCTTGGGCGAGAGGTGCTGAATCTCCTGCACCGCATCTCGGAACTCCTCTTCCGACACTCCAAGGCGTGTTATCAGTCGCTCGTAGTGCTTCTTGACAAACTCCTCGAAGTGGTTTTGCAAAATATTGTGTGCCAGCTCACGCTCGGGCGTGTCGAGCGGTTGCGCCTCGATCTGCAACAGCAACGACTCCTGCAAATCTCTTGCACCCACGCCCACAGGCTCCAAGTGGTGAATTATCGAGAGCAGATACTCCAACTCCTCGCTTGTCGTTTCGATGCCGAGCGAGAAGGCTATATCGTCAGCCAGCGATTCGAGGTCACGACGCAAATAGCCATCCTCGTCGATACTGCCGACAAGGAATATGGCGAGTTGCTCTTCTTCTTCGGATAGATTTTTGTAGCCCAACTGCTCGATAAGCGACTCCTGCAACGAGCGACCACCCGAAATCTGAACATTTCGAGGTTGGTCATCCTTGGAGTAGTGGTTCAAGCGGCTCTTGTATGCGGGGGTATCGTCCTCTCGCAGATACTCCTCAACCGAGATTTGCTGAGGCTCCTCCTCGCTCTCGGCGGAGTGCTCCTCTTCGAGAACGACATTCTCCTCAATCTCCTCCTTTATGCGCTGTTCGAGCATAACGGTTGGCAGTTCCAGAAGTTTAATCATCTGAATCTGCTGTGGCGAGAGTTTCTGCTGCTGCAAGAGCAGTTGTGCGTTTGATAATTTCATAGCGGTAATAAATCGAACTGCAACAAATTACCGATTCTTCATTTAAGTAAAACAGAGTCTATGGTCGACCATAGACTCTGTTTTGGCTATTAGCCATTAGCCATTGGCCATTAGCTTTTTTGCAATGCAAAATGCAAAATTTAGCGTGGTAAAATGACATTCGCTCCCGTTGGTCGCTGAATGGCAACGAATGGCATTCGCTCGTTACACTCGCTGAATGACAAATGCGCCTGCCATTAAGCACTCCTTTGGAGTGCGATGCCATTAAATGTCATTAAGGGCGCAAGCCCAAATGCCATTAAATGCCATCCTTTTTTTTGCGAAAAGAGCCAATCAGAACGATTTTACAAAGTTGAAGAACGAGCGCAATTTCAAGGCCCGCAAGGCGTTGAGTGCGGAGCATACTTGACGTATGTGAGCAACTCAACGTCCGAAGCACAACGCCGAAATTGCCTCGTTATTCGGCTTTGCTTTAGAATTCTGCGTTCTTCGGTGTTCTCGGGAACGGAATCACATCACGAATATTGCTCATACCCGTAACGAAGAGCAAAAGACGCTCGAAACCGAGTCCAAAGCCCGAGTGAGGTGCTGAGCCCCAACGGCGTGTGTCGAGGTACCACCACATATCCTTCTCAGGAATATTAAGCTCCTTGATTCTTGCAGAGAGCTTGCCATAGTCTGCCTCACGCTCCGATCCGCCTATAATCTCGCCGATTTTTGGGAAGAGAACATCCATAGCACGCACGGTCTTGCCGTCCTCGTTCTGCTTCATATAGAATGCCTTGATATCCTTTGGATAGTTGATGAGGATTACAGGCTTCTTGAAGTGCTCCTCTACGAGGTAACGCTCGTGCTCCGACTGCAAGTCGCAACCCCAATTGCAAGGGAACTCGAACTTCTTGCCCGACTTCTGCAAAATCTCGATACCCTCGGTGTAGTCGAGGCGTACAAAGTCGTTTGCAAGCACGAAGTTAAGGCGCTCCAACAACTCGTTATCCCACATCTTGTTCATAAATTCGAGATCCTCCTTGCAGTTATCCAATGCGTAGCGGATAAGGTACTTCAAGAAGTCCTCTGCCATATCCATATTGTCCTGCAAGTCGAAGAATGCAACCTCTGGCTCAATCATCCAGAACTCTGCCAAGTGGCGTGGAGTGTTCGAATTCTCAGCACGGAAAGTTGGACCGAATGTGTAAATCTGACCCATCGACAACGCTCCGAGCTCACCCTCCAACTGACCCGAAACGGTGAGGCTGCAAGGCTTGCCGAAGAAGTCCTGTGCGAAGTCGATTGCGCCCTCCTCGGTACGAGGGAGGTTGTTCAAATCCATAGTTGTAACCTGGAACATCTCGCCTGCACCCTCGCAGTCCGAAGCTGTGATGAGTGGAGTGTGCAAGTAGTAGAAGCCCTTGTCGTTGAAGTACTTGTGGATGGCGTATGCCATAGCGTGACGGATACGCAAGATAGCACCGAAGGTGTTGGTGCGTGGGCGAAGGTAGGCAATCTCACGAAGGAACTCCAACGAGTGACCCTTCTTCTGCAACGGATAGGTTGCAGGGTCGGCAGTACCATAAACCTCGATGCTGTCGGCCTGAACCTCAACACCCTGACCTGCGCCAAGCGACTCTACAAGGGTACCCTCAACGGCCACACAAGCACCTGTGGTTACAGGCTTCAACTCCTCCTCCGAAATCTTCGAGAGGTCGGCTACAATCTGAATATTTGCTACGCACGAGCCGTCGTTCAACGCCAAGAAAGCTACATTCTTGTTTCCACGCTTTGTGCGTACCCAACCCTTAACGGTAACCTTTGTACCGTAGTCGGTCGATTTAAGCAATTGAGCAATTCTCATATCTATATTTTTTTTGATTATTTCTTTGCTTTTAGCCATTAGCCATTAGCTGTTCTAACCCACAAAGATATAGATTTTTTTCGGGATAATGCTATTTCATAGCAAATAATTTTGTACCTTTGTACTATGACAGCAAAATTGTACGATAAAATCATCGACCTTATCAAGCGAGAGGTGGTACTCTCGATAGGTTGTACCGAGCCTATGGCGGTATCGCTCTGCGTAGCCAAGGCTTGCGAAACACTCGGCGTTGCGCCACAGAAGATATCGGTGGCATTGAGCGCAAACATCTTCAAAAATGCGATGGGCGTAGGCATTCCCAACAGCGGAATGACCGGCCTGCCGATAGCCGTAGCTTTGGGTGCCGTAGCAGGTCGCTCGGAGTATGGTTTGGAGGTGTTGCGAGATGTTACGAAGGAGGATGTCGAGCGTGCAAAACTCCTCTTACAGGAGGTTGAGCCGTCGATTTTCGTAACCGACGAGAGCGATGATATTCTCTTCATAAAGGTTGTTGTCGAGGCGGGTAACGATAGTGCCGAGGTGGTTATCTCGGGTACTCACACCAACTTCTCGTCTATTCGCAAAAATGGCGAGGAGGTCGCTTCGAGCGAAGCCGAGAAGAAGGTCGTTGCCGATAGCGAAGATTTGGAACTTTCGTTGCGCAAAGTCTATGAATTTGCAACCGAGGTGCCACTCGAAATGATTGAGTTTATTGGCGAGGCTGCCGAGAAGAATGTAGCAGCAGCAGAGCTCTCATTCAAGGGTAGCTACGGTCACGGCTTGGGCGCAATGCTCCATAGCGGAGTGGCAAAAAATATCTTTGGCGATACACTTTTTACAAATATTTTGGCACACACAAGCGGTGCGTGCGACGCTCGAATGAGTGGTGCTATGGTGCCGGTTATGAGCAACTCGGGCAGTGGTAATCAGGGCATTTCGGCGACCGTGCCGGTGGCGATTTTCGCCCTTGCCAACGATGTCGAGCGTGAGAAGATGTTGCGTGCATTGGTTTTGAGCCACCTCACCGTGATATATATCAAGCAGAGCCTTGGTCGCTTATCGGCATTGTGCGGATGCGTGGTTGCGGCAACGGGCTCGGCGTGCGGTATCACCTACCTTATGGGCGGTGGTTTCGAGGAGGTGTCGGGAGCCGTAAAGAATATGGTTGCCAACCTTACGGGTATGATTTGCGACGGAGCAAAGCCTTCGTGTTCGTTGAAGGTTACAAGTGGTGTTGCGACAGCCGTACTCTCGGCGACATTGGCTATGAATCAGAGGGTTACAACCTCGTTGGAGGGTATTATCGAAAACGATGTCGATAACTGCATTCGCAACCTCACCGAGATTGGTCGCTTGGGAATGAGCGAAACAGACAGTCTTATTCTTAAAATAATGACAAATAAAAAGTAGTTGAGCAATCAACTACTTTTTATTTGTTACACCCTTGCTTAATTCTTATCGAAGATATTAAATCTTCTCAACTTAGGATTTCGACGGTCAAGGAGCAACCCTTCGAGCAGTAGCAGACCAAGCACTACCCACAATATCCAATAGAACTGCTCGTTATACTCATCGAAACGGAGCGTAGAGAGTTCCGATTTCTCCATCTTTTCGATCTCCTCGACAATCTCCGACAAGCCAAACTCGGCATTCGAAGCACGGATATATCCGCCATTGCCCTTCTCGGCAATACTCTGCAAAAGCTCCTCGTTAAGGCGTGAAACAACCATCTCGCCCTTCTCGTCTTTGATAAATTCGCCACCAATCTGAATTGGCGCACCCTTTGGCGAGCCGATACCTATCGTAAATATGCGGATACCTCTTTCGGCTGCACGCTCGGCTGCTGCCAAAGCGTCGCTATCGTGCGCCTCGCCATCGGTGATAAGTATCATCACTCGGCTTGCCCCCTCCCTCTGCGAAAAGGACAATGATGCGAGGTCTATTGCATCGGACACATCCGTTCCCTGCACGCTGACCAACTCCGGCGACAGGCGTTTTGCAAAGCTACGAGCCATACGGTAGTCGGTGGTAATAGGCAACTGCACCTTCGCCTCACCGGCAAAGACCACCACGCCTACCCTATCCTGATGCATCTGCGAGAAGAGTTTATCGATGGCATAGCGAGTTCTATCGAGGCGATTTGGCGTGAAATCTTCCGCCAACATCGAGTTCGACACATCGACCACAAACATCATCTCCACGCCTTCTGCCTTCTCCTCACGGAGTTTTGCGCCAAACTGTGGTCGTGCCGCAGCAAAGACCAGAGCGGTATAGGCGAGGGCAAAGAGGATGAATTTGGTATGCACACGCCACGACGACACATCACGCAAGAGCGATTTGACCGTAGCGATATTACCGAAACGACGCAGATTGCGCTTGCGCAGCTGCAAGATGGCCGCAAATGCGACAATCATCACAGGCACTGCAACGAGCAACCACAGAAGATGAGGGTTTGCAAATCTGAACATTACGGTATGCGTTTTAGGATGATATATTTCACTACAAACTCTATCAAAAGCAGAGCCAACGCCCACAAGACATAGAGCAGATACTCCTCGTGAATATGGGTGATATCGAGCTTCTCGACCTTCGACTTTTCCATCTTATCAATCTGCTGATAGATACGCTCCAACGAGGTCTTATCTGTTGCACGGAAGTACTCGCCACCCGTCTTTTCAGCGATTTCGCCGAGCATCTTCTCGTCGATTTCGACCTTCATATCCACGGTATAAACCTCACGACCTCGCTCGTCGAATACGGGATATGGAGCCGTTCCATTGCGACCTACGCCAATGGTATAGACCTTTATGCCCTGCTCCTTCGCAATCTCTGCTGCGGTAAGCGGAGCAATCTGACCACGATTATTCACACCATCGGTCAAGAGAATTATAATCTTCGACTTCGAGTCGCTCTCACGCAAGCGATTGACTGCCGTAGCCAAGCCATTACCTATCGCTGTACCATCCTCGACCACACCGCTACGCAAGCGACCAAGCAGAGTCTGCAACGACGATTGGTCGGTCGTAAGTGGCGACTGCGTAAATGCCTCGCCCGCAAAGACAACCAAGCCGATGCGGTCGCCCTGGCGGTTAGCGACAAATTGCGATGCCACCTCTTTGGCAGCCGTCAGGCGGTCGGGCTGGAAATCTCGTGCAAGCATCGAACCCGAAATATCGACCGCCAAGACGATGTCGATACCGTCGGTCTCGGTCTTAGTTTCGTGCTCCACCAATTGAGGTCGAGCCGAAGCGATAATAATCAACGCCAGCGCAATAGCACGCAACACCGCCGGCAAGTGGCGCAGATAGTAGCGCAGAGTGCGAGGTGCCGAGCGCAACGAATCGGCCGAAGAGATGACAATTGAGGCTCCGCCCTGCATCGAGCGCCACACATAGTAGGCTACCCACAACGGCACAACCACCAAAAGCCACAATATTTTAGGGTTTGCAAACTCCATCTTCTACCAATTTTTCGAGCCCCTAATCAGCACACCCTTCTTCTCTTTCAACTTATCCTGCGTCTTGTCCTCCTCCGCCTGGATAGCCTGCAACAACGCCTCTTGCTGCTCGGGAGTCATAGCGCCCTCGGGGCGTTGTCCGCCCTCCTGTTGCTCATCCTTACCCTCCTCGTTTTGAGGTTGTTGCTGATTTTGCTCGTTCTGCTGATTCTGGTTATCTTGTTGATTATCCTTGTTATCCTTATTCTGGTCTTGGTTTTGGTCTTGATTCTGCTGTTGCTGTTGTTGCTCCTGCTGCTGAATCAGACGCTTGGTGAAGGCGTAGTTGAACTTCGCATCCTCATCGTTCGGATTGCAACGCATCGCCTGACGATACGAAGACAACGCCTCCTTATATTTCTGCTGGGCAAACTGCGTATTTCCGAGGTTGTATGCCACCTCGCCACGCTCTTTTTCGGTACGGGTCGAGTCGCCCACAATCGAAAGCAGAGTCTTCTCCGCCTTATCGTATCGCTCGGTGCGATAGAGTGCCGATGCGAGGTCATACTTCGCCTCGAAGCAGGTGCTATCGTGTTGCAATGCCCTCTGGTAACTATCCACACTCTTTTCGAAGTGCTCACGACGGAACTCTCGGTTTCCTCGGCGCACCAAACCACGCTCCTTCATCTGCTGAGCCGACACCTCGCCACAAACGAAGAGCAACACAACGATTGCCAGATATTTAATTATCGCTCTCATTGTTTTGCCTCCTTCTCGTTTTTGGTTGGCTCGTCTTCCTCCTCCTCGACCACCTCGACAGGCTTGGTCTCCTCGACAAAGTGGTATGCCTTATGGTAGGCGAGTTCATTCTCCTCCGCTTCGGGCGTAGCCTTGGCAAACTTCACCAAATCGGCATCACGCAACACCGAGAGTAGGTTCATCTTCTGCTTCTGCTCGATTTCTACCGCACGCAGAGCGTCATCAATCTCGTCGGTGGTCATCTCCATCGCTCCCACCTCGAAGCGACCAGCCAAGTAGGTACGCAAAATATCGCTCAGACCCGAATAGTAGAGTTTATGCTTATCGTTCTGCCACAACTTCTCGTTGTGCAACTTTTCGAGTGCCTCAATCGCTACAATATGTGCCGGCACAGGTGGTGCAGGCTTGAAGAGGTCGGAAATTCGCTTGCCTCGCTTGTGCAGATAGCGCACCAAGAGGAATATCGCTCCTGCCAACAACAACGCCACTGCAAACGAGATACCGAGATAGCCACCAAACTCCGCAAAGCGCAATTTCAATGTCATCTGCGGTTTCAAATCTCGCACCGTAGTCATCGTCGAGTCAATCTGGAAGGTATCGACAAAGAGATTCTCCTCACGCTCGGCAAAGAGTGTATCGACAAGGTTTTTATCGATAAGCAGCACCTGTGCCTTGCCCATACGATATATGCCCTCATCGAAGACCGCCATTTCGTAGCGTTTGCGCAGTCGCACTCGGCGACCCTCCTGCGAGAGGGTGTCGGGTGCAAAGTCGTGGATAACCTCGATGCTCGGTTCCGACTGCTCAGCACCATCAGTCGATTTGAAGTCGAACGATGGGAAGATGATGTGTTGCATCACATCCTTCTCCACCTCGACCGTAAGGGTTACCCTGTCGCCAATCATAACCGTATCGGCAGAGAGGTGCGAAGTGATTGTCGGACGCTCGGTTTGAGCCACCGCCACCTGCACAGCCAACAAAGCCGATACATATATTATTATATAGCGCAAAAATTTCATCGTTTCTTGAACAATTTTATCAACTCCGCCACATAGTCCGAATCGGTCGAGATATCGGCTATGTCGATGCGGTTGTGCAACAACAATTCACGGGTCTTTGCCTCTCGCTCTGCCCACCTCTTGGCATAGTGGTCACGCACCGCTTGTGATGCAGTATCCACCCACACCTTGCGAGCCGTCTCGGCATCCTGCAACTCCACAATACCCACATCGGGCATCTCCCTCTCACGAGGGTCGGACACCTTCAACGCAATAATATCGTGGCGTGCAGAGGCAATTTTCAGGGCATCGTCGAGCGCCTCGTCATCTCGCTTCGAATTCAGAAAATCGGACAAAAGGAAAGCCGTACAACGCTTCTTATTTACTCCCGTAAGATAGCGCACCGCCTCCGAAATAGCCGTTCCGTTCGACTCGGGCACAAAGCCCACCAACTCTCTGATAATGGCGAGGATATGGCTGCGACCCTTCTTCGGCGGGATAAATTTCTCGACCTTATCCGAGAAGAAGATACAACCGACCTTATCGCCTGTCTGCGAGGCTGAAAAGGCGAGTACTGCCGCCAACTCGGTGATTATATTTTTTTTGAGAAAATCGGTTGTACCGAACATTCGTGAGCCACTGACATCGACCATAAGCATCATTGTCAGCTCTCGCTCCTCCTCATAGACTTTGATGTGTGGTTTGCGTGAGCGAGCCGTAACATTCCAATCTATATCTCGCACATCGTCGCCTATGCGGTACTCTCGCACCTCGGCAAACGACATACCACGACCCTTGAATGCCGTATGATACTTTCCTGCGAAAATCTCATTCGACAAACCACGAGTCTTAATCTCAATCTTTCGGACTCGCTTCAAGATATCGTTCTCGGTCTGCTCCACCCTACGCAACCATTAAGGTACAATCACATTGTTCAAAATCTCGGTGATGATATCCTCCGAGGTGATATTCTCTGCCTCTGCCTCGTAGGTCAAACCGATACGGTGGCGCAAAACATCGTGGCACACCGCACGAACATCCTCCGGAATAACATATCCACGACGACGGATAAAGGCGTATGCTCGTGCCGCCTTTGCCAGCGAGATACTTGCACGAGGCGAGCCTCCGTAGGCAATCAACGACTGCAATTTTTCGAGGTTGTACGACGCCGGCTCACGGGTTGCGAAGATGATATCAACGATATACTTCTCAATCTTCTCGTCCATATAGACATCCTCAACCACCTTGCGTGCCTTGACGATATCCTCCGGTGTGATAACCTTATTTGGCTCAGGCATACCTGCGCCCGAGAGGTTCATACGCACGATATCTCGCTCCTCCTCACGCTTCGGATAGGAAATCTTCGCCTTCAACATAAAACGGTCCACCTGCGCCTCGGGGAGTGGATATGTACCCTCCTGCTCCAATGGGTTTTGGGTCGCCAACACGAGGAATGGCTCGGGCAACTTGTAGGTATTGTCGCCAATGGTCACCTGACGCTCCTGCATAGCCTCCAACAACGCCGACTGCACCTTTGCAGGCGAACGGTTAATCTCATCCGCCAGCACGAAGTTCGCAAATACAGGACCCTTCTTAACGGTGAAATCCTCCGCCTTCTGCGAATAAATCAGCGTACCCACAATGTCGGCAGGGAGCAAGTCGGGCGTAAACTGGATACGCGAGAAATCTGCATCGACAGCCTTTGCCAAAGTGGTGATAGCCAAAGTCTTTGCCAGACCTGGCACACCCTCCAACAAGATGTGTCCGTTGGACAAGAGTCCAATCAAAAGTGTATCGACAAGGTGCTGCTGACCAACGATAACCTTGCCCATCTCCGCACGCAGAGTATCCACAAAGAGGCTCTCACGCTCGATGCGCTCGTTCAACTCCTTGATGTTGATAATGTTGCTCATATCTCTTATTTGTTAATTTTCCTATCTGAAATAACGCAATGTCTTCGGTTTTATTGTGCCTGCTCCTCCTGCTCTTTGCGCAGACGAAGGAAGCAGTGGCGACATACAGGCTCGTAGGTATCCTTCTCGCCGAGCATAACGAGCTTCTCGCTCTTTGCCAAGCGGTGCGAGTGCTGTGCAGGATTGCCACAATGTACGCAAATAGCGTGCACCTTATCTACATACTCCGCAATAGCCATCAATGCCGGCATAGGGCCGAACGGCTTGCCCAAAAAGTCCATATCAAGACCTGCCACGATAACACGAACGCCACGATTTGCCAACTCACGGCATACATCAATGATGCTCTCATCGAAGAACTGCGCCTCGTCAACGCCTACAACATCGACCTCCGACGACATCAACAAAATCTGCTGTGGCGACTCTACGGGCGTAGAGCGAATTGTCGAGTGGTTGTGCGACACAACCTCATCTTCCGAATAACGAACATCAATTTGCGGCTTAAAAATCTCTACTCTCTGATGCGCAAACTCCGCACGGCGCAAGCGGCGAATCAACTCCTCGGTCTTACCCGAGAACATCGAACCGCAAACGACCTCAATCCAACCCTTTTGTGTACTATTTTCCAAAAACATTGCTATACCTTTTTTTATATTTTTTGCAAAAATAGCAAAAAGAACGGAAAACGGAAAACGGAAAACGGAAAACTTTTGGTTTTTAGACGAGAGACTAGAGACGACCGTTGCGATTAAGCCGAGAGCAGAGACTGCTTGCAGTCTATGCCGAGGCGGAGCAGTGAAGACCGAAGGTCAACCGACGCAGCGGAACGAGAGCAGAGGGTGCTTGCACACTATGCCGAGCCGCAAGGAGGAAAAGCCTGCGAAGCAGGATTAAAGACGAAAGAGATGAGAGTTGGTAGTTGGCGCAAGTTTTAATAAAGGTTGTTAAGGGTGATTAAGGGTAGTTAAGGGTTATTAAAGTTTCTTATCGCATCAGCGCCCCCCCTTAATAGCCCTTAATAGCCTTTACTAGCCCTTAATAACCCTTAATTTGTTGCGCCTTTCCCACCGTCGGAGTTCGCACAACCAAAAAAACGAGAGACAATCTTTCGACTTCTTACTTAAATGAATGATATATTTGGACTCGAACGGTCGCAGCAGGTTTGAGCAGAGCAAGATGAAAAAGCGGAGGCGAGCAACAAAGTTGCAAGCATTGGGCTGATAGACGAAAAGGAGATTTATTTACTTTTAGGCTATCGGCACAAGGCTGATAATTGCATAGCAATTCGCCTACGCTCATACATCGCAGGCAACTCTGCCACACCGCCACCGACTGAACGAGCCTCCGAGCGCAACAAAAAACGAGAGACAATCTTTCGATTATCTCTCGTTAAGTTGCGGGAGGAGGACTCGAACCTCCGACCTCCGGGTTATGAGCCCGGCAAGCTAACCAGCTGCTCCACCCCGCGATGTATCTTTACTCTAAAATGGAGTTCCTGTGTTTTGCGAGTGCAAAGGTATGGCAAATTTTCTTAACTTCCAAATCTTATTCCAAAATTATTTGAAATCGATGTTGTCTTTACCCCACTCAAAGCCTATTTATTAACTAAAAGTTAATGGGGAACGAAATAATTTTGCATTTTGCATTTTTAATTCTGAATTTTTTATTACCTTTGCACCGCTTTGGCGTGATTCGTAGTAAGGCGGATGCGCACGAAGTGTTAAACTTTTAAATAACTTAATTTTAATTTTTTACTATTATGGCTTATTTAACAGCAGAGAAAAAGCAAGAGCTTTTCGGTCAGTACGGCAAGTCTAACACCGACACTGGTTCCCCAGAGAGCCAGATCGCATTGTTCTCGTACCGTATCAGCCACCTTACAGAGCACCTCAAAAACAACCGTCACGACTTCGGCACTCAGCGTGCGATGTTGAAGATGATCGGTAAGCGCCGTCAGTTGTTGGAGTACTTGAAGGAGGTAGATATCGAGCGTTACCGTGCTATCGTTAAGGCTTTGAACCTTCGTAAGTAAGAGGTCCGGCAGAATGGGGCAACTCGTTTTTCAGAGTTGCCTTCATTTTGTTTTATCAGATGATGATGAGAGAAAAAAGTAAATTTATTTTTTGACGAAAAATTTTATGGAAGAAAAGAAGTTGTACAACGCTGTACAAAAGTTCATCCCACTGGAAGGTGGTCGAGAGATTATGATTGAGACCGGCAAGTTGGCAAAGCAGGCTGACGGTTCGGTTGTAGTTAAGCAGGGTGATACTATGTTGCTCGCAACAGTAGTAGCTGCTAAGGATGCAAAGGAGGGTACCGACTTTATGCCTTTGCAGGTTGAGTACAAGGAGAAGTTTGCTGCGGTAGGTCGTATCCCAGGCGGTTTTATGAAGCGTGAGGGTAAGGCTGGCGACAACGAGATTTTGGTTGCTCGTTTGATCGACCGTGCGCTCCGCCCATTGTTCCCTGCTGATTACCACGCAGAGGTTTATGTAACTGTAAACCTTATCTCGGCAGACAAGGATATTCAGGCTGATGCATTGGCAGGTTTGGCTGCTTCGGCTGCATTGGCAGTATCGGATATTCCGTTTGGTGGTCCAATTTCGGAGGTGCGTGTAGCACGCATCAACGGCGAGTATTGTATCAACCCTACCTTCTCGCAGATGAAGGATGTAGACCTCGACATTATGGTTGCAGGTACTATCGACAATATCTTGATGGTAGAGGGTGAGATGAAGGAGGTTAGCGAGGAGGTTATGCTCGGCGCTATCAAGTACGCTCACGAGGCTATCAAGGGACACTGTGCTGCACAGATCGAGTTGATGAAGGAGCTCGGCAAGGATGTTAAGCGTGAGTACTGCCACGAGAACAACGACGAGGAGTTGCGTCAGACCATCATCTCGGAGTTGTACGACAAGGCATACGCTATCGCTACCAGCGGCACAATGAAGCACGAGCGTTCGGAGGCATTCGAGGCTTTGGAGGCTGAGTTCGCAGCTCGCTACACCGAGGAGGAGTTGGAGGAGAAGGCTCCGCTTATCCACAAGTACTTCCACGACGATGTACAGAAGATGGCTATGCGCAATATGATTCTCGATGAGGGCAAGCGTCTTGATGGTCGTAAGACCGACGAGATTCGTCCTATCTGGTGCGAGGTAAACTACCTCCCATGCGCACACGGCTCGGCAATCTTCACCCGTGGTGAGACTCAGTCGCTCTCGACTGTAACTCTCGGTACAAAGCTCGACGAGAAGCAGCACGATGAGGTGTTGTTCCAGGGTTCGGAGCAGTTCGTACTCCACTACAACTTCCCTCCATTCTCGACCGGTGAGGCTAAGGCATCTCGTGGTGTAAGCCGTCGTGAGATTGGTCACGGTCACCTCGCTTGGCGTGCGTTGAAGCCTATGGTACCACTCGGAGAGGAGAATCCATACGCAGTTCGTGTTGTATCGGACATCTTGGAGTCGAACGGTTCGTCGTCGATGGCTACCGTTTGCGCAGGCTGTATGGCTTTGATGGATGCAGGTGTTAAGTTGAAGAAGCCTGTATCGGGTATCGCAATGGGACTTATCTCGGATTCGGCAACCGGCCGTTGGGCAGTATTGTCGGATATCTTGGGCGATGAGGACCACTTGGGCGATATGGACTTCAAGGTAACAGGTACCCGTGACGGTATCACCGCTACCCAGATGGATATCAAGGTTGATGGTCTTTCGTATGAGGTATTGGCTCAGGCATTGGAGCAGGCTCGTGTAGGTCGTTTGCACATCCTCGATAAGATTACCGAGTGCATTGCAGAGCCTCGTGAGGACTACAAGCCATTCGTACCACGCATCGAGCAGATTGTTATCGACAAGGACTTCATCGGTGCAGTTATCGGTCCTGGCGGTAAGGTAATTCAGGATATTCAGAAGACTACCGGCACCACTATCACCATCACCGAGACCGAGACTTCGGGCTTGGTAGATGTATTCGGTCCGGACAAGGAGTCTATCGATGCAGCTATGGCTCGCATCAAGGGTATCGTAGCTGTACCTGAGGTTGGCGAGACCTACCACGGTAAGATTAAGTCTATCGTAGATTTCGGTGCATTTGTTGAGATTCTCCCTGGTAAGGAGGCGTTGCTCCACATCTCGGAGATCGACTACAAGCGTTTCGAGACTATGGCAGAGACCGGCTTGAACGAGGGTGATGAGATCGATGTTAAGTTGATTGGCGTTGATCAGAAGACCAACAAATTGCGTCTTTCGCACAAGGCACTCCTTCCAAAGCCAGAGGGCTGGGTAGAGCCAGAGCGTAAGCCTCGTGCACCACGAGGTGACAAGGGTAACGACCGTGGCGACCGTCGCCCACGCCGTGACCACCACAAGGAGTAATCACAGAGTTACTACATAAGAGAAACGGAGCAGTTTGAACTGCTCCGTTTCTTTTGCTGTTAGCCATTGGCCATTGGCTTTTTTTAATTGACAATTGATAATTGACAATTGATAATTGACAATTAAGGTATTTAGTTTTTCCTGCCATTCAAAATCGTCAATGATTGAGCTATTTTTTTGCCAAGTTAGGAGGCGAAAGCGCAGCATAGTAAGCCTATGTGAGCATTTCGACTACCGACGATTGGTGAAAAAAGAGCCAATCAGAACGATTTTACTTCAAAAAGTCGAGCAACGCCGCAGCACAAATCTTCGGCTCCTCGATAAAACCCATATGTCCTGAATTTTCGAGCCAAACGACCTTCGCTTCGGGGTGCTCGGCAACCATCTTCTCGGCAATTTCAGGCGTGATATAGCCATCCTTACGACCGAGAATAAAGAGTATCGGTTTGCCAAGGCTGTGGAGCATTTCGCTCTGCGCCTTGCGCTCAATCATACCGTTCAACAACGCCACAATTCCGGCATCCTCGGTGAGGTAGATAATCTGCTGCAAATCTTCGATTTCGGTGCGGAAACGGCTGCGATTTTCGATAGCAAAACCCGCCTCGGGTGCAGTATGAGCCAACAACTCCTTCTTACCCGACTTAACGAGCGAAATCTCACGCTGGCGATTTTTCTTCTTATCCTCGCTATCGGCATAAGGTGTCGAATGGAGCAGCACCACCCCATCGGTGCGGTCGGGATATCGCTCGGCAAAGGCGAGAGCCATATATCCACCCATCGAGTGACCTACAATGGTTGCGCTCTTGACACTCAACTTTTCGAGTGCGGCAGCGAGGGTGTCGGCAAGGAAATCCATCGTATGAATTTCGCCCTTAACCTCCGAAATTCCGTGTCCTGGAATATCGAGCGTAATTACTCGTACATCCTTGTAAATCAGAGGTATAAACTCCTCCCATACGAGCATATTTTCGAGATAGCCGTGCAATAAAACCACAACCTTATCGCCCTCTTCCGAGTCGCAAATATGGAGCGCAGTGTCGCCCGCCATTATAAACTTTTCGACCATTTTTTATCGTTTTTGCATTTTTACTGCGTAAAAATATGGAAAATTCTGCAAATTTTACTATTTTTGGACAATTATACTCCAAAATAGAATGAAATTTGACTACATAAAGTGCCACGGCTCGGGAAATGAGTTCGTTATGGTGGATGCGGTGAAGTACAATCTTGGCGGCATCGACCTCGCCTCTTTTTCTCGTTTCGTCTGCGATCGAGAGAGCTCGGTCGGAGCCGATGGAGTGTTGCTTTTGGTCAAAGAGGGCGATATGTTCGGAATGCGAATGTTCAACCCCGACGGCTCGGAGGCAGAGATGTGTGGCAACGGCATTCGTTGCGTGGCACGCCTGGCGGAGGAGTATGTCGGTGCAAAGGAGTTCGATATGTTCTCTGGCGGAAATATCTACGGCATCGTGCGTGCCGAGGATATCCACCCTGCAATGCCGACCTACGGAGTCGATTTACAGGTGCGCCTTGCAAGTCCCGATTTTGGCTTTGCCGAGGGTGCCGAGCAGTTCGTATCGCAGCGCATCGAGCGATTGGACAGCAACCTTCTCTGGACAGCGATAAATGTGGGTAATCCGCATATCGTGGCTGAGGTTGAGAATATTGACTACGACCACCTCACACGCCTTGGCGAGAGGGTTTTGGAGTTGAAAGAGGAGTTTCCGAAGGGTATAAATGTTTCGCTCGTGAAGGTGCTGGGCGAGAATCGCATCTTTGTGGCGACCTACGAGCGAGGTGCCGGCATCACCGCTTCGTGTGGTACGGCGATGACTTCGAGTGCTACGGCAATGGCCCTCAACAAAAGATGCGACTACGAGGCGACCATCGAGGTCGAAAACCGAGGTGGTGCAGTGCGCTGCATCTGCCACAACAAAGGTGGTCTGCACACCCAACTTATAGGCAACGCCTCCTACCTCTCCTACGGCAGAGTTGTGGCTGAGGAGGATAGTTTCGTATGCGTCGAGTTGGGCAAGGCGGAGGATGAGATAGAACTTTACAACGATTTTTTGAGGTCGAAGAATGCGTAGATGGCTCTACATAGTGTGTTGCGTGGCGCTGGGATTAACCCTCTCGGCGTGTAATGTCACACGCCTTATTCCGTCGGATACCTACCTCTTGCAGAGGGTGAAGATCGAGGAGGATAAGAGTGCTCCCCGTGCCGAGCGTGTAAAGAGCGAAGAGGTTACAAAATATCTGCGTCAGAAGCCGAACAAGCACTTCCTTGGCACCGATTTCTACGTCTGGATATACCTTATGGCAGACCCTGGAAAGGATACTTGGTGGAACAACCTCAAACGCAAAATGGGTGAGGAGCCCGTATTGTTCAATATGCGTGATACGGAGCGTTCGGCATCGAACTTAAAACTCTACCTCGACTCTCGTGGATACTACTCCTCGAAGGTGGATTACAAGGTCGATACCACCTACCGACGCAAGCGTGCAAAGGTTGCCTACTCACTCAAACAGGGCAAGCCTTACCATATCAGCTCCATATCCTACGACTTCAAGGATCAATTCCTCGAACCGATTATCCTGCCCGACACCGTAAATACGCTGTTGCACAAGGGCGATATCTTCGATATCTCGGTATTGGAGGCGGAGCGTGAGCGTATTGCTCTCTACCTGAAAGATAGAGGTTACTACAACTTCTCGGTAAATAATGTCGAGTATCTTGCCGACACGCTCAGTGGCGACAACAAGGTGGGCGTGAAGGTCATCATCAAGCAGAATTTGACAGGCTACAATGCACGAGGCGAGGCGATATACGACAATAATGTGGTCTATCGTCTGCGTAATATAGACATTATACCTCGATATAATGCTGCAACAGCCAAGAGCGAAACAAACTACTTCGAGCGATTTGACTCAATCGAGTTTAGAGGTCTGAATGTCCTATTCAGCGGCAAGCAACCAACGGTGCGCCCAAAGGTTTTGCGTGGGTCTATTCCGCTCTATCCGAACTACCTCTACAACTATTCGCAGGTAAGCCGCACCTACGCCAACCTGATGGCTATGGGTTACTTCAAGAGCGCACGCATAAACTTCGAAGAGGTAAGCAACGACCTGAAACAAAACCTGATAACATTGGTCGGCGTGGATGGCAAAGATAAAAATGCTCCGATAAACTACACCCGAGAGCGTTACCTCGATTGTAACATCTACTGCACTCCTGCCCTGCAACAAGGTATCAAGGCGGAGTTGGAGGCATCGACCACATCGAGTTTCTATGGTTTGAAGGCGGTGGTCGGTTATCAAAACCGCAATATCTTCCGAGGTGCCGAGATGCTCGAAGTTACGGGTACCGCAGGATACGAGTATATGAAGGCTCCGAACTCGAAGAAGCGTCACGCAATGGAGTTTGGTGTGGCAGCCGGTCTTTCGTTCCCTCGCTTCTTGTTGGCGAACTATGCGTTGAGCAACAACATCCTCGTTCCGAAGACCAAGTTCGAGGTTTCGTACAACTATCAGGACCGCCCATACTATCAGCGTGGTCTGTCGAGTATCTCGTGGATATACTCGTGGCGCAACCGCACAAACTCATCGTTTGTGGTACGCCCAATAGGTATCAACTTGGTGGATGTGTCGTATATCGATCAGAAGTATTTCAACTCGTTGCAGAACCAATACCTAAAACACAGTTTCCAATCGCAGTTGATTGTGGCAATTTCGGGCTCGTATGTGCTGAACAAGCAGTACAAGTCGGCACCGAACAACCAGACCACCTTGCGAGCAAACTGTGAGTTGTCGGGCAACCTTTTGAACGGCTTGGTACATCTCTTCTCGAAGCCTGCCGAGGGCGAAAACTACTACAAGCTCCTCGGTATTCGCTATTCGCAGTATGCACGAGCCGACATCAACGCCAGCCACAAGATTATGTTCGGCAAGGTGACCGCCTTGGCAGCACGCCTCTATGCTGGTGTGGCATACGCCTACGGAAACTCCGATGCGGTACCATTCGACCGACTCTTCTATGCAGGAGGTAGCAATAGTATGCGTGGTTGGGCACCTCGCACACTCGGTCCGGGCTCGTCGCCTGCACCGACAAATGTAGTCTATCCTACGCAGTTGGGCGATATGAAGTTGGAGGCAAACCTCGAATTCCGCTTCCCTATTTGGGATATGTTCCACGGTGCAACATTCCTCGACTTGGGTAATATATGGTATATAGGTCGTGAGGGTGTAAGTTATCCCGACAGTTCGGTATTCCATTTCAACTCCTTCTACAAGCAGTTGGCATTCAATACGGGTATCGGTCTGCGACTCGATATTAAGTTTGCAATTTTGCGACTCGATTGGGGTATTCAGCTCCACAACCCTAACAACCCCGAGGGTCAGCGATGGATACACAACTTCAAGTGGCGCAACACCTCGCTCAACTTTGGCGTTGGCTATCCGTTCTAAAAGAGCAAGTAAGGTATGACAAAACTCGAATATAAATATCTGCACAGCATAGATTCACCTGCCGATTTGCGACGCTTGTCGCTCGACGAACTCCCCCGCTACTGCGAGGAGGTGCGCCAATATATCATCGAGCAGTGTGCCGTAAATCCGGGTCACCTCGCCTCGTCGTTGGGTGCGGTGGAGATTGCTGTGGCTATACATTATATATATGATACGCCAACCGACAAACTCATCTGGGATGTTGGACATCAGGCGTATGCGCACAAGATTATCACAGGTCGTCGTGATGCCTTCTCGACAAATCGCAAGTTGGGCGGCATCAGCGGCTTCCCTCGTATGGCAGAGAGCGAGTACGACGCTTTTGGCGCAGGACACTCGTCGGTATCAATCTCGGCAGCTCTCGGTATGGCGAAGGCGGCAAAGTTGAGTGGCGAAGATTTCAAAACCGTAGCGGTCATCGGTGACGGCTCGATTGCGGGAGGTCTGGCATTCGAGGGGTTGAACAATGCCGGCTCGGACAAGACCACCGACATCTTGGTTATCCTCAACGACAACAATATGTCGATTGACAAGTCGCAGGGCGCACTCAACAACTACCTGCTACGCCTCTCGACCTCGTCAAAGTACAACCGCTTCAAGCAGGGTTTGTGGGGTATGCTCTCTCGCACGCCACGACTTCTGAACCTGTGCCGTAAGGTGGGCAATGGCATAAAGCACGGCTTATTGCAGAACAGTAACCTCTTCGAGAGCCTTGGTTTCCGCTACTTTGGTCGTGTGGATGGTCACGATGTGAAGTTGCTTGTACGCACCTTGCGAGCATTGAAGGGGATAAACTCGCCAAAGTTACTCCACATAATCACCGAGAAGGGTCACGGTTATGCGCCGACAAAGAACAACCTATCGGTTTGGCACGCTCCGGGATGCTTTAACCCCGAGACCGGAGAGCGCATCGAAAAGGCTGCGAAGAGTGTCCGTATGCAGGATGTCTTTGGTCAGACGCTCCTCGACCTTGCTAAACACGACAAGAGGGTTGTGGGCGTAACACCGGCTATGCCGTCGGGATGTTCGATGACCATAATGATGACGGAGATGCCCGAGCGCTGTTTCGATGTAGGCATTGCCGAGGGACACGCCGTAACATTCTCGGCAGGACTTGCAGCGGCCAGCAAGCGACCATTCTGCAATATCTACTCGACCTTTATGCAGCGAGCCTACGACAATATCATCCACGATGTGGCACTGCAAAACCTCCCTGTCATCTTCTGCCTCGACCGAGGTGGCTTGGTTGGCGAGGATGGTGCAACACACCACGGCGCATTCGATATTGCTTACCTCGGTTGCATACCTAATATTACTATTGCCACCCCATCCGACGAGTGGGAGTTGCGAAATATGATGTTTACCGCCTTGCAGAGCGATGCTCCGTTTGCTATTCGCTACCCTCGTGGCAGTGGTCGTGGCACCGCTTGGAAGGATATGCCTTTCGAGGCTATCGAGGTGGGTAAGGCACGAGAGGTACGCAAGGGCGAGGATGTTGCCGTATTCGCATTCGGCACACTCCTTCCCGATGCCGAGAAGGCTGCCGAGAAGGCGTCGTTGATTGGTGTCAGCACTGCGGTCTATGATATGCGCTTTGCAAAACCGCTCGATGAGGAGTTGATTATCGAGGTGGGTCGCAAGTTCAAGCGCATCGTTACAATCGAGGATGGAGTGATTCGTGGCGGTGCGGGCGAAGCGGTGGTCAAACTGCTGAATGACAACCATATCACTACACCTGTTACCACACTCGGCATAGACGACAAGTTTGTCGAGCACGGAACGGTTGCCGAGTTGCGCCACCTATGCGGTTACGGAATTGACGATATACTCCACGCAATAGTTGAGTAACAGAAAAGCCAAGCGAAACCGCTTGGCTTTTAGTTTGACTATCATCTATCTTACAGAGTTGTATAACTACTCCAATACTTCGGCTACTACAAAAGTGCTACCTCCAATGAAGAGCATATCCTCGTCGGTGAGTTGCTGTTGCGCCAATGCCAACGCCTCGGCAACGGTCGGTGCAAGTTCGAAATCGAGCGAAAGCGAGGTTGCCACCTCTGCTACCTTTTCGAGCGATGCTGCACGACGAATTGAGGCTTGCGTGAAGATGTAGTGAGCATCCGCAGGCATCTGCGCCAGCATCTTCGAGAAATCTTTATCCTTGCAGAAACCCATAACGCAGAGCAGACGACCGCCATTTGTGCGAGCCTTCAACTGCTTGGCAACCTCCGAGATGCCGTGCTCGTTATGTGCCGTGTCGCACACCACAAGTGGCTTCTCGGACAACACCTGCCAACGACCTCGGAACGATGTGAGTTGCGACACACTGCGCACACCCTCAACAAAGGCTCTGCGAGAGATTGAGAGCGGAGTCGATTCGTGCAGAGTATCGAGTACGGTAGCCACCGTAACGAGATTTTGACGCTGATATTCACCCAAGAGGTCAAGGCGAAGTTGATATGGATAGCCGTCACGCAGACGGGTCATCGTTACCACCTGCTTGCCACCCTCGAAGCCACACTCGCCAAGCGAGAACGCCTCGGGAGCGTAGGTGATTTCGGAGCGCAAGTCGCTGGCAATCTCCTCCAACACAAGGTTGTAGTTCGAGTTCTTCTCGCCCACCACCACAGGGGTGCATTTCTTGATAATACCACCCTTCTCTCGGGCAATCTTCGGTAGCGAGTTGCCGAGATACTCGGTGTGCTCCAAGCCGATATTGGTGATTACCGAAACCAGCGGCTGAACGATATTTGTAGCGTCAAGACGACCTCCCAAACCCGTTTCGATAACGGCAACCTCGACATCGCTCTGCGCAAAGTAGTCGAAAGCCATTGCGGTGGTCATCTCGAAGAAGGAGAGTTGCAGACGCTCCATATCGGCCTTATAGCGATCGACAAAATTGACCACCTTCTGCTTGGATATCATCTCGCCATTCACTCGGATGCGCTCACGGAAGTCGGTCAAGTGGGGCGAGGTGAACAAGCCCGTATGATAGCCCGCCTGTTGCAACACCGCCGCCAACATATTCGACACCGAGCCCTTGCCGTTGGTGCCGGCAATATGAATTACGAAGTAGTTGCGTTGTGGGTTGCCAATCGAACGGCAAAACTCCGCAATACGCTCCAAACCAGGTTTGTAGGCGTCGCCTCCGACCTGCTGGAACGAAGGCATCGACGAAAATAAGTAGTCTAATGTTTCGGTATAGTTCATAAATTTCAAATTGATAATTGACAATTGATAATTGACAATTATAGGAATAATCCTAATTTAGATAAAATCGTTTCTTTGCGCAGTAGGCGATAAAATAGAGCAAGCACAACAATGCAATATAGAGTGACAAGCGACCGATATAGTCGCCATACTTGGCATAGACGGTCTGTTTGTCGTTGAGACGGATATCCGCAGTCAGCACACCTCGGTTATCCCACTCCATACGCTCGATATCCTCGCCCTGCATAGTGATAAAGCCCGACACGCCCGTGTTGGTACTACGAGCCACATCTCGGCGCAACTCGATAGCACGCAGACGGCAGAACTTGAAGAGGTAGCGATGACCCAGAGTGTTGCCCCACCAGCCATCGTTCGACACCACAAAGAGAGCCTCGGCGCCATTGCGCACAAACTCCGCCATATGGTTGCCATACAAACCCTCGTAGCAGATTGCTGGTGCAACCTTCTTGCCATTATGCTCGAATGGTTGGCACGACTCGCCAATGCCGAGTTGTCCGAAAGTACCACCCAAATCCACAGCAAACTTATCGCCAGCCTTGCGCAACCACGCAGGGATGGTCTCGACACCGACCACAAGCTTACCCTTGTGATGCAGTTGCACCTTCGAGGTAGTATCAATTCCGAGCGAGGAGTTGAAGATATCCATATAGTACATTCCTCGCTTGCGAGCCGTTTCCGACCCCTTCACCTTGCCGTAAAGGCGCATTGTTTCACCACCCGACACCACCATTGTCGATGGTTTCTCCTCGTGCAGATAGTCCGAAATGCGGTTTACGATTGGCGAATACTCCGCCTGGCGCTCATTTATCATCTCCGCCAAAGCGGTCTCGGGCATCAGCACAAACTCTGCCGAGTCGGGAGCCTCGGCAAGCAACTCCATAAGGTTGTTCTGCTGCTTCTCCGCCGTCATATCGAACTTCTCGTAACAAGGGATATTCGGCTGAGTAACCGATACGGTCATCTTGTCGAGCGAACGGTAGAGTTCGCCCTCGGCATCGTATTTATAGAAGAGTAAAATCGAAATTCCGAGCGGAACGGTCAACGCCAAAGTGGCATTTATCCACGCCCGTTTGCGCATAGTCAAACACGCCTCGAAAGCGAGAATATTCACCAGCAACACCCACAACGAGCCACCAAATACGCCCGTATATTCGTACCACTGCACCGCCCACGAATCGTCGGCAAAGCCATTGCCCAACACCAACCACGGGAACGACAACGCAGGGGCTTGGGTATAGAGGTATTCACCTGCTATCCAAGCGGTTACAAACACCACATACGCCAACGCCTTGGGGGCGTGCTTCGATACTATGTGGTAGAACATAAATGCCAACAAACTCCACCACGAGGAGCAGATTGTGGCGGCAATAGGGCCTGCGGGGGTTGCATTCCATACCCACCATATCGTAGCCGCATTCCACACCACAAAGGTGAGCGTAGCCCAACCCAACATCGAGAGGGTTTCACGCCTGGATGCGCCATATTGCGCACTGATGAGCAGCAGCGGAAGCAATCCAACAAAAAGAGTGATGCAACTTGCTCCCTCCCACGGAATGGATAGAAGTATGGCTGAGGCGAGCGAAAGCACCGCCTTGGTCTTGGTCGAAAATTGTCGTTTGAATTGTATCATAATGCAAATATAACAATAAAACGGAAAACGGAGAGCGGAAAACGGAAAACTTTTATCCTCTTTCAAGATAATTTCATTATCTTTGCCGGACTTATTACGAAATAGTTTAATGCTATGGAATACTTATACCTCTTAATTTGCTTGGCTGTGATTGTTTTCAGTGCAGATGCTCTCGTGGCAGGTGCGGTAACTATCGCCAAGCGTTTCAAAATCTCGGACTTTGTTATCGGTGCCGTAATCGTGGGTGTGGGCACCTCGTTTCCCGAGCTTGTGGTTAGTTCAATCGGAGCAATCGAGGGTAACTCGGATATCGCAATCGGCAATGTCGTAGGCTCGAACATCTTCAACATCTTGGGCATTCTCGGCTTGACAGCCCTGATTATGCCTGTGGCCGTATCGAAGGAGAACAAGCGTTTCGACCTCCCATTCTGCATCGGTCTTTCGTTGCTCACGCTCCTGCTCGTATTCAACTTCTTCGTAGGTGGCGAGGCAAGCATCAGCCGCATCGACGGTTTGGTTTTGTTGGCAATCTTCGGCTTCTTTATGTGGTCGTCGCTCCGCAGCAACAAGAAGAAGGAGGTTGTAGTCGAGATGGTTGTCACCAACAAGCAACTCTCGA
Source organism: Alistipes sp. (assembly GCA_045124955.1). Taxonomy (GTDB): domain Bacteria; phylum Bacteroidota; class Bacteroidia; order Bacteroidales; family Rikenellaceae; genus Alistipes. The sequence goes on along the minus strand of JBGVMU010000003.1, from coordinate 208,739 downwards.
TAGGCGTCGGCAAGGTATTCTTGGGTTTGGGTGCATTGATTATTGCAAGCCGCTTCTTCCTCGACAACGCCATCCTTATCGCCAAGGCGTGGGGCGTGAACGAGGCTTTTATCGCCATCACCCTCGTCGCTTGCGGAACATCGTTGCCCGAGTTGGCAGCATCGCTCGTAGCGGCAGCCAAGAAGAACACGCAGTTGGCACTCGGCAATGTTATCGGCTCGAATATCTTCAACCTCTCGTTGATTCTCGGTACAGCGTCGCAGATTACACCGCTAACCTCGTCGGGCATCACTTTTATCGACTATGCGGTGATGATTTTCGCCGCCATTATACCGTTGGTGCTCGGCATCAAGGGAAAACTCAACCGCTGGGCAGGAGCATTTTTGTTCCTCTGCTTTGTGGCATACAACGCATATCTTATCTGCTCACAGATAAATTGAGAATTAAATCTTTATAATAAAAACAGCTAATGGCTAATGGCTAAAAGCTAATAGCCCCAAAAAGAAAAACTATGGAATTTGTATTTGAAGGAATCGTATTTGCAATTTTGCCCGAGCAGAGCGGAACATCGGCTCGTGGCGAGTGGCACAATCAGAATGTGGTATTCGAGATGAAGACCAATTCTCAGTACCCACGCAAGGTGAGCGTTAAGTTCTTCAACAAGCGTGACGAGGTGGCTCGTTTGGTTGTTGGAGCAAGCTACAATGTAACTTTCGATGTTGAATCGAGAGAGTATCAGGGTCGCTGGTATACCGATGTTGTAGGTCGTAAGATCGAGCCAAAGGAGGCTGCACAGGTAGCACAGGCACAGTACAGCGAGCCACTTCCAACTGCTACCCCAACCCCTGCACCAATGGCGGCTCCAATGGCGGCTCCAATGCCTACCGAGGAGCCTTCGATGCCTGCACAGAGCGCAGCAGTAGTTGATGACCTCCCATTCTAAAAGAAAATCAGCAATTAACCTATAACTAACAAAAAAAATGAAAACATTAAGACGATTATCAATCTTCTTGGTACTTCTGCTTTCGGTCGTAGCCGTATATGCAGGTGGTATCAGCACCGCCAAAGAGTTGGCAGCATTCGCAAAGGCCGTAAACAAGGGCGAGGATATCTCGAAGTGGCGCAACGAGAAGGGTCATATCTATCTCGAAAAAGATATCGATATGGCAAAGATGAAGAAATGGACTCCAATCAAGGAGTTCAAGGGTACCTTCGACGGCAATGGTCACGCACTCCTCAACTGGAAGACCAAGCAGGGCTTGTTCGAGCTAATTACCGAAAATAGCACAGTTCAAAATCTCCGCATCGACTCGTCGTGTTCGATGACCGTATCGACCAAGGTTGAGCAGGTGATTGCAGGCTTTATCGCAGCCGTAAATAAGGGTGTCATCCAGAATTGCGAGAATGGCGGTAGCATCAAGTATAAGGGCATCTACACCGAGAAGCATATCTACATTGGTGGCTTGGTTGGTCAGAATGGTTACCTCATCACCGACTCTTGCAACAAAGGTGTCATCAACGCCGAGTCGTTTATCGCATCGGCGAACAAGGGTTTGAGCGTATGTATCGGCGGTATTGCCGGCTCTACCATTCCAAAGGGAAGCCGCATCATCACCATCAACCGCTGCGAGAACGAGGGCCCAATCGTATTCACAGGAGATGCGCCACGCCTCTATGTAGCGGGTATTGTCGGCTACTCGGGTCGTGCGGGTGTTCGATACTGCGTAAATAAGGGTAACATCTCGTCAAATGGCGAAATTGGCAACCCAGAGGTTAAAGCGAGCTACAACAATGTAGCCGGTGTAGTAGCGCAGACCAGCCAGCATGTTCAGTGTTGCGACAACTTCGGTAAGGTTACTATGTCGGGTACCCACTCGTCGTATGCAGGTGGTATCTGCGCAGCCTTGAATAGAGCAAGCAACATCGTAGGTTGTTCGAACTACGGCGAGATCATCTCTACCGCATCTGTTGCTTCGAACTACGGAGGTATCCTCGGTGCTTCGGGCGATGGTGCACTCCTCTGCAACTGCAACAACTACGGAAAGATTGCCTTCAAGGGCACTATTTGCAAGAAGGATTCGCAGATGGGTGGTGTTGCAGGTTACATATTCAGCAAGAAGAACACCAAGTATGGTTCTCGTATGCTCCGCTGCAACAACTTCGGCGAGATTTCGAGCAATATCGAGAGCAAGAAGCTCAATGTGGGCGGTGTTGTAGGTCGTATTCGTGGCTCGGAGGTTGCTCCTGTCCGCTTGACCGACTGCGCAAACCAGGGCACTCTCTCGACAGAGGGTTGCCGTTTTGGCGAGATCACCTCACGCAAGAGCTACGCAACTATCGAGGGTGAGTACTTCCACAACAATATGGCGAAGCCTGTCGATGCTCCTAAGGGCGACAAGACACTCTTTGGTTATGTGAAATCGACCACAGGCGAGCCTATTGCAGGAGCAGTCGTTTCGGATGGCGAGTTCTGCGTGCAGACCAACGAGGAGGGTTACTACGAGATTAAGTCGAACCTTTCGACTGCTCGTTTTGTGACCATCTCGACACCTGCCGACTACAAGTTCTCGTTCCGCAAGAGCGTTCCGCAGAACTTCCTTCGCATACCTCGTCACGCCAAGGCAGTAGAGGCTAACTTCGTGCTCGAAAAGCGTGAGAAGTCGACCGAGAAATATACGGTTGTAATGATTGGTGACCCACAGATTAAGGGTTACAAGGTGGATAGTGCTGCCTACAAGCTCCGCAACTACATCTACCCTGATATCGTTGCACTCAAAGAGAAGAAGGCTGAGAGCGAGGGTGAGTTCTTCGCTATCAACCTCGGCGACTTGGTATTCAACGATATGGCTAAGTTGTACGACTATGTGGATGTTATCTCGGATAGCAATGTTCCTATGTTCCACGCTATCGGTAACCACGACCACGATCAGACAACATTCCGTGAGACAAAGCTCGGTTTGATGCACTTCGAGGAGTACCTCACACCATCGTACTACTCGTTCAATGTGGGCAAGATTCACTATGTTATCGTGAATGACATCTCGTTCTCTCGCAAGCTCCACAAGGAGAAGTATCGCCTTGGTTTGGAGTATTGGCACTACAAGTGGTTGGAGCGTGATTTGAAGTTCGTTCCGAAGGATCACACCATCGTAATCTGCGGCCACGCACAGCTCTTCCGCCACTTCGGTAACAAAGATGCCGACAGCAAGAAGAACCTTTCGTATGCTCGCTACTCGAAGCTCCTTTCGCAGTATGCAAGAGTATATTCGTGGTCGGGCCACTACCACTACAACTTCGGCTACGACTACGCAAACTCTACTACCGAGGCACACGAGCCATTGAAGAATATCACCAGCATTTGCGTAGCTCGTGCTACCGGAGGCTTGCACTGCAACCGTGACCTCTACAACGACGGTACTCCTAACGGTTATATGGTTATGGAGGTTGATGGCGACAATGTCGAGTGGTACTACAAGTCGATTGGTCACGAGCGTGACTACCAGATACATGTCTACGCTCCTCACCGCACAGGTGGCGAGTTGGTTAAGGCAAACATCTGGAACTGGTCGAAGGATTATTGGAGCACCCCTGAGTGGTGGGAGAATGGTGTAAAAGTTGGCGATATGACTCACAAGTTCGAGAAGGACATCGCTTTCGTGGAGGACCACAATGCAAAGGGCCCGCACATGTATAGCCCTAAGAGCAAGCACGACACCGCAAAACCTTACAACGCTCACGGTATGTTCCACATCAAGCCAAGCGAGGGTTGTCGCTCAGGCGAGGTGCGTGTAACAGATAACTTCGGTAAGACCTACATCCAGAAGGTTGAGTGGTAGGCTCGAAGTGGAGAGTTGAAAGTGGAGAGTTGAGAGATTCAATTCTCCACTTTTTTTGTATATTTGCACACAAAACCAACTAACAAATGAAGAAAACGATTTTTATCGCCCTTTTTGCTGCGTTGGCGGCGGTTATGCCAAATGTAGCCAAGGGTCAAATATATGCCAAGCTGAACGCATTGTACGCCGTTGTGGGTGTTATCAACCCCCAGCTCGAATTTGTGGTAGGCCCCCACTCGTCGGTGTCGATTGACCCGATGTTCTCGCCCCACAAGACTATCCGCTGGGGCGACCGCACCGATATTCACGCCCGCTGCGGAATATTCCAAACCGAGTATCGCTTCTATATAAATAGAGAGGTGCGAGGCTTCTATGTGAGTGCCAATGCCGGAATGCACGCTTTCGACCTCACTCGCCCATTCTTCTTCCACGGCGACAAGATAATCAGCTTCGAGCCGGGCTTTGGCCGAGGTTGGGGTATGATGGTTGGTCTGGGTATCGGCTACTCGCACACCTTCAAGGAGCGATGGGTGGTGGATGCCTTCTTCGCCTTCAACCGTATGTGGAGTCGCTACAATGACTACCTCGCAAATGGCGAGATAAACCTCTTCCCTGCACATCAGCACGAGCCAAAGTACCCTGACCCATATAACGGCTCGGCAGAGTGGCTCCCTTCGAAGATTGGAGTCTCGATAGGTTACAAGATTTTCGACCCGTCGCTGAAACGCAAAACCGCCAAGCAACGACGCATCGAAAAGATGTTGTCCGAGTAAGAAAAAGAGTGTGTCCAAAAAGTTTTTTAGACACACTCTTTTTGTCGGAAGTTGTATAACAAGAGGGATTTCAAGGCTTGCGTAGCCCGAAAAAACGGAGTTTACTAGGCGTAAATGAGCATTTTGAGGGCAAGCGTAACGCAGAAATCACCTTGTTAGACAGCTTCTTTTTTTTGCTATTAGCTATTAGCCATTGGCCATTAGCTAAAAAAAGTATGATGACTTTTCGGTCATCATACTTTTCTATAAAATTAATAATAAGAGGGTATTTCAATATTTGCAAAACGAGCGTAACGCAGAAATTCGCCTTTTTTTGCGCTCTACTATGCTACATAGTAGTGCGATGCAAGCTCAGTAAACGAAGCAACCTGCTCATCAATCCAAGCCTGGTCACGACCGAGTTCCTCTGCCAAAATCTGAGCTACACGAGGAGCAGCCTTCTGAGCCTCACGAGCATCGACAAAGAGCAAGCGAACACGACGAGCCAAGACATCATCTACGGTGAGAGCCATCTCGTGACGAATTGCCCAGAGTACCTCAGCTACGGTGTAGTCGTACTTTTCTGATAGCTTCTCGCCGAGAGCTGGGTTCTCCTTAATCATATTGAGGATTGCTGGCTCGTCTGCACCATAAACATACATATGGTCTGCCAGGTTTGGATTTGGACGCCAGCCGTGAACCTTCAACTTGCGAGTTACGCACTTGCGCTTCTCGACCTTGCCCAACTTGATAGCCTTATCTACGGTATCCTCCGCCATCTTACGGTACGAAGTCCACTTACCGCCTGTGATGGTGATGAGGTCGTTCTCCGAAACTACAACCTTGTGCGAACGAGATACCTCCTTCGACTTCTTGCCCTCCTTCTTAGGCGCTGCGAGTGGTCGCTGACCTGCGAATACCGAAACGATGTCGGCACGAGTTGGAGCAGGAGTCATATAGTGGCTCGCTGTTTCGAGGATAAAGTCGATCTCCTCGTCGAGTGGGCGTGGCTCGCTCTCGGCAGTAGGGCGCTGGATGTCGGTAGTACCAACAACCACCTTGTCGTGCCAAGGCACTGCGAACAATACACGGCCGTCCGAGGTCTTCGGAACCATAATAGCGTAGTCGCTCTGCAAGAACTTCATATCGAGAACGATGTGAACACCCTGCGAAGGAACAACCATCTTTGCCTCACCTGGCTTATCCATCTGCAATACCTCATCAACGAAGCAACCAGCTGCGTTGATAACTGCCTTTGCCTTTACGGTGTACTCCTTGCCTGTGAGCAAATCTTTTGCTACAACACCTGCAACCTTACCCTTCTCGTCGTGCAAAACGGTAACAACCTCGGTGCGGTTGGCAACAACACCACCTTGCTCTACGCAGGTCTGTGCCAAGTTGCAAGCCATACGAGCGTCGTCGAACTGACCGTCGTGATAAACTACACCACCCTTCAAGCCCTCGGCAACCGAAGTTGGGAGATAGTTGCGGAGAGTCTTTGCTGTGATAAAGCGAGAGCGACCATAGCCAAAACCGAACGAGAGGATGTCGTAGAAGGTCAAACCGCAGAAGTAAAGGAAGTTCTCCCAATGGCTGTAATTCGAGATTACGAACGCCTGGTCCTTAACGAGGTGTGGAGCATTCTGCTTCATCAAACCACGCTCGTGAAGAGCCTCACGAACCAAATCAACCTCCAACTTTTGGAGATAGCGCACGCCACCATGAACGAGCTTTGTCGAACGGCTCGAAGTACACTTTGCGAAGTCCTCACGCTCGAAGAGCGCAACACTGTAACCACGAGATGCGGCATCAACTGCGCAACCAAGACCGGTTGCACCGCCACCTACAACCACGAAATCCCACACCTTATCGGTGTTTTCGAGCTGTTTGAGTAAGTTTTCTCTTTGCATTTTTGTGTTTTATTTAGTTTTGATTTAGAATTCGCTCACTTTATCGCACAAAAGTAGTTACTTTTGACAAGAAAAGCAAAGAAAAAGAAATAAAAAACATAAAAAAAGATAAAAAAAGACACCCAGCCGTTGTGGTTGGGTATCTTCGTCTATTCCAAGAATTTGTATAACAAGAGCTATCTTAGTCGTCTAAACCAAGGAACTTGCCGTTCAACGAAAACTTCATATCGAGATCGTTGGTCAATTCCACCTCGTAGCCATATCGCTTACGCTCGATTTTCTCGATGCCCAACGACTGATAATGGGTTGCGATATAGTTCTGAATTTCGGCAGGAATAACGCCCGCAGGAATCTTTCCGTTGTGATTTTTCACGCTCTCCCACTTGCCCGAGCCGTCGAACTCAATCTTTGTCCCGTCTTCGAGATATACGGTGTAGTCGTTATCAACAACATCTCTGTCGTGCAGTGCCGACAAAACTTTGTTTTGCGGATAGTGCGCCTTCAAAAACTTTTGTGCCTCCTGTGGCAACTTCTGTGCGGTAATGGCAACATCCTCGGCCATTGTCGGGGTAACCGCAAGCGTAGCAATAGCCAACGCCGAAAGTAAAATCTTTTTCATAATTGTACGGTTTTAATCTGTTGTCATACAAATATACGAAAAAGTATTCGATTTTATTGTATGATAGGGCGAGAAAATGCAATATATATGCCTATTTTTTGTTCGAACAAAAAAAATGTTTTGGCGTAAGATTTGGAGAAATGAAAATTTCTACTTAATTTTGATAAACGAAAAACACTATTAACAAGAATTGACTATGGCACAACAAGAGAAAACCCGTTACACCGACGCCGAATTGGCGGAGTTCAAAGAGTTGATTTTGAAGAAACTCGAACAGGCTCGTCACGACTACGAGGATTTGCGTTCCAGCATCAGTAGAGTAACCGGCAACGATACCGAGGACACTTCGCCTACCTTCAAGGTACTCGAAGAGGGAGCAACAACCCTCTCGAAGGAGGAGTGTGAGCGTTTGGCTGCCCACCAGTCGAAGTTTATCCGCAACCTCGAACTCGCACTTGTACGCATCGAGCACAAGACTTACGGTATCTGCAAGACCACCGGCAAGTTGATTCCTCGTGAGCGTTTGTTGCGTGTTCCTCACGCTACCGAGACTATCGAGGCGAAGGAGGCAAGAAAGTAAGTTGGAGCCATACCACATATACGGACAGGTTGCACTTGCAGCCTGTTTTTTATTAAGCCAAACTATGATAAAAGTCAGAAATATATTCACTCTTGCGCTCGTTGCTGCGATATTCTTGGCGTGCGAGCCGGCCGGAAAAAAGTATATCAACAAGCACTACCTCTGTGACTTTGAGGGGGCTTATTGGGATGCGTTGGTGGATAGCGACCCAAACGGAAGCGGTCTATTGAATGGCACAATCGCCACCTCGTGGTGCGACGAGAAGAGCGGTCTTTCGGGCAAGGTTTCCCAACCTTTCGAGGGATATTGGGAGGGTGTTGCCGTGTCAAACCATTGCAGCACCGACCACGAAAACAACGGCAAGCCTACCGACCAGCTCTACGCCTATGCCGACAACGCCTATTCGGGCAACAATTTCCTTATTTGCAACGCCTTTATGGATAGCCCATTTCTCACTTTCGAGAGCAAGCGCAGTTTTATCGGCAGTATGCAGATTGCCCTTACGACCTACTCCTACAACGCCACAATGTATGGCAACCACCTCACTCCGCCACTCGGCAAGGATGAGTCCATTTGGGTAGAGGCGGTAGGCTACACCATCAAGGATGGCGAAGAACGAGAGGAGGCTACGGCTAAATTCTACCTCTACGAAAATGGAAATCCCGCCTTCACTGGATGGAAAAAGCTCTATTTAGTTTCAATGTGTCAGATTGACAAGATTGTCTTCAATATCAAGTGGAACGGCGAGGGTTATCTCCCCTATCCTGCATACTTTGCAATCGACGATATTGATGTGGTACAAAAGGAGTATATCGAATAACAACATAGATCCAAAATCATTATGAAGAGGCTATACCTATTATTACTCACTGCATTTATTGCACTCGCAGGCGTTGGATGTTGCGAGCAACAGAAATCGATTGAAGGAGAGCTCTCCTTCTCGCAACTTATGGAGCAATCCTCGCCTGAGCAGATCGAGGCGTGGTATAATGGCGGTACTTGCCTTGATGAGGAGTACACCAAAGCGCACGCTGCGGAGTTGCGTCAGCAGAAGAGATTGCTCGTTTTCGACCTCGACGGCACTTTGTCGAACCACCGTTGCCCGATGCCAGAGAAGAGCCGTGCATTGCTCGATGCACTCGGCAAAAAATACCATCTTGTGATGTGTGGCGCAGGAAATGTGGCAAGAGTATTCAACCAAATGGGGCAATACCCTATCGACCTGGTCGGCAACTACGGAATGATGCACGCTAAGGTTGAAAAGGGCGAACTTGTAATAACAAAGAAGGTTGTTGCAGACATTGACAAAGAATTTTTCTTGCGTGAAACCAACCGCTTGCGCAAGAAGTATGGCTACACCGAGTATGCGGGCGAGCCTATTGAGTGGCACCCTTCGGGAATGGTAACATTTGCGCTACTTGGCACCGAGGCAACCAAGGAAGATAAACTTGTCTTTGATCCCGACCGAGCAAAACGCCGTGTAATGTATCCTGAGGTGTTGGAGATATTCAAGGATTACACCGTATTTATCGGAGGTTCTACCTCGTTCGACATTGTGGCAAAGCAGTACAACAAGTACGATGCGGCGATGGAGTATGCCAAGATGCACGGCTACTCGAAGGAGCAGATATTGTATATGGGTGATGATATGGGCGATGGCGGTGGCGACAGCCATATCCGTCTTGGCGGTATGGACTATATCCATGTGCTCGACTACACAAAAATACCTGAGATGTTGGCGTTTTTGTTGGAGTAACCCGAGAGAGTTGAGAACGGAAAACGGAAAACGGAAAACGGAAAACGGAGAACGGAAAACTGAGAACGGAAAACGGAGAACGGAAAACGGAGAGCGCACCCCATAGAGCGACCAACGGGAGCGCCCCCATAAAGGGCGGAACGCCCGCCCCCATAACCCCCAGAAAGGTTGCGCCTTGACCACGCTCGGAGTTCGGAAAACGGAAAACGGAGAACTGAAAACTGAGAGCGCACCCCTAACGCCCCTAACGACTCTAAAAAAGCCTTTTTCCCGAAGTTTAACGACAAAAGAGAGGTATTATCACGCTATCTTCCCCAACTATCTCGGTCGAGAGTACGATAGTTTATCGCTTCGGCGATATGTGCGGCCTCGATATTCTCGCAACCAGCAAGGTCGGCAATGGTACGGGCAACTTTGATGATACGGTCGTAGGCACGAGCCGAGAGATTTAGGCGTTGCATCGCCATTTCGAGCAGTGAGCGCACCTCGGCACTCAGTGGGCAGAACTTGCGCAACATAGCGGAGTTCATCATCGCATTGGAGTGGATGCCTGTGCCCGCAAATCGTCGCAACTGCACCTCTCGTGCAGCAATAACTCGTTTGCGAATCTCGGCACTCGACTCCTCCTTCTGCTCGCCATTTATCTCCGACAGCGGCACAGGAACGACCTCGATATGCATATCTATACGGTCGAGCAGTGGTCCCGAGATACGAGAGAAGTAGCGATTTATGGCAAACGGTTGGCACGAGCACTCCTTGGTCGGATGATTATAATATCCGCACGGACAAGGATTCATTGCGCCAATCAGCGTGAAGTTCGATGGGTATTCGACGCTATATTTTGCTCGTGAAATGGTTATCATTCTATCCTCCAACGGCTGGCGCAACACCTCCAAGACATTGCGACCGAACTCCGGCAACTCATCGAGGAATAGCACTCCGTTGTGCGCCAAGCTGACCTCGCCAGGTTGTGGTGACTGACCACCACCGATAAGAGCCACTTGCGAAGTGAGGTGATGTGGCGCTCGGAATGGGCGTTTGCGCATAAGACCTACCGTTTCGCCCAACTTGCCCGCCACAGAGTGAATCTTTGTCGCCTCGACAGCCTCCTCCAACGACATCGGTGGCATAATCGTAGGCATACGGCGAGCCAGCATTGTCTTACCCGAGCCTGGTGCGCCAATCATCAGCACATTGTGTCCGCCTGCGGCTGCAATCTCCAAGGCTCGCTTCACATCACGCTGACCCTTCACATCGGCAAAATCCTCGGCATAGAGGCTCTGCTCCTCCTCTGCTGTCGCCACCTTGCCTACGGCAGGGGTGATATCCAACTCGTTATTCAGATAGGCAATGACCTCTTTCAGGCTATTTACAGGGATGACCTCCACGCCCTCGACCACTGCCGCTTCGTGAGCACTTGCCGACGATACAACAATGCGTGTCAGGCCATTCTCCTTTGCCATAACAGCCAGCGGAAGAATTCCTCGCACGGGTTTTACTGCTCCGTCGAGCGACAACTCGCCCACGAACATCGTATCTGCCAAGCGTGTATCCAAAACCTGCTGCGTAGCCGCCAAAATACCCACTGCAATAGGTAAATCGAAGCCCGAGCCCTCCTTACGAAGGTCGGCAGGAGCGAGATTTACGACCACCTTCTTGGCGGTCATACGGCGTTGCGAGTTCTCGAAGGCGGAGCGAATACGCTGCTCACTCTCCTTCACGGCATTATCGGGCAGACCTACAAGGAAAAGACCGATACCTCCCCCTGCGACATTCACCTCGACATCGACCTTTACGGCCTTGATGCCTACGATAGTACCCGCAAAACACTTTACAAACATCGCTCTCCTATATTTAGATTAGAATGGTGCAAACTCTGTACTTGTGGCACTCTGCAATACCGAAGCAGAAGAGGTCGGCTCATAAGGTTTGCTCTCCACATCCTCCAACTCCTCAAATGGTGCCATCGCATACTCTGGGCGTGCCGTATTTATCTGATCCCAATTGGTGAACTTAGCCTGCTCCTTGATAAAGCGCAACTTAACATCCTCGACCGCTCCGTTACGGTGCTTGGCGATGATAAACTCTGCCAAGCCCTCAACAGGCTCCTCGCCCGGACCTGCGGTAAAGCCGTAGTACTCGGGGCGGTGGATAAATGCTACAAGGTCGGCATCCTGCTCGATAGCTCCCGACTCACGAAGGTCGCTCAACTGTGGTCGCTTCGAGCCACCACGAGATTCGGTGGCACGGCTCAACTGCGAAAGTGCGATAATCGGCACATTCAACTCCTTGGCAATACCCTTCAACGAGCGAGAGATAAATGCCACCTCCTGCTCACGATTGCCCTTGTCGCCGTGTCCCGCTGCGGTCATAAGCTGCAAGTAGTCAACCATAATGATTTTGATGCCGTTGTTCGCCTTCAAACGACGCACCTTCGAACGGAACTCAAAGATTGACAACGCCGGAGTATCGTCGATAAAGAGCGGAGCCATACCCAACGCCTTGGTGTTAGTTTCGAGGGTCTTCCACTCCGAAGGGGTGAGCTTACCGCTACGGATGGTCTGACCGCTGATACCTGTCTCGGCGCAAACCAAACGAGTCATCAGCTGAACAGAGGACATCTCCAACGAGAAGAATGCCACGGGCGCATCGTAATCGACTGCCATATTTCGAGCCATTGTAAGGGTAAATGCTGTCTTACCCATCGCAGGACGAGCAGCAATGATGATAAGGTCAGACGGCTGCCAACCGAGTGTGATATTGTCCAAGTCGGTAAAGCCTGTGCAGACACCGCTGTAACGAGAGTCGTTCTCGGCAGCCTTCTCGATTTGGCGAATTGTGGCACGAAGGATATCGCTTGCGGTCTGTACCGAACGCTTCACATAACCCTCGGTAATCTTCAACACCTCGCCCTCGGCATAGCCGATAAGGTCATTTACATCGATTGTACTATCGTAGGATTGACGCTGAATCTCGGTCGAAGCACGAATCAACTCACGCTGGATATGCTTCTGGGTGATGATTCGGGAGTGGAACTCGATATTTGCAGCAGTTCCGACACGCTGAGTGAGCTGTGCGAGATAGTTTGCACCACCCACCTTCTTCAACTCTCGCTTCGATTTGAGTTGGTTGGTTACGGTGAAGAGGTCGATTGGCTGTTGTGCCATTGCCAACTCGTTCATCACACGATAGATCAGTCGATGCTCCTCCTTGTAGAACGAAGCCTCGGTGAGATACTCCTGCACCTCGGTAATCTTATCCGCTTCGAGCATCAACGCTCCGAGCACCGCCTCTTCGAGCTCTACCGCCTGTGGTGGTATGGTTGCCAACGCCTCGGGTGCCAACTCTGCAAAAGCACCGCTATTCTTGCTATTTTTGAAATCCTTTGCCATCTCTTTTGTCCAATTATCTCACAAAAGTAACCTTTTTCTGCCACTCCTCCAATACGCACGAGTGCGTGCGTGTTGAAAACTCTGTTTATAACATCCGTGGCGAGAACGAAAACCGCCCTCTACGCCACTCTGCGCTGTTTATATCTTTTTGATAACTCCTATCGCTCGTCTATTATTCGACGAGATACCGAGAGTGATGCAACACTTATTAGAACATCGCCCTCGCACGCCTTCACAATAGCCGAAGCGCACGACGCCATTGTTGCTCCCGTGGTTAGTACATCGTCGAGGAGAAGGATATGTTTTCCACGCAACCTCTCGGCCCGGCGAACATCGAAAATCTCCTCCACATTATCCCACCTCTCGCTACGGCTCTTCGAGGTTTGGCTATCGTTGTAGTGGCGACGACGCACCGAACGAAAGTCGCACTCCACGCCCATCTTACGCCCCACACCCAGAGCCAACTGCTCCGATTGATTGTAGCCTCGGCGCAAGCGACGACGATAGTGCAACGGAATGGGAACAATCAGGTCTATATCGTCGAAATTGCCACTATCGAGCAACTCCTCGCCAAGCCATTCGCCCATCTTTTGGGCAAAAAACCAGCGACCATAATATTTGAAGTTGTGAATAATGCGTTGCCACTCCGTGCCACCCACAAACCAAAACATCGCAGCAGCCGATTCGACCGGCAAGACATTCTCAAAGAGAAGCTTTATGGGGTTATCCTTGCGCTTTGCGAAGTTGGTGAGTGGCATATTATAGCGACACGCCAAGCATACGCACCCCTCGTTTTCGAGCAGCACCCTGCCACACGCCAGGCAGGTGCGTGGCAGAAAAAGCGATGCCACATCTCGCAACACAACCGCTATATCATAAAATATCGACATCGCAGATAATCGCTATATTTCGGTAGGTCTTATCCTCTCGTAACCTCGCTATCTCCTCACGCAAAATTGCCCTTGCACGAGAGAACGACGCTTCGACCTCGATCTTCAACATCAACTCCACACGGTACTCACCTCGCACCCTGTCGATAAGCGGTGCAACAGGGCCCAACACCCTACCGCCAAAGCGATTGCGCAGTTGCTCACCGAGTTGCAACGACGACTTCACAAGGTTGTCTTTGTCGTTGCTGCGCATCAGAATCTTCACTATTCGCACAAATGGCGGATAACGGAACTGTTTTCGCTCGGCAAGCAACTTCGAGGCCACTTGCTCGTAGTCGCCCACCATCGCATAGACCGAGTGTTGTGGCTCGGCAGTCTGGATAATCACCTCGCCACGCTTGTTGCGACGACCTGCACGACCTGCCACCTGCATAATAAGCTGCCAAGCACGCTCCTCTGCCCTGAAATCGGGCGAAGCAAGCAGGTTGTCACCATTGAGTATGCCGATAAGTGTCACACCTGCAAAGTCCAAACCCTTCGACACAATTTGGGTGCCGACCAATATATCCGCCTCGTGGCGAGCAAAGGCGCCGATGATGCGGTTGTAGGCTGTGCCCGAGGTGGCAGTATCGCCATCCAAGCGCAAGACTCTTGCCTCGGGGAAGAGCTCCGATATTGCCTCCTCAACTCGCTCCGTGCCGAAGCCCATAGGTTTCAATTCGGAGGTCTTGCAGTTCGGGCAAAATCGTTGTATCGGTTCGTTGTAACCGCAGTAGTGGCAGACCATTCTGCCCCTCTGCTGATGTGCCGAGAGGGTTACATTGCAGTGCGGACATCGTGCCGAAAAACCACACGACGGGCACTCCATATAGGGCGAATATCCTCGGCGATTTTGGAAGAGAATTACCTGCTCGTTATTCTCCAAACGCTCCGCAATGCCGTCAAGCAACTCCTTGTTGAAGTGCAACTTACGCTCGTTGCGTTTGACATTGCGCACCGTATCCGACAGTATAATATCGGGCATCTCCACACCGCCATATCGCTCGGTCAATTTAGCGTAGGCATACTTACCCGAGAGGTAGTTTGCATAACTTTCGAGCGATGGCGTAGCACTACCCAAAACCACCTTTGCATCGTGCAAAGTTGCCAACACAATAGCCGTATCACGACCATTGTAGCGAGGGTTGGGCTCCGACTGCTTGTAGCTCGAATCGTGCTCCTCATCGACCACTACCAAGCCCAACTTTTTGAAGGGCAGGAACAATGCCGAGCGTGCTCCGACCACAAAATTTCCACTCTCGGAGGAGAGCATATCGGTGTAGAGTCGTGTTCGTTGTTGCGGTGTAAGTTTCGAGTGATAGACCGTAACGCTCTCGCCAAAAAGAGTGCGCATACGCTCCACCAACTGCGTAGTGAGCGATATTTCGGGAACGAGAAAGAGGACATCCTCGCCCTTGGAGAGTCGCTCCTCGATAAGGTGGGTATATATCTCGGTCTTTCCCGAGCTTGTTACGCCGTGCAACAGAGCCACACGCTTCTCGGCAAGACCTCTTTTTATCGTGTCGTAGGCATCGCTCTGCGCAGGCGACAACTTTGGCAGAAGGGTTCTGCTCCACTCGCAGTCGAGACGATAATCCCTCTCGCCCATCTCCACAAGCCCAGCCTTCTGCAACGCCTTCAATGCCGCAGCATCCAAATCTACGGCATAGCGGGGTAGCACTCCGCCAGCCTTTTCTAATTCGCACAACGCCTCGTAGCGTTTCGGTGCTCGGCGTTGCATCTTTGCTCGCACTTCATCGTCGAAGGCTTCGGCAACAAGATTTATGGTCGCTTCACGCTTTGGCTGATATGGCTCGAACTCCGCCTCGCACTTCGCCTTCGCCTTGATAATCGAGGGCAACGCCACACGCATAACCTCGCCCACCGAGCAGATGTAGTAGTCGGCAATCCACTCCCAAAAACGCATCTGCAACTCCGAGAGCAGAGGTTTGTCGTACAACACCTTCAAAATAGGCTTCGCCTCGCCTCGTGTCGGAGGGGTGTCGTGCAGTCGCCACACTACGCCTGTATAGACCGCATTTTTGCCAAACTGCACCGCCACTGCATCGCCCACACAGACCTCAACACCTTCGCCAACGGCAAAGGTGTAGGCTGGTTGCGCCAATGGCAACACTATATCGGCATAGCGGCTCATTCTATCTTTTTTAAGCAATAATCAGCTCAATTCCGAGCGATTCGATAACCTCTCGCATCTCCTTTGTGATGCCGTCATCGGTAATAATGATATCGACCTCTTCGAGCGGTGCAATATGACCAAAACCTCGCTGTCCCAACTTCGAGGAGTCCGCCAAAACCACCGTCTTCGACGATGCACCCATCATCTTGCGTGAGAGTTGCGCCTCCTCGATGGTCGAGGTGGTGATGCCGAAGTCGGTGTCGATACCATCGACACCCACGAAGAACTTCGAGCACACCATATTGCTGAGCGTAAGGCTTGCATTCTCGCCGAGCGTTGCGCACGACTTATGGTGAATGCGACCTCCGAGTTGCTCCACACGCACATTCTCCAACTCGCACAACAACTCCGACACCTTCAAGAATGGTGTCACCACATTCAGCACTCCCTGTGGAGGGTTGTTGTGAATGGCCTCTGCCAAGGCGTAGGTTGTCGAGCCTGCCGAGATCATTATCGAATCGCTCTCGCCAATGAGTTCGACCGCACGGTCAGCAATGCGCTGCTTGGCATCACGATTGAGAAGACTTTTGGTTTCGAGGTCACGGTCAGCAATGTGCGGGTTTGCCAATCGGGCACTACCGTGCACCTTATAGAGCAGACCTTTGCTCTCCAAAATCTTCACATCGTTACGAATTGTAACCTTCGTAACACCCAACTCGTCTGCCACATCGGTAATACGAATAAAGCCATACTCGTTCAACTTGTCGAGAATGTACTTGTGGCGTTCTGCTATACTTAACATATTCTTTTTTCAATTGATAATTGACAATTGATAATTGACAATTAAAGGTAAAAACGAAAATCGTTTTTTGTTTTATTAAATTAGTTTTCCGTTTTAGTGTGCCGCAAGCCAATTATCGCCCACACCGCACTCGGCAGTGAGTGGAATTGAAAGTTTGGCTGCGCCCTCCATCTCCTCCTTCACGATGCGCTCGACCTGCTCACGCTCGGAGCGGAGCAAATCGACTACGATTTCGTCGTGCACCTGCATCGTGATGCGTGAGCGGATACCCTCCGCCTTGAAGCGACGAGCAACACCCACCATAGCGAGCTTCATAATATCGGCTGCCGTACCCTGAATTGGGGCATTGATGGCATTTCGCTCTGCCAAAGCACGAACATTGGCATTGCGGGAGTCGATGTCGGCAAGGTAGCGACGACGACCGAAGAGAGTTTCGACATAGCCCTTCTCACGAGCCGTCGCTACGACATTATCCATATACTCCTTAACCTTCGGATAGGAGTCGAAGTAGCCCTCGATAAGTTGCTTAGCCTCGGCACGAGGAATACGCAAACGCTGGCTCAAACCGAATGCCGAGATGCCGTAGATGATACCGAAGTTGGCGGTCTTGGCACGACGACGCTCCTCGCTTGTCACCTCCTCGATAGGTTTCTTGTAGATGCGGGCTGCCGTAGCTGCGTGGATATCCTTGCCCTCACGGAACGCCTCGCACAAATTCTCATCGCCCGAGAGGTGTGCCATAAGTCGCAACTCCACCTGCGAGTAGTCGGCAGAGAGCAATTCGTGTCTGTCGTCGCTCGGCACAAACGCCTCACGAATAGGGCGACCCACCTCGTCACGCACCGGAATATTCTGCAAGTTAGGGTTTGCCGACGAAAGGCGACCCGTAGCGGTAACTGCCTGATTGTACGAAGTGTGGATATGACCTGTCACAGGATTTACCAGCAACGGCAACGAATCGACATAGGTCGAAAGCAACTTTTTCAGACCTCGGTACTCCAAAATCAAATCGACCACCTTATGCTCGCCAGCAAACGACTGCAAATACTCCTCGTCGGTGCAGAACTGCTTGGTCTTGGTCATCTTTGGCTTGTCGGCAATGCGCATCTTGGCAAAGAGCAACTCGCCAAGTTGGCGACTCGAATTGATATTGATCTCTCGTTCGCCCGACATCTCACGAATCTCCGACTCGATAGCCGAGAGTTTCTGCGAGAGGGTTGTCGAATAGGTACGCAACGCCTCGCTATTTATGCAGACGCCCTCCCACTCCATATCGGCAAGGACATCTATCATTGGCTCCTCCACATCGTGGTAGAGCCTCAGCAACGACTCCTCCTGCTCCAACATTGGTCGCAGCGTGTCGTAGAGTTGCAGCGTGATGTCGGCATCCTCCGATGCGTACTCCGCCACTCGCTCCACACCCACCATATCCATAGTAAGTTGCTTGGCACCCTTACCGATAAGACTCTCAATAGAGATTGGTTGATAATTGAGATATCGCTCCGCCAAGGCATCCATTCCGTGGCGAGATTCGGCATCGAGCAGATAGTGCATCAGCATCGTATCCCACTTTGCACCCTTGACCGATATGCCCAATGCTCGCAAAAAGAGGATATCGAACTTCATATTCTGTCCCACCTTCGCAATCTTCTCGTTCTCGAAGATTGGGCGCAAAATCGAGGCATACTCCGCCTCTATATCGTTGCGTGGTCGCACATCGGCATTGTGTCCGAATGGCACATACCACGCCTCGTGAGCCTTCGTTGCAAGCGACAAGCCGACAATGCGGTCGCCAAACATATCGAAGCCCGTGGTTTCGAGGTCGAAGCAGAAGTGCGGTTGCTCCGCAATCTCTGCCACCACCCTACGCAACTCCTCGGCAGTGAAGATGGTTGTATATTTGTGAGCAACGGTGGCTGCCGTAGCAAAACTATTCGCAAAAAGGTCGACTTGCACCTCCTCGGCAGACTCATCGACCTCGGCGGTCGGCACCTCTACCACAGGAGCAAACAGATCGCCAAAGAGCGAACCTTGACCCTCCAATGCTGCCCGCTTCTGCTGACCCGCCTTCATTCGTGCCATATTGGCAAGTTGGGTCTGCGGTGCTTGTTGTGGCACGCTCAAATCCTCCACAGGTGCCAAGTTGTTCAAGTCAGCCAAGAAGCCCTTAAAGTCCAACTCGGTATATAATGCCCTCAGTTCATCAATCTTAGGGCAACATACGGTCAGAGCCTCCTCGTTGAACTCAATCGGCACATCGAGTCGAATGGTGGTGAGCACCTTCGCCAAGCGCAACTGCTCCTCGTTGGCGAGGATATTTGCGCCCGTCTTGCCACCAATCTTCTCGGCATTGGCGATGATATTCTCGACCTCGCCCCACGCCTGAACTATCTTGCTTGCACCCTTCTCACCTACGCCCGGAACGCCCGGAATATTATCCGACGAGTCGCCCCACAGAGCCAAAATATCTCGCACGAGTTCGGGGCGGTCGATGCCATACTTGGCTTGAATAGCCTCTTTGTCAATAATCTCTATATTGTCGCCCTTCTGCTTGTAGAGTTTGCGATTTTCGCCTACGAGCTGACCATAATCCTTGTCGGGCGAGACCATAAAGACATCGTAGCCCGCCTCCTCGCCCTTCTTGGCGAGAGTTCCGATAACATCGTCGGCCTCAAAACCCGGCACCTCCAACACAGGGATGCACATAGCCTCGACGATGCGCTTCACATAGGGCACCGACTGCAAAATATCCTCGGGGGTAGGTGGGCGATTAGCCTTGTACTCAGGATATATCTCACGACGGAAGCAACCACCCTTCGGGTCGAAAGCGACACCGAAGAGGTCGGGCTTCTCTCGCTTCTGGATATCACGCAAAAACTTGGTGAAACCATAGACAATCGATGTGTTCATACCCAAACGATTGCGCATTGGTCGCCCCATAAATGCGTAGTAGTATTTGAAAATCAATGCATAAGCATCGACAAGAAAAAGCCTTTTCATCTCCAATTGACAATTGACAATTGATAATTGACAATTAAGGTATTTTATCTATAATTTTATTTTTCAATCGTTATCTGATGCATACCATTCGGCATAGGAGGTGGCCGTTTCGTGCAAACGCAATGAGTACAACTCCACATTCGCAGGCAACGCCTTTTGCAAACGAGCAGCAAAGTCCGAGAGCATATTCTCGCAAGTTGGTTGATAGTCTACCAGCACAACCTTGCTGAACTTCGCACCAAGCAGAGCCTTCAACTCCACATTCTGCTCCGAGTCACGCAACACAAACGAGTGGTCGAGGCGATCTACAATCTCACGATTGACAATGCGCTTCAAGTCGCCAAAGTCCATCACCATACCCAGCTTCGGGTCGTTCTCCTTGCACGAAGGCTCGCCCTTGACCGTCACGAAAAGACGGTAGGAGTGTCCGTGAATTTCACGACACAAGCCGTCGTAGCCGTCGAGTGCGTGTGCCGACTCGAAGGAGAACTCCTTGGTCAATCGAATGCGTGCCATACTATCTATCCAAATAGTCGATATGTGGCTCACGAGAGAACGCCTCGTTGAGCGAGATATAGGTCTGGGTCTTTGTTACGCCAGGAATACGCAAGATGTTGTCGAAGATAGTGCGCATCAAATGCTCGTTATCCACGCAGTACAACTTCACCATCGCTGTATATGTTCCTGTTATGAAGTGGCACTCCACAATCTCGGGAACATGCTTCATCTTCTCGGCAACCGCACCCAACATCATAGGGTCCTGAATGCTCAAATTTACGAATGCGCAGACATCGAAGCCGAGCATCTTTGGATTGACAATCATACGAGAGCCCATCACTACACCTGTATCCTCCAACTTCTTTATGCGCTGATGAATCGCAGCACCCGAAATTCCGCACGCACGAGCAATCTCCAAATATGGCATTCGGGCATTCTTAACCAAAAACTTCAATATCTTGCGATCAATTACATCCAATACTTCCTTACTCATAACTTTATATTTTTTTGCTATTAGCCGTTGACCTTTGGTCTTCACTGCTCCGCTTCGGCAAAGTCTGCAAGCAGCCTATGCACTCAGCTTAATCGCAGCGGTAGCCATTAGCCATTGGCTTATTTTAATACTTTCAACTCTTTTCCAACCTCAACGAAGGCTGCAACGCACTTCTCCAACTGCTCACGAGTGTGACCTGCCGAAACCTGAACACGAATACGAGCCTGGCCCTTCGGCACAACAGGATAGTAGAAGCCCGTAACGAAGATACCCTTCTTCTGCAACTCGGCGGCAAAGTCCTGCGAGAGTTTTGCATCGTAGAGCATCACGGCGCAGATAGCCGATACGGTAGGCTTAATGTCGAAGCCAGCAGCAATCATCTTCTCACGGAAGAATGCCACATTCTCCACCAAGCGGTCGTGGTGCTCGTTGCTCTCTTCAAGCATCTTGAACATCTCGATACCTGCACCCACAACTGCCGGTGGCAACGAGTTCGAGAAGAGGTAAGGGCGAGAACGCTGACGGAGCATATCGATAATCTCCTTGCGACCTGTGGTAAAGCCTCCAATAGCACCACCAAACGCCTTGCCGAGAGTTCCTGTGAGGATATCGACCTCGCCACGCAAGTTGTACAACTCGGTGATACCACGACCCGTAGCACCCAACACTCCTGCCGAGTGGCACTCATCGACCATAACCAAAGCACGATACTCCTTTGCCAAGCGACAAATCTCATCGAGTGGAGCGGCATTGCCATCCATCGAGAATACACCGTCGGTCACGATAATACGGAAACGCTGTGCCTGCGCACGCTTCAAGCAATCCTCCAACTCCTCCATATTGGCGTTGGCATAGCGATAGCGCACCGCCTTACAGAGTCTAACTCCGTCGATAATCGAGGCGTGGTTCAACGAGTCTGAAATAATGGCATCCTGCTCGGTGAAGAGTGGCTCGAATACGCCACCGTTGGCGTCGAAGCAAGCTGCATAGAGGATAGTATCCTCGGTACCGAAGTAGTCGGCAATGGCCTTTTCGAGAGCCTTGTGAATATCCTGACAGCCACAGATAAAGCGCACCGACGACATACCGAAGCCACGCTCGTCCATAGCCCTCTTGGCAGCCTCGATAAGGCGAGGGTTGTCCGACAAACCGAGGTAGTTGTTGGCGCAGAAGTTAAGGCACTCCTTCTCTGCAACCTCGATAGCTGAACGCTGTGGCGAACAGATTACTCGCTCGGTCTTGTAAAGACCGGCCTCCTTGATAGACTCCAACTCTTG
Organism: Alistipes sp.; assembly: GCA_045124955.1. GTDB lineage: Bacteria > Bacteroidota > Bacteroidia > Bacteroidales > Rikenellaceae > Alistipes. Next base: position 186,758 of record JBGVMU010000003.1, on the reverse strand, counting down.
TTGAAGATGTTGTTTGAAATCTCCGTACATATCTATTTGGTTTTAAGTAGTTTACGCTTAACTCTTCATTATTGAACGATATGTTATGCTTACAAATCGTAACAATACCCAACGCAAAGTTATAATTTTTGCGCCAAAAATCACAAAAAAACTTATATTTTTTATGGTTGGAGTTACGGTTTTTAGGGGGGGGGTAGGGGCGGTAGGGGCATTAATCCTGCTACGCAGGCTTTTCCTCCTTCGCACCTCGGCATAGTGTGCAAGCACCCTCTGCTCTCGGTTTGTCGTCGGTTAGAGGCGTTAGAGGCGTTAGGGGTTGTAGGGGTTATAGGGATTATAGGGAGATTAGGGAGATTAGAGAATTTAGGGAGTTTAGAGATTAAGAACTACTCACTACTCTCTACTAACTACTCACTACTAACTATTTCTCGTCAGAAGTCGTGAGATGTGGTGCATCACAAAAGAATAGTCCTCGGGATAGTACTAAATCGTACAGCCCGAGGACTATTACTTTTAGGGATGCGCCGCAGATTGCGGCTTATCACGAGAAATTGCTATTTGGTTGCTGATTCAAGACGCTTCATCATCACAAACATAAAGAGCGCCGAAAGCAAGCAAAGCACGATAAATACCGACCAAACAACGGTAAGGCTGATGCCACCCCAGAGGAGACCACCTACTGCTACGAGCATATTACCGATAGCGGTAGCTACGAACCAGCCACCCATCATCATACCCTTGTACTTTGGAGGTGCAACCTTCGATACAAACGAGATACCCATTGGCGAGAGGAGAAGCTCCGCAAAGGTAAGCACGAGGTAGGTCATAATGAGCCAGTTAGCTGATGCGAGAGGTGCCTCTGCGCCAGCCTTAACAGCCTCTGCCTGTGCATCAGGAGTGAGCAAGCCGAACGAGCCAACTGCCATAATTGCAAAGCCGATTGCTGCAACGAGCATACCGTAAGCTATCTTACGAGGTGCCGAAGGCTCCTTACCACGCTTTGCAAGCGCACCGAAGATAGCCAACGATACAGGGGTAAGAGCCACAACATAGAATGGGTTGAACTGCTGGAAGATTGGAGCATTTACTGCAACCGATGCATCGCCTACGCCAAGAGCCTTATAAACAAGGTATCCAACCGATGCTACGAGAGCCACAGCCGAGATTGCCTTACCCTTTTTGCCCTCGCTCTGGAACAACGAGAATGCAGCATAAACAGCAACGATAACAAGCACCAAGTTCCAAACGCTGAATGCCATACTCTGCAAGCCGAATGCCTCCTTAACGGTGAACTCGTCAGCGAAGAATGTGAGTGTAAGACCATTCTGGTGGAATGCCATCCAGAAGAAGATTACAACGGCAAATACAAGGCAGAGTGCCACGATACGAGCCTTAGTCTCGGCAGGAGTGAGGTTATCCTCAACCTGTGCAGCAGCGTTGTTTGCACTCTTCTTGCCACCCTCAACATGAGCGTACCACTTGCGGCAAGCGAAGTAGATAGCCATCGAAACAATCAACGCCACGCAAGCCACTGCAAACGAGAAGTGGTAAGCATCGTTACCAGTGAAACCGAGCGACTTCTCTGCCCAGTTCTTGATAGCAACAGCTGCGGTTGGTGCGAACAATGCACCGATGTTGATTGCCATATAGAACAACGAGAATGCCGAGTCACGCTTGTCTGCATACTTCGGATCGTCGTAGAGGTTACCCACCATAACCTGCAAGTTGCCCTTGAACAAGCCTGTACCGATAGAGATGAAGAGCAACGCACCGAGCATAGCAATCATCGCCAAGGTATCGCCACCGAGAGGCAACGAGAGGAGCAAGTATCCGATAAACATAATCGAGATACCGCTGGTAACCATCTTACCATAACCGAACTTGTCAGCCAAGATACCACCAAACAATGGCATAAAGTAGACAAGACCGAGGAAAGTACTGTAAATGATACTTGCTACACCTGCGTCGAGACCGAAGTTCGCACGGAGGAACAAGGCAAATACAGCCAACATTGTGTAGTAGCCAAAACGCTCACCAGTGTTTGCGAGAGCCAAGGCATAAAGGGCTTTTGGATGTCCTTTGAACATAATAAATAAAGTTTTAGTTAATAAATAAAGTTATTTCTATTTGTATCCTCTTTTTTCTCGCAGGGTTCCCCTGCGTTTACAATTCTTACCCACCCCCAAACCCCCGCCTCAGGCGTGGGCTTAGTCCGCCTACGGCGGATAAGTTTCGGGTATCTGCTCTGTTACTACTTATGCGAACATTGCTTTTTGCACCCTATTTTCTTTGTGGCCATTGGCCATTGGCTTTTTTTATAAATAAATACTGTGCGAAGCACACCTTAATTGTCAATTTTCAATTATCAATTGTCAATTGGGGCTATCAGCCTTTTTATTTATGGGCAAAGGTAAAGATTTTTTTTGAGACTACAAAACCCAATAAAATTAGTTAAAAATGACAAATGATTAGTTTTTTATTTGCATCTAAAGATCTTTATGCTTATATTTGTATTCACATCGCCTCAATTGAAAGCGTACCACAATGGCATAGTAGGGCGATTTTGTAACGATTTGTAATCAAAACACACATTTATATTAACAGTTTAAAACTAAAAATGCTATGAAAAAGAATTTACTTACAATGGTTATGATGGGAGCAGCGCTTTTGTTCGCTTGCTGTACTCCTGACAATGGTGGAAATGACGGTAATGGAGACGACCCAGAGCCACAACCAACTGCGTTTGTAATCGAAACAGCAAACATCACTCACTCTTCGGTTGATGTAACCGTTACCCCTTCGTCGGCCGACGCTTGGTGGTTCTCAACTATATACAGCGAGGAGGAGCTCGAGCTCTACGCACAGAACGACGCTATGGCTGCTGCAAAGGTCGAAATTACCTACTACTTGGATGTTATCAAGGATTACAACGCCAATGTTGGCGAGGGTGAGCAGAAGGATCTCACAACCTTCGGTTTCGACTCGATTGTTAAGGGCACACAGACTTTGACTGCTAACTGGCTCTCACCAGAGACTACCTATGTAGTTATTGTAGTCGAGGTTAATGGCGAGGGTATTGTTTCGGAGAAGGCTACAACTGCTAAGTTTACCTCGGCTGCTCGTCCACAGGGTGAGACTGTAAACTTCGAGCCTACGATGGCAACTTTGGAGTGTTTCGGCGACATCTATGAGCTTGGCACCAACGACCAGGTTCTCAGCCTCTACGCTATGACCGATAGCGGAAATGTAACAGCGCTTATGACCGAGCACTTTGCAGATGTAAGCAACCACGACGGCGTAGGCTCGTATGTTATTGACAACCTCTACTTCTCGGGTGAGGCAGGTACATTCTGGTCGGGTAGCCTCTACGAGGGCTATCTCTACCCTACTTGCTATGTAGAGATGTCGGGAGATGACGAAATCCTCTCTTACGATTTCATCGTAGATGGTTCGTTCTCTATCGCAAAGAATAGCGATGGTAGCTACACCGTTAATGCAAATTTCATCGGTGAGAATGGTACAACCTACAAGGTTGACAACTACACCTATACTCTCAGCGAGGAGGAGGAGACCTACTATGACGAGTGTTCGACAGCAGTAGCGGCTCTCTTGAGCAAGACAAACAAGAATCACGCTATCAAGGTAACTGCTCCTGTGGCAAAGAATGTATTGAAGGGTTGCAGCTTCGGCGCAAAGGATATTCGTCGATAGTTCAAATTGACAGCAAAAAAAGTTGCGTAGCGGTTTGCTACGCAACTTTTTTTTTGTTTTAGTGAGTAGTGAGTAACGAGTAGAGAGTAGTTCAAAAATAACTCTTTATTTCTACTTGTGCCACTTGAGCACCATTGCCGTGCGGGCAGTATTATATATTTGTATAAAGTGGTGCGGATTATCCCACTCGTCAACGATTGTCTCGGTGAAGTGCTCCTGACCCTTTGTGTGGCGGTCGAAACCTCCGAAACGACCCTCGTCGGTAGAGAGTTCGATGGTATATTTTCCAGGCCAAGGCACCTCGACACGATAGTCCGGACAGGAATTCTCCGGACTCCAATTGAATACGAAGTATAACCCCTTGTGCGAGAATGCCAGGGTCTTATTCTCCCAATCGGTGTGCCACTTGTAAGGGTAGCCGTCGGACAACACCTTATACTTTTTAATCACCTTCAACATCTCCTTGTCGAACAAGCCGAGTTGTCCGTAGCGCAAGAAGCCGTTATCCGCCAGCGACCACTGACGGCGTGCGTGCGAGTAGCTCCAATCGTTGCCCTCACGAGGGAAGTCAATCCACTCGGGGTGTCCGAACTCGTTACCCATAAAGTTGAGGTAAGCGTCGCCACCCACCGATATAGTCATCAGTCGAATCATCTTGTGGAGAGCCATACCTCGCTCCACCACCAAGTTCTCCGACCCCTTATTCATCGCAAAGTACATCTCCTTGTCCATCAGGCGGAAGGCGATAGTCTTGTCGCCCACCATAGCCTGGTCGTGCGACTCGGCGTATGCTACGGTCTTAACCTTTGGCAGACGGTTGGTCAGCACACCCCACATCTCGTCGATATTCCAATCTTCATCTCGCTCATCCTCCAACAACTTAATCCAATAGTCGGGAATAGCCATTCCGAGGCGGAAGTCGAAGCCGATACCGCCGTCCTCGATTGTGCGACACATACCCGGCATACCGCTCACATCCTCAGCAATAGTTACAGCCTCGGGGCGAAAGTCGTGAACGAGTTTGTTTGCCAACGAGAGATAGACCAGAGCATCCTTATCGACACCCTCGTCGAAGAACTTCTCTCGGCAGTCGAAGTCGGTATATCCGTGGTGGTGATATATCATCGAGGTTACACCATCGAAGCGGTAGCCGTCGAAGTGATACTCGTTGAGCCAATACTTGACATTCGAGAGGAGGAAGTGCTCCACCTCACGCTTGCCGTAGTCGAAAATCTTCGAATCCCAATATGGCTGATAGCCCGCATCGCCCTGTTTCGAGTAGTGGTAAGGCGAGCCGTCGAGCTCGTTGATGCCCTCGTTGAAGTTCTTAACATAGTGGGCGTGAACGATATCCATAATCACAGCAATGCCCAACTTGTGAGCCTTGCGCACCAACGATTTCAACTCCTCGGGCGTACCGAAGCGGGATGACGGAGCGAAGAAATTTGCCACATGGTAGCCAAACGAGCCGTAGTATGGATGCTCGGCAAGAGCCATAACCTGAATAGCGTTGTAACCCGCCTTCTTGACACGAGGTAAGACGCTCTTTTCGAACTCCTTATAGGTGCTCACACCCTCCTTCTCGGAGGACATTCCGATATGGGTTTCGTATATCAACAGATTGTTCTTATCGACCACAAGTTTGTCGTCGCCCCAATCGAATGGCTGCGGAATCCAGAACTGCGCCGAGTAGTTCTTTGTCGTATCATCCTGAATAAGGCGTGTGGCATAGGCAGGAATGCGGTCGTGCCAGCCATTCTGTCCGTGGATATGGAGTTTATACAACGAGCCGTGGGTCAGGCGGAACGAATACATCGCATCGGGCAAGAAGATGCTCCACACTCCGTGTGCATCCTTGTCCAAACGCAGTTGTGTGCGCTGCCAATTGTTGAAATCGCCAAAGATATAGACATCGTATGCCGCAGGCAGCCACTCACGGAACCACCAACCCGACATATCCTCGTCGTATTGCCAACCGAAGTAGCGATAGCCATTTGCATAATCGACAATCGAGCCGCTGCGCTCAATCTCGGCAAGATGGGCGCAATAGATATCGTATCGCTCATTCACCGCCTCCTCGACAGGCTGCAACCACTCATCCTCGGCAACCATTGCCAACTGCTTTCTATCTTCCAATGCCATAATTTTTCGCAAATTAAGAAAAATATCTTCACAAATATACAAAAAAGTTGAGAGTTGAGAGGGGAAAGTTGAGAGTTTTTGCGCAATTTTTAATTTTTAATTTTTAATTTTTAATTAAAGTTTGTATTTTTGCGCCGTGAAAAAGGCGTTGCAAAATAGAAAGTACACATCCTATCTGCTTGCTATACTGATGATTGCATCGGTATCGAGCCGTGTATGGATTACTCACGACAGAGGTTACTACGAGGACTATCTGCGCACCGCCCACCCATCATCAGCCAACACCGACAATGGTGCGTGGGTGTCGTGTAACTGTCCTATCTGTCACGCCGAAGATTATCTCGCCACAGAGGCTGAGTATTTCGAATATAACCCCGTAATAACGACTTTGGAGTGCGAATTTGGAGTTATTCCAACTGCACAAGCCAATCGCATCGTTGTTACCTCCTCGCTCCGAGGACCTCCCTGTTTATCGTAATATCTAAGACCAAAATCCGCACACATCTCTATGCGGACAATACTTATATATATAACGATAAACAATAATAGCCCAAAATGAAAAAATTTATTACAACAATAGTTGTTGCGCTCGCTTTGTGCGCAACTGCAACAGCACAGCAGCACGGACACAAAATTCACCACGATAACGGCCACAGCCACTCGGCTTCCGAGCAGTGCGAGGCAACAATTCACGGACACATCACCGACTCCCGCACAAAGGAGCATATTCCATATATTACCGTTACAATTGACGGTACAACCGTAGGTACTACAACCGACGCTACGGGTCACTACACCCTCTATCACGCCCCTGTTGGCAAGTTGAAGGTTACCGTCTCGGCAATCGGCTACGCCAGCAAGACCAAGGAGATAGATGTGGAGTGTGGCTCGGACCTTCTGCTCAACTTCGAGACTACCGAGGAGCAGATTTCGGTTGATGCAATCGTTGTTTCGGCAAACCGCAACGCCACAAAGCGTAGCGAGGCTCCAACACTCGTAAATATAGTTGATTCCGACCTCTTGAATAAGGTGTCGGCACCAACATTGGCAGAGGGCTTGTCGTTCCAGCCGGGTGTGCGTGTCGAGAACTCGTGCCAGAACTGCGGTTTTGCACAGGTACGCATCAACGGTTTGAGCGGTCAGTACTCACAGATTTTGATAAACTCTCGCCCCGTATTCTCGGCATTGGCAGGCGTTTATGGCTTGGAGCATATCCCTGCAAACATGGTGGAGCGCATCGAGGTTGTGCGTGGCGGTGGCTCGGCACTCTTCGGCTCGTCGGCTATCGGTGGTACAATCAACATCATCACCAAGGAGCCATTGCGTAACTCGGGCGAGTTGGCACATTCGCTCACCTCGATTGGTCTATCGGGTGCACTCGACAATAACACCACCCTCAACGCCTCGCTCGTAACCGACGACCGCAAGGCTGGACTTACAATCTATGGTCAAAATCGTATGCGTGATGCCTACGACCACGATGGCGATGGCTTCGTTGAAATTCCTGTTATCAAGTCGCAGACCATCGGCACACAGGCCTATATCAAGACCAGCGCATATAGCAAGCTCACGCTCGACTACCACGCAACAAACGAGTATCGTCGTGGTGGCGACCAGCTCGACCTCCCGCCACACCAGGCGTTGATTGCCGAGACAACCGACCACCTTATCAATAGCGGAGGTCTTTCGTTCGACGGTACATCGAAGAATACTCGCCACCGTTACAGCATCTTCGCATCGGCTCAATCGACTGCTCGTGAGAGCTACTATGGTGCAGGTCAAGACCCTAATGCCTACGGTCAGACCAAGGGCGTAACAGCAGTTGCAGGTGGTCAATACCTCTATCGTTTGAATATTTTCGAGCTTACGGTCGGTGCAGAATACAACTACGACTACCTCTTCGACAACCCTATCGGATATGTAGCACAGGGCTACACCTCGATGATTACCAAGCAACATATCCACAATGCGAGTGTCTATGCGCAGGGCGAGTTCAAGTTCGACAAGTGGGGCTTCCTCGTTGGTGGTCGTTTGGATAATTGGTATAACGCCACCGCAAAGCGTTTCCTCTGCATCCCTTCGCCACGAGTAACATTGCGCTACAACCCAACACACAACATCAACCTTCGTGCGACATACGGCTCGGGCTTCCGTGCACCACAGGCATTCGACGAGGACTTGCACATCCTCATCGTAGGTGGCGAGCGTACCCGCATCCGCTTGGCCGACGACTTGCACGAGGAGCGTTCGCACTCGTTCACCCTCTCGGCAGATATGTATAAGACCGTTGGCCGAGTGCAGATGAATCTCCTCGTCGAGGGCTTCTACACAATGCTCAATGGCGTATTCACTCTTCGTGAAACAGGCGAAACAGGCGAGGATGGAGCCTCTATTTACGAGCGTTACAACGGCTCGGGCGCAAATGTTATGGGATTGAATGTCGAGGGTAAAATCGCTTACACCCCTTGGGTAGAGGCTTCGGCAGGTGTAACATTGCAGCGTAGTAAGTACAACGAGGCGGAGTATTGGAGCGACGACGACACTGTTGAGCCTACAACAAATATGTTCCGTTCGCCAAATGTGTATGGCTACTTCACCGTGACCACCCAGCCAATCAAGAACTTCAAGATTGACCTTTCGGGTAACTATATGGGTAGAATGTATGTGGAGCACTTCGCAGGTGGCATATTGCCAGACGACTCGACACTCGACAAAGACCGCATCGAGCACACCAAGCCATTCTTCGACCTCGGCGTGAAGCTCTCATACGACTTCAAGATTTGGAAAACAATCGGCTTGCAGGTAAATGCAGGTGTTCGCAACATCTGCAACTCCTACCAGCGTGACTTCGACCGTGACGAGAATCGTGACTCGGGATATATCTATGGTCCGTCGCTCCCTCGCTCAATCTTCGTAGGAGCAAAACTCTCGTTCTAATCGGAAGAGAGATAAGCACACAAATAGGAGCAGCAGTTTTCTCTGTTGCTCCTATTTTTGTAATTTTCAACATATATTGCGAGAAATCGGATTATAATTTCACCGCTTGGTTTGGGCGATTCACCTTATATATAAAAATAGGAAGAATATACCAAAAATGGGCTTACAACCCCTTCTCGGCACTATTTTTGCGAAAAACCGCCACTATATCCGAGTTCAAGGAGCGACAGGGGCGATTTGGAATTTCTGCAAAAACTGCTTATCTTGCGACCAAGAAATTATCCGTTTTGGAACATTTCTGCAAATGTATAACGAGAAGTTTAACTAAAAAATTATTGCCTATCGAAAAAATTCTACTCTTTGAACCATTTTAGAAAGGAAAGAGTATGAAGAGTACAATGTTAAGCGATCAGGCTCTGTTGGAGATGTATCAGCAGGGCAATCGTGAAGCCGTTTCTCAGCTTTTGGAGCGCCACGCACGCCGAGTACGAGATTATGTTCGTATGTTGGTTAAGGATAACGATGTGGCAGACGATTTGACACAAGAGGTGTTGATAAAGGTTGTGAAGGTGTTAGACGAGGGTCGTTACACCGACAAAGGAAGATTTCAGCCGTGGTTGTTGCGTGTAGCGCACAATAGAGTTTTGGACTACTTCCGAGCGCAAAAGCAGGTTAAGACCGTAAGTGAGTCGAGTGCAGGTTTCGATATCTTGGGCAGTAAGAACTTTGCAGAACCTTCGATAGAGGATCGTCTCGTATCGGAGCAGCAGGCCGAGGAGGTGCGACAGTTGATCGAACTCCTGCCTGCCGAGCAACGAGAGGTCGTAAAGATGCGCTACTACGAAGGGCTGAGTTTCAAGGAGATAGCGGAGCATACGGGGGTGAGTATCAACACTGCGCTTGGTCGTATGAGATATGCCCTGATAAATATGCGCCAGATGATAAAGGATAAAAATTTAGCAATATGCTAAACTTTTAACAATAAAATACTCGGATTGCTCGTTATATAGGCGAAGTTCATTCTAAAACATTTTGCCTATGGAGCAGATCGACAATCGAGTATTACACAATGTCTGCGAAGAGGACCTTTTTCTATCGCAAGTCGTTTGCGGAGATGCAGAACTACTCTATTTGGACTCGTTCTTACAAACGGTCTTCAATTCGGAGGCATAAGAGGGTTAATTTGTGGGAGGGTTGCTTTCGGGCAACCCTTTTTTTGTTCTCCGTTCTCCCACCCTTATCACGGCGCAACGATTTCTGGGGACGCAGTCTGCGACTGCTTTATGGGGGCGGGCGTTCCGCCCTTTCTGGGGGCGCTCCCGTTGGTCGCTTTATGGGGTGCGCTGTAAGTTTTAACTACTCACTACTCTCTACTCACTACTCACTTTTCCCTATTTCATCGGCTCAATATGGATGGCTACGGCGGTGCGTTCGCCAAAGCGGGCACGCAGGGCTCGCTCAATCTCCTTCGATATCTCGTGCGAAGCGAAAACAGACATATTGCCATCAACACGAATATGTACCTCGATAGCTATATCCGAACCGATACGACGAGTGCGAAGATTGTGCGGTTTATAGACATTTGGAGTTGCCAAAATTATGGCGAGAATCTCCTCCTCAACCTCCTTTGGAAGGCTCTTTTCGAGCAGTTCAGCAAGTGCAGTACTGCAAAGGTCGATTGCCACCTTTATGATAAGCGCTGCCACAACGATAGCGGCTATCGGGTCGGCTATACGCCACTTTTCGCCAAGGAAATAGGCCGCACCGATACCCAACAATGCACCAATCGAAGAGAGGGCATCACTACGATGATGCCACGCATTTGCCACCACCGAAGAGCTTTCGGTCTTTTTGCCGACACGCACGGTCCATTGATACAACGCCTCCTTCGCCACAATCGACACCGCAGCGGCAATAATCGCAATAGCACCCGGGCGTGGCAACACCTCGCCCTCGGTAACCGCCTTAATCTTCTCGGCACTATCAAGCAATATTTCGACTCCCACGGCAAACAACGCCACACCGATAATGAGCGAGGCGAGGGTTTCGTACTTGCCGTGTCCCCACTTGTGGTCGTCGTCACGAGGTTTTGCGCTGATACGGACAAACGCCAGCACCACAACATCGGTAGCAAAGTCCGATGCCGAGTGGACTGCATCGGCAATCATTGCACCACTTCGACCCAAAAAACCTGCAACGAGTTTGAAGACGAAGAGTATCATATTGACAAACATACCGAGCAATGTCACTCGGTATATTCGTTTTGTTCGTATGTTGGTTGTTCCGTTCTCCATTCTTAATCGAGTTTAGCGGGATAGCCCAACAACTGATACGCCAAAGCGTGCGCCATACGCAAGTGTCCTGCGCTATTCGGGTGGAGACGGTCGATACGAGGTCTACCCGACTTCTCGCTCTTGCCGAGCGTCGCTCTGCGCCAATATAGTGCGTTTGTCTCCTCCAACGGATAGAGACCGCAGATTGAGTTCAAGTCGATGACAGGTACCGCCCAGACATTGCCGGCTTCCTTCACAACATTGACATAGGCGTCGATATACTCGCCTACGCCATTGGCATAGAGCTCGTTGGGTTGGATATTTCTATCACTCAGGAAGGCATCACCACGATGAATCGGTGTCAAGAGGATAATCTGCTTGGTCGGATACTCGTGTTTGAGCTGCGACATAGCGATATTGATACGACCACGCACCGTGTTCTTATCCATAAGGATAGTGCGCTTCTTGCGCTCTGCCATAACGCCCGACTTCGAGCCCTTCTTGCCTGTAACCTCAACCTCGACAACCTCCTCCGAGTACCACTCGCCGAGTGGGACATTGGCGTTGTAGTCGTTGGTGCCGACAAAAATCATTATCGCATCGACCTCCTGACCGTGTTCCTTGATGAGTTTGTCGGTCTGACCCGGAATCTGGCTCCACTGATGACCACTGATACCATAGACGAAGGACTCTATTCCGAGGATACCTTCGAGATACGACCAATAGGTCTCGTTCTGACCCTTCTCGACCTGTCGCTTGTCGGTGATAGAGTCGCCGAGGTATGCCACACGCACACCTCGCCACTGACTCTTAATCTCCGCCTTTGGCTTCGCCACTACGGGCAAGGCAAGGCATAACATTGCGATAATAATCGCCAATCGCTTCATATTAGTAGCTCTTTGCAAACAATACACGGTAAGGCGATGGCTTGCCTGTGAAGATACACTTACCCTCCTCAGGCTCAACATCCAAAGGAATACAACGGATAGTAGCCTTTGTAGCATCCTTGATAGCCTGCTCGGTCTCCGGTGTACCATCCCAGTGTGCCGAGATAAAGCCACCCTTGTTGTTCAACACCTCAACGAACTCGTCCCAAGTGTCAACCTTGGTAATCATCGAGTTACGATAGTCGAGTGCCTTCTTAAAGATATTCTTCTGCTGCTCGTCGAGCAAGTTTACGATATAATCTACGAGTCCCTCCTGCGATACGGTCTCCTTGGTGAGGGTATCACGACGAGCCAACTCGATAGTGCCGTTTGCGAGGTCACGCTGACCGAGTGCCAAACGAACAGGCACACCCTTCAACTCGTACTCTGCAAACTTGAAGCCTGCACGAACATTGTCACGGTCATCAACCTTAACACGCACGCCCTTTGCCTTCAATGCATCGGCAATCTCGTTCATCTTTACACGAGCTGCCTCCAACTGCTCCTCGCCCTTGTAGATAGGAACGATAACAACCTGTGTCGGAGCCAACTTCGGAGGCAATACCAAACCGTTGTTGTCCGAGTGAGCCATAATCAAAGCACCCATCAAACGGGTAGAAACGCCCCACGATGTTGCCCATACATACTCCAACTTACCCTCACGGTTAGCATACTTCACATCGAAAGCCTTTGCGAAGTTCTGACCGAGGAAGTGCGAAGTACCGCTCTGCAAAGCCTTACCATCCTGCATCAACGCCTCGATAGTGAGAGTATCCTCGGCACCTGCGAAACGCTCGTTTGGCGACTTGTGACCAACGATTACAGGCAAGCAGAGCCACTCCTCAGCGAACTTCTGATATACCTTAATCATCTGCAATGCTTCTGCCTCTGCCTCTTCACGAGTTTCGTGTGCGGTGTGTCCCTCCTGCCACAAGAACTCTGCGGTACGCAAGAAGAGACGAGTACGCATCTCCCAGCGAACAACATTTGCCCACTGGTTGCAGAGGATTGGAAGGTCGCGATACGAGTTTATCCAACCCTTGTATGTGTTCCAGATAATAGTCTCCGATGTAGGACGAACAATCAACTCCTCCTCCAAACGAGCCGCCGGGTCAACTACGATACCCTTGCCATTCTCATCATTCTTCAAGCGGTAGTGGGTAACCACAGCGCACTCCTTTGCAAAGCCCTCAACATGGTTAGCCTCCTTCGAGAAGAACGATTTAGGGATGAAGAGTGGGAAGTAAGCATTCTGCACGCCTGTCTCCTTGAACATTCCGTCCAATACTTCGTGCATCTTCTCCCAAATAGCGTATCCGTAAGGCTTGATTACCATACAGCCACGCACTGCCGAGTTCTCGGCCAAACCTGCCTTTACGACAAGATCGTTGTACCATTGCGAATAGTTCTCATCGCTCTTGGTCAAATCTTTCAATTCTACTGCCATATCTTTTTTATTGTTTCTTTATTTTCTGCTTTTAGCTATTAGCCATTAGCCATTAGCTTCTCCATACAAGCGACAAAGGTAGTGTTTTTTTTCTATTGTCGGGATATAATCCCGATATTTTATTGTTTTTTGCGGACTACTACCCTCTGCAACGGCTCATTCGAGATGCGAACAGGAGAATTCTTCTCGAAATATGCCTTGTCCAACTCATATACTAACAGCGGCAATCGCACCTCGTTCTCGCACTCGAAATGGGCATAGTTGCGCGCCACATAATCGGCTACGGCAATCTTATACCTCTTTCCCTCTTTCAGATACGGGAACGCCACATCATAGGCCATATCGTTCTCGTCGGTAATAATACGATAAGGAGTTGTAGCATAGAGATCTATACAGTGCGACTCCTTCGCATTTACCGTATCATTATATTTCTCGACAATCAGTTTTCGCAACTGCGCAGGCGTCATCTCGACAAGATGCACCTGCGAGAAGAACGGCTCATTATCGAAGAGCGTTTTAACAGTCACCTCACCCGCAGGCAACCCCTCGATAATACGAACTCCGCCACGATGATAGATACCAATCTCTGCTCCCGTTGCCTCTTTGATAATTTTGGTTTGCAAATTACACAAGCCTACATGGTTGGTAGAGTGCGCCATCGAGCCGACAACCTCCTGCAATGCGGGATTCGCCTCGATATCGGCTATCATTTTTTCCACCGCCGAATTTTTTGCATAATTTTTCAGTGGAATATTCTCATACTCGATATTCACTACCTTATTACCACGCATCTTCACCTTCGTAACGCCAATATTTTTCAGCTTGCGTTGTGTCTGGCCAATCACAGTACCATTGACAACAGTATCGAGCAATTTGTGAGTATGTCCTCCGATTATAACATTGTAGCCGTCATATCGCGATGCCAACGCTAAATCTCGGTCATGTCCCATGTGCGAAAGCAATACCTTTACATCACCCTCCAATCCATTGCCCTCACGCTCGGCAACAATCTGCGGGTCCTCGAATTGCAGACCTTCGAAGTTGTTGTCATTGCCGTCAGGGTGACCGTTGGAATAGCTCGTTACAACGCCTACAAAATCGACCTCAATTCCATTTGGTGTAACAATCTGCACTTTGTCTTCGACATCGTCAAGCCACTCTCCTTTGGCCTTCATGTTGGCACAAACAGTCTCAAATTCCGCCTTCTCGACGGCATTATCCAGCACCTGTTGACCGGGATCAAAGTCGTGATTACCAAGCGTTACAACATCATAACCGACAGCATTCATCAGACTAATCATCGGCAAGCGTCCCTCTGCCAAATCGACATAGGCATTTCCCGTCCATCTATCGCCCGCATCGACCACAATCGTAAATACCGTATCACGACACTCCTTAACAGCTGTTGCTAAACGCGACATATTGTCGAGCGAAGCGTGCATATCGTTGGTCGAGAGAATCACAAACTCGCTTGGACTCAACATTATATACATAAACCAACCGAACATGATAAAAGAGCCAAATGTGCCCGAATAACGACCTTTTTTCATACCTTTTTACGCTACCAAAGGCGACAATTGATTGTCGCCTTTGATTGTTCTATCTATTTGTTATTCAATTAGAGAGTTGCCAAAAACTCTGTTACATTCTTTGCAATACGAGCCTCAACATCGTCGCACTCAGCCTTCTCGAACTTCTCGCCTACGATATTCTCGTACAACTCGATGTAACGCTCGGTGATGCTTGCAACGATCTCCGGAGTCATCTCTGGCACCTTCTGACCGTCCTGGCCCTGGAAGCCGTTTGCCATAAGCCACTCACGAACAAACTCCTTAGAGAGCTGCTTCTGCTTCTCGCCCTTTGCAAGACGCTCCTCGTAACCCTCAGCGTAGAAGTAGCGTGAAGAGTCAGGGGTGTGAATCTCGTCCATAAGGTAGATTACACCATTCTTCTTACCGAACTCATACTTTGTATCAACAAGAATCAAGCCCATCTTTGCAGCAATCTCGGTACCACGCTGGAAGATAGCCTGAGTATACTTCTCCAACTGCTCGTAGTCCTCACGAGATACGATACCCTGTGCGATAATCTCCTCCTTCGAGATATCCTCGTCGTGACCCTCTGCTGCCTTGGTTGTAGGGGTGATGATAGGGGTTGGGAACTTCTGATTCTCGACCATACCCTCAGGCATCTCGACACCGCAAATTACTCGCTTGCCAGCCTTGTACTCACGCCAAGCGTGACCCGAAAGGTAACCACGGATAACCATCTCTACCTTGAAAGGCTCGCACTTGTGACCTACGGTAACCATTGGGTCGGGAGTAGCGATTTTCCAGTTAGGGAGAATATCGGTAGTTGCGTCGAGGAACTTCGCAGCAATCTGGTTAAGCACCTGACCCTTGAATGGAATACCCTCAGGCAAAACAACATCGAATGCCGAAATACGATCCGATACGACCATTACAAGATAGTCACCCTCGATGCTATAAACATCACGCACCTTACCTACATAGTGAGCAGTCTGACCAGGCAACTGCAAATTGGTTTTAACGATAGCTTTCATTTTTGAAACTGTTTGTTTGTTAGAATTTCTTTTATTGGCGCAAATATACGAAACAAAATACAAAACCGAAAGCGAAAAATGGAAAAACTTTCAGTTTTTTAAGCGAACGGCTAAATCGACCAAGAATGCAGCCATTTTCACCGACCGCCAACAGCCACAGCAACGGCATAAACAATATTTCATTTTATATGCATTTTTATGCATTTATTCGCCATATTATAACGCTTATATTTTATAACTTCACCCATCTCTCCGCTCGATTTTGCAGAGAAACCAAGACAAAAAGAGCCCCAAAATAGAGCAAAATCGCACCCTCTTGAATTATTAAAATTTTTACATTTTAATTTAACACATTTTATTAGGGTTTTACTTACAAATTGAAACTAAATGATAATTATTTTGCGATAGACCCTCAAAATCACGCATTTTTATTCGTATATTTTTTGGTGGTAACATTGTAATTTTATATCTTTGCACGAAAACGCACATATATTTATATATAATTATAATTAAAAACAAATGCTTATGGTTAAAAAAATTGTACTAACAATGGCTGCGATTCTGTTTGCTTGTGCTTCGGTATTGGCGCAGAATAAGCAGGTTACGGGTACAGTTACCGGCCCGGACGGCGCTCCGGTTGTCGGTGCTACCGTAGTGGTAGAGGGTACCACACTTGGTACTTCGACCGATTTGCAAGGTAAGTACATACTTGCAGCTCCTGCCAACGGAGTGCTCGTATTCTCCTTCATCGGTTACGAGGATACCAAACTCGCCATCAATGGCAAAACAACCGTAAATGCTACACTTAAAGAGGCTTCGAAGGCAATCGAGGATGTTATCGTTGTTGCGTTCGGTGAGGCAAAGAAGGAGGCATTTACAGGTGCTGCAAAGGTTGTCTCTTCGGAGGATTTATCGAAGGTGCAAGCTTCTAATGCTGCGACAGCCCTTATCGGTAAGGTTGCAGGTGTACAGATGACTACCGCAAGTGGTGATCTCGGCGCTGAGCCTACTATCCGTATCAGCGGTATCGGCTCAATCAACGCAGGACAGGATCCATTGTGGGTTGTCGATGGTATGCCTTATGACGGCGACAAGAACAACATCAATATGGCCGATATCGAGTCGATGACCGTATTGAGAGATGCTGCATCGAATGCATTGTACGGTTCTCGTGGTGCGAATGGTGTTATTATGATTACCACCAAGAGAGCAAAGGCTGGTGAGGCTGTTGTAAATGTTGATGCAAAATGGGGTGTAAACTCGTGTGCTATGCAGGAGTACGATGTTATCAAATCGCCTGGTCAGTACTATGAGACTCACTACAAGGCTCTCTACAACTACTACAAGGACAACAACTCGAAGAATCCTTATATGGATGCCGTTCTCGGTTTGACCAAGAATGGTACCGGAGGTTTGGGTTACAATGTCTATAATGTTCCTGCCGGTCAGTATCTTATCGGTACAAATGGCAAGCTCAACCCTGCAGCGAGACTCGGTAATGTTGTTGATTACAATGGTAAGAAGTATATGCTCTATCCAGACAACTGGATGGACGAGGCTTACCGCACCTCATTCCGTCAGGAGTACAACGTAAATATTTCGGGTGCAACACAGCGTTCGAACTTCTACGCTTCGATTGGTTACCTCGATAACACAGGTATCATCAAGAGCTCGGAGATGAACCGTTTGACTGCTCGTTTGAAGGCTGACTATCAGGCTAAGAAGTGGTTGAAGGTTGGTGCAAATATGTCCTACACACACTTCTATTGGAGTAATGGTAACGATGGCGAGGGAGAGAGCGGTTCTACTGCCAACATCTTCGCATTTGCATCGCAGATTGCACCTATCTATCCGGTATATATCCGTGACGAGAAGGGTAATATTATGGTTGATGAGCACGGCTACCAGATGTATGACTACGGTTCGAAGGGTAACGCAGGTCACACTCGTCCATTTATCTCGGATGCAAACGCATTGCAGACCAGCTGGTTGAACAAGCAGTTCAGCGAGGGTAACGCATTCTCTGCAAACGGATTTGCCGACTTCCTTCTCTACAAGGGCTTGAAGGTTACAATCAACGCTTCGACTACCATTGACGAGACTCGCTCGACAAGTGTAGCAAACCCTTACTATGGACAGTTTGCAACTTCGGGCGGCTCGATCAGCAAGGGTCACAGCCGTACTATCGCTTACAACTTGCAGCAGCTCATCTCCTACAAGGAGACCTTTGCAGACTTCCACACTGTTGATGTATTGCTCGGACACGAGTACTACAACGACAAGTCGTACACAGTCTCTGGATACAAGAGCGTGATTGCGGACTACGATAATGACGAGTTGGCAAGTGCTGTGGTTGATGGAGCAGGCGCAAATTCGGCTATGGGTGAGTACAACACCGAAGGTTTCTTCTTCCGTGCAGGCTACGACTACAACAACCGAGTATTCGTAAGTGGTTCGTATCGCCGTGACGCATCTTCGAACTTCCACCCTAAGCACCGTTGGGGTAACTTCTGGTCGGTAGGTGCTGCGTGGTTGATCAACCGTGAGAGATGGTTCAACGCTCCTTGGGTAGATATGTTGAAGGCGAAGATTTCGTATGGCTCGCAGGGTAACGATGCTATCGGTTCGTACCGCTACACCGACACATATAGCTACGCTAACAACGATGGTGGCGTTGCCGTAATCTTCGGTTCGAAGGGTAACCCTAACATCACTTGGGAGACCAACGGATACTTGAATGTGGGTGCAGAGTTCGGCTTCTGGCAGAACCGCCTCTACGGTAACATCGACTATTTCCACCGTAAGACTACCGATATGTTGTTCTACTTCTCGGTACCTTCGTCGCTCGGTTATAGCGGTTACTACGCTAATGTCGGAGATATGGTAAACCAAGGTTTGGCTTTGGAGTTGGGTGCAGATATTATCCGCAAGAAGAACTTTAATTGGTCATTCAACCTCAACTTCTCGCACACCTCTACTAAGGTTACCTACCTTGCCGATGAGCACAAGACATTCTCGCTCAACGGACACGATGGTTACCTCAGTGGCTCGTACTTCATTGCAGAGGGACTTCCATACTACACATTCTATATGAAGTCTTATGCCGGTGTAAATGAGAAGGGAGAGTCTATGTGGTGGCAGGACAAGGAGGATTCGAATGGCAACATCGTTAAGGAGAGAACTACCGACTACGATAACGCAACTCGTTATCTCACAGGTAGCGCACTTCCTGATGCATACGGAGGTTTCTCGACCACATTCGACTTCTATGGCGTAGATATTTCGGCAAACTTCTCTTATCAAATCGGAGGTTTGGTTTATGACTCGGGTTATGCAGGTTTTATGACCTCGCCTGTGGGAACAAGCATCGGAGGTAACTACCACCGTGATATTCTCAATGCGTGGAGTGAGGATAACAAGGGTTCTAATATTCCTCGTTTGGTCTATGGTGACGAGTACTCGACTGCAATGTCGGATCGTTTCCTTGTAGATGCTTCGTACTTGAATATTCAGAACATCACTATTGGATATACCCTTCCACAGAACATTACCCGCAAGTTCCTCGTTAACAAGTTGCGAGTATATGTTGTTTGCGACAATGTTTGGTATTGGTCACGCCGTAAGGGACTTGACCCTCGTCAGTCAATCTCTGGTGGTACTAACACTGCGATGTATGCTCCTATCCGAACTATATCGGGAGGTATTAATATCACATTCTAATACTTAGCAGAAAGGAGATAGATATTATGAAAATGAAGAATATATATAAGTTTATTGCTATGGTTATCGGTGCAGCACTCTTGACAACAAGCTGCATCAAAGAGACCTTCCCTACAAGCGGTGCCACACAGGAGCAGATATCGCAAGCTTCGTCTGTGTTGGAGGCAATGGTAGGTGCTATCGCCGTAAATATGGCATATCCATACTCGGCATTCGGTAGCGGAGCAAACTACGGTTTTGACTTCGGTTATCCGGGTTTGTTGTGCGCTATGGACGCTTGCACAGGTGATGTTATCTGTACCGCAGGTGACGAAGCAGCCGGATACGACTGGTTCTGGTATTGGGAGCGTGGTACATCTATGGGTCCAACTGCCGGATTGTGTGACTTCCCTTGGAACACATACTTCTCGTTTATGAAGTCGTGTAATGATGTTATCAGCTTGGTTGACACAAGCAAGGCTCTCACTTCGAGCGAGAAGTTGGCGCTTGGTGTAGCAAAGGCATTCCGTGCAACTTTCTACTTGGATATGGCTCGTCAATATGAGGCTCTCGAAGTTACCGACGAGGCTGCAAGCAAGTATGACATCAAGAATGTTGTGGCTTTGACCGTACCGATCATCACCGAGAAGACTGACGAGGCGATGGCTCGTAACAACCCTCGTGCAAGGCGTGACAAGATGTTCGAGTTTATTTTCGAGGATTTGGACGATGCTGAGGAGTTGCTCGATGGTATCACCGTAAAGAAGACAATGCCTTCGAAGGCTGTAATCTACGGTTTGAAGGCTCGTGCATACCTCTGGTTGGGACAGTTCTCCACTTCGTACAAAAATGTGAAGACCGGCGAAGAGGCTTACAAAGAAGCTGCAAAGTATGCTCGTTTGGCAATCACCGAGTCAAAGGCTACAATTATGACCGAGGGCGAGTACTTGAACGCTACATCGGGCTTCAACACCGCTAACAACTCTTGGATGTGGTACTTGCCACAGACTACTGAGGGTATTACCAACCTCGTAAACTTCATCGCTTGGCGTTCGTCTGAGGCTACTTGGGGCTATGGTGGTAAGTTCGTATTCGAGGGTGTTACCAACAACTTCTACAACCGTATGTCGGAGAACGATTGGCGTCGCAAGGCATTCGTTGGTTCTAACCCTGCTGCGTGGTATAAGCAGTATGGCTATTTGACCAACTACTCTGAGGAGGAGTTCCTTGCTGCTGTGCCAGCGTATGCAAACTTCAAGTTCCACCCAGCAAACGGCAACACCGTATCGTACACCATCGGAAATGTCACCGATGTGCCTTTGATGCGTGTTGAGGAGATGTACTTCATCGAGGCTGAGGCTACTGCTCACTATGACGAGGGTACAGCCGAGAACCTTCTCATCAGCTTTATGGCTAACCGTAACCCTAAATACTCGACCGAGTCGATGACAGATCTCGTTGATGAGATTATGTTCCAAAAGCGTGTTGAGTTCTGGGGCGAGGGTATCGTATTCTACGATTTCAAGCGTCTGAATATGGGTATCAACAACGGTTATGAGGGAACAAACGTTCCGAGCGATAGCCGTGTGAATGTAGAAGGTCGTGCTCCTTGGTGGAACTTCTGTATTCCTGAGGGTGAGACTTACCAGAACACCGCTCTCATCGGAAAGAACAACCCTAATCCGGACGGACTTATTAAGTTGTGGAAATAAAATAGATAAAAGATAGATAAGAGTATGAAAAATCTTAAATTTATATATTCGTTGTTAGTTGTGTTGGTTGCAGGAGCTATTGCCTCTTGTACTCACGACAACGCATACACTCCGGGAGATGTTCCTGCCGGACCGCAGGTATGCTTCTCTAATAAGAATGCAACGGTATTTGACATCTCAGGCGAGGAGAAAGATGATATTCAGAATATCATTGTTACTCGAATAGATACAAAGGGTACATTGGTTGTACCAATTGATTGTACTGTTGCTGAGGAGCATACAGCATTGTTCGAGTTCCCTGAGAATGGCTCTGTGGTATTCAAAGATGGCGAAGATACAGCAATGTTTGCTATCAAGGCTAACAGTGCAGCAATGGAGGAGGATAAGGAGTACCCTATTGACCTCACTATTGTAAGAAACGACCAAACCACCCCATACGGAGATAAGACTTGGACCGTAGCGTTCCGTCTTTTCCCTTGGAATCGCATTAAGGGCGAGCTTGACGAGTTCGCTACATTCCGTGGTGGCGATATCTTCTCGGCTCTCGATGGTGTTAAGTTCAGCATTCTCTCGGTTAAGGCTGAGGTCGATGTTGAGATCTACGAGCACAAGACAAAGAATGGTGTATTCCTCTTGAAGAACCCTTGGGCAAAGGTAGCAGTACCTGTTCTCGGTGCAGCCGAGAGCGAGGAGGGCACAGAGGCTTTCCACCTCGTCATCGACTGCTCAAATGAGGAGAAGTGCTTTATCGAGAAGAGAAGAATGGGTATGGAGTCGAGCGAGGATAAGGATTGGAGCATCGCTTCTGATTACCACCCAGAGACCAAGCCAGAGGGTATTGCAGGTTTGTTGGAGGGTGCGAAGTTCGACAACAACGGAAGATGGAAGAGCGGTGGCGTTATCACTTGGCCTGAGAAGGGCTTGCTCATTGGTTCGCCAAACTACAAGGCTGGTCATATGTTCGAGAGTAACCTCGAAGGCGGTTTCCGCATCATCTTCCCTGATGGCGTAGCTACCGACTACACCCTCTCTGTGAAGTACGAGGGTACAACCACAGCAAGCGACTTGTCGGAGATAACAGCTAAGTTTACATTTAACCACGGTACCGATGTAACAGGTATCAAGTACTACTTGGCAAAGGGTAATGTTTTGGCTGACCCATCGGCTGCAATTCAGGCTTTGTTGGACGGCTCTGCAAACGATATCTGCGAGGTTGCAGACTTCAAGAGCGGAACCGAGAAGACCGAGATGAATATCAACATCAACGAGTCGGATATCTACACTATTATTGCAGCTCCAAAGAACAATTTGGGCGAGTTAGTGGAGAAGAGTGTGGCTTTGGAGGCCTTCTTCTACGCTGGATTTGGTGGCGCAGGCGACCACCCGTGCGACCTCACCGTAGATTTTGGTGCATACACCAAGCATCAGACCGATGTAGAGGGCGATGATATTGGCGACTACAACGCATTCAGCTACAATGTAAAGGGCTCTAACTTGAAGTCTTTGGCTATTGGTTGCTGGCCAACAGCATTCCTCACCGAGTATCTCGGCAAGGCAGGCAATACCTACGAGAAACTCTTCAAGGAGGAGGGTATCGCATCGCTCACTATCGAGGAGTTGGCTGTTGTTCAATCGGCAGAGGGTAAGACCGCTTTCTATGGCGATTTGGAGGATAACACCGACTATACAGCGGTATTCTTCGGAATCAACAACTACGAGACCCGCAAGGCTGAGACTTTCGAGTTCAAGACCGATGCTGCTCCTGTTTATGCAGGTGATGCAGTCAAGGAGGGTAAGTACACAATGAAGAACAAGGGTGCGATTGCATCATACGAGGCTACATTTGAGATTAAGAGTTACCAGGGTAGCTCAAAGAGGTTTGTCGTTACAAATCTTTGTATGGAGAATGGTGCAGATTTCTTTGCAACTTACGATGCTGAGGCTGGAACTCTTACACTCGATGGCACAGTTCGTGGTCGTAAGAAGGAGGGCAACCTCTTCGGTAAGATGTTCGACATCCTAAGCTACGACAAGGATGGCAAGCCAACGGAGTGCTATCAGTACGAGTCGCAGTTGCAGGTAGGAGCTCTCACCTTCGACCCATTGGTATTCAATATCGACAAGGAGAAGAAGGAACCTATCAGCATCCAGAACTACGCATTCCGAGTTTGGATTTACAATGTGAAGAAGGATAAGAACGGAGAGTACACAACGGGCTCGCTTATCTTTGGTCACAAGGCCAGCAAGGAGTTTGGCAACACATCGAGCACTACTATCGTTCCTTATGTTGCGCCGGTAGTCCCTGAGGACCCGAAGGGTGGCAACACCGAGAACTAATAGTTCTTTGACTTAATAACACTACAAGCCGACTGCGACAGGTCGGCTTGTGGTGTCTAAATAAAACATTTCACTTTTAGAGTTTTTATGAGAATATCTATCAGAAAAATAGGATTGTCTATATTGGCAGCCACGCTTTTTGTCGGTTGTTTTTCGCACGATGAGGATATCCTTGTTGGAGAGCAGGATAACTCCTCTGCAACAAAGATTATCAACTCTTCTCGCTCGGCCGAGGCGGGTAAATTGTTGATTAAGTTCAACGATAAAGCTACTCTTGCCTTCGAGAAGGCACAGAATAGCGATGATGTCACACGCTCCAACATCGAGCCGTTGAATATCGCCTTGAACAAAATTGGCGCAACTGCCATCGAGCGACTCTTTCCTATTGTAAAACAACACGAGGAGCGTACTCGCAAAGCGGGTTTGCATCGTTGGTATGTCCTCTCGTTCGACAGCGAGGTGGAGCTCGAAAAGGCGGGTAAAGCGTTGGCGGAAATCGCAGAGGTAGATGTTGTGCAATACAACTCGCTTCTTTCGTATCAGCCTTCGGCTGTTGTTCCTGCCGAGATCACCGCAGATACCCGAATGACTGTATCGGAGGTTAATGACCCTGGTTTCAAAGATCAGTGGCACTACTACAATACCGGCTCGGGCATTGACGAGAAGCAGGTGGCAGGTATGGACGTAAATGTTAAAGATGCGTGGCGTTATTGCACCGGCAACCCTTCAATCATCGTAGCAGTTATCGACGGAGGAGTCGATTACACTCACGAGGATTTGGCAGCAAATATGTGGGTAAATAGAGGCGAGATTGCAGACAACGGCAAAGACGATGACGAGAATGGCTATACTGACGATATTTACGGTTGGAATCACCAAACCAAAGATGGCAAAATTTCGTGGGATCAACCAGGCGATGACGGCCACGGAACGCACGTTGCGGGAACTGTTGCCGCTGTGAACAACAATGGCAAGGGTGTTTGCGGCGTTGCCGGTGGCGATGGCTCGGGCAATGGCGTGAGGATTATGTCGTCGCAGTTGTTCAGTGGCAAGTCAAAGGGTACTGCCGAGATTAGCGCCAAAGCATTTAAGTATGCTGCCGACAATGGTGCAGTGATAGCACAATGTTCGTGGGGATACGATGGTGGCGTATACAAAACTGATAGAGACTTCAAGAGAGGTTCTGGTGCCGAATATGATGGTATTATCTACTTCCAGAGCGTTAAAAACAGCGACGTATTGGACGGAGGATTGGTTATCTTTGCCGCAGGAAACGATAGTTTGGCAATGTCTGGCTATCCAGCAGCTTATCGTGACTTCATCTCGGTAGCAGCGACAGGTTGCGACGGTATGCCTGCATTCTACACCAATTTTGGTCCTGGAACAAACATCTCTGCTCCGGGAGGCGACCAGAAGAATCACGGCAACAAGGGCGGTGTGCTCTCGACTCTGCCAAAGAACATTGCAAGAAGTGGCTATGGCTATATGCAGGGAACATCGATGGCTTGTCCGCACGTATCGGGAGTGGCTGCTCTGGGATTGTCCTACGCTAAGACATTGGGCAAGAAGTTCTCGTTGAAGGAGTTTACCTCGATGTTGCTTCTCTCGGTAAATGACATAGATACCGACTTGAAGACGAGTCTCAACGAGAGATTTTCTTCGTTCTATCAAGGAAATATGGGCTCTGGTCGTGTAGATGCATTCAAGATGTTGATGAATGTTGAGGGAACACCTTGCATAAGCATAGCAAAGGGCGAATATGCAAAAATCGAGTTGGCTCCATATCTCACAGATGGAGCAACCAACATTACAATTGGCGAGAATGAAAATACCGATGCGACGAATCCTGTTATGTCAAAAGAGGATATAGAGAAGCTGGGTGTTATATCTGGTCCAATTATTAAGGGTGGCAAATTGAGTATCCTTTGCGACAAGATAGGTGTTGGATTTGTATATGTTCCTATTGTTGTAGGTGACAAAAATGCTGGTTCTGATGATAAAATGGGAGGTCTTGCCTCTACCAAAAAGGTTGCTATCATCGTTCGTGAGAGCCACACCGCAAATGGAGGTTGGTTATAATAGAGGTTAGATTGTAAAGGATATTATGAGTATGAAAATTTCAAAGATATTTATTATTACGATAGCACTATTATTCGGTCTTTCGGCTTGTACACCCAACAACAATGGGGGCAATAACGGAGGCACCAAACTTACTTGGCATAAAGCAGGAAATCCTATCGGAGAGTGGAAATTGATAGAGTGGAACAATTCGAAGGAGTTGCCGTTTGGCGTATATCTTTGCCTCAATAGCGACAACACATTCGATATCTATCAGCACACCTACTCCGTACTATGGGTGCATTATCACGGTACCTTCTCGCTCGAAGACTCTCTGTTGCGAGGTACCTACTCCGATGGTCAGGAGTGGGGAGGCACATATAGCATCGAGTATTGCGAGGAGCCAAAGCTTATTCGCTTGACTCGCACACACGACTCAGGGACAACCGATGTATGCATATATGAGGCATCAAAAGTTCCTAACGAGGTTGTTGATGACGCAACCGAGGCGACAAATGTTCGTTCGATTGTAATCGAGAGATTCTTATAAATCTCACACCAAACAAATGGCTGTCCAACAAATTTGTTGCGACAGCCATTTTTGTCGGAAGTTGTATAACAAGAGGGATTTCAAGGCTTGCGTAGCCCGAAAAAGCGGAGTTTACTAGGCGTAAATGAGCATTTTGAGGGCAAGCGTAACGCAGAAATCACCTTGTTAGACAGCTTCTATTTGTTTGTGCTACACAATTTTCACCTCATCAGCAACGACGAATCGCCATACGACAAGAATCGGAAGTCGTGCGAGAGGGCGTAGTCGTAAATCTTGTGCCAATCTTCGCCCAAATATGCCGACACCAACAAAAGCAGAGTCGATTTCGGTTGATGGAAGTTGGTCACGATATTGCGCACGATGCGGAACGAGTAGCCAAGTGGCGTAATCATAATCTCGGTTGCGGCGTGCAGACGCTCGATGTTGTTCTGCTCCATATATAATATAAGTATATCGAGAGCCTCCTCGCCAGAGAAGTCGGACGGAATATCGTATAACTCCCACTGCCCTACCGTTGCGTAGTCGTAAGCCTTACCATTTTTTATGCGCCACGCCAACGCTGTGAGCGACTCCAATGTTCGCACCGAGGTTGTGCCTACGGCGACAATCTTACCATAGTTCTCACGCAACTTGCGCAGTGTTGCAAGCGTAACATCGAAATGCTCGGTATGCATTGCGTGCTTGGTTGCATCCTCATCCTTTACGGGGAGGAATGTTCCTGCGCCCACGTGGAGCGTAACCTCGGCAAAATCAAAACCCCTCTCACGCATACCCTCGATAAGTGGCTGGGTAAAGTGCAGACCTGCGGTAGGTGCTGCCACCGAGCCCTCGAAGCGAGAATAGACCGTCTGGTAGCGAGTATTATCAATCTCCTCGCTCTCACGATTGAGGTATGGCGGAATAGGAATACGACCGAGATACTCCAACAACTCGCCAAAGGTCATCGGTGCCGACCACTCGAAGCGCACGATATGCTCACGACTGCCTCGCTCGGCGATGTAGGCCTGCAAGGTATAGTTCTCACCCTCGTACTCGAATGGAATCTGCACTGCGCCCTCCTTCCACTTTTTGAGGTTGCCGACGATGCACGACCACTCGCACTCGCCCTTTACCGCAAAGGCGTGTTCGTAGTCGGCAGGGGTGTGAGGCTCCAAGCAAAAGACCTCGACTCTTGCTCCCGAAGGTTTGTGCATCACAAGACGTGCTCGCACCACCTTCGTATTGTTGAATACGAGCAACGAGCCCTCGGGCAACTCACTCGGAATATCAGAGAAGCGCCTTTCGGAAATCTCGCCCTGACGATAGATGAGCAACTTAGACGAATCACGCTCCGAGAGAGGAAATTTCGCAATGCGCTCGTCAGGCAACGGATAGTCGTAGTCGTTGATGTTGATGTATCTCTCCATAGATTAGCCATTAGCTATTAGCCCTTAGCCATTAGCTTTTTTAACAAACATTTGGGCTGCTCTAAAACGAGCAACCCAAAAAGTGAAAAAGTGCTTTTGAGGTAGATTTCTCTAATTAGAAACCCTTACCAATTGCCAAGAAATCGGTAGCAACGAGTGCTGCACCACCAATCAAACCACCATCAACATCCTCCTTAGCGAAGATCTCAGCAGCGTTTGAAGGCTTGCACGAACCACCGTAGAGAATTGGGCACTCCTCAGCAGCAGCACCGAACTTCGAACGAAGAACCTCACGGATGTAAGCGTGAATCTCCTGTGCCTGCTCAGCGGTAGCGGTCTTACCTGTACCGATAGCCCAAACCGGCTCGTATGCGATAACGAGGTTAGCGAACTGCTCCTCAGTGAGGTTGAATACTACCTCCTCGATCTGAGCCTTGCAAACTGCAAAGTGGTTACCAGCCTCACGCTCCTCCAAGTTCTCACCTACGCAGTAGATTGGAATGAGGTTGTTAGCGTAAGCCTGAGCCATCTTCTTATTCAAGGTCTCCGAAGTCTCACCATAGTACTGGCGGCGCTCCGAGTGACCGAGGATAACATACTTGCAACCGAGAGCTGCGATCATCGAAGCAGCAATCTCACCTGTGTAAGCACCCTTTGCCTCAGTAGCGCAATCCTGTGCACCTACTGCGATATCCGAGCCCTTAACAGCCTCAACAACCTGTGAGAGGTGTGTGAATGGAGGGCAAACGATAAAGTTTACGCACTCGCAAACCTCCGAACGGCCTGCTACTACATTCTTTGCCAACTCAACACCCTCAGCAGGAATGGTATTCATCTTCCAGTTACCTGCAACAATCTTCTTTCTTGCCATAGTTTTCTTTTATTTAATTTAAGTTTAACTTTTTGATTATTCTTTATTATTCTCAATCCACTCCTTGATACCTGCGGTCGAAAGTCCCAACTTATTCTTCTTGTTGAAGCCACAGAGGTCGTTGAAGAGCTTCATTCCGTTGCTCTTAACAGTATTTGCGAATGCTTCGAGAGTGATGTAGCCCATCTTCTGGATAGCCTCAACCCACTCCTCAGGAATACCCGCCTCGGTATAAACCTCAACTGCATCAGCAACAACCTTCTTCTCTGGGCGCATTGTTGGGAAGAACAACACATCCTGAATCGAGGTCTGACCTGTCATAAACATTGTAAGGCGGTCAATACCCATACCCATACCCGAGCAGTTAGGCATACCGTACTCCAACGCACGAACGAAGTCCATATCGATAAACATCGCCTCGTCGTCGCCACGCTCCGACAATCGCATCTGCTCCTGGAAACGCTCCAACTGATCGATTGGGTCGTTCAACTCCGAGTATGCGTTACACAACTCCTTGCCCGCAACGAACAACTCGAAACGCTCGGTCAAGTCCTGATTGTCACGGTGACGCTTGCAGAGTGGCGACATCTCAATTGGGTAGTCGCAGATGAAGGTTGGCTGTACCAAATCCTCCTCGCAGTACTGACCAAAAATAGCGTCGATCAACTTGCCCTTACCCATTGTGTCGTCAATCTCGACATTCAAGCGCTTGCAAGCCTCACGCAACTCCGCCTCGCTCTGACCTGTGATGTCGTAGCCGGTCTTCTCACGGATAGCATCGGTCATAGTCAAACGGCGGAATGGAGCCTTGAACGAAATCTGCTTGCCATCAATCTCAACCTCGGTGGTGCCATTAACAGCCAAAGCGATACGCTCCAACATATTCTCGGTGAACTCCATCATCCAGCGGTAGTCCTTGTATGCGATGTAGATCTCCATACAGGTAAACTCCGGGTTGTGAGTGCGGTCCATACCCTCGTTACGGAAATTCTTGCCGAACTCATAAACGCCGTCGAAACCACCTACGATAAGACGCTTCAAGTACAACTCGGTAGCGATTCGCATATAGAAGTCGATGTCGAGAGCGTTGTGGTGAGTGATGAACGGACGAGCCGAAGCACCACCAGGAATTGGCTGCAAGATTGGAGTCTCAACCTCCAAGCAACCGTGCTGGTTGAAGTACTCACGCATTGTAGCGATAATCTTCGCACGCTTTGCAAAGACATCACGCACCTTTGGATTAACCACCAAATCAACATAACGCTGACGGTAACGCACCTCAGGGTCGGTCAATGCGTCGAATTGCTGACCGTCCTTCTCCTTTACGATTGGGAGTGGGCGGATAGACTTCGACAATACGGTGAATTTACGGCAATGTACCGACAACTCGCCTGTGTTGGTGCGGAAAGCAAAACCCTCAACGCCAATGAAGTCGCCAATATCGAGCAACTTCTTAAACACCGTGTTGTAGAGTGTTGGATCGCCCTCCGGACAGATGTCGTCACGACGAATATATACCTGAATACGACCTGTGTGGTCCTGCAACTCGAAGAACGATGCGCTACCCATAATACGACGGCTCATAATACGGCCGGCGATGGTTACCGCCTCGAACTTTGCAGGCTCTGCATCGAACTCTGCTGCAATGCTCGCAGCGGTAGCCGATACATCAAACTTCTCGGCAGGATAAGGGTTGATGCCGAGGTCACGCAACGCCTTCAACGACTGACGACGCAACTGTTCTTGTTCGCTCAAATGTTCCATAAAATTTATATCGTTTTTTGTTTATTCTTATTTTCGGGCGCAAAGATACACTATTTGATTTGTTTCTCAATGACTTTGTCGAATTTTTTCCAAAGGAAAAACATCGAAACTCCCAAAATAGTACCCACTATCGCTCCGAGTAGGATATCCATAGGGAAATGCTTGGCGAGATAGATGCGGGAGTAACAAATAAGTACCACCGAGATGCCAATCAGCCAATTATACCAGTTTCGGCGAATAGCGAGTGCCGACACCCACGCAAGCGCAACGGTCGTAGCAGCGTGAGCTGAAACTGTGCCATATACCACTCTGGTCGGATATTCCAAGGTGTGAATCAACCCTTTAAGCTCCTCGGTACACATTGGTCGAGGTCGCCCAGGGAGTGACGGCCACAGATTTTTGAGTGGTCCCGTATGCTTGAAGATTCCGCAGATGATATCCGAGAAACCTATCGCCAAAGCCACGCACACCACAAAGCCCAAGGCCCTCTGCCAGCCCAACTTACGCCACATAAAGGCGATAATAAAGAGGTAGAGAGGTATCCACATCGTAGTGCCCGATATGGTCTTCATAATAAAATCCATTGTCGGCCCACCATCGAAGTTAAGCCAAAGAAAAAGGTCGTGGTCGAAAGTATACATAGTTTTTAAACATTAGCCGTTAGCCATTAGCCATTGGCTTTTTAATTGATAATTGACAATTGACAATTGACAATTAAAGGTATTTTAGTTTTCCGTTCTTAAAATCGTAAATGATTGAGCTATTTTTGTGCGAGGCAAGATTGCAATTAAGTCGAGAGCATAGGCTGCTTGCAGACTTTGCCGAGACGAAGCAATCAAAAGCCCTCGTAGAGGGATTAAGGCGACAAATCCGCAGCATAGTAAGCCTATGTGAGGAATTTGGCGACCGACGGCTCGTGCAAAAAGAGCCAATCAGAACGATTTTTACAAAGATCCTCCTATTAAAGTAGCAATCACCTTCGGAATCTCTGTCTGGTCACGACAGTCGAGGAACTCCGCCTCGCCTACACCCTTAACAAATAGAGGGGTATACATACCTGTGTGATAGAGGCTTGTCCACTCCAATGAGGCGTGTTTGTTCAATATTCCGAGTGCGTGATAGACAACGAACTCGTTTTTGTTGTAGAGTCCATCGACCATAGGTCCATACTTCAAGAAGATATCGTAGAAGTCGTGTTTGAGCAACTGCTCCTCCTCCTTGGTTACGGGAACTGTGCTCCACAAACCGAGATTCTCTCTAAACACCTTCTTGTAGTCATTCCAATTGCGGTTACCCTCCTCACGCATACGCTGGAAGGTCTTTGTAACCTGCAATGCCGAGGTCTTCTGCTCGGCAAGAAGATTCATACGAATCTCGTAGTGGTCCCAACCGAGAGCCATACCGCCTGTCTCGTGGTCGGAGGTTACAACGATAAGGGTCTCATCGGGGTGCTGCTTGGCAAAGGCGAGTGCCAAGTCGACACATCTTGCCAACTCATTCACCTCGTGGAAGGTTGCCACAGCATCCTGTTCGTGGGCTGCATAGTCGAGCTTACCCTCCTCAATCATAAGGAAGAAGCCATCCTTCGCCTCACGGGCGAGGTACTCGATAGCCGCCTTGCTATGGTTGAGCAGAGTGTGCTCCTCGTCGCCCTTACGATCTATAACATAAGGCACGTGCTTGTTCTCCTTGTCGTTAGCCACCAGCACCACACGCTTGCCCGAACTCTTGGCTGCCTGTGCAACATCGGTGCTTAACTCTATACCGGCATTACGCACACGCTCTGCCAACTCGGCAGTGGTGATTGGCTTGTACTTAGGGTCTTGCGGACCACTCTTCATATCCATAATTGTCGAGCCAGCAATAAATGCCACATCGCTTGCGATGTAGTCATCCACCAACTTCGGAAAACCGAAACGATCCGAGGTGTGACCGTAGAAACAGCTCGGTGTAGCGTGGTTGATACCCACATTTGTAACCAAGCCGACCTTGTAGCCCAACTCCGAGGCTACATCGGCAAGGGTGCGCAACTCGTTACCCTCGGCGTCGACACCGATATGGGCATTTGCAGTCTTCACGCCCGAAGCGAGTGCCGTGCCTGCGGCAGCCGAGTCGGTCACAAGGTTCGAGGTCGAGTAGTTCGTAACAAAGTTACGGGTATCGAACTGCGTGAAGTTCAATCGCAAAGTCTCGTTTGCTCCCGCCTTCACGGTATTATACTGCTCGGTGCCGAGGATATGGTTGAAGCTCATACCGTCGCCGATAAAGTAGAATACATACTTTGGCTTCTTGGGCGAAACCGGAATTGCATCGGTAATGAGCAATATGCTAAAACATAACGATACAACCGAAAGTGCAAGTCCAATGACTAATCTTGTCTGTTTCTTCATATTATTTTGGTTTATCTGTTTTTAATCTCTTCTTCTACCGTTAATCAATGCTACATAATAGAGGATAGAAGCGATAGCCGACAATGCGGCAACGAGGTAGGTGCGAGCTGCCCAGCGGAGCGAGATCTTTGCACCCTCCAACTCTTCGCCAAAGAGCAGACCGCTCTGCTCCAACCACTTCAATGCACGATTCGAGGCGTTATACTCGACCGGAAGTGTGATAATCGAGAAGAGTACCGACATACACATCAGACCGACACCTATCCAGCACAGTGTCTGACAACCCGACGAAGCGGTCATAATCAGACCGATAATGATAATCCAGGTTGCTGCCGTCGAGGAGAACTGCACGAGCGGCACAAGTGCCGAGCGCATCTTCAACGGAGCATAGCCCTTGGCGTGTTGCAGGGCGTGACCACACTCGTGGCAAGCGATTGCAGCAGCGGTAATCGAGCGACCGTGATAGACCTCATCCGAGAGGTTTACGGTCTTTGTTGCAGGGTTGTAGTGGTCGGTCAGATAGCCGCCTGTATGGGTTATGCGCACATCATTCACACCGTTGTAGCGCAACATCTTCTCGGCAATTTCGGCACCTGTCAAGCCCGTAGGCATAGGCACTTGCGAATACTTCGCAACCACCGAGCGCAGACGCCACTGCACAATCATTCCGGCAATGCCGACAACTATCACCATAAAAAACGCCTCGCTCGTAGTGAGGTTCGAGAGGAACTGACTCTGTCCCTCCACCGAGGCTTGCAATAAATTCAAAAACATTTTATGTACGACTTTTGTATATTTCTTCGTTAATAATACGCACAAAAATAGAAAAAATTGTTAATTTTGCCAAAAATGAGAGTCGTCGAATATGAAAGATCACAAATTCACTATCGAAGATAGACATTTTATGCAGATGGCTATCGACCTCTCTATCGAGAATGTAGCTAACGGAGGAGGTCCGTTCGGAGCGGTCATTGTACGCAATGGCGAGGTGCTATCGACGGGCACCAATCGAGTAACTGCCAACAACGACCCTACGGCCCACGCCGAGGTGAGCGCCATTCGCTCGGCTTGCGCCAAGGAGCAGAGCTTCAAGTTGGAGGGTTGCACCTGCTACACCTCGTGCGAGCCGTGTCCGATGTGCCTTTCGGCACTCTATTGGGCTGGTGTGGAGCGCATCGTCTATGGCAACACCAAGGATGATGCCAAGGCTATAAACTTCGACGACTCGTTCATCTACGACGAGATTGCCAAGCCTTACGCCTTGCGAGCCATACCGTGCCAGAACCTTATGCGTGAGGAGGCACTTGCAGGCTTCCGAGCCTGGGCCGAGAAGGAGGACAAAGTTGAGTATTAACGGAAAACCTTTAATTAGTGAGTAACGAGTAGTGAGTAGTGAGTAGTTAAAAACTCTCAGCGCACCTCTAACGCCTCTAATGCCCCTAACGCCCCTAAAATGGCTGCGCCGCAACCAGGGTAGGAGAACGAAAACTAATAACTAAAAAAGCTAATGGCTAATGGCGAAAAGCCCCTAAAAATGAAGAGCCTTGCCCGACATATTGCACTGCGTGATACATCGTCAAAAAATATGATGACGCATATCGCTACGGCAGCCGTAGCGGTAAGCATTGCCGTTGTGGTGGTGAGTTTGTCGGTGATTTTCGGTTTTAAGGAGCAGATTTCGACCCTTGTTTCGGGTACGGTGGCAGATATCACAATTACAAGTCCCTACGCCAACCGCCAGCCCGAGTTGCACCCTATCAGCGACAACGAGGCGTTGCGAAATATTCTTGTTTCGACCCGAAATATCGCCCACACGGAGCGATATGCGCTGCGCAGTGTGGTGGTGCGAGGTGAGAAAGGGGCAAGTGGCATTGCGCTAAAAGGCGTTGATGCAGAGGCAAACACCTCGCTTATAGCGGAACGATTGGAGAGCGGAGCAATGCCCCGTATGGAGGAGATGCGTCGCAAAGAGATTCTCCTCTCCCAGACTATCGCCGAGAAGATTGGAGCATCGGCAGATAGTCGTGTCGAACTCCTCCTTTTGGATGGCGACACCCCTCGCAGAGAGGTATTTAAGGTGTGTGGCATCTACCGCTCGGCATTGGGCGAAACGGGGGCAGAGTTGGCACTTACCGACATCCGCAATGTGCAGAAGTTGAACGGCTGGGAGCCATCGCAGATCTCGGGCTACGCCTGCCGAGTTGTCGATACCGACCTCGCAAGCCAGAGCGCCGACATCATAAATCTGCGACTTATGCACGAGTACGAAGGCGAGGATAGCCTCTATGCCAGAAGTGCCGAGGAGCAGTTCCCTGTAATCTTCGGATGGCTCGAAACGCACGATGTGAATGCAACGGTCATCATCGTCATTATGCTCGTTGTGGCGATATTCAATATGGTTACGGCGTTGCTGATTTTGGTTTTGGAGCGCACCCGAATGGTCGGCATTCTGAAATCTATGGGTATGCAGAACAGCACCATACGCCAAATCTTCACCCATCGAGCCCTCCGCATCATCGCAGTAGGCACAGCCATAGGCAACGCAGTGGCGGTGGGATTGCTGCTTTTGCAAAGACATCTGCACCTCATAAAGTTAGACGAGTCGGGCTACTTTCTCTCGGAGGTACCTGTGGCACTCGGAGTGGGCTGGATAGTGGCAATAAATATAGTTTTTGTAGCGATAATTCTTGTGGCAACGCACCTTGCAACCTCAATCGTAGGGCGCATACAGGTTGCCGAAGCGATAAAGTACAACTAAAAAATGGAGAACAACGGTAAAGGCGAAATGGTGCGAGGAATGTTCAACGACATTGCACCTACATACGACAAACTAAACCATATTCTTTCGCTCGATATCGATAAGTTGTGGCGCAAGCGAGTGGTGCGCATAGTGCGTAAGCTCGGAGCAAAACATATTATGGATATGGCGACAGGCACGGGCGATTTGGCTATCGCTATGGCACGCAAAATCGAGGGCTCAACAATCTATGGAGCCGATTTTTCGAGCGAGATGCTTGCCGTGGCGAAGCAGAAAATCGAGCAACTCGGACTCTCGGAGCGCATCTCTTTGACGGAGTGCAATGCCGAGGATATTCCGCTTGCCGACGAGGCGGTCGATGCTGCAACGGTGGCGTTCGGAGTGCGCAACTTCGAGCACCAGAAGGAGGCTCTAACCGAGATGATGCGCACCATCAAAAAGGGCGGACACCTCATCGTCTTGGAGTTCTCAAACCCTAAATGCGCCATTGTGCGTTGGTTCTACCGACTCTACTCGCACTACATTCTGCCCGCAGTGGGTCGCTTGGTATCGAAGCACGCCACAGCCTACACCTACCTGCCCGACTCGATTGATAAGTTCGCCTCGCCAGAGCAGTTTGCAGCCCTGCTAAAAGAGGTGGGATTTGACCATATCGAGCGCAAGTCGCAGTCGATGGGCATAGCCCATATCTACATCGCACACAAAGCATAAAACGAAGATGAAACGATTTGTAAAATATACGCTTTTAGCACTTATCGTTGTTGCCACGCTCGGTTTGTCGGGTTGTGCAAATCAGGGGCAACCACGCCAGCGCAAAGAGAAGTTCCAGGTGGTATCGCTCGACAAGGTCAATGGCTCTATCGGCGAGGGGTGGAGAGTAACCCTCACCGTAGCCAACAACACCGCCTCGAATATGCGCATCACCAATGCTGCCGCCTACATCCGCCACAACAACCGCAAGATAGGTCGTGTGGTACTCGATGGCGAGGTGCTATTACCACGCCGTCGTTGCTCGCAGGTGGAGGTGCCGTTGCGTATAACTCTATCGAACCCTATTGCCGCATTTTCGTTGCTCAACAAGGTGCGCAAAGGCGACTTTTCGGGCGTAGCGGTCGATTACAGCATCAGCGTCAAGGCTCTCGCTTCGACCCGCACCTTCGAGCAGGAGAATGTTCCTCTCGAACAACTTGCCAAGCAGTTTAATTTCGGACTCAAACAATAGAATCTATGAAGATACTTTTCACACTTTTTGCTCTACTCCTTTCGTTCGCAGCGTCGGCACAAGACATTGTGCCACAAGCGATTGCACCGCAAGATGCAGCGCCTCGCAAAGAGATTAAGGAGCACCTCTCCTCGCCCGTAAAGTGCGACTCGCTGACCACCATTCATCAGACCGTGCAGATTGTCGAGCAGGGTGATGCCGCAACCATTGTCGAGAAGAATTTGAAGGCGGAATCGAAGGCCGTAAATGGCTATCGCATAGTGATATTTATGAGCAACACCCAGAGCGCACGCCGAGATGCTGTGGCTGCGCAGGAGAACTTCGCCCAGCTCTTTCCGCAGGAGCACTCCTACCTCTCCTACGAAAATCCATACTTCAAGGTGGCGGTAGGCAACTGCACCTCGCAGGAGGAGGCGATGATATTGCTCGGTCGTCTGCGTGGCTCATTTCCTAAGGCGTTCATTATGCGAGAGAGCATCGAGATAGGCGAATTCACCCGATAAAAGAGGTGTTTCACCGCTATTTATCCGCTTATAGGAGATAAAAATTTGTTTTTACGCAAAGGATTTTCTATATTTGTTCTGAGCAAATGTTCGAAGAACAGATTTTTTAACCTTAAATTTTTTACGACTATGAAGAAGATTATGACATTGGCGATTATCGCCCTCGCATCAGTAGCTATGGTTTCTTGTTGTGGACAGCCAAAGAAGCAGGGCGCTTGTGGTGAGCCTTGCTGCCAGCCAAAGACCGAGTGCGTAGAGTGCGAGAAGAAGGCTGAGTGCCCAAAGGCTTGCCCACAGGCTTGCCCACAGGCAGAGGTTGCGCCAGAGGCACCTGCACAGTAATAGAGCAGTTGAGAGTTTAGAGTGGAGAGTTGAGAGATCGACTCTCCTTTTTTTTGCGGCTTGCGAACTCCTACCCTTATCTCGGCGCAACGATTATAGGAGGCGCACCTACGGTGCTTGATAGGAGGCGGGCTACGCCCTTGATAAGAGGCGCAGTTTGCAACTGCTTGATAGGGAGCGCTGAAAGTTTTTAACTACTCACTACTCTCTAAATTAAAAGTTTTCCGCTTTCCGTTTTCCGTTTTCCGCTCATTTTATTATCTTTGCACTATAAAATAGTGCTACGATAACAAAATGATACGCTACTACCAAAATATCGACATCTCGGAGCGCAATTCGTTCCATGTTCGACAAACGGCAAAACATCTTGTGGAGTTCGACCACGCCGAGGAGTTGCCCGAAATCTTTGCGAAGTACCAACCCGAGAGTTGGTATGTGTTGAGCGGTGGCAACAACATCCTCTTCACGCAGGATGTCGACGCACTGCTTATCACCCCTTGCGACAAGAGCATAACCGTGATTGGCGAGAGCGACACGGCAGTTCGTGTAAAGGTGGGCGCAGGTGTCGAGTGGGATGACTTGGTGGCGTGGAGCGTAGAGCGCAACCTTTGGGGCATCGAAAACCTCTCGCTTATCCCCGGCAAGGCGGGTGCTGCACCTGTGCAGAATATTGGTGCATACGGCGTAGAGGCGAAGGATGCAATCAAGAGCGTCGATATGTACTTTGTCGAGGGCAACAACTTCATAACCCTCGCAGCCGAGCATTGCGGTTTCGGCTACCGAGAGAGCGTATTCAAGCACTCGTTGAAGGGTCGTGTCATCATCACCGCCATCGAAATCGAGTTGTCGAAGGTGGCAAACCCTCGTCTTGGCTATGGCGATGTCGTTCGTGAAATCGAGGCACGAGGTGGCGCAACTCTTGCAAATATTCGTGATGCAATCTGCTCTATCCGTCGCTCGAAGTTGCCTGACACTGCCGTTTTGGGCAATGCGGGAAGCTTCTTCAAAAACCCCATCGTAGAGCGTGAGGTTGCCGAGCGATTGCTGGCAGAGTACCCCGAAATGCCGCACTACCCTGCTGCCGAGGAGGGCAAGGTGAAGCTTGCGGCAGGTTGGCTTATCGACAAGTCGGGATTGAAGGGCTACCACGAAGGTAATGTCGGCGTACACGAGCGTCAGGCATTGGTTTTGGTAAATCTCGGAGGTGCTACGGGTGGCGAGGTTATCGCCTTTGCGCACAAGGTTGTCGCAACCGTAAAAGAGAAGTTCGGAATAGAGATTTCACCAGAAGTGAATGTTTTATAAAAACAAATTGACAATTGATAATTGACAATTGACAATTGATGTATTAAGTATCTTGGATACAAACTAAAAAATTAGAGGTGATTTAGGAAATTTTGTGCGTTGTTAGGCGATGAGTGCGCAGCATAGTAAGCCTATGTGAGCAACTCAACGACCGACACAAGGTGCAAAATTTACAAATCAGAATAATTTTTATTATGCAGACGGAGGTTTTACTAAAAGCATTCGAAAGATATGTCGAGAGGCACGAACTCTTCTCGCACGAGGATAAGATTCTGCTCACCGTATCGGGTGGAGTCGATTCGATGGTTATGCTCTCGATATTTGTCCGCTTGGGCTACAATATCGGTGTTGCGCACTGCAACTTTGGTTTGCGAGGTGAGGAGAGCGATGCCGACACCGAGATGGTATTGAAAGAGTGCGAGAAGTTGGGCATTGTATGCCACAACAAGCGCTTCGACACCGAGGGCGAGATGGCACGCACGGGCGACTCGATGGAGATGACTGCTCGCCGTCTGCGCTACGAGTGGTTCAACGAGTTGTGCCGTGAGGAGGGGTATGCCGTAATTGCGGTGGCTCACCACGCCAACGACTCTATCGAGACATTTTTCATAAACCTTCTGCGAGGTACGGGCTTGCGAGGTCTTACAGGCATAAATCGCCAATATGGCAGGGTTGTGCGCCCGCTGCTCTACGCCACACGCAAGGATATCTTGGAGTATGCCCTGCAAAACAACATACCTTATCGTGAGGACTCGTCAAATCGCTCGACAAAGTATCTGCGCAACAAGATTCGCTTGGGTTTGCTCCCAATGTTACAGGAGATAAACCCTCGATTTACCGCCCTGATGCGTGGAAACCTCTACCGACTGAACGACGCACAGCGATTTATCGATGTGGCAATCGACCGCATCCGAGAGGTTGCTCTGCACAGCGAAAATGGAATAGACACCATCGAGGTGGGAGCCATCGACCCGATGTACCCGAGAGATTTTGTCATCTACGAGTTGTTGAACTCGTCATACGGCTTCAAGGGCGATGTCGTGGAGGAGTTGAACAAGGCTTTGAAGCGAGGAGTTACCGATCGTCGCTTCTACTCTCGCAACTATGTTGCATACCTCGACCGAGGTAATATTATGATTGCTCCTATCGAGGATGAAGACGACTGCGAGGTGGTGGTTGAGCGTGGCGATATGCGCTCCTACTGCGGAAATTCGGTACTCTACTACGAGCATACCGACATCGACAATGTAAATGAATACCATCTGCCAAGCGATGTGGCTCTGCTCGATGAGGCGAAGTTGCAATATCCGCTTCGTCTGCGTCGTTGGCGTGAGGGCGACTCGTTTATTCCGTTCGGAATGGCAGGCAGAAAGAAGGTTGGCGACTACCTGACCGACCAGAAGGTGCCAATCGTGGAGCGCAAGCGACAATTCGTATTGGTATCGGGCGAAGATATCGTATGGATTGTAGGTCGTCGCACCGACGAGCGTTTCAGAGTAGGCAACAACACCGAGAATATTCTCAAAATCACAAAATACTCTATATAGCACAGTATGGCCGAGAAAGTTACATTTGCTTCGTGCGATGCCGAATTTCACCGCTTAATGGGCGATATCAAGGCTCGAAAGTTTGCTCCCATATACCTTTTGCAGGGCGAGGAGTTCTACTTTATCGACGCTTTGTGCGATGCTTTGACCGAGTCGATTATGGATGAATCGATGCGTGCCTTCAACCAGATTGTGGTCTATGGAAACGACACCGACGGAGGTACGGTAGCGAGCTACTGCCGTCAGTTGCCTATGATGGGCGAGTACGAGGCTATAATCGTGAAGGAGGCTCAGCAACTCGACAAAATAGAGCTGCTCAACGCCTATTGTGCAACGCCACAACCCTCGACCATTCTGGTCTTGTGCCACAAGGGCAAGGCTATGGATCGTCGCACTCCGCTCTACAAGAGCATCAAGGCTAAGGGCGTGGTCTTCGACTCCATCTCGCCACGAGATTACGAGGCGGAGAAGTGGCTCTCAGGCTTTGCTGCCACAAAGGGACTCAAACTCGACTACTCATCGAGTAAGATTTTGGTGGCACACCTCGGCGTGGATATATCCAAGATAAGCAACGAGTTGGAGAAGATGATTGTGTCGTTGCCGAGCGGTCAGACCACCATTACCGATAAGGATATCGAGCAATATATCGGCATTTCACGCCAATTCAACAACTACGAGTTGAGCAACGCTGTGCTCGACCGCCAGATAGATAAGGCTCTCACCATAGCCCAATATATGGGCGAAAACCCAAAGGCTTATCCGCTATTGTTGAGTGTGAAGGTGTTGTACGACTCGTTCCGACAACTCTTTACTTATAATTATATATGTTGGGATGCCCGTCGTCGAGGCGTAGCACTACCCGACCAGAGCGAGATGTGCCGTGCTATGCGACTCAATTCGCCATATTTCCTGAAAGAGATTAGCCGACGAGCGCCACTCTGGCCAAACAACAAAGTATTCAAGATTATCGGTTTGTGTGCCGAGTACGATGCCAAGAGCAAGGGTATCGACGATGGCGGAGCCTCGAATGGAGAGTTGTTGCGAGAGTTCATCCTCAAAATAATGATGCTCTAATGGCATATATTTACGAATATATCCGCACCAATGGCTTCGAGCCTATGCACTTCGAGGAGCACTATGCTCGCCTCGATGCGCTTGCTCGCAAGCACCTCTTTATGCCATTCTCGGTGGAGCATGACAAGTTGCGCAAGGTTATTGGCGAGACATTGCATAGCAACCACTTCTCGGCAGAGAAGAGAAATGCCGTATATATCCAATACGACCACGACGGAGAGTTGGATGTGGTGTGCGCAACGATACTATACGACGAATTTTCGCTTCGTGCTATACGCCCTTCGACCTTTGTTTGTCGCATCTCGGGCGAGTTACTCACCGAGAACACCTCGGCAAAGAGGGCTCTGCTCGACCTCAACCACACAACCTCCTTGGCAACGGATCACGGCGTGCCATTGTGGGCAAACGAGCAGGACGAAGTCTTGGCGATAGATGGCACAACCGCAATTGCCATATTCGAGGATGAGGTACGCTTTTCGCAGACGGAGAGTGTAGAAGCGGAGCTCGCCTACGAGGTCATCAAGAGTATGGGGCGAAAGGTGTCGAAGGAGCCGATTCTCTTGACCGACATCGCCAAGGTAAAGGAGTTGCTCTATATCGACTATCGTGGCATCGTAGCGTTGAAGGCTTTCGACTCGCACTACCTGATGGATCTTGTCGCATCGAAGATTGCCGAAAAGATAGCAGAGAGAGAGGTGAGATAGAGTTTTCTACATTTTGTATATTGACAAAGGGATTTTGTGCTACTATATTTGCATCAAAATCCCTTTTATATATGAGAAAAATTCTATTCTACTACTCGGTAGTGGCGACACTACTGCTTATGGTTTGTGTGGCCATTCTGCACCACAACAACAAGGAGGTTGCACGACTTCGCAACAACTGCAAGGCCCTCTCCTCCGAAACAAAATTCTACAAAACACGCCTTGACAACTCCGCCGCATCGGTGGTTGCCCTGCAACTACGGCTCAACGAGTATCGCAAGCTGCACGCCGAAGATTTACGACGCATTCGTGCGCTCGACATAAAACTACGACGAGTTGAGAGCGTCGCAACCACCGCCACCGAGAGCAAAACGAAGTTCGTGGCACCTCGCACAGACACCATTATTTTGCGAGATACCATCTCGCTCTTTCGGTGGAGCGATAGTTGGACAAGGGTCGAGGGAACAATTCGCAACAACGAGGTCGAATGCCTCGTCGAGAGCATCGACACCCTGCACCAAGTGATACATCGTGTGCCACATCGTTGGTGGTTTATCCGCTATGGCACCAAAGCCATTCGACAGGAGATAACCTCGTCAAACCCTCACACCCACATCGTCTATACGGAATATATCGAGTTGCCGAAACTACACCGCCACAGATAAGAGTTGAGAGTGGAGAGTTGAGAGTGGAGAGTGGAGAGTGGAGAGTGGAGAGTGAAGAATCGCACATCATACCCATAAAGTGGCGGGTATTAAAAATCATACCCAGCAAGGTGTAATGGTGCAAAAACAAGAGTGAGTTGAGAGTGGAGAGTTGAGAACTGCCACACACAGTGGCGGGTATTAAAAATCATACCCAGCACGGTGTAATGGCGCAGAAAGAAGAATGGGACCTATGGGACAAATGGGACAAATAAGACCAATAGGTGCATTCGCAAGAATACCACCTATTAGGTCCATATTTTTCGTCAGAACTCTGCAAATCAAAAAAAGTGGAGGAGCGACCTCAAAAATCACTCCCCCACATCTTTTTATCCAATTGTTACTATTTTGCATTCTCTGTTGCGGTAACCTCCTCTGCTGCTGGTGCCTCCTCAACTACGGCAGGAGTAACCTCGACAAGCTCAACCTCGAACTCCAAAGCCTCGTTAGGGCCGATCAACTGACCTGCACCACGACGACCATAAGCAAGGTCAGCAGGGATATACAACTTAATCTTACCGCCTGGGCCTACGAGCTTCATACCCTCGGTCCAACCCTTGATTACACGGTTGAGTGGGAACTCGATTGGCTCATCCTCCTCCAAGAGGTTACCCTTCTCGTCAAAGAGGCTTGGCTGCTGCATACGGATCATATCCTGCTGCTCCTTCGAGCGATACTCGAAGCGTGATGCATCGAATACGGTACCATCCTGCAACTTACCAACATAGTGTACCTTAACTACATCCTCGTCATTCTTTGCAGCCTTCTCCATATCGCCGGCCTTCACAACCTTGTAAACCAAACCGCTCTCGGTCTGCTTTGCACCAAAGCCCTTAGCCTTCTTCTCGATCCACTTTGCCGAACGCTCAGCTGCCTCGGTTGGACGAGTTACCATAAAGTAGTGCTGCAAGAAGCCCATAATAGCCTCCTGCGAGAGCTCGGTTGCACCCTCGTGTGCATCTTGGAAGCCCTTCAACAACCAGTAGTACTTGATAGCGAAGTTGCTGCTGCGAACATTGCTACCGATATCGTTACCGAAAGCATAAGATACCTCGTCGCACTCCTCAGCAGTGTCGAATACATTGAATACTGCGGTAGTGTCTGCCTTGTAAGCCTCCTCGTAAGCCTGACGACGCTCGCCAAGAGTCTGCGAGAAGAATGTGCGGAGCACATCTACTGCCTCGTCGTGCGACTGCTTTGCCTTCTCGGTCAAGCCATCCTGCATACCCTTCTTTACAACCTCGATGTTGAATGGAATATCGCCAAGCTGCTGCTTGATACCACCACCGATGTTTGCACCGAGGCAATACGACAACGAATCCATCTCACCCTTGTTACCCTCGGTAATCTTTGTACCCTTGCTGCCGCAAGAGCAAACCAATGCAGCACATACGAGTGCTACAACTGCCATAAAAGTCTTTTTCATAATTTTTTTATATTTTTTTGTTTTTGTGTTTGCAAATCGTGCAAATATAACGAATTTTTTATTTATCTGTTGTATTTTATGTCGACAATCTCAACATCGTAGTTGAGCAGAACATTTGCCTCGATACCCAACTCCTTGTTTCCCTCGACATCGTATGCGGTCTTTGACGGCAACCACGCATTGAAGTGTGCGCCCTCGCCAGCCAACTTCACAACCTCCTGCAAGCCCTTAACCAGGTTGCGGTACGAGTCACGCAGGGTGTCCGACTCAA
Source organism: Alistipes sp. (assembly GCA_045124955.1). Taxonomy (GTDB): domain Bacteria; phylum Bacteroidota; class Bacteroidia; order Bacteroidales; family Rikenellaceae; genus Alistipes. The sequence goes on along the minus strand of JBGVMU010000003.1, from coordinate 142,116 downwards.
CAATTACTCTACCCTGCTCGTCGGTGAGTTTGTAGATAATCTTCACCGTATCACGAGAGGTCATCGAGCCCACATGGCTCTGGTCGCCAAGCTCCAAAATCTTGTAGGTCACACCACTACGAGTGCGAACATACTTGCGGTCACGCTTGCTCAAATCGGTGAGGTAACGCTCCTGGTGAGCCTGTGCCTTTTCGTGAACGAAGTAGGTCTTCTCGGCAAGGTAGTAGTCACGAGCCTCCTCCAAGGTCATCTTCGTGGTGCCGTTGTAGGTATCTCGAATTGCGGCACAAATGGCATCGACATTGAGTGTCGAGTCCATCTCCATAAGGGCGTGTCCGACATTCAAACCCACAACATAGGAGAGCGTATCGGACTCCCCCGTAAATTTGGTGCTAGTGCGATGGCACGACACGAACATCGCACCGAAAAGCAAAACTACCGCTATAAGTGAAACTATTTTTTTCATAGAGTCTTCGACACCTATCTTTATATTATAGGGCGCAAATTTACAAAAATTATTGGAAAAGTTGCACAATGGGGCTATATTTGTGGTGAATTTGCACTATAAGGTATAGATATGAGAGTTTTAATCGATCGGGCAATTCCATTTTTGAAGGGGGTATTGGAGCCCTTTGCCGAGGTGGAGTATATCGACGGCTACGCCTTTACGAGCGAGTTGGTACGAGATGCCGATGCGCTGATTGTGCGCACCCGCACCCGTTGCGATGGCTCACTGCTCGAAGGCTCGAAGGTGCAGTTTATCGCCACCGCCACAATCGGCTTCGACCATATCGACCTCGACTATTGTCGAGCGCACAACATCGTCGTTTCGACCTCGGCAGGTTGCAATGCAAGAGGTGTTTTGCAGTGGGTGGCAGCCGCTTTGTCGATGGTTGCCAAGCGAGATAATTTCGCTCCGCAAGAGCGCACCTTGGGCATCGTAGGCGTAGGAAATGTGGGCAAATTGGTGAAGGAGTATGCCGAAGCGTGGGGGTTTCGCACCATCTGCTCGGACCCTCCCCGTCAGGAGCGTGAGCAGCTCGATTTCGTATCGCTCGAAGAGGTTTTACGAGAGTCGGACATAGTAACTATCCACACTCCGCTCGACCCGACAACCGAGCACCTGATAGATACCGAAAATATATCGCTCTTGCACTCGGGAGCAACCCTTATAAACGCCTCACGAGGGGAGTGCGTGGCGACCGAGGCGACAAGGCGCAACGACCTCACCTACATCACCGATGTGTGGGAAAACGAGCCTAATATCGACAGCGACTACCTCGCAAAGTCGCTCGTTGCAACGCCCCATATTGCGGGCTACTCGGCACAGGGCAAGGCAAATGCCACCGCTTTGGCAGTGCAGGCGTTGGCTCGTCACTTCGACCTTCCACTCAAAGAGTGGCGACCAAGCGAGGTCGAAGCGGTTACGCCAAAACCGATTTCGTGGGAGGAGATGTGTGCTACAATCGTCAACTATTGCGACCTCGCCACCGAGAGCAAAGCCCTGCGCAACAACCCCGAACAATTCGAGCAACTGCGCAACAACTACCACTACCGAGAGGAGTATTTTTAGGGTTTTCGGAACTCTGATGGTGGGAAAGGCGCAACGAATTATAGGGGTAATAGGGTGCGCTGAAAGGCTTTTGGGGTTGTGCGGACTCCTACCCTTATCACGGCGCAACGAATTAAGGGCTGTTAAAGGCTATTAAGGGCTATTAAGGGCTATTAAGGGGGCGCTGAGGGTTTTTGGGGTTGTGCAGACTCCTACCCTTATCACGGCGCAACGAATTAAAGGCTGTTAAAGGCTATTAAGGGCTATTAAGGGGGCGCTGAGGGTTTTCCGCTTTCCGCTTTCCGTTTTCCGTTCTCACTACTCACTACTCTCTACTCTCTACTCACTAAATTGAAAGTTTTCCGTTTTAATCCTGCTTCGCAGGCTTTTCCTCCTTGCGGCTCGGCATAGTGTGCAAGCACCCTCTGCTCTCGCTCCGCTGCGTCGGTTGCCCTTCGGGCTTCACTGCTCCGTCTCGGCAGAGTGTGCAAGCCCTCTCTGCGCTCGACTTAATCGCAGCGGTTCCGCTTTTCGCTCCAAACGAAAAACAAAAGTTTTCCGTTTTCCGCTTTCAGTTTTCCGTTTATTTGCATACCTTTGCGCCGTTATGCGTAAGATTTTACACTTCATATCCCGCTTTTTCGGAGCCGAACGAGCCCATTCGCTCTCGGTTTGGATGCTCCGTATTGCCGACAAAATGCCGTTGGCAAAGTGGTTTATGCACAAGATTTATGCCGTTGAGGATGAGCGTTTGGAGCGTGAAGTCTTCGGTCTTCACTTCCGCAATCCGATAGGCATCGCCGCCGGCTACGACCGCAATGGCGAGATTTTCCGCCCACTCTCGGCACTCGGCTTCGGCTTTGTGGAGATTGGAACGGTCACCCCTCGCCCACAGCAGGGCAACCCTAAGCCGAGAATCTTCGAACTCCCCGAGGATAAAGCCATTATCAACCGCATAGGTTTGGCTTCGAAGGGCTTCGAAGCGGTAATAGAGAATGTTCGCAAGGGACACGAAGGCATAATTCTCGGTTGCAACATCGGCAAAAACACCGTCACACCTCCCGAGGAGGCGGCAATGGACTATCTGCGAGTATTCCGCAACCTCTATCAGTACCTCGACTACTTTGCCGTGAATGTGAGCTACAACACCACCCACAAGCAGTATGTACCTCGCACCCGAGAGAGCATAATGAAGATTCTCGAACCACTCTTCGACTTCCGCCGAGGACAAACTCAATATCGCCCGATACTCCTGAAAATATCGCCCGATTTGACCAACGAGGAGATTGATTTGATGACCGATATTATGGTCGATACTCCGCTCGACGGAATTATCGCTACCAACGCCACAACCCACCCCGAGGGGCTTAAAACCTCGAAGGAGGAGCTGCGAAAAAGGGGCGTCGGAGCGGTGAGTGGCGAGCCTCTGACCGAGCGAGCAATAGAGGTTGTGCGCCGAGTATATGAGCGTTGCAACGGCACCTACCCAATCATCGGAGTAGGCGGTTTGATGACGGGCGAGGATGTCAAGCGAATGATGGATGCAGGCGCAACCCTCGTACAGGTCTATACGGGTTTTGTCTATAATGGAGCAGGCTTTGCCGGCGACCTCTGCCGAAGCCTTATCGCCCCAGAAGCAACTGCCGAAGCAACACCCGAAGTGCAGAGTAACTCCGAAGTCGTAGCCGAGGAAACGACCGAAAATCAACAATAAAGGATGAAAGCAACAATTATTACCATAGGTGACGAGATTTTGATTGGACAGATTCTCGACACCAACTCCCGCTATATCTCTCGTGCGCTGAATGCCCACGGCATTGTGGTTGCCGAGCGCACATCGATAGGCGACAACCGCACCCAAATTGTCGAGACACTCGACCGAGCACTCTCGCAGAGCGAGGTTGTGATTATCACGGGTGGTTTGGGCCCTACAAAAGATGACATCACCAAGCATACGCTGTGCGACTACTTCGGCTCGACACTCCGCTACGACGAAACGGAAGCCGAACATATCCGCACACTGCTGGCGGTGCGAAATATCGCCTTCAACGACCTCAACCGAGGTCAGGCAATGGTGCCCGAGTGTTGCACCGTACTGCACAATGCCCACGGCACTGCCCCGGGTATGTGGTTTGAGCAGAATGGGCGTGTAGTGGTGTCGCTTCCTGGCGTTCCATTCGAGATGCAACACCTCATAGATGAGGAGGTTATGCCACGCTTGAAGGCTCGTTTCGAGTTGCGTGAGATTGTCCATCGCACGATGATAACCTTCGGCATTGCCGAGTCGATTTTGGCGGAGCGCATCGCCAAGTGGGAAGAGGCTCTACCCGACTATATCCGACTCGCCTATCTCCCTGCTCCAAATGTGGTGCGACTGCGCCTTTCGGCATACGAGGTCGAGGGCAAGGAGGTGCGCCACGAAATTGACAACTTGTTCGAGGAGTTGCGCTCGATAATCCCCGACAATATCGCAGGTTTCGAGGAGGCTTCGGTCGAAGAGTTAGTGCATAACATCCTAATAAACAAAGGCTTGTCCCTCGCCACTGCCGAGAGTTGCACAGGCGGAGCAATTGCATCAAAATTCACTGCGCAAGCTGGGGCTTCGGCATATTTTCTCTGCGGAGTGATGTCGTACAGCAACGAGTCAAAAAATAAGGTTTTGGGTGTTGAAATGTCCGATATTACGCATTTTGGAGCTGTATCGGAGCAGGTAGCCAAAGCAATGGCGCAGGGTGCAAGAGCCATTTCGGGGGCAGATTTTGCCATTTCAACCACCGGCATAGCCGGTCCGACAGGCGGTAGCAAGGAGAAGCCGGTGGGCACAGTATGGATAGGCGTGGCCACGCCTAACAGATGTTATGCAGTGCTTAAAAACTGCGGCACAGACCGCTCACAAATCATTTCGAGAGCAACAGCATACGCCATAGCGATGCTCTACGAGGAGTTGAAATAGCATAAAAACGAAACATTCATAGTTCGAGAAGGGGCAATTATTTATAATTGCTCCTCTTTGTTTTATGCATTTTTTTTCGTACTTTTGCGTGATTTTAACCACAAACGATAATTCAAAATTAAAAAAAACATACAAAATGACAAAAAAACTACTATTCAGCTTGATGGTATGTGTCGCTCTTTCGAGCCTCTTCGTAGGTTGCAAGGAGGAGACTACCAAGACCAAACAGACTCGTGAGTACAATGCGATGATTCTCGAAACTGCATCTCGCAAACTCAGTTCAACCTACTCGGCAACTATCCGAGGTAAACAGGATGTCGATATCCGTACAAAAGTCGAGGGATACATCACCGACATCAAGGTAAAGGAGGGTTCGATTGTTAAGCAGGGACAGACCCTTTTCGTTATCGACCAGGCTCAATACTTGGCCGCTCTCGCAACCGCAGAGGCAAAAGTCGAGGTAAAGCAGGCATTGGTCGAGGCATCGCAGCTCTCTGCCGCAGCAAAAGAGGTACTCTTCGAGCAGGATATCGTATCGGAGTTCGATCTTCGTATGGCTCGCACAAACCTTGCAGCTTCGAAGGCAGAGCTTGCTCAGGCAAAGGCTGACGAGCTCACCGCAAGCAACAACCTCGCCTACACTCTCATCAAGAGTCCTGTGGATGGCGTTGTAGGTACTCTTCCATTCCGTGTTGGTACCTTCGTAAGACCTTCGGAGTCGACACCTATCACCACCGTATCGGACAACTCGGAGATGTATGTCTACTTCTCGTTGAGCGAAAGTCAGGTGCTCTCACTCAAACGCCAATATGGTGCTATCGAGAACGCTTTGCAGGATATGCCTGATGTAGAGTTGCAGCTCAGCGACGGTACAATCTACTCGGAGAAGGGCCGTATCGAGGCTATCTCAGGTATCATCGACCCAACTACCGGTTCGGTAACTATCCGTGCAAAGTTCCCTAACAAGAAGCGATTGCTCATCTCGGGAGGTTCGGGTACAATCATCTTGCCTCACCGCCAGGAGGGTTGCGTAGTTATTCCGCAGCACGCAACCTACGAGGTACAGGATAAGGTCTATGCTTACAAGGTTGAGAACGGCATCGCAAAGGCTAAGATTATCGGCGTATTCGAGATTAGCAACGGTAAAGAGTTTATCGTAGAGTCAGGCCTTATGGAGGGCGATACAATCGTAGTCGAGGGTATCGGAATCTTGCGTGACGGTGCAAAGGTTAAGATTAAGGACATTATCGCTCCGAAGAAAAAATAACCCCGAAAAGTAGTTCAAAAGATGAATATTAAAACCTTTATCGACCGCCCGGTACTCTCGACCGTTATCTCGATCGTTATCGTCATCGGAGGTCTTATCGGATTGGCATCGTTGCCTATCGAGCGATATCCAAACATCGCTCCGCCAACAATTTTCGTATCGGCATCCTACCCGGGAGCAAGCGCCGAGACCTTCCAGAAGAGTGTTATCGTACCACTCGAAGAGGCTATCAACGGAGTGGAGAATATGACCTATATGTCATCGACCTGCTCGAACAATGGTAGCGGTAGTGTGAATGTATACTTCAAGCACGGCACAAGTGCCGATATGGCGGCTGTCAATGTGCAGAACTGTGTATCTCGTGCAACAAAGCAGCTTCCGTCGGAGGCTGTCGAGGCGGGTATCACCGTAAGAAAGCGTCAGACAAGTATCTTGGAGCGTGTGGCCATTTACAGCCCGAATGGCTCCTACGACCGAACCTTTATCGTGAATTACATCAAGATTAACCTCGTGCCTGCAATCTCCCGTATTCCGGGTGTGGGTGATGTCGAGGTGCGTGGTTCGGACTACTCGATGCGTATCTGGTTGAAGCCCGATATTATGGCGCAGTACAAACTCGTGCCAAAGGATATCGCCACTGCCGTAGGTGAGCAGAACCTCGAATCGGCAGCAGGTTCGCTCGGTGAGAGTTCCGACCAGACCTTCCAATACTCGATGCGTTACAAGGGTCGTTTGGAGAATATCAGCGAGTTCGAGAATATCGTAATTCGTGCGCTTTCGAATGGTGAGGTGTTGCGTTTGAAAGATGTTGCAACTATCGAGTTAGGAAACCAATCATACCAATACCAATGTGAGGTTAATGGTTGTCCGGGAACAGAGTTCGTAATCTATCAGACTCCAGACTCGAATGCAACCGAGGTTATTAACGCTATCGACGCCTTCCTCGAACAGGCAAAAGAGGACTTCCCTGTCGATATGGAGATGGTCATCTTGGAGAGTACCAACGACTTCCTCTACGCCTCTATCTACAATGTGGTGCGCACCCTCTTGGAGGCTATCGTATTGGTAACACTCGTGGTGTTCCTCTTCTTGCGTGACTTCCGCTCGACAATGATTCCACTCATTGCCACCCTCGTGTCGATTGTCGGAACATTTATGTTCCTCTTCCTCTTCGATTTCAGTATCAACCTCCTCACCCTCTTTGCATTGGTGCTCTCGATTGGTGTGGTTGTGGATGATGCGATTATCGTGGTTGAGGCGGTGCATACCAAGTTCGACGCAGGCTACAAGTCGCCATACAAAGCGACTATCGATGCGATGGATGGTATCACATCGGCAATTATCACCTGTACGCTCGTATTTATGGCGGTATTTATCCCAACATCGTTTATGGGCGGTACCTCGGGTGTATTCTACACGCAGTTCGGTATTACTATGGCGGTAGCGGTAGGTATCTCGGCGTTGAACGCCTTGACCCTCTCGCCGGCATTGTGCGCAATATTGCTTCGACCAAAAGATGAGCACGGCAACGACAAGGAGGTATCCTTCGGTCGCCGCATCGGTATGGCTATGGATGGCTCATTCGAGGCTGTTCGTAGAAGATATTTGCGTGGTGTAACCTTCTTCTTGCGTCATCGTTGGTTGGCATTGCTCTTGCTGGTTTCCGCTTGCGGTTTGCTCTACTACTTTATGACCACAACCAAGACAGGTTTGGTGCCTCGTGAGGATATGGGTACAATCAATATGAAGATTACCACCCCTCCGGGAACATCGTTGTTGCAAACCAAGAAGATTCTCGACCGTATCGACAACGACATCCTCAAAGATATGGAGGAGGTGCGTGCATATAGTAAGCTGGCAGGTAGCGGTGATGCGACAGGTCCTTCGTATGGTAGCTTCAACTTCCGACTCAAACATTGGGATGAGCGTAAGGGCAAGGAGCACAGCGTAGGTGCCGTACAGGAGCGCATCAAGCAGTATGCAAGTAAGTTCAACGAGGGTACAGTAACAACCTCAACCCCTGCGATGATTCCGGGCTTCGGTGCTGCGGGAGGATTTACACTCTACTTGCAGGATCGCAAGGGTGGTACAATCGAGGAGTTGTACGATGTTACAATGGGCCTGATTAACGGATTGAAGGAGCGTGATGAGATTGGCTCGGTTTATACCGCATTTAAGCCAAACTATCCGCAGTATCAGATCACCGTGGATGCCGTGAAGTGTAAGCGAGCAGGCACCTCGACAAAGGAGGTATTGCAGGTATTGAGCGGTTACTACGGAGGTACAATGTCTACCCGTTTCAACAAATTTACCAAGCTCTATCAGGTGCGTATTCAGGCTCACCCTGACTACCGTACCGACAAGCACTCGTTGAACAACATCTTCGTGCGCATTGGCGAGGAGATGGCTCCAATCGGTCAGTTCGTGACCATCGAGCGTATCTATGCTCCGGAGCGTATGCAGCGATTCAATATGTTCCCAGCAATCAGTGTTTCGGGTCGTGCTGCCGAGGGTCGTTCGTCAGGTGAGGCATTGAAGGCCGTTGCAGAGGTTGCAAAAGAGGTCTTGCCTGTGGGATATGGTTATGACTACGCCGGTATTGCTCGTGAGGAGCAGGCCGAAAGCAACAATACTGCCATCATCTTCGGTATCTGTATCTTGCTTATCTACCTCATCTTGGCAGGTCTGTACGAGAGTTATATGATTCCGTTGGCGGTTATCCTTTCGGTTCCATTCGGCTTGATGGGTTCGTTCCTCTTTGCTCGAATGATGGGCGTAGAGAACAATATCTACCTCCAAACAGGTTTGATTATGCTTATCGGTTTGTTGTCTAAGACCGCCATCCTGATTACCGAGTTCGCAAGCGAGAAGCGTGAGCAGGGTATGTCGCTCGCAATGGCGACATACGCAGCAACCAAGGAGCGTTTCCGCCCTATCCTTATGACCGTATTGACAATGGTTATCGGTATGATTCCGTTGATGTTCTCGACCGGTGTAGGTGCAAACGGAAACAACACCATCGGCTCGGGCGTCGTGGGAGGTATGGTTATCGGAACCTTGGCACTCTTGTTCATATTGCCGGCTCTCTTCATCATCTTCCAGTGGTTGCAGGAGAAGATTAAACCTATTAAAGCGAAAGATACTAACACAAACGAGGAGAAAGAGTAATGAAAAAGATTCTCTTAATATTGGGTATTGCAACTCTCTTCACAAGTTGCACCATCTACAAGAAATATAGCCGCCCCGAGGAGATCTCGACCAAGAATCTCTATGGCAACATCGAGAAGGCGGATACCACCACCATTGCGGATATCTCGTGGCGAGAGTTCTTCACCGACAAGTACTTGCAGGGCTATATCGAGCAGGGCTTGAAGAACAATATCGATATGCTGTTGGCAGCAGAGCGTGTTTCGCAGGCGGAGTTGGCATTGCAGTCGGCAAAGTTGGCGTTTATTCCGTCGTTCAACTTCGAGCCGCAGATTGGTGCCGGCGTGAACCAATCATTCGCCTATACCTTGCCTGTAAAGGCGAGCTGGGAGATTGATATCTTGGCACGCAACATCAACGCCAAGCGCAAGGCCGAGGCGACATTGGAGTACAACCGCCTCTATCGTCGTAGCGTGCAGACTGCACTCGTATCGGCTATCGCCAACAACTACTATACACTCCTTATGCTCGATGCACAGCTTCGCATCTCTCGTGCAACTTCGGCTTCGTGGAAGGATAATGTCCGCACAATGAAGGCTATGAAGGAGGCGGGTATGACCAACGAGGCTTCGGTATCCCGTACCGAGGCTAACAGTTGCTCAATCGATGCATCGTTGCACGATTTGGAGTACAGCTTGGTTAAGGCACAAAACTCTCTCGCACTCTTGTTGGGTGTTCCTCCACAGGACTTCCCTCGTGGCGAGTTGAATGGCGTAGATTTCAAGCAGGAGTTGTTTGTAGGCGTACCTGCGCAGTTGCTCTCTCGTCGTCCCGATGTTCAGCAGGCAGAGTATAACCTCCGCATCGCATACCACAACACCAACATCGCTCACGCAAAGCTCTACCCTTCGCTCACCATCACAGGCGAGGGCGCATTCGAGGGCAGCCCTGCAACCTGGGTACTCTCGTTCGTGGGTAAGTTGGTACAACCAATCTTCAACGCTGGCGCAAACCGTGCAAACTACAAGATTGCACAGTCGCAGCAGAAGGAGGCTTTGCTCGAATTCGAACACAAGTTATTGGAGGCTGGTAGCGAGGTGAATACCGCATTGGCGCAGTGCCGTTCGGCTCGCAGCAAGACCAACTTGCGTATTCGCCAGATCGAGACTTTGGAGAGTTCGGTATATAGTACTCGTCAGCTGATGAGCCACTCGGAGGCTACCTACTTGGAGGTTTTGACCGCCCAGCAGTCGTTGCTTTCGGCACGATTGCAGCAGGTTTCGGACCGCTTTGAGGGTATTCAGGGTGTTATCAACCTCTACCGTGCTTTGGGTGGCGGTATCGACACAAGCATCGAGCCTGCTACCGAGAAGAACCCAATCTTCAAATGCAAGAAGAACGGAAAGCTAAAGACGGAAAACGGAAAACGATAGTTTTTATCTATAGAATATCCAAAATCGTCGATGATTAGGCTATTTTTGTGCGTTACGCAGTAGTGAGAAGCGGAGCATACTTGGGCGTATGTGAGCATTTTCACTGCAAGTAAGGTGCAAAAAGAGCCAATCAGAACGATTTTTATGCTATGAACAAGTCAGCGACACTCTCGTTAGGTACTGATAATATCGGCAAGTTGCTATTCAACTACGCAACGCCGGCGATTATAGCGATGGCTTCGTCATCGCTATATCACCTTATTGATAGTGCCTTCGTGGGTCACGGAGTTGGAGGAGCCGCCATTGCAGGTATGGCTATTACGATGCCGATTATGAATATCGGCGCAGCCTTCGGAGCGATGGTTGGTGTGGGCGCAGGTGCCCGCATATCGTTGCGTCTGGGCGAGGGCAACAAACGAGCTGCCGAGAAGACCTTATGCAATGCCGTACTTCTAAACATCGTTATCGGCTTCACGATAATGGTGCTTATGCTCACCTTCCTCAACGAGATTTTGGTGCTGTTCAGCGGAGGTAAGGCGTCGGCCGAGACCTTGGAGTATGCCCGACAGTTTATGCGCATAATCCTGCTCGGAAACATCACCCAGCACCTCTACCTCGGTATGAACGATATGATTCGTGCCTCGGGCAACCCTCGCAAGTCGATGGCGATAATGCTCACCTCGGTGGCGATAAATCTCGTTCTCAATCCGCTCTTTATATTCGTATTCCATTGGGGCATTCAGGGCTCGGCTGCGGCTACGGTAATCTCGCAGTTTGTCTGCTTCCTGCTTGCTCTGTCACACTTCTGCTCGAAGAAGTCGTTCCTGCGCTTCAAGCGTGAGGCGTTTCACTTCGATTGGAAGATTGTAGGCAATATCCTCTCGATAGGACTTGCTCCGTTTTTGATGAACATCTGCGCCTCGATGGTTGCGGCATTTGTCAATACTGCGATGTTGCAATTTGGTGGTTTGGGCGCACACGACATAGTACCGAGAGAGCAAGGTGCATCCGATTTGTATGTCGGAGCCTACGGCATTGTCAATCGTGTGGCGTTGCTCTTTATTATGGTGGTGCAGGGTCTGAATCAGGGTATGCAGCCTATCGTGGGCTATAACTACGGAGCAAAGAACTTTGCCCGAGTGCGCAAGACGGTATTTATGACTATCGGTTGCGGAGTGACAATCGCCACGCTCGGCTTTGCCTTGGGCGAGAGCATACCGCACATTATCGCTCGTGCCTTTGTCGATTCGTCACGAGGTGGCGACGAGAGCCTTCTCATCGAGGCGTCGGCACAGGGTATGCGACTCATCTTGATGATGTTCCCGCTCGTGGGCTTCCAGATTGTTGTAGGTGGTTTCTTCCAATATATCGGCAAGGCACCGTTGGCAATCTTTATGTCGCTCACCCGACAGTTGCTCTTCCTCTTGCCGATGTTGTGGCTCTTACCTCGACACCTCGGAGCCTATGGCGTATGGATCTCGATGCCTATTGCCGATAGTGCATCTATCCTCTTGGCATTCATCCTCTTTGTATGGCAGATACGCAAGATTAAGCGTATGGAGTTGAAGGTGCAATAGACTACCCTATCAAGACAGATAAAAACAGAGATGGCGACCAATTTCTTGGTCGCCATCTCTATCTATATCAACTATCAGATTTAGAATATATAATTCAAACCAATATTCACACCCGGCTTGTAGGAGTTCTTCATCTTTATCTCTCCGTTGAAACCCTTGCTTACATCGGTAGAGGTGTAGATCTTGGTGTTGAGTGGTACTGCAACCTCTGCCGAGAGGATAAAGTTGCGGTTCATAGCCAACTTCAAACCAACACCCGCACTCATATGCAACTTCTCCTTCTGACCTGTGTAGATGAGGTCTTTCTCTGCTTGCGATAACTCATTATTTGTAAGCACCGAGCGCATCTCGTCGAGGCGATAAGGCTGAATGCACGCACCCATATCGAAGAATGGGTTGGTTGCGAGGTAGAAGTTCTGCTTGATAAAGCGGAACGACACGAGCTTAAATCGCATCTCGAAGTTTGCCCACGCATAACCATCGCCAATCACGCTGTTGTATGGCACACCACGCACTGTGTTGATACTTCCCAAACCGTCAGAGATAATCTGGCGGAGGTAGAGGGTATTGATATTCTGCAAGGTGTAGTATGGCGCACGACCAGCCAACAAGCCCTGATATGCGAGGTGGTAGGCAAATACAATCTTATCCTTCCAAATAGGCACATAGTGGCGGAAGTGAGCAGCCAATTTGAGGTAGTGGTAACCATCCTTGCCACGACCATTGAGGATATCTGGCGAGCCGTAGGCATAAACCTCTGCCCAGATACCTCGTGTAGGGTCAGCCTCGTGCTCACGGCTATCGTAGACCAAACCCGCCTTCAACTCGATGTGGTGACCACCGTCTGCCTCGTTTGCGTGGATAAGACCCGCCTTCTGGTACAACTTCCAGAGCGACTGCGAGTGGATATCCTGCGATTCGAGGTAGTTTGCTGCGGTCTCGCCGAACTTATACTTCTTCAACGATACATCCTGCACATCGTACCACCAATACGAAATACCTGCTGCCCAGCGGAACTTTGGCGAGGTGATATTACCCTGGAAGTCCGCCATAACACGCATCATATTGCGCTTTACATTATACATCGCAACGCCATAGTCCTGCTTCTTGCCACTTGCGAGGAAGTCGTAGTAGGGCGAAGCGCTGCCATTGAAGCCCATAAACGGATACATCTGCGAGTTCAGATAGGTCACAGCCGCCGTAAGACGCACCTTAGGGATAAGGTATTTCGAGTCGTAGAAGAAGTGTAACTTAACCTGATTTTTTGTTGTCCACGACAAATCGACATTGAACTTGTGGCGGTAGCCCGGATAGGTCGAGCCGTCGCCATAGTCGAAGATCTCGCACAAAGCACCAATCTGAAAACCTGTGTCGCTATTGTAGCCGATAGATGGGAATGGAGCAAAGTTCCAACCCTTCTTCACAATCTGCTTCTTTGTGTCGGCTGCTTCGGTTGTACTTTTTCTTTCGTCTTTCGTCTCTTGTCTCTCGTCTTTCGTCTCTCGTCTTTCGTCTATCTTCGGCTCTGCCGAGGCGGTTGTCGAAACAAGCAATATGGCACTAACTGCCAAAGCAAAAATTTTACGCATAATAGTGTCGTATTAAATTAGAGTAAATGTAATAATTTGGCCATCAAGATACCGAGGTAGTTACCTACGGCATAGCCCATAAGTCCGGCTGTGATACCCGTAACGAGGGCGGCACGATTCTTCATTGCGTTGGCAATCATCGGCACAAATGGTGGCGAGTTGATAAATGCCACCGACGAGATTACCATAGAGTCGGCATTAACCTTGAAGAAGCGGCAGATGATGGCGTGGATGAACAACGAAACGAAGATTGCGAATGTGAGGAATGCAATCATATTCAAGTTCTCCATAATCTGCAAGTTCGAGAGGTCTGCCATCGAGGCTATCGCCATAGAGAATATATATATAAGGTACATTCCCAGGTCGTAGCTCTTGTCGAACTTCTGGATAGGCTTGCAGAACGAAAGACCGATACCGATAGTGGTAAGCATAAGGATAAATGGAGCCATAAACCAACCACCCTTCTTCTCGTTCATAAAGTTCGCAAGGTCGGCATCGAAGATCCAACCAATAAGGTAGGACATACCCGCAGCAACAATAACCACAACAATCGTTGTAGCAAGAACTTTGAAAATCTGCTTAAATCCCGCCTTCGACCACAAACCCTTGTATGGGTTGGCCTTCACCGCCTTCATCTCCTCCTTGATAGCCTCGGCATCCTCCTCCGAGATATCGAGTCGAGTCTTCTCGCCATAGAGCCAACGGAACAGACGAATACCGCCTGCCAAGAGGAATACGAAGTAGAAGAAACAGATTACGATATCGTAGGTGGTGAGCAAGATATAGGTGCTGTCGCTAATGCGCAAGCCCTCCTTGATTGCCGCAGCATTGAGCGTACCTCCCGTGCACTTTCCTGCCAACATACCTCCAATCTCTGCGCCCTGATGTATGTCTTCGCCAAAGAGCAGATAGCCACCTACGACTGCCAAACATACCGAGATAACACCACTCGCTACCAATCTGACTTGGAGCGAGAGTTCGCTGGTCTTGAAGGTGCAACCGAAGAGCATCATCGGAATAGCCAACGGAATCATAATTGTTGGGATAATTCCCTGCAAGGTCTTAATCTCTGCCGGCATCGGGATATTCGCAATCACGAGTCCGATAGCGTAGAGAAGCATCACAGGACCGATTTTGTCGCAAATCGGATACTTACGGCACAACCATAGCACGCCTGCCGGAACTACGCAGAACATAGCTATGAGCCATACATAGTTGAAGATTGTCAATAACATAGAGTTATAATTTGGGTCTATTTTCTCTTTTTACAGCGACAAATATAACCAAAAAAGCCCCATGTTATACAAAAAAGGAGAGTGTGAGAGAAAAAATAGGTATTTATACCTATTGCCCCAAAGCCACATCGAGCACCATCATCAGAGCAAAGCCTATGGCAAAGGCGATGGTCGGAGTGTTGGAGTGATGACCGTCGTGCGATTCGGGGATAAGTTCCTCAACCACAACATATATCATCGCACCTGCGGCAAAGGCGAGCATATATGGGAATACGCCCGAGAGATACTCTATGCAGAGAATGGTGAGGACAGCGGATATTGGCTCTACCAAGCCCGACAATGCGCCATAGCCAAAGGCACGACTGCGTGAGTTGCCCGAGGAGCGTAGCGGAAGCGAGATAATTGCCCCCTCGGGGATATTTTGAATGGCAAGACCTATGGCGAGAGCCAATGCTCCGGCAAAGGTCATACCCACCTCGCCCGTCAGTACGCCTGCCGCCACAACGCCCACTGCCATACCCTCGGGGATGTTGTGGAGCGTAACCGCCAAGACGAGCATCGACGAGCGACCCAACTTCGATTGAGGGCCTTCGGGTTTATCACTATCTGGGTGAAGGTGCGGAGTAAAGGTGTCGAGCGCAAGCATAAAGAGAACACCGAGCAGGAGACCTACGGTTGCCGGCACCCAAGCAAATCGCCCCATCTCTGCCGACTCGTTCATCGCAGGGATGAGCAACGACCATACCGATGCCGCCACCATCACGCCCGAGGCGAAGCCGAGCAGGGCACGACGCACTTTGTCGGCCGATTTTTCTCCAACAAACAGCACCGTCGCAGCACCAATCACAGTACCTGCGAAGGGAATCAACAAAAGTGGTAAAATTTCGCTCCAAGCCATAAACGCTCTCATTTCTTACCGCAAATATACCGCCTTTTAATCGTAAAACTATCGAAAAATCAAAAAAATATCAATTCTCAAAAACCAAATAGCCGATTTTTTATAAATTTGTAGTGCAAACATCTTAATAAAATTATTGGCTATGAAGACAAAAGTATTGATTGCGTTGATAGCAATGGTAGTGGCGGTTGCCTGCGAGAGCCCAAATGATGGGCAGCAAAAGAGTAAGCACGAACAAGCGGTTGAAAATATCGTGGCTCAATGCCAAAATTTCGATGCTACGACCTTTGCGCAAGAGTTGCCTGGCGTGTGGAAGCTTGATACCGATGTTCGTTATGACGACAATTGGGGAAAAATCACTGAATGGTGCTTGGTGGTAGGCGAATACAACAGTGATTGTGTTGGTTGGCGTGGTACAACATACACCTTTACGGCTGACGGTAAAGGTTCAAGAGCTCCTTGGCACTATTTCCCAGACGAAGATGAGACTCCGTTGGTTTTCGATTGGCACTACGATATAGAGAGCAATCAACTCGTGTTTAGTGGCGATTGGAACTCCCGAATGACGGTGTCAGGTTTTAATGGTGAATACCTTGTGTTCGACTATTATGATACTGTAAACGAGAAAAATGTTCGCAAGATATATAAGCGACAAGCGGAATAGACTATGGCAGAGGTAAATAATTTTCGGAATTATACAGTTTAGTGTTGTAGTTTTTTACATACCCCCTCCGCTACGCTCGTCCCCCTAATTTAGGGGGACAATACTTTATTTTATATTCCTCCCCTAAGTTAGGGGAGGTGGCTGAAAGCCAGAGGGGTATTCCTTTATGTTTTTGACAACACTAAACTATATAATTCCGATAATTTTTAATTTTTAAGTTTAATTTTGCATTTTGAATTTTGCATTTTGAATTTTATTCGTACCTTTGCAGCCGATTAACCTATTGTGGGTTAGTGAAAACCATTTATTAACAATTAAAATTTTACAAGCATTATGGCTGTTAAAATTCGTTTGGCACGACATGGTAAGAAGGGTTATGCTTTCTATCACATTGTTGTTGCAGATAGCAGAGCGCCACGTGATGGTAAGTTCATCGAGAAGTTGGGTACTTACAACCCAAACACGAATCCTGCTACAATCGACCTCAACTTCGAGCAAGCTTTGGGTTGGTTAATGAAGGGCGCACAACCTACTGATACTGCTCGTGCGATTCTTTCGTACAAGGGCGTATTGTACAAGAAACACCTGCTCGGTGGCGTAGCTAAGGGCGCTTTCTCTGAGAGCGATGCTGAGGCTAAGTTCAACAAGTGGCTTGGTGAGAAGGAGGGCAAGGTAACCGCTAAGGTTAACAAGTTGGAGGCTGAGAAGTCGGCTGACAAGAAGGCTCGCCTTACTGCTGAGGCTGCAATCAAGGAGGCTCGTGCTGCTGCTATCGCAGAGCGCAAGGCTGCTGCTGAGGCTGAGGCTGCTGCCGCAGCTGCTGAGGCAGAGGAGGCTCCTGCTGAGGAGGCAACCGAGACACCTGCTGAGGAGTAGGTCAAAAGATGTTGACGGTAGGGCGCATAACCAAGCTCTTCGGAGTAAAGGGAGAGGTAGTAATCAACCTCTACGACACCCTGCCCGACAACTTCAATTGGGAGGAACAACCCTTCTTCACGAAAGTGGAGGAGTTGGTAGTTCCTCTTTTTTGTGATTCATTCGCTCGTCGTGGTCAGCGCAGTGCGGTCGTAGCATTTGCCGACATCGACACCGAGAAGCGTGCCGAGATGATTCTCGACCACGAACTTATGCTCGAAGTCGAGGAGGAGGATAGCGACGAGTTCTATTTCGATGATTTGATCGGCTTCGAGGTGCGCATTGGCCGCTCGAAGGGCGAGATTGTCGACTACTACGATAACGAGTTCAACCCACTCTTCGAGATTGAGCTCAAAGGCAAACGCCACCTTATCCCTGCGGTCGAGGAGTTTATCGCCGCAATCGACTTCGAAAAGCAGACTATCAAATTTGTCTTGCCAGACGGTCTAATAGAGTAAAAGCTAATGGCTAATGGCTAATAGCAAAAAAAACGAGCATCTGCTCGTTTTTTTATTCTCTGTACTCATAAAGTTGATTTCTCAGTCGTGGCGTAAAGCCCGCCTCACAAATGGCTTGCTGTATGCCCTCTCGGTCGAAGCGGTTGTGTGCGCCTGCCGACGACACCACATTCTCCTCAATCATAATCGAGCCCATATCGTTCGCTCCGCCGTGGAGTGCTATCTGTGCCGTCTGCTTGCCTACGGTAAGCCACGACGCCTGAATATTGCGGATATTGTTCAGCACAAGTCGTGCCACCGCAATCAGGCGCAGATACTCCGTTGGCGAGAAGTGGGTTGAGTAGCCCATCTGTTCGAGTTGCGTACCCTCCGAGCGGAATATCCACGGAATAAAGGCGGTAAAGCCGTAGTTGCCTTCGGGACACTCCGCCTGCAAGTCACGCAGACGAACAAGGTGTTCGATACGCTCCTCTATTGTTTCGATATGACCATACATCATCGTTGCGGTGGTCGGGATATTCATCTCGTGCGCCTCGTGCATCACTCGCAGCCACTCCTCGGCACTCGGCTTTGCGGGTGAGATAATCTTGCGCACTCGCTCCACCAAAATCTCGGCTCCGGCACCTGGCAATGACGATAAACCGGCATTGCGGAGTCGCTCCAAGACCTCTTGCGTAGATATGTTGCTAATCTTTGCGATATGTGCCACCTCGGGTGCTCCGAGGGCGTTCAGGCGAAGCGTTGGGAAGTGCTCTTTGAGGGCGCAGAACAGCTCCTCGTAGTACTCTATGCCGAGTTTCGGGTGCATACCGCCCTGCAAGAGAAGTTGGTCGCCACCGAGGGCGAACATCTCCTCGGTCTTGCGGATATACTCCTCGATTGGGGTTATAAAGTGCTTCTCGACTTGGTGAGGTTTGCAGTGGAAGTTGCAGAAGCGACACCCCGACACGCAGACATTCGTGGTGTTGATGTTGCGGTCGATTTGCCAAGTCACAACTGTCGGGTCGGCAACCTTCTCGGCTCGCAAGCGGTCGGCCTGCTCCGCCAACTCGTGCAACGGAGCCTCACGCCATAAGCGCAGAGCCTCCTCTGCCGAAATCCTCTCCCCGGCAAATGCCTTATCGTAAATATAGTGCAGTTCCATATTGCAAAGTTAGAAATCTAATTGATAATTGACAATTGACAATTGACAATTTGTGGTATTTTATATTAAAATTTACATCTGATATACAAATAAAAAAATAAAAGCGATGTTTTGCATCGCTTTTACCTATAATTCTCAATTATCAACTATCAATTGTCAATTTGATTTTGAATTCACATATTCAAAATCGAGCAATCTTCGGCGTAGGTCGGCACTCCTGACACGGATACGCACCTTGTCGCCAATGGTGAAGACCTTGCCCGTGGCGTGGCCGAAGACCTCGTAGCGCTCCTCGTCGAATTGGTAGTAGTCGCCAGGGATATCACGCATAAGTATCATACCCTCGACAATCGAATCCTCCAACTCCACGAAGATACCCCACTCGCTCATACCCGAGATATGACCGTCGAACTCCTCGCCAATCTTATCCGCCATAAACTCCACCATTTTGTACTTTATCGAAGCACGCTCCGCATCGGCAGCGATAACCTCTCGCTCCGAGCAACGCACGCACAACGACTCGTGCATATCCTTATCTGCCGAACGCTTGCCGTCGAGGTAGCGCTGCAACAGACGATGCACCATCATATCGGGATAGCGTCGAATTGGCGATGTAAAGTGGGTATAGTATGGGAACGCCAAGCCGTAGTGACCGATGTTGTCGGTGGTATATACCGCCTTTGCCATCGAACGGATGGCGAGTGTCGAAACGACATTCTCCTCGGGCTTGCCCTTGATTGTGGCGAGCAACTTGTTCAACTCCTTTGCTGCGGCATTGCCCTTGTCGATTGGCGACTTGAAGATATGACCGAAGCGCAAGATAAACGAGCGGAAACGCTCGAACTTGTCGCTGTTTGGCACATCGTGAACACGGAAAATCATCGTGCGCTCCTTGCCGTGCGCCTTTGCGCAGAACTCCGCCACACGGCGATTTGCCAGGAGCATAAACTCCTCGATAAGTTGATTTGCCTCCTTCTGCACCTTGAAATATACCCCCGTAGGCTTGCCCTTCTCGTCGAGGTGGAACTTCGCCTCACGGCGAGAGAAGGCAATCGCACCCTTGCGGAAACGCTCCTTGCGGAGGGTCTGTGCAAGGTCGTGCATAGTCAAAATCTCCTCCTTCATATCGCCTTCGCCCGTCTCGATAACTTTTTGAGCCTCCTCGTAGGCGAAGCGACGGTCGGAGTGAATAACGGTGCGACCGAACCACTCTTGCGAGATTTTTCCCTTCTCGTCGATGTGGAAAATGGCAGAAAAGGCGAGCTTATCCTCGTGTGGGCGCAACGAACAGAGGTCGTTGCACAACCTCTCGGGTAACATCGGAATTGTTCTATCGACCAGATAGACCGAAGTACCTCGCTCTATCGCCTCGTCATCAATAGTTGAGTCGGGACGCACATAGTGCGTAACATCGGCAATATGAACTCCGACCTCCCACTTACCCTCGCCAATCTTTTGTATCGAGAGAGCATCGTCGAAGTCCTTTGCATCTGCCGGGTCAATCGTGAGGGTTGGCACCGCTCGCATATCCCTACGCTCGGCAATATCTCGCTCGGTGATGCGACCGTCAATGGCATTTGCAGCTCGCTCGACCTGCTCCTCGAACTTGTAAGGCAAGTTGTATTCGAGCAAAATGGCGTGCATCTCGGCATCGTTATCGCCCGCAGCACCCAAGATATCGACCAATTCGCCCTGTGGCAAGCGGTCGCCATCTCGCCAATCGACTATGCGCACCGCCACCTTGTCGTCTTGTTTGAGGTCGGGGTATTTTTTGAGTGAAATGGCAATATCAACGGGCATTTTGCGAGAGTCGGGAACTACAATCGCCATAGTTTTTGATGCAATCTCCACACGACCTGCATAGCAACGAGGCGAACGCTCCAACACCTTCGAAATCTCGCCCTCCTTGGCTCCGTTGCGTGAGGTGTGGGTTATGATAACCTCCACCCTATCGCCATTCAGAGCGTTGCGGGTATTGCGCTGATGAACAAAGACATCGCTATCCAGCCCCTCGCACTGCACATACATCGCACCCGAAGCGGCCATATCAACAACGCCTTCGTAGTGAGGCATCTTGCTACGGCTGAGGTGATATTTGCCCTTGCCCTCTGCCTCGATGTAGCCCTGTTCGAGCAGGGTATCGAGGATATGTTTTGTGAGGTTGCGCCCCTCCTTGTCCGCACCACCCGATGCGGCAGCCAAATATTTGAGTGTGAACCGCTTCTCGGGCATCTCTCGAAATGCATTCACGATAAAGCCCGCACGGTCACTAAATCCAATCTTCTTACTCTTCTTGTTTGTTCGCTTTGTCTTTCTCTCTTTCATCTTAAATTAGCTTTTCGCCATTAGCCATTAGCCATTGGCTTTTTTAATAATATATCGTCATTGCGTGAGCCGTAGGCTCGTAGCTGTATTACTTGAAATCTCTTATCGCTTCATTCGGTAGTATGTGCCGAATGGCAACTCCTTATCGGCTCTATCGGTGAAGTATAACTCGCCAAACTCCTCCTTTGCAGGTGCGCCAAACATCTGATGCACAAGCGTTCTCGCAATGGTCGAGGAGAGTCCCATAGAGTACAAATTCAGCACCAAGAAGCCATCCTCGGCAAGCAACTCCGAACACGCCTCCAACATCTCGGCAATATTCTGCTCCAACACCCACTTCTCGCCATTTGCACCACGGCCGTATGCCGGAGGGTCGAGGATAATACCGTCGTAGCGGTTGCCACGGCGCACCTCACGCTGAACAAATTTCAGCGCATCCTCCACTATCCAACGAATGCCTTCGAGGTTGCTCGACTCCATATTCTCTCGTGACCAAGTCACCACCTGCTTTACGGAGTCGACATGGGTAACCTCTGCGCCCGAAGCCGCTGCTGCGAGAGTTGCACCACCCGTGTAGGCAAACAAGTTCAAAACCTTTGGTTTTGCCCCCTTGCGCTCCAACTTCGCACGGCAAGTGTCGTAGATAAAGTTCCAATTTGCCGCCTGCTCGGGGAATATGCCGATATGCTTGAATGCGGTGCAAGCCAGGCGCATCGTAAGGTGCATATCCTTATAGTCGTAGCGGATATTCCAGCGATCCTTCATCTGCGGCTTGTTGCGCCACTCGCCACGCTCCTCGCTACGGTCGGTGCGGAGGAATGAGGCATCTGCCAGGCGTTGCCACTCCTTTTCGTCGAGCGACTTGCGCCATACCGCCTGTGGCTCAGGTCGGCGCAGGGTATAGCGACCAAATCGCTCCAACTTCTCGCCCTCGCCCGAGTCAATCAACTCGTAATCCTTAAAGTTTGGTGTTAAGTTCATACCTTTTTTGGCTTTTAGCTATTGGCCATTAGCCATTAGCTTTTTCTTTTGCAAAGATAATAAAAAGACGAGAGACGAGAGACGAGAGACGAGAGAAATTTCAAAAAATAATAGATCGTCATTCCGAGCGAATGTAATGAGCGTGGGAATCTCCATTATATTAAATTAACTGTGGGAGATTGCCACAGTCGTTTCACTCCTTCGCAATGACGGATTGTTTATTTTTGCAACTCTCGAAAATTATTTCTAAATTTGTGGTGCAGTCGTCGGATTGCAGACATAATTACGCAGAAAGTGTAAGTTTATTCTCACGATGAAATCTGGAAAATTTTAGTTGGGAGAGAATAGGCAGACTTCTTGTGTCATACCACTCGGTATGGCGTGGGATTGTTGCTTGTTTTATTCCAGAGGTTTTCCAGAACCCCATCGTTAAAATAAGTTTTCAGCACCACGCTTTCTTTTTTATGTTTCCCCATTGGGTGTTGGTGGAGATGAAAATTTAGGCTACGATGTTCTATGCTGTATATACAAATGGAGCAACAGAGATGAAGCCAACCTTTGAGATGTTGCACCATCGTTCTGAGCATATTCTATTCTTCGCCAAATGCCATACCGATGCATCGTGCCGACACTATCTATTTCTAAATTCCAAAGGCGAAACAGCACCCCTAATCGTAAATGGCGGCAAGCTAATATCTGCTATTTACAACTTTTCTGCAACTCCTCCCACAATAGCATTAGAGGTAGAACAACCAAGCCGAGGTGTCGAAAGAGTTGATATATATAGGCAAGAGAATTTCTATCTTTCACCTCTATCCATTGTCGCCGCCGCAATTAGGAGTATAAATAAGTTGGGAGTTGTTGATTGGGTGGTAAAGTAAATACCTTTTTATTGGCTTTTAGCCGTTAGCTTTTTAGGGGTGATAGGGATAATAGGGGGAATAGGGGTGATAGGGTTTTTCTAAACTCGCTAAACTCCCTAATTCCTCTAAGCTCACTAAAAGCCCCAAAAACTAAATCCCCCTCTGGCTTTGCCACCTCCCCTAAGTTAGGGGAGGAATAGATAAGGTATTGTCCCCCTAAGTTAGGGGGACGAGCGTAGCGGAGGGGGGTATGTAAAAAGCCAATGGCTAAAAGCCCAAAAAGAAAAGACGAAAAACTCTCGTCTCTCGTCTAATCTATCACTTTCATCTGGCACTTCTTGCAGTCGAAGCACAAACGATACTTCTTCGTACCTCGCACCAGGTAGAGGTCGCCTCGCAAGCGTGGTCGCTCCAATAAGCACTCGCCAATCTCTCGGCGGATGCAGTAGTCCGAGATTATGACCTGCTCGCCGGCAGTCGAAGGTCGGCAATCCAAACCCTCGGCAATCTCCTCCACGCCACACTCGGCGTAGAACTCCCTCGCAAGGTGGTTTGTTACATTATCTTGCGGAGTGAGCAACTTCGACGGATATTGCGCCTTGCGCTCCCAACGATTTGTCGAGTCGATAAACGAAGCCAAGTGCAACTCGAATTCATAGTCTGTCAAACGGCTGATTTCGAGGTTATTAAGCGCTTCACGGCGCAACTCTCCTACCACCGACATAGGCACAAAGCCGAGGTTTTCGATTGCGATATCACGCACCTCGAACATCGTATCGCCCGAACGGGAGAGTTGTCGGCGCAGAGCCTCCTCGCCCTTTGCCGCATCTCGCACCGCCTCGAATGCGTGCTCCACCATAGCCGAGCCCTCGCAACCCGTTTCGTCGGTCGCAGTAAGGGTTATTTTATCTTGCTCGAACTTCAAATTCAAATCTACCGCAATCGTGCGCTTCACTCGGCTGCGCTCCACCGCTTGCGAGAACAATCGGTTGTAGTTGCGGAAGAGCTCTACACCCACAGCCACGCCATCGTAGCGGTTGAGTTGAATGCGCTCTCCCTCTATGCCTACGACATTTGTGCCGACCAACGAGCCATTCGAGATAAAACATACGCCATCGCCCGTCGTAAGGTCGTGCTTGCGGTCGAGAACGATGCCTCGGCGGTCTGCTCTCGCAACTTTGCCAATTCGCTCGCCCATAGCCTTCGGGGTATCGAACGATGCTACACCACGACACTTGCCATCGAAGAAGTATTCGCCTGCACCACGGGTAAAGGTGCGTGAGGCGTTAGGCTCGAACTCCACCACACTGCGCCCCACCGAACTGCGCTCGACATCGTTGCGCTTGGCAATCTCTCGGTCGAGGAGTTGGCGGTAGAGGCTTACTATATTGCGGACATAGGTGCGGTCTTTCAATCTGCCCTCGATTTTGAACGAGCAGATACCCAAGTCAATCATCTCGCCCAATCGAGCCGAGAGGTCGAGGTCACGCACCGAAAGAAGGTGCTTGCTTTTGATGATTGTTTCACCCTTGTCGTTGCAGAGGTCGTACTCCAAGCGGCACGGCTGGCTGCACTCGCCACGATTGCCACTGCGCTCCGATGTCGAGCGAGAGAAGAAACAACGACCACTCTGCGACACGCAAATCGCTCCGTGAACAAAGGCTTCCAACTCGATATTTGTCGCCTTGCGAATCTCGGCAATATCGTTTTTCGATAACGACCGCTCCAAAATCGCCCTTGCAAAGCCCATCTCCTCGAAGAATTTTACCCTCTCGGGTGAGGCGCAGTTGGTCTGCGTTGAGGCGTGCAGTGCTATCGGCAGATTCATCTTCCAATACGCCATATCCTGCACAATAAGCGCATCGACACCCGCCTTAATCAAGGCGAGAGCCTGTTCACGAGCCTCCTCCAACTCGTGGTCGAAGAGCAGAGTGTTGAGCGTTGCATAGACCTTCACGCCATAGCGATGAGCATACTCCGCAACTCGTGCAATATCCTCCACGGCATTGGTTGCCGAGTGGCGAGCACCAAACTTTCCTGCACCGATATATACAGCATCGGCACCGCAGTCGATAGCATCAACCGCTGTGTCGTAGTCTTTTGCCGGAGCAAGAAGTTCAATCTTTGTCATAACAGTTGCAAAGATAGTAAAAAATCGGAACTATCTATACGCCCAAAGTGGATAGTTTCGATAAAAAAGGGGCGAAGAATGGGACGAAATGGGGAATATTTCCACTCCTAATTTGCTAAATTTTCACTTATTTGCATAACTTTGCACCATATAATTTAAAAATAAGATGAAAAACCTCTACTTTTTAACACTTCTACTCTCGTTGGTTATCATAGGTTGTACGCACGATGGCGGCAACGGCAAATTCGTGGCGGGTACAACACCTCCTGCGGTTGTTGAGGGCGATTGCCTTGCGATTAACTCCGCCGAGGAGTTCCGCTGGTTGTGCTACTATGGCCAAACTCTGAACGGTAAGAAGTTCTCCAAAATATGCATCAACTCGGATATAGATATGGGCGAGTATGGCGATAATGCGCTTCCGTCGATGAACCTCAATGACGGCACCGAGATTGACGGCAACGGCAAGACGATTACCGGTGTAACGATGAACGACGAGGCCTCATCTATCTTCGGTAATGCCGATAACCTCCATATTCACGACATCGTGTTCTCGAATTGTGCAGTGAATACCACATTGAACACAGGTGCGGCTATCTTGGTGGGCTCAGCATCGAAGGGGCTGACTGTGAGTAATGTTACATTTAACAACTGCTCGGTTGTAGCTCCGTGCAAAATCGGTTTGGTGGCAGGTGTGTTGTGCGAGGGAGTGTTCGATATCAACGACGTGAACGCAAATGGCGGAGTTGTTGAGACTGCATTCGAGTCGGGATATTCGGGTTTGGCAGGAGGCTTGGTAGGTTACATAGCAAAAGATAGAGAGGGCGAGACCTCCAGCACCACCACATTCACCAATTGCACTACCTCGGCCACCGTAAAGGCCTATATGGAGAATATGAACAACTTTTACGGCAAGATGGTGGGTCAGCTTGGCGGATATACGGGCGATGAAAAGCTCTGTTTCGTAAATTGCAATGGTGTAGATGCTACACTTGTTCCATTGACCGACAAGGGTAAGAAATATGCGGAGACGGTGCGACTTGACTATTGCGAGGAGCACAAAGCTGCATTCAGCAAGGCAATCTTAACCTCGGCAACAGATTGTTTGCTCGGAGGTGAGCGCTACGGCCGAGGTGAAGTCTATTTCGACGATGCTCGATTTGTGGCTGCTTGGGACGGAGTGCGCTCCACCACAACCCTTACCGAGGCGGAGGGAGGCGTAACCCGCTACCTCATCTATTCGCCATACGATTTGGCGAAGGTGCAGGGCCAGAGTTTCGACGAGAGCAAACAGCTTATCTTTATGGCCGATATCGATATGGGAGGATACGCCCTCAAACCGTTCAAGCGGGTAGACTATCTCGATGGAGGAGGCCACTCTCTCCATAATTTCAAGGTGGATATCACTCACGATGCGTCGAAGAACTATGGCGCAGGCTTCATCGTCTGCACCTCGTCTAAGCCTACAACTCACAAAAATCTCACATTTGTGGGCGCAGATATCAGCTGTAAGCACGACAAGAGTATTGCACCGCTCGCCTATGGCGACACCGACGATGGTGGAGCAGGTAACGCCTATGCAGGAGTGTTGGTTTCGAGAGTTTTGAAGTCGAACGAGCCATATACGGTCTCAAATATCCACGTCAAGGATAGCAAAGTGAGAGGAGTCTGCAAAGTCGGAGGTTTGATAGGCAATATGACCAATTCGGGCACAGGCGCTATAACCATAGATGGTTGTTCGGTGGATAATACCATTGTCGAGAACTACGATCCGAAGGTTGTAAACTACTACAAGATTGAGGGGACTTCGTCGGGAATGGTAATCGACGGAGTGCAGTGGTGGTATACAGCCGGTGAGTGTGGTGGTTTAATTGGTTTTGTGAGTGCAAAGAGTGCAACTATTAGTAACTGCTCGGTAACAAATACCCAAATCAATTGTACAGGACAGGAGGATAAGGATGTGATTGCCAATGTTTGGGATGAGTCGAAGTGGACGGCGAACACCTATAAGTCGGGCGTATCAATCAGAGGTAACGCTACCACAACCATTGCAGGTCGCCACATAAATCAGTTTATCGGCGATATCCGTTCGCAGCGCACCGAAACTCAGCAGAAGAACGGTACGGGCGAATACACCACAACAATCAGCAACTACACCGTATCGGGCAATAGCTATAATGGCGTAGCGGCAGAGAGCACGAACGAATTTAATCACAACTACGCCTCGGGTAAGTATTGTGAGGTTGTGGGCTGTGCATACTATACAGGTGTTGATGTCTCTGTGATTATAAATATCCACGTCAGCCACTGCGCCGGAACGCTTAACTTCAATGCTCTTGACGGCCAGACAACAACCCTTACCGAGGCTGTCGGTAGCGGCAATAATATGTCGTGGTGCGGCGGCAACAGCAAGAATGTCAGCCTCGGCATCTTTGGTAATAATGGCACCAGCTACTATCCGGCTCCACCTACCGAGTAGTTCGTTGGGCCAAACAAATAAGCAAAAACTGCTCCTATTTCGGGGCAGTTTTTGCTTGTGGCTAATAAACTTATATAAAATAGGTACACTTTAATACTTTTTTTGTAAATTTGCAGATTGAAATAGTGTTTCGCAGAAATTATTAAAAACGGATATAGTATATGCTTACATTACAACAATTGCGTGGCGATAAGGAGTTGGCAATTAAGAAGCTTGCCAAGAAGGGTGTGGATGCTGCCCCTATTATCGCAAAGATTGAGGAGTTGGACGATGCTCGTAAGGCCTTGCAGGTAGAGTTGGATAACTGCCTTGCCGAGCAGAACAAGGCTGCCAAGGAGATTGGTATGCTTATGGGACAAGGAAAGCGTGAGGAGGCCGAGGAGCGCAAGCAGCAGGTTGCGGCTTTGAAGGCGAAGTCGGCTGAGCTCTCGGCAAAGCACGAGGAGGCTTCGGCAGAGTTGCAGGCGCAGATCGTATTGCTCCCTAACTTCCCTGCCGACATCGTTCCCGAGGGTAAGACCGCCGAGGATAACCTCGTTGTGAAGATTGACGAGAACTACTCGGAGTTGCCTGAGAATCCACTTCCACACTGGGAGTTGGCGAAGAAGTACGACATCATCGACTTCGACCTCGGTGTTAAGTTGACAGGTGCAGGTTTCCCTGTATATAAGGGTAAGGGTGCTCGCTTGCAGCGTGCCCTCATCAACTACTTCCTCGACTACAACACAGCCGCAGGTTATCAGGAGGTTGAGCCACCTGTAATGGTAAATGAGGCTTCGGGCTTCGGTACAGGTCAGTTGCCAGATAAGGAGGGACAGATGTACCACGCTACGGTTGATAACTTCTACCTCGTGCCAACAGCAGAGGTACCTGTAACAAACATCTTCCGTGATGTAATCCTCGACGAGAAGGAGTTCCCTGTGAAGATGACCGCCTACACCCCTTGTTTCCGTCGTGAGGCTGGCTCGTATGGTAAGGATGTTCGTGGTTTGAACCGCTTGCACCAATTCGACAAGGTCGAGATCGTGCAGTTGGCATTGCCAGAGAACTCTTACGAGGCTCTCGATGGTATGGTAGCCCATGTTGAGGGCTTGGTTAAGTCGCTCGGCCTGCCATATCGTATCTTGCGCCTTTGTGGTGGCGATATGTCCTTCACTTCGGCTCTCACCTACGACTTCGAGGTCTATTCGGAGGCGCAGAAGCGTTGGTTGGAGGTTTCGTCGGTGTCGAACTTCGAGTCGTTCCAGGCTAACCGCTTGAAGCTCCGCTACAAGGACTCGAACAAGAAGACCAAGTTGGCTCACACGCTCAACGGCTCGTCGTTGGCATTGCCTCGTATCGTAGCAGCGTTGTTGGAGAACAACCAGACACCTGAGGGTATTAAGGTTCCGGAGGTGCTTGTGCCTTATATGGGTGGCATTACAATGATTGACTAAAAAAGAGTAACTAAACAACAGCGGCTTGGGAAATCCAAGCCGCTATTTGTTTAGCATATAAGAGTCGTGCTGCGCCCTTGATAGGAGGTGCAATTCAAAGAATTGCTTGATAGGAGGCGTAGTCTTGCGACTACTTGACAAGATAAGCCAGGACACAATTCCTATCAAGCCGACTTGTCGGTATCTCCCATAAAGGAGCTCTGCTCCGCCTCTTATCAAGCATCGCAGGTGCATCTCCTATGAGAAATCCCCCCAATTTTCGGATGAAAAGGTGGAAAAGTAGAAAATTTTGCATTTTGCATTTTGCATTCTGAATTTTTTATTCTACCTTTGCACCGCATTATTGCAATTAAGTACTTAATTAACAAAAAACACATTCAAGATGAAAAAGGGAATTCATCCAGAGAATTATCGTTTGGTGGCATTCAAGGATATGTCGAATGACCACGTGTTTTTGTGCAGGTCCGCCGTTTCGACAAAGGAGACCATCGAGGTGAACGGCGAAACCTATCCCGTGTATAAGATGGAAATCTCTAACACATCTCACCCATTCTACACTGGTAAGATGAAGTTGGTAGATACCGCCGGTCGTGTGGATAAGTTTATGAGCCGTTACGCAAAGCGCTACGATAAGAAGAAGTAATTTTGCTCTTCTATGGAAAAAGATAGACACTCAATCGAGTGTCTATCTTTTTTTGTAGGAAAATCGTTCTGGTTGGTGAATTTTGCACAAGTCGTCGGTCGTTGAGTTGCTCACATACGCCAAGTATGCTCCGCACTCAACGCCTAGCCTTGCACAAAATTCCCTCAACCATTTACGATTTTGAAGTCAGGAAGAGAGGGAATTTATGGAGATTAGAGAATTTAGGGAATTTAGTGAGTTTAGAAAAACCCTATTACCCCTATTATCCCTATCACCCCTAAAAAGCTAATGGCTAATGGCCAATGGCTAATAGCCCTAAAAAAAGAGAGTCGAGAAAAACTCTCAACTCTCCATTTTCAACTCTCCACTCCAAAATTAGAGTCTCGCCTTAATCGCCTTGCTCTCCTCCTCGTAGCCTGGTTTGTCGAGCAATGCAAACATATTCTTCTTGTACGCCTCAACGCCTGGCTGGTTGAACGGATTAACCTCAATCATATAGCCGCTGATACCACAAGCCTTCTCGAAGAAGTAGAGCAATGCGCCGATTGCCTCCTCCTCGATAGCAGGAATCTGAATCAAAATATTAGGCACGCCACCGTCGATATGAGCCAACTGAACGCCCAACTCCGCCATCTTGTTAATCTCGTGCAAACGCTTGCCAGCCAAGAAGTTCAAGCCGTCGAGGTTAGCCTCATCAGCCTCAACCTTAACCTCGTGTGCAGGCTTCTCAACCGAGATAATAGTCTCGAACAAGGTGCGCTCACCCTCCTGGATATACTGACCCATAGAGTGAAGGTCTGCGGTGAAGGTTACCGATGCAGGGAAGATACCCTTACCCTCTTTACCCTCGCTCTCGCCATAGAGCTGCTTCCACCACTCGTTGATGTTCTGCAACTTTGGCTCATACGAACCGAGAATCTCAATCTTCTTGCCAGCGTTATACAACACATTGCGGGTTGCTGCATACTGCGCTGCGAGGTTATCCTCGAATGCTACGCCCTCGGCAGTTGCTGCCTCCATAACCTGAGCACCTGCAACCAACTTTGCGATATCCACGCCACCTACTGCGAGTGGGAGCAAGCCCACAGGGGTAAGTACCGAGAAGCGACCACCTACATTGTCAGGAATAACGAAAGTCTGGTAGCCCTCCTGGGTTGCGAGGGTCTTCAATGCGCCACGAGCCTGGTCGGTGATAGCAACGATGCGTGACTTTGCCTCCTCCTTGCCATAACGCTTCTCGATCTCCTCCTTGATGATACGGAAGGCGATAGCGGGCTCGGTAGTAGTACCCGACTTCGAGATTACGATTGTAGCGATCGAGTGATCCTTAACTGCTGCCAACAACTCTGCGGTGTAGTCCTCCGAGATGTTCTGACCAGCGAACAATACGATTGGGTTCTCGTGCTTTGCGTGAAGCAACTCGAATGGGTTGCTCATAGCGTCGAGCACAGCCTTTGCGCCGAGGTACGAGCCACCGATACCGATGCAGATTACAACATCAGCCTTTGCACGCAACGATGCTGCGCAAGCGTTGATGGCGTCGATCTGCGCCTTATCAATCGACGATGGGAGATTTACCCAACCGAGAAAGTCGTTGCCTGCGCCCTTGCCCGAGTGGAGCAATGCGTTTGCTGCCAAAGCCGAGGCCTTCAACTCCTCCGAAAATGCGACACCGCTCTTTGCGGTATTCAACTTCAAAAGTGCCATAATTTTATTGTTTTTTAGTTTGAAATAATTCTTCGCTCAAAAATGATTGTCAAAGATAGTAAAAAATTCGTATAAAATTAGGAAAAGTTATATAACTTTTCACTATCTTTGTCAAAAGTTGGAGTTTGGAATAAAATTTAGATAAAAATAGATACACTTATGGGACTTTTTTCATTGACACAGGAGTTGGCTATCGACCTTGGTACAGCCAATACTCTGATTGTTTATAACGACGAGGTGGTAGTTGATGAGCCATCTGTCGTTGCGGTAAATGTGCAGACCGGCCAGTTGGTAGAGCTCGGTCGCAAGGCTCACGCCTTCATCGGTCGTACCAACCCTAACCTTCGCACCATCCGCCCGTTGAAGGATGGTGTTATCGCCGACTTCAACGCTACGGAGTTGATGTTGCGTGGTATGATTCGCAAGATTAAGACCAGAAGCTCGCTCTTCTCGCCTTCGCTCAAAATGGTTATCTGCATCCCTTCGGGTTCAACCGATGTTGCTATTCGTGCCGTGCGTGACTCGGCAGAGCACGCCGGTGGCCGTGAGGTTGCGATGATCTTCGAGCCTATGGCTGCTGCTCTCGGTGCAGGTATCGATGTAGAGGCACCAGAGGGTAATATGATTATCGACATAGGTGGTGGTACCTCTGAGATCGCTTGTATCTCGTTGGGCGGTATCGTATGTTCGGAGTCCATCGAGGTTGCGGGTGATGAGTTTACAACCGATATTATGGAGTATGTTCGCCACCAGCACAGCGTGCGCATCGGTGAGCGTACTGCCGAGGAGATTAAGTGTAAGATTGGTGCAGCAGTACCTGAGTTGGAGGATGCTCCCGAGGACTTCGTAGTTACAGGTCCAAGTATGCTCACAGGTCTTCCGCAGACAATCACCTTGTCGTACAACGAGATTGCCTACGCACTCGACAAGTCGCTCGTAAAGCTCGACGCAGCACTTATGAAGGTGTTGCAGGAGATGCCTGCCGAGCTCTATACCGATGTTGTTCGCAATGGTATCTACCTCGCAGGTGGTGGTGCTTTGATTAAGGGCCTCGACCGCCGTCTTTCGAAGAAGACAGGTATTCCGTTCCACATTGCAGAGGATCCGTTGCGTGCAGTAGTTCGAGGTACGAACATCGCATTGAAAAATATTAACCGCTTCTCGTTCTTGATGCGATAAAATCTGATAGCAAAAAACAAAATTAGAGATGATTGAGGAAATTTTGCGATAAACGAGGAAGCGAAACCGCAGCATACTAAGAGGTATGTGAGGATTTCGCTTACCGAAGAGCAGCGCAAAATTTACCAATCAGAATAATTTTTTTCAAGATGCAGAAGTTGATATACTTCATACGCAAAACCGCAGTGGCGATAGTCTTTATCATTTTGGAGATTATCGCCATTCGCTGTTACGCCTATTCGACGCCATATACACAGGCTCGCCTGCTTGTGTGGTCAAATACGGTGGTGGGTGCGGTGCAATCAACCTTTGCTGGAATATCGAACTACTTTGCGCTCCGCAAGGAGAATACCCGTTTGACCGAGCATATCGCTACGCTCGAAAACCGCATTCGCACCCTCGAAGCTATGCAACCCGAGGAGAAATTGGCAGTCGAGGGGGTATTGCAGAGGTATGAGTACCTCTCGGCCCGTGTGATATCCTCAACCACAAATCGTCGTCGCAACTTTATCACCCTCGACAAGGGCTTTCAAGACGGAGTATTTGCCGATATGGCAGTGATGACCCCCGAGGGTTATGCCGTAGGTGTGGTGGTCGATTGCTCGGAGAACTTCGCCGTGGCAAAGACGCTCTTGAATGTCGATTTCCGTCTTGGCGGAGTGTTGGCAGAGGATGGTAGTCACGGCTCGGTGGCGTGGCGTGGTGGCGATACGCAGATTATAGACTTTGTGGAGTTGTCCAAGTATGCCAAGGTGCAGAAAGACAACTTGGTGCGTGCCGCAGGTTTCTCGCACTACTTCCCTAAGGAGGCGATAATCGGAAATATCGAAGAGATAGAGCTTGCCGAGAATGGTACATCCTACAACTGCAAGGTGCGCCTTGCGGCAGATATGAACCGACTCTACAATGTGGTATTGGTGCGCAACACAGGTGCCGGCGAGGCACAAGCACTCGAAGAAAAAACCTACCATTAGTGAGTAGTGAGCAGTGAGCAGTGAGCAGTGAGCAGTGAGTAGTGAGCAGTGAGCAGTGAGTAGTGAGTAGTGAGTAGTTAAAAATAAAAATACCTATAATTGTCAATTATCAATTGTCAATTGTCAATTAAAAAACTATGAGGGCAAGAGTATACATAATGCTTACTTTGGTGGTGCTTTTCGTGCAGGTGTTCGTGCTGAACAACCTCTCGATGTCGCCGCTCGTAGCCCCTATGGTCTATATCGTGCTGATATTGCTTATGCCCATCGAGTCGTCGCAGTGGAAGATGCTCGGTGTGGGTCTGTTGCTCGGTGTGTTGATGGATATCACAATGGGTACGGCAGGTCTGAACACAATGGTCACTCTGCCGATAGCCTTCTTCCGTCGCCCACTGCTCTTTGCGCTGGGTGGTCTATCCTCCATATCAAAGGAGGAGGGTGTGCCGTCGGTTAAGCGACTCGGAGTGCGCTTTCATCGCTACTTCATAATGATGGTAGCACTTCATTCTCTGCTATTCTACTTTGTGGAGTGGTTATCATTCGACAATTTCGGTACCCTCGTATTGCGCATCGTGTGCAGTACGCTCTGTTCGTTGGTACTCGACAACATCATCCTTTCGCTCTTTATGAAACGCTTGTCGGCATAGGTTATGAGAGAGGGAGGATTGTCGCCACGAGCTCTTGTGGCAAGAATTATCGTAATTGTAATATTTGCAATCCTCGGATTGCGTGTGGGTTACATCCAGCTCGTCGACGACCGCTACGACGAGTTGTCCGACCGCAACTATCTCCGAAATGTGGTGCTCTATCCGCCTCGTGGCGAGATTTACGACCGCAATGGCGAGTTGTTGGCGCAGAATAGACTCTGCTACGATGTCAGCATTGTGCGCAAGGATATGCCTAAGTCGGGCTTCGATACTCTGCGTGTCAGCCACCTTGTAGGTATGTCGAAGGAGGCTCTTGTAAAGAAGATTTCGCAGTCGCCATATCGAAGGGAGAATCGTCTGACTCGTTACCCTATCACCGTGGAGCAGAAACTGTTGCTCGACGAGATGAATATTGGCGGCTTCTACACCTCGCAGCGCACCGTGCGCCAATACCCTCGCAAGATTGGCGGTAATCTCTTGGGTAGTATCAACGAGGTTACAAAGGCGAAAATCGAGAAGGATGACTCTTACTCGGTGGGCGACTACATCGGTATGGAGGGTTTGGAGCTCGCCTACGAGGAGGTATTGCGTGGCGAGAAGGGTGTCGTTTTGCAGGATATATATGCTCCACAAGCCGAGCGAAATACCGTCTTGAAGGAGCCTGTGGCTGGCAAGTCGATAGTCTGCACCATCGATGCCGAGTTGCAACAGTTGGCCGAGGAGTTGATGCAGGATAAGGTGGGTGCAGTGGTTGCTATCGAGCCATCGACGGGCGAGATTTTGACAATGGTATCCTCGCCAACCTTCAACCCCGACGAACTTGTGATTGGAAAGGAGCGTGGAAACAACTACGCCAAGGAGATAAACAACCCCCGAATGCCGTTGTGGAATCGTGCCGTAAAATCTCGCTAT
Source organism: Alistipes sp. (assembly GCA_045124955.1). Classification (GTDB taxonomy): domain Bacteria; phylum Bacteroidota; class Bacteroidia; order Bacteroidales; family Rikenellaceae; genus Alistipes. The sequence continues at coordinate 107,010 of JBGVMU010000003.1, read as the reverse complement.
CCGCCAGGCTCGACCTTCAAACTCGTTACGGGCTTGATAGGTATGCAGGAGGGTGTTTTGCGCCCACACTACCAATATTCGTGCAATATGGGTTACCACCTTGGTGGCGAGCATATCGGTTGCCACGAACACCGCTCGCCTTTGGCGTTGAGTTATGCGATTGCTACATCGTGCAACGCCTACTTCTGCTATGTTTTCAGAAATATCCTCGAAAACAAGCGAGAGTACGAGATTGCCAAAGATGGCTTCGAGGCGTGGCGTGATTATGTCCTCTCGTTTGGCTTTGGTCGCAAACTCGACTCCGACTTCTTGGGCGAGGGTGCGGGCTATGTCCCTACACGAGAGTTCTACGACAAACGCTATCGCAAGTCGTGGAATGCACTGACACTGCTTTCGCTCTCGATTGGTCAGGGAGAGTTGGGCTGCACGCCTTTGCAGATGGCAAACTTGGCAGCGATAGTGGCAAATCGTGGCTACTACTACATTCCGCATATCGTGCGTGAGATTGAGGGTCAAGACTCGCTCGATACACGATTCTACCAGAAACAATATACGAAGGTCGATGCCAAGCACTTCGACCATATCGTCGAGGGTATGTGGCGAGGTGTGAATAAGGATGGTACTTGCCAGGGTGCATACCTCAAAGGGTTGAATGTATGTGGTAAGACGGGTACGGCGCAGAACTCGAAGGGCGAGGACCACTCGACCTTTATCTCGTTTGCGCCACGCAACAACCCGAAGATTGCTATCGCCGTATATGTCGAGCACGGAGGTTTCGGTGCCGAGATGGCGGTACCTATCGCATCGCTTATAGAGGAGAAATATTTGACGGATACAATCTGCCGACCACACTTGGTCGAGTATGTCAAGAAGCGCAAGATTGCCTATCCGATGTATAGAAAGAAGTAATGCAGTACGGACAGAGAAAGAGAGAGTCGTTGTTCGGCAGTGTCGATAGTGTGGCACTGCTCCTCTACCTATTGCTCGTTATGGTGGGTGTCGTGGCGGTATTCTCGGCATCGTGGGTCGAGGGTAGCGAAAACTTCTTTGCCTTCTCGCACAACTACATCAAGCAGATAGTCTGGCTCGGCATATCGCTCGTTATGGGCGTAGTCATTATGCTTCTCGACCGCAGTCTGTGGCATAAGATTGCCTATTTCCTCTATGCGGCTGCCATATTGGCTTTGGTGGCGACACTCCTCTTTGGTCGCACCGTAAATGGCGCAAAGGCGTGGTTTGAGTTTGGCCCGATACGCCTTCAAACAATGGAGTTTGCCAAGATTGCCATCGCTCTGGCAACGGCACGCCTGATGAGTGAGTTCAGCTTCTCGATATCCTCGTTCCGCAGCCTTGTAAATGTGGCACTGCTACTGCTTGTGCCGCTTGCGATAACCTATTTGCAGAACGATACAGGCTCGGGCTTGGTGCTCTGCTCCTTTGTCTTTATGCTCTATCGTGAGGGGCTGAACAAGTGGCTCTGCATACCTATTATATTTATTGCAGCACTCTTCTTGTTGTCGTTCCTCTATTCGCCTACGGTGTTGCTCGTGGCGTTGATATTGGTCTTTACACTATCGGAGTGCTTCGCCAACCGCAATTGGCGCAACAGCATCATCTATCTCGCATCGCTCTTTGGTGGTAGCACACTGCTCTTTTTGTTATTGAGTGCAGTGCCTACAATCTCGGTCGATTACTATACGGTATTGCTCTCGACCACGCTATTGTCGATGGTGGGTGTCTGTGTATATGCCTACCGCTCACGCCTGCGCAATATATATATAATGGTGTTGCTCTTTGTGGTGTCGGTGATGATTACACCAACCTCGAATGCGATGTTCAATGTGATGAAACCGCACCAGCAAAACCGAATTAAGACCTTCCTCGGCATAACAGACGACGCATCGCTCAACTACAATGTGCGCCAGTCGAAGATTGCTATCGGCTCGGGCGGATTCTTCGGTAAGGGCTATCTGCAAGGCTCACATATCCGCTACGGCTTGGTGCCCGAGAAACATACCGACTTTATCTTCTGCACCATAGGCGAGGAGTTCGGCTTTGTGGGGGCGATCACGGTGCTTACGCTGATTATGCTCTTCATCTTCCGCCTTATGCGTATGGGCGACCGACAACGAGAGACCTTCGGTCGAGTCTATTGCTATATCGTCGCCTCGATACTCCTGTTCCATACACTTATAAATATAGGTATGACTATGGGCATTGTGCCTGTTATGGGAATTCCACTTCCTCTGATATCCTACGGAGGCTCGTCACTGCTCGCCTTCTCGATAATGATCTTCATCGCCTTCGCCTTCGATGCACAGACTATCCGAGAGTAGGAAAATTGTTTTCGGGCGACCGGCAAGATTAAATCGCTTTTAGGCAGCTCCCAAGATGTAAACAAGTGCTATAATAGAGCTATTTTTGCGCAAAACAAGGCAGCGAGTCCGCAGCATACTTTGGCGTATGTGAGGAACTCGCTGTCCGAAGGTTTGTGCAAAAAGAGCCTATTAGAGTACTTGTTTTGCTCGTTTTGCCATTGCAGAAGCAAACACAAAGTCATTAAGTTCTTTGTTGTCGGCGTGGAGAATATCGTCTTTGGTGCCTTCCCACCACTTTTTACCCTGATGGATATAGACGATTTTCTCGCCAATCTCCATAACGGAGTTCATATCGTGGGTGTTGATGATTGTGGTGATATTATACTCCACTGTGATGTCGTGGATGAGGTTATCAATCACGATTGAGGTCTGCGGGTCGAGACCGGAGTTAGGCTCGTCGCAGAAGAGGTATTTTGGATTGAGAACGATTGCACGGGCAATAGCGGCACGCTTAATCATACCACCGGAGAGCTCGGATGGATAGAGGTGACCTGCGTGGGAGAGCTCCACACGAGCAAGACACTCCTTCACTCGCTTATCCTTCTCGGCAGAGGATTTGTCGGTGAACATATCGAGAGGCAAACGCACATTCTCATATACGGTCGATGAGTCGAGAAGTGCTCCGCCCTGGAAAATCATACCCACCTCACGGCGCACGAGTTTTCGCTCGGCAAATGAGAGGGCTGTATAGTTCTTCTCGTCGTAGTAGATGCTGCCACTATCGGGCTCGTGGAGTCCGACAAGGGTTTTCAGAAGCACGGTCTTACCCGAGCCACTACGACCAATGATAAGGTTTGTCTTTCCCGCCTCGAACTCAACCGAGATATCCTCCAAGATGGTGCGACCATCGAAAGATTTGTATATATGTTCTCCCTTAATCATACTCTTTTAGCCATACTATCCTCTCATTAACTGAGTAATGATGAGGTTTGAAATCATAATCGCAATTGAACTTGTCACTACTGCACGAGTCGAAGCACGACCTACCTCCAACGAGTTACCCGCAGCGTAGTAGCCATAGAAGGCTGATATAGAGGTGATAAGGAATGCGAATACCGCCATTTTAATCAACGAGTAGGTTATCTCGCCCACGATGAAGTAGTAGTGTAGACCCTCGATATACTCCGCTGGCAAGACTACGCCTGTCATCGCAATAATGTATCCTCCGACCGTTCCGATTATCATACTGAATAGTGCCAATAAAGGAAACGATAATACCGTAGCAATAACCTTAGGCATAATCAGGTACGATGCCGAATTCACGCCCATAATCTCCAATGCATCAATCTGTTCGGTGATGCGCATTGTACCTATCTCCGAGGCGATATTCGAGCCGACCTTACCTGCCAAGATGATGGCGATGACGGTCGACGAGAACTCCAAGAACATCGTTTCACGGGTGGCATAGCCAATCATAAACTTCGGAATAAACGGCGACTCCAAGGTGAGGGCCATTTGCAGGGTGATAACTGCTCCGATAAAGATTGAAATAATAGCAACCAACGGTATCGAGTTGATACCGAGAGCCTCAATCTCGTTAATTGTTCGGCGGTAGTATATGTTCATCTTTTCCGGGCGAGAGAATACCTTGCCCAAAAGCATCACATAGCGACCTATCGCACCAAAAAATTTGCCTAAAATCTTCATATCTCTATCCACTTTGCACCCTTTCGGGCGAGCGGTTACTATTTCGATTTATCCTCCTTGATCTCCTTGAAGTCGACATACTCGCCCACCTCGTCGCTCACATGCTGCTCGGTCTGCTCGGTCTGCACCACCGTAACATCGCCCTCGTTGCGAGAGTGGCTACGACCCCACCAGCCCTGCTGTTGCTCCTGCTGGTAGCCCTGCTGGCGCTGTGCTTCATCGTACATCTGGCTGCGCAACTTATGCACCTTCCACGCCAACATCGCTCCGAAAATCACCACCAAGATGAGCGGTATCAGAAAGAGGTAGCCCAACCACGGCATTGCAACAATAAGCGTTACAATGATTATAATAGTGAATATATTTTGCTTAATAATATCCCAAATTGTATTCATATCTTCACTCTTTTTCTCTACATTCAACGGGCAAAGATACAAAAAAAGTGCGTAAGCCGAGTAGGAAATGGGCAAAACTCGCTATTTAAGGCGCAATTGCGCTACTTCTTCTCGCCAAAGAGGTCTACCACGAGGTGCTTATCCTCGCCGTACCACGCATTGACCACGGTATAGACATTCGATTTCGAACTGCTCAAACGAACAAGAATCGACGAGTTACCCTTCAACTCCACCAGGTCATTGTTCTCACGACGGAGCAACCAACTTATCGAACTGTTGTTGGTGAGGATGTAGTGGGTGCGGCCCTTGTAGTCCAAGCCCGACTTGCGAACCGAAACCGACGCCAAGAAGAGCTTGCGGAGCAACTCCTCGCTACCCACAACCGTACCATACGAGTAGGCGATTGTGCGGTGTGCTTCGAGAGCCTCACGCAACGATGCCAACGACATATCCTTCGCAAAGATAATGGTCATATTGCGTTGCTCGCCAAAGTTACGATATGAGCCTTCCGATGCGTAGTGAATATCGGAGTTCGACGAGAGGAAAAGGCCATATTTCTCGGCACGGGTAATAGCCTGAGGATAGAACTCTGCGGTATTCATAACCTCGATACCATCGAGCAAGCCCGCCTTATAGACCTCTTTCTCGAACGCAGTAGGCTTCATATCCTTGTGAGTCCAACCCGGATGGTTGTGCATAACCAACGCATTCTGCGCCTTGGCATTGCGCAACGACTGCATAGTCTCGGGTGCATAGATGGTGTTGTTGTCCGTGGTGAAGAGGGCATTGAAGTGGCTATACTCGCCACCCTCTTTGCGGGTAATCTCTATACCCGGAATGATAGCCAAACCATACTTCTCTGCCTCCTTGCGTGCTATCTCGACAGGGGCATTCAAATCGACCATAATATCGGCTCCCGATGCAGGACGGTTTCTCGAAACAAAGGCGTAGTTCTTCGCCTCGGCACCCTTGGTGTAACCTTTGAGATACTTCACGAGGTTCTTCTCGTGTGGGCGATGTTCGAGATGCTCGGTAACAGCCATAACATCCAGACCATTCATCCACGCCTCACGAACACGGGCCTCCATCGAGAAGTGACCATCCGAGAAGATGGTATGAGTGTGAAGATCCGCCTTGTATGCGGTGTAACCATCCACGCTCGGCACCACAAACTCGGTGCGATTCTCGTTGCGAGGTTGGCGGATATGGAGTATGTCCTTATTTACCTCATCTACATAGTACTGCGCCGAAGCAGCAACTCCTGCCATTGCGGCAACCATAAATAGGAAAATTCTCTTCATATTGTTAGTTTATTTGGTTTCTCGAATTACAAATATACGAATTTTTTGGGATTATCTGCATTTTGCGGAGGGAAAAAGTTGAGAGCTGGATGGGACCAATGGGACTAATAAGACCAATGGGACTAATGGGAGAAACTTTCAGCGCACCCCGACAAGCGAACAGAGTGAGCGCCCCCAGTAACCCCAGTAACCCCCAATAATCCCCCCCCCGAAAAAAAACAAAAAAAAATTTGGAAATCTCGCAAAAAATCGTTTACTTTGAATTAGAAAATAACACAATAGGAGAAATGCCCTCCCCGAAAATTTTTCGGGGGGGGGGGTATTTCGGCTTTAATAACTTGACTATCAATCAATTACAAGGACAAGAAATTAAATACAACAAAATATCAAATTTTAACTTATTAAACCTAAAACATTATGAACAAAAAGCATTTACTATCGGATGGTTGCTACGATGCCCCCGCATTGGACGCATTAACCGTCAAAGTAGAGTCGGGTTTTGCCCTCTCCTCTTCCTCTTCATTCGAAGATATTCCGGAGAAAGATGCCGACAACGAATTCTAACAACCTAAAAACATTAAGACTATGAAAAAGATTTTATTAGCAATTTCAGCCGTGGCACTAATGTTTGCAGGCTGTACCAAAGATTTTACAAATGATGTAGTAAACAATGGCGGTATCGAGGCAGGAGAGCTCGTAGTTAAGAACCTCGTCTTCGAGGATACCCGTCTCGACCGTGACGATGTTAGCGGAAAGCTCGCTTGGAGCGAGGGCGACAAGGTTTATGCTGTTCTCCAAGGCGAGGGTGGCGCACTTGCGCTCGACGCAAACACCTACACCGTAGATCACACCAATAGCACCATAGCTATTCCGTCGAACACTGCATATATCATCTATATGTCGAACAGGCCAACTCTCGACGGCACAACAGCAAAGTTCAACTTGCCTTACAATGTAACAAACCTTGCAAGCGCTGAGGCAATCTTCGACCAGAACCCTATGAAGGGCGTTGTTGAGGGTGAGTACATCACATTCAAGAACTTGCTCGGCTACATCAAGGTTCCTGTAAAGGGAGAGGGTAAGTTGCAGAGCGTTATCGTTCGTTCAACCTGCCGTACATCATCGGAGTTCCACCCAATCGCACAGTTGGCGACTCTCAACCTCTCGAAGGAGGTTGGCAAGGATGGCAATGTAGCAATGGCTACCAACAATGCTGCTTTCTCTTACTTGAAGTATACCTACAAGGAGGGATTGGATATCACAAATGGCGAGGAGCTCTATATCGCATTGCCTGAGGGCGAGTACGAGAATATGGGTCTTGTATTCATCACCGACAAGGGCTCGCAAGCAGTTTATGCAACCAAGCCTCACACCGTAACTCGTTCGGCTATCAAGCCTATTAGCGCATCTCACATCAATTTGGCTGCTCATACTCCTGCAAACCCTGTTTCGTTGGCAGGTACAACAGGCAAGGCATACGAGGACTACGCTCGTTGCTATATGGTTCCTCCAACAGCAGGTTCGTATGAGTTCCCTTGTATCTTGGCTGACGGCGCTGTTCTCAAGGGCGGTGTTACTGCCGAGATTAAGTGGGCTGAGGAGGCTGGTATGGTTTACGACTTGCACTACGACCCAGCAACCAACAAGATTTCGTTCAAGACCAACGGTAAGAAGGGTAATGCTTTGGTTGTACTCACCAATGGTGGTCAGGCTAATAATGCTATTATTTGGCACTGGCACATTTGGATTACCGATGCACCTAAGACCTTGAAGATTATGGGTTCGGGTAAGAATGCGAACGTTGCTTACTACATGATGGACCGTGTTATAGGTGCTACTTGGACTCCTACTTCTGATATCCAGACAACCTCTACCTTGACTCTTTCAAGTCAGAATGTGGCATTCAACAACACAATTGCCTTGGAGAACGCAAACGACGCTTGTGGTGTCTATTTCCAGTATCAGAGTTGCAATCCACTCCCTCGTATTAAGAGCTTGGGCGACAAGACTAAGGAGAAGATTGAAACTCTCCACAACACTCGTTGCGATGTAGCGTATGGTTTCTCGCAGTATAGCCAGTATTGGGCAACATCGCAAAGCGCGGCAAATATCTTCGAGTCTACATTTACCGAGGAGGGTCAGACACTCTATGTTCACAATGGTATCACCTTGCCAAACTACGAGTACCGAGCATATGAGGGTAATAAGGATACTTGGAACTTGTCAAACATTATTAACCAGCAAGGCAAAACTTCACCAATAAGTGTGGTTGTTTCAGAGGGTAATTATCGTCTTTGGAATAGTATCAACGATAACAACCACGATGAGATGATGAAGTACAAGACTGCTCACGATCCGTGCCCTCCGGGATATATTATGGAGAACTACTCTATCCTCTATTGGTATGCTACCACAAGCGATGCCGTGAAGGCTAAGTTTGGCTATGCTCGTGCTGCCGAGGATGATGCTACCTACAAGTCGGGCTACAAGTTCTATGGTATGTATTACAATGGCTGCAAGGATAAGGATGATAACGCTGTTCCTATGTATTGGCCTTGCGCAGGTAACAGAACATCAGGTATTACAGGTGTTGCGGGTCAGTATTCTAACTGCGGTTACATCTATGTTGTAAACACCAACAATACCAATACTTACACCGTTGCAAATGGCGGTAAGACTTATACCATTGGTAATGGTGGTGCAATGGCATTCGGTGAGGTTGGTAGTAACTATACTGCACCAGGTCTTCTCAACCCAAACGCAAGTAAGACTGTAAACGCTCAGGGTTACAATGTTCGTTGCCGTAGAGGTAAGTTCTAATATACTACGATTTTCAAGACGGGGCGTAGGATCGCCCGCCCCGTCTTTATACCCATTGCGACTATGTCGCAAGCTCGACGAGGTGCTCCGCCCCAAAGGCTCTGCACCCAACAAGAGCAACCTACAAAACCAACCATACCTATATTATATATATAGTAAAGACTAACTCGTATGAAAAGATTTTACTTCACGATACTTTGTGTGGTTCTATCTCTTTCGGGGTGTGTCACACCCGACAATGGTGTGGACGAAGTGCCAACCAATGGTCGTACAACGCTCACAGCCACAACCTCGCAGCTGAAAATCACGACTGCGGAGGCTCTGTTGGAGAGCGAAACATCCCACACCTGGAACACATTAACCCACATCGGAGTATTCGGCAAAGAGGGTGGCGAGAATGCCAAATATTCGCTCTTCAACTCCTACGACGGAGCTGCCGAAGGACTCTTCTACGGAGCAGAGGTCAAGGGCGACATCTACGCCTACTACCCTTACGATAAGGATGTTACGGCCGAAGGTTCGAAGATCTCGCTCACCTTGCCCGATACCCAAAACTACAATGCCGACCTCGTTGCTCAATTCGAGCAGCACAACAACCTCTATGTGGCAAAATCCACCGACGGCGTTGTCGATTTCGGCTATCTCTACGGCTCTTTGGCCATTCAGGTCAAGGGCAACTTCACTGTTCGCTCCATAACCCTTTCGAGCAGTAGCCAACCATTGGCAGGACGCATAGCATTCGACTTCGAGAACGATATGGAGGCTTCGGCAGTGGCTCGTTCGCTCTACTCGCTCACCGTAGATTGTGGCGAGGGCGTTGTAGCAACCGATGAGGCTCCTGCGCTCATCCACGCACTCCTTCCATCGGCAACCTACACCGACCTTGCAATCACGGTCAAGACAGACAAAGGCGAGATATCCAAAAAACTCAATGGCGCATACACCGTGAAGCGAGTGACCTCGTTGCAGTGTGGCGAGGCGATGTCGAGTGGCACTATCGTTGCCGACTTCGAGTCGCTCACGCTTGGCGAGTTGGTAGAGGCTACCCCTCGCACCTGGGCAAAGGATGCGACAATAGGCGTATTCAGCGAGGATTCGAAGAATACCCTCTACACCATCGAGTCGTCATCGGTGGGCAAAGCCGAGGCGCAGTTCGTGGGCGCAACAGCCAGCGGCGACATCGTGGCATACTATCCATACAATGCACAAACATCGCTTTCGGAGGGTAAGCTCACCATATCGACCGACAGCAAGCAGACCTACAACCCATCGTTGCTCTCACAATTCATTGAGAATACGCCACTTATGGTAGCAAAGGCTGCCACAGGCGAGAAGCTCTCGTTCGAGTATGTTATGGGTGTGTTGGCGGTAAATGTTAAGGCAAATCTCAAAATCAGACATATCGAAGTCAGCTCGTCGAAGCCTTTGGCGGGCAGACTCGTATTCGACACAGCAAACGACTACCTCTGCTCGGAGGCGGAGTCGGGTGCAAAGCAGATTATCACCTTGGATGCAAGTGCCGAGTTACCGGAGGCTTCGCTCGATGCTCCGAAGATGTTCTACATCTCGTTGCCGGCAGGCGAGTACGACGACTTGGCAGTGACCGTGACCGCCGACAATGGCGAGACACTCACGGCTACGGTTGCCGAGAAGGTCATAATCAAGCGAATGAACTTGGCGACTATCGCCGAGGATATCACCTACCAGACTATCGACATCGTACTCGAAGATGTTGAGTACGGAAAGGTGGCGTGGAGCGAGGGTGACCAGCTCTCGATCTACAACGAGGCACGAGGCAAGGGCATCGTATCGACGATACTCGGTGCTGCGGGCAGCAAGAGAAACCGAGTTGTTGCCGTAGGAACACCTAACGAGCCGTTCAATGTGGCATATCCTGCATCGGCCGTTAAGTCGCTTGGCACCAAGGCTACAATAACCTTCCCCGAGAGTCAGCTCTACACCGAGGAGGCTGTGGCGAAGGAGTCGCAGATATATGTTGGTCGTAGCAAGGAGGGTGTGGCACAGCTCAACCTCCTCACCTCTATCCTCGCAATCGAGGTGGTGGCAAACTACGACTGCCAAATTTGGGGTATCGACATCACCAGCAAGAGCAAGCCTTTGGCGGGCGTTGCCGATGTGGATATGAGCTACGAGGAGGAGCCGACCGTGCTCTTTACTTCGGCTAAAAACAACATCCGCCTTGTTATGGAGAGCCCTGTGGCAATCAGCAACGGAGCAAACCAGGTGTTCTATGTGGCTATTCCTGCTGCAACTTACGATGCGGAGGAGTTGTCGATTGCAGTGGATGGCACTTTGGGTGCTACCATCAAGAGCGTGGCAGCACTCACCACAGAGCGTGCTGTGTGCAGCGAGACAGCCATTTCGACAATCAAATGCACCAACCTCACCGAGGGTGGCAAGTATGCAAACTGCTTCGTTATGCCTAACAAGAAGGGCTGGTATATGTTCGATGCCAAGATTAAGGGTGGCTACGACAATGACGAGGATGGCACTGCCGTAATCAGCAAAAACGCTATCGCAGGAACACTCTTCGAGTTGAACAAAGGTATGATTTCGAATGTTCACACCTGCAACAATAGCCAGAGTGTGTCGTTCTACTACGACGGCTCGGAGGGTAACGCTTCGATTGTCACCATAGAGAATGGTATGGTGCTCTGGGCTTGGCACTTGTGGTGCCCTGGCGCAGGTCAGCCAAAGGATGTGGTCTTGGGCGCAAACACCTACTACGACCGTAACCTTGGTGCATTGAAGGTGCCAACCTCGAAGGCCGAGATGGAGGCTATGACCGATGCCGACTTTCTCGCTTCGGGCGGTATGCTCTATCAGTGGGGTCGTCCATCGCCATTCCCTTACGCAATAAACTACACCGCTGAGGCGTGGGCAAATCGTTTGGGTCAGTCGGGCGAGAATACTCCAACCTACTACTACCCATCGGCCGATCTCATCACCGTAGGTGGTGCAGGAGGTGCAGGAGGTGCAATACCGGTATCTGTTATGAAGAGATTTACCAGCAGCATTACCCAGGCATTCTGGGAGACAAACGCTTCGGCTACAAAGTCACCGCTCTTTATCGGTTGTCAGACAAACAATACTACACAGCGCCATTGGAATAAAATCTGGAGTATGGACCCTTCACACGAAAAGGCTTCGTGGAACTACTCCGACGAGAAGCACAAGCAGTACGATCCGTGCCCTTATGGCTATGAGTTGCCACTGACTGCAACCATCGTTGAAGACCTCAAGGCGTTGAATACAGCAACACCTCCTACAGCGCACTTGGCTGCCGAGGGCAACTGCAAGGGTGGTTACTACATCGAGCGTGAAGGCGAGTTCTTGTGGCACGCCGTAAGCGGTTTGCGCCAATACTATGGTTTGTGGACAACTGTGAATAGCCCTAATGCCAATATTGCAGGAGCTACAACTAACGATTCGAAGCAGTTGTTCATCTATTGGGGTAAGGGTGCTGGAGCACGCACTGTTAACACGGGTTCTTGGGCACCAGTAACTGCAATGGGAGTTCGTTGTATCAAAAAATAGGAGGAGCGTAATATGAAAAAGATGATGAAATTGCTCCTTGCCACACTGCTTATTGTGGCGTGTGGCTGCCAAGAGGAGGAGATTATAACACAAAATAGCGACCAGATTGTCGTTGTTACTGCCGACGAGGGTATTCACTCGTTCGGCGTGACTACTACGGGAAAGTGGAGCGTAACGATGGATGAGGCATCGAAGGAGTGGTGCGAATTCGTAGGCCCTGACCACGGAGATGGCATCGGCGCATTCTCGGTTAAGTACAAGGAGAATAAGTTCGATGGTGTGCGTCGAGGCTTGCGTCGTCAGGCGGTATTCACCGTCATCACGGCCGACCAATTCACCTCGGTGACAATCTACTTCCGCCAGAGCGGTATCACTCCGAAGTTGGAGTTCCGTGAGAAGCAGTTTGTATTCACCCACAACTCGGAGGAGAATGTCTTGACCATAAACACCAACCTCTCGATCTACGAGGCTGGCGACATCGAGTACTCCATCACGGGCGATTGCGAATGGATTACAAGCCATCGAATCAGTACAAATGGAACCGAAATCGTGATTGCTCACAGCAAGAACGAGAGCGAGGATACAGACCGCAAGGCTACCGCCACAATCGCTTATACCGATGCGTGGGGCGACACCTTCACCTCCACGGCGGAGATTTTGCAGGTGGCAAAGCCGGTCGTTCCAGAGATGTTTGAACCTATTAAACCTGGCGAAGATGATGACGAATTCTAAATTTAAGAACATAGTAGCTATCATCTGTGCGATGGTTGCTACGCTTGTGCTCGCATCCTGCGGAACAAAGCAGGTGTCGGGCGACACACCTCTTGCAGTGGAGTCCGAGTCGGCAGTATTCAACGGCTCGTTCAAACTCCTCAGTTGGAATATTCAGGATGGAATGTGGTGTGACCAATTCAACAACTACAACAACTTCGTAGCCTACATCAACGAGATTAATCCCGATGTATTCTGCATTCAGGAGGCGGCAACCCACTGGGATGTCGACGGCAAGAACCTCTCACACTATGGTCGCTACCTCCCTTATGCCGACCAGAAGGATAAAGAGGCGAAGTGGGATAATCCTGCGGGCTGGGTCGAGTTGGCAGAGCGCTGGGGACACAAATATGTGGTTATGGGCCCATACCTCGACAACTACCCTGTGGTTATTACCTCGAAGTACCCTATCGAGCTCGTTTCACGCTTGCGTGGCAACAGCCAGGTGAAGGTTTCGCACGGTGCTGTTCACGCCAAGGTTCACTTCTCGGATAGCTATGTTGTCAATTTGGTAAATCTGCACTTGCAACCATCGAATGTGAACAACGCAAACACCATTCGTATGAACGAGGTGAATTTCTATATGGCCGAGACCATCAACTCGGAGGCTCACTACACCGAGCAGAATTGGTTGATGATGGGCGACTTCAACGATGGCTCGGGCGACGATGTTGACCGTGAGGTGCGCAAGAACTCCTACTACGATTTGTGGGCAGAGATGAACAACTACACCAAGTCGTATATCGACTACATCTTCGGCACAGAGTCAATGCGTAAGTCTCTCAAATCCATCGACTTCCTCTATGGCTTTGCCCATATGGAGAAGATTATGTACTCGCCAAATGGTGTGGCAATCAACAATGGCTCGGGTGTTTGGAAGTATTCGGATCACTACCCTGTATTGGCCGAGTTCAACATCTATGAGTAAGGTTTCGAAATAGCAAGAGATTATGAAACATATATTCAAACATATCACAGGCTCCGCACGCTTCGTTGCCCTGATGTTTATGGCGGCGACACTGCTCCTTCCGGCATCGGCATTGGCGCAGGATAAGAAGATTACCGTCAGCGGAACGATTACGGACGCCTCGAACAAGCAGGCACTCGTAGGTGCTGCCGTATCGGTTGAGGGAACAACCATCGGAACATCCTCAGACTTGCAGGGTAAATATACCCTCCAAGTGCCTGCAAACGGAGTGTTGGAGGTGCAGTACCTCGGTTACACTTCGCAAAAGGTTAAAATCAACTCTCGCACCACCATCAACATCGCCCTTGCGCAGGACAATGTCAAGGTGGATGAGGTTGTGGTTATCGGTTATGGCTCGGTGGCGAAGAGCGACTTGACAGGCTCGGTTTCTACGGTTAAGATGTCGGAGATTGCCGACGCTCCCGTTTCGTCAATCGACCAGGCGTTGCAGGGTCGTGTTGCAGGTGCCGATATTATGTCGACAACAGGTGAGCCTGGCGCTTCGACCTCAATTCGTATTCGTGGTACTCGCTCAATCACCGCCTCGAACGAGCCACTCATCGTGGTGGATGGCGTGATGGACGGTGTATCGGACTTGGGCGACCTCAACCCTTCGGATATCAAGTCTATCTCGGTATTGAAGGATGCCTCGTCGACCGCTATCTACGGAGCAAGAGGTGCTAATGGTGTAATCATCGTGACCACAAAGGGTGGTTCCGACTCGGGCTCGAAGCCTCGTATCACCTTCAAGACCGACCTCGGATTCTCGCAGTTGCCTCGCAAGCTCGATGTGATGAACGCATCGGAGTTTGCTCAATACCGCAACGATGTGCACCTCAACAACTCGGGAGGCCCTGGCACAAAGCCGGAGAGTGACTACAAGTACCTCGACCCTAATGCCTATGGCAAGGGTACCGATTGGCAGGATGTCATCACTCGCACGGGTATGTACCAGAACTACAATTTGAGCGTTTCGGGCGGATCGAAGAAGTACAACTACTTCACCTCGTTTGGCTACCACAAGAATGACGGTATCATCATCTGCTCGGGTATGGAGCGTTTGACAGGTCGTCTGAATGCGCAGTATCAGCTCTTCAAGTGGTTGCGCTTGGGCATCAATATGAACTACGAGTACCGTATGAACGACAACAACAAGGTTGCTGTGGGTGGCGTTAACTATTGGAATGGAGCCATCTTCCTCAACCCTATGCAGTCGCCTACCGACACCGTGAATATCCTCTGGGGTACAGGTTTCGATGGTGGTCAGCCATACAACTCGCCATACTTGGACGCACACCTCATTACCAACGAGACTACACGAAAGATGTTTACCCTCTCGCCAAATATCACTATCAACTTGGCAAAGGGCTTGACATTCCGTTCTCGTTTCAACTACTATGTGTTCCAGCGTCACACCTACGAGTTCTACCCATCGACTCGTCCGACCTACGAGGCTATCAACCAGGGTGCTGTGGCCTATCGTGCCGAGACCGACGAGTATCGACTCACCAACGAAAATACGCTGAGCTATAAGCGCACTATCCGCCGTCTGCACAACTTGGATTTGATGGTTGGCTTCACCGTGGAGAAGTTCCAACAGCACAACTTCTCGTTGAAGGGTACGGGCTATTTGAGCGACGATATCAAGTGGAACAATATGGAGGCTATTCCCGATAAGAATAACCTCTCGCCGGCATCTTCGTTCAACGAGCGTACCCGTAATTCGGTGCTTGGCCGTTTCAACTACAACTACAAGAAGCGCTACTACTTCACCTTTACGGCTCGTGTCGATGGCTCGTCGAACTTTGCCGCCAACAACAAATACGCCTTCTTCCCGTCGGGAGCATTCAAGTGGATGATTTCGAAGGAGCCGTTTATGAAGCAGGTGAATTGGTTAGACGACCTCTCGTTGCGACTCAGTGCGGGTGTTTCGGGTAACGATGCTATCTCGTACTATCGTTCGATGGAGGCGTTGTCGAGCAGCACAAGTGGTTACCTCTTCGGCTATAACCAGCCGTTGGCGGTCTATCCTTCTCGCTTGGAGAGCAAGGATTTGACTTGGGAGAAGACCACTATGTATAACGCAGGTATCGACTTCTCGGTATTGGATAAGCGATTGGAGTTCTCGTTGGAGGCTTACTACTCCCTCACTACCGACTTGTTGCTCTCGGTGAAGCTCCCTACAAGCACCGGTTTCGACTCTCGCTACACCAATATTGGTGCAACCGAGAATAAGGGTGTAGAGTTCAGCATCACCTCGCACAACATCACACGCAAGAAGTTTAGTTGGGATACAACCTTCACCATTGCGCACAACTCGCAATTGGTACTCGACACAGGTTCGAGCGACTATATCGCAGCCTACTCTTCGCCTACAAACAACTCCTATATGATGTACGGATATGTCAATGGCTATCCACTCAATGCATTGTGGGGCTTCCAGCAGGCTGGCGTATGGCACACTCAGGATCAGATTAACCGCAACACCGAGACAAAGGCCTACGTATCGAGTAGTTCGAGCCGCTACAAGCCTGGTTATGCCTACTATGTGGATACCAACCACGACGGAGCACTCAACGAGGATGACCTCGTATATCTCGGTTCGGCAGACCCTATCCTCTACGGAGGTTTGCAGAACACCTTCCACATCGGAAAGTTCCGTTTGAGCGTCTATTTCAACTACTCGCTCGGAGGTAAGATCTACAATCTCTCGGAGTTGTGGATGAAGGGTAGCTCCTACACCAACCAATATCGCTATATGCTCGATGCTTGGCATCCGGTACGAAATCCTGAGTCGAACATCCCTGGCGCATATCGCAGTGACGAATTGCCAAGTTCGAGTATGGTCTACGATGCTTCGTACATCCGTTTGAAGAACATCTCCTTGGGTTACACCTTCGACCTTCGCAAGAAGACCAAGCACCTGCGTGACATCACCGTCAGCGCAAGTGGCGAGAACCTCTTCTTGTGGAAGAACTACAACGGCTACGACCCTGATGTATCGACAAATTCCAGCGGCTCGACCATTCGTCGTATGGATAATGGTGCTTATCCGAAGGCTCGCACCATCATATTCAGTGTTCAAATTCGTTACTAACCCTCAAAAGATGCACATAAGATGAAAAACAGAAAACTATATACATTCGCTTCTGCTATCATTGCCATCGTATCGGCAATGTTCCTCTCCGCCTGCTCTTTGGAGGAGAATATGCAGTCGAACTATCAGACAGCAACCTACTACAAGAACTATTCGCAGTGCGTTACGGGTCTTCGTGGTTGCTACCCTCCATTCCGCTCGATGTATAACGGCCCATTCCTCTTGGCCACCGAGTCGGTTTCGGATCTTCTCTATTGTCAGTCGGGAACACTCGATGCGCAGCTCGACATCTCGCCTGCCAACCCTCGTTATGGTAGCACAGGTTGGACCCAAGGCTATCGTGGCGTGATGCGTTGCAACAACATCATCGCCGCATTGAAGCGTGCCTACAACGACGGCAACCTATCGACTACCGAGTACAACGAGTTGATGGCCGAGGCGGCGGCATTGCGTGGTATGTACTACTATCTGCTCACCTCCATATTCGGCGATGTTCCGTTCTACACCTACCCTGTCGAAACCGTAGAGGATCAGGATCGAGTTGCAAAACTCCCTCGTATGTCGGCCATCGAGACTCGTGGCTACATCGTGGATGAGTTGCTCGACCTCCTCGTTAAGGATGGTGTAGTACAGGAGCGCACCTACGACAACCCCGAGAAGCGTGACTACCGTATGGGTGCAGCATTCGGCTGGATGGTTTGCGCAAAGTTGGCTATGTGGAATGGCTCGAAGGATACGCCAAATAGTGAGATGTGGTTTAAGAAGGCTCTTACGGCTATCGAGCACCTCGAAGCTATCTATGGCGACTTGAAGCAATACCCTATCTCGGACATCTGCTTCCGCAACAAATACACCAAGGAGTCTATCTTCGAGGTGGCAAACATCTACGACGAGGATGGTTTGAAGGTTACCAGCCAGATTGCCTGCTTCTTTATGCCGACCAGAGCCGTGCAACCCGAAGACCAAGTACCTGTAGGCAAAGAGCCTGAGATTTGGTATAGCGGTTTGAAAATCGATTTGATTGGCGACAACGCCCGTACCTATACGGCGTACCGCCCTAACCAATACTTCTACCAGCAGTTGCAGCCATACACCGAGTATGACAAACTCTCGGCTGATGATCCCGACTTTATCAACGGAGTATTCGACCACCGCTCCAAGATAAATATGGCGTGGGGATACGAAACCTACAACGATGAGGGAGAGAAGGAGTGGCAATTCTTTTGGAATGCATCGGGAGGTAATCCACGAGGTACTAAATTTACCCCTCAATCTCGCCCTTGGATGGGAGATAAGTTCTGGTGTCCGAACATTCAATCTACTGCCGACGGAAATAACTTGAAGGTGTTCCGCTATGCAGGAGCATTGATTATGGCAGCAGAGTGCCACCTCGAATTGGGCGACCGTACCAAGGCTGTCGAGTACCTGAACAAGGTGCGCCGTCGTGCCGGCTTGGGCGACCTGAACCAGGCGAACTTCAAGAGCAAGCTTGCTCTGATGAACGAGATTCAGAAGGAGCACGGACGAGAGCTTGTAGGTGAGTTCCAGCGTAAATTCGAGTTGGTTCGTTGGGGCATATGGTTCGAGCAGGTATCGAACTGTTCGGATTATGGCACAATGAAGAACAATATGTTGCCTTGTCACGAGTACTACCCTATTCCTGATAAGGAGGTAGCCCTCTCGGGTGGCGTTCTCACCAACGACGAGTACAAGAAGTACGGTATGTAATGCAAAATTGAGATGAAAGTTATGAAACAGATGATTAAATATATTTTGGCAGTCGTTGCTTTGGCAATGCTTGTGCCGTCGTGCAACAAGGACTTCGAGTGGGAGGGCTTCGGTGTAAACAACGACGACTCGGAGACCAACTGCATTAAGCTCAAAGTCGAAGAGGGCTCAACACCCATTTCGGTCTATTCCGACTCGGCTTGGACAGCAGAGCTCGAAGACGACTACGACTGGGCAACCCTGACCAATGCCCAGGGCAACGGTTCGGGACGAATGCTCTTCACCTACAAGGCCAACAACGATGCCATTCGTCGTGCCTACATCCTTGTGCATAGTGGCAACGCAACCAAGCGCATAATGGTTGTTCAGGATGGTAAGGATATCATATTCCGCTTCCGTGCCGAGGATGGAGAGATGATCATCGAGAATAGTGCAACTACCTACTACTTGGCTCTCGACTCGAACATCTCGAACGACCTCTACAAGCACATCATACTCGACGAGGTGGAGTATCTCGGCGAGAGCAAAAATTGGATTAGCAACATTAGAATGCAGGGCGAGCAGTTAGCTCTCGATGTTGCACTCAACGATACCGAGGCAGAGCGTTCGGCACGCTTGGGTATAACCTTCACAGACCCTTATACGAAGGCTGTATATGGTCCTTCGTATGTGAACATCACTCAGGGTACAACATCATCGGTTGAGATTACTTGGGAGGAGCTCTTCGAGCGCTTTACCACCGCCACAACCGAGAGTGGTACAAATAGCTGGACTATTGCCGCCAACGAGGAGGAGATAAACGGCATCAAGATTAGTGGCATCAACCTCTCTTTCCCCGAGAACACCAACGCAGCGATGAACAAACAGAGCGCTTGGTCGGGTTCGAGCTTCTCTGCCACCGACACAAACATCAACGACGGCACTACATACATCGTCAGCCACGATATGAAGTACTCATTGAAGGTCTCGATGCTCACAGGTAAGGATAACATCATTCCACAGTATGCATCGGCCCAAATTCGTATTGATGGTTGCACCCTCACAAAGCTCGGCGAGGGTCGTTACGAACTCTCGAATGTGCGTTCTCGCAATGTTGTGTCACTCATAACCGGCGCCGAGGGAGATGTTCCTGTTCGTGAGCGCAAACTCTCGGAGCTCACCTCGGATGACTACTACCGCATCGTCACAATCAAGGATGTGGAGCTTGTCTACAACAAGGGTGCGTTATACAACACCACCGATGGTTATCGCTACTACTGCGACTACTATCCTACACTTCTTCGTGACAGCGAGGGTAACACCATCTATATGATGTTCACCCACAAGCAGGCCCTCGAATGGGTACGCAAGGGTCAAGAGGCACCGCTCGGCAAGGGCAATGTTAAGGGTATCCTCACCTACGAGACATCCCCTATGTATGGCGATAACAGCGGCGAGGAGAACAATGTCAGTGGCTCGCTCGGCAAGTTCGTGATTCGTCCTTACGACGAGAGTTGCTTGCAGTTTAACGCATCGGAGGAGGACAACTTCTCGAAGACCTATGTCGAGTGGCATTGGTTGGACGAAGCGGTAACACTCGATGCCGAGAATAAGGTAGTGCCAAAGTATGGCGAAGGCAAGCTCTATCACGAGTTGGGCACCGTGCCTGCCATCAACACCTGCTTCAATACGCTCATATCCGGAACAGATGCAAAAGTAACGACCCGTAAGACTGCTTGTTGCTACAATGCCTCTTGGGTAGACGACAAAGGCGATTTCAAGGGCTTGGTTGTGGAGTTCCCAGCCACATCGCTTGGCGCAGGAGCATCTATCAACCTCGCATATTGGGCAGGCGGTCAGTCTACCAATGGAGCAGGTCTGAACTTCCCTGCTAATTGGCGCATCGAGTATTCGCTCGACGGCCAGAGCTACACCGTAGTCGAGAATTCGGAGTTCGACATCCACCCTGCAGCTTGGTGGCTTTCGGACTGCATAAAGTTCGGTACTCACGGATTGGCGCAACGCTCATTCCGTCTGCCGGCAGAGATTTGTGGTGCCGAGAAGGCATACCTCCGCATAGTACCTCACACCTTGCGTTGTGCTACGAAAACCCATCCGGAAGGTGGAAGTTTCTCGGCAAGCAAGGTTGTGCCACTCTATCTGGCAGCCATCACAATCAAGTATAACAAGTAATCGAAAATATCTGTTATGAACAAGATTAAAGGATTTCTCACTATATTACTCTCGGCTACGACACTTCTATTCGTGTCGTGCCAGATAGATGAGGCGGACTATGTTCCTTCGCCCGAGTTGGGTGCCTACATCGAGGGTGATACCAACAACACCAACACCATCTCGGTTGAGTATACGGGCGGTATCAAGGAGTTTGGAGTATATGCCTCGCAACCCTATACTGCGAAGGTTGCCAAGGGTGCAGATTGGGTACGCATTGGCGAGAGTAAGGCCGATGCCTCCTACTCCGGCCTATCGTTAAATGGCGACGGCACAATCTTCACTATGGTGGATCGCAACGATGGTGTGCGCCGTATGGCACTCATCACACTCGAAGCCGAGAACCGTATTGACACCGTATTCATCAAGCAGAAGGGCCGCAAATCGAGCACCCTCGAAGTGTCGAAGCGTGCAATGCTTGCCGGCTACCAGGGTGGTCAGCTCTCTACACTGCTCAAAAGTAGCATCGAGTTCGATGAGTTGCAGATTGATATCTTCGACAAGGATATCTTCGACAAGGTGGATTGGATTTCGAACATTACTTGCGTGAATAACACCCTTAAATTCGATGTCGAGCCAAACCCGAATGCCAAGAGTATGCGTAAGGCGACAATCCGCTTCTCCTATACCGACGATTGGAACGAGACCATTATGACCGACATCTTGGTGACACAAGATAAGGAGATAAGCATTGCAGACGACATCGTTTCGTTTGCCGAGATGCGTCAAAAGGGCGAGCGTGATATCACCGAGGATATCTGTATCGAGGGTTACATCATCAGCGACTCGCAGTCGGGAAATGCAGCTCCAAATGTTCCAATCACCACACAGCGTATCGACTACACCGGCACACAGCGTATCGTATATATCGAGAGTGTGGATGGTCGCTACGGCTTTATGGTAGAGTTCAAGAGCGTAGAGGACAACATCCTCAATCGTTACGACAAGGTGTGCCTCAACCTCAATGGTTGCTTCTTCGGTATGGAGGGTAGCAACAATATTACCGACAACGACCCTATCCGCTACTACATCAACGAGGTTACGGCAAACCACGTCTTGTCGATTGAGAGCGGCAACAATGCAGTCATTCCTATCAAGGAGCGTTACTTCAACGAGCTTACCGACGACGATATCTATACCTATGTAACCTTGAAGGATTGCGAGTTCCCGATAAAGAAGGGCCCTCTCACCCCGCTCAACGAGGGTTACACCGGAGGTGGCGTTTCGACTCGCTTCACAGCCAACCGAATCAGCTTCTATCCACAGTTGATGCGTGATGCTCGTGGCAACGGCTTCTATACACTCACCAACACCACCTGCACATATCGTCGCAACGCACAGCGATTGCCATACGGTAGCGGTACCATTTCGGGTGTTATCGTACACGAGAAGTGCGACCGTTTCGAGTGGGATAGTGCAAAGGAGGCCGAGTTGGTAGCAAAGGGCTACTCGACCGACCAGATTTACGACCTTGGAAACATTGGTCGCTACCAAATTCGCCACCAATCGCAGTCGGATATAGCATTTGCAGATGGTTTGTACAACTCGCTGACAAAGATTATCTGCGAGTTTGCCTACTTCAACAACAACCGCACCGATTGCTTAACGAATGTCGATTCGTATGGCAAGATGTACTATCCTGCCTACACCACAAACAACACCCATATAGCGACACTCTCGCACTCATCGTCGGGCAGCATCACTGCCACTGATAGTTGGTACTATCTGGGCGATTCGTACTGCAACGACCCTGTTGGTACGGGTGTTGTCGATGCCAATGGCAAGGCTGTTGATGGCCATCAGATATACTACGAAGCCGACACGGGCCGTGGCGACCGTGGGTTGATCGCTGCCGAGTATGGTGGCGCTTGGCAATCGTCGAAGTGGCTCAATGGCACCAGCTACCACTATTGGGTAGCGGAGTTCTCCACCGCAAATGCTATGGGAACGGCTCCTTCGGTACAGTTTGCCGTACTCAACCGCAGCATTGGCGCACCTCGCTACTGGAATGTAGAGTGGTCTACAAATGGTAGTGTATGGAACAAGGCGGGTGAGTATACCGTGCCTGATGTAACCAGCTGGAACGACACTCGCTATTGGCAGTTGTGTGGCTATAAGCACATAAGCTGCGAGTTGCCTAATGCAATTCTCGGAGAGGATAAGGTCTATATCCGTCTTATCCCTAACTCGTCACTTGCGGGCGAAGCGACAAGCTACGACGGTGGCACAGCAAAGGATGTATCGAGCTGTCTTGCGTACTTCGCTGTGCGCTATACAGCCGAGTAATAATTAGAAAAAAACGAAACTATGAAAAGAGTACTATTGTCTTTGGTATTTGTTGCAACAATGGCATTTGTCGCCAATGCACAAATCATCAAATCATACGAAAAGCCTACCGACAAGGAGTTCAAGGCGGCAGTAAAGACGGTATTGAAATCGACCACCTGCTTCGACGAGGATATGACTCCTCGCATCGAGGCTATGAATGTCATTCAGCGTGAGTTCAACAACTTCTCGAACGAGAGTTGGAACAACTTCTACGACCGCAATTGGGATTGGATAGGAATTGCCGATATGGAGCTCAGCGGCACACTCTACTTCTATCGCCAATCGTTCAATAAGGTGCGCAAGGAGATTAAGTCGACAAAGGTTGCACCAGGTACGGTTGTTTTGTGGAGCCTCTACAATATGGGTTATATCGTAAAGACCCCGAGCCACACCTTTGGTATAGATGTCACCCACAAGCATATCGAGGAGATTGCTAAGGATTTGGAGTTTGTGTTGGTAACCCACAAGCACGGCGACCACTCCAATGCGCACGTCTACAATCAATTAGCTCTCGGCGAGTCGAAGATTATTGCCGGCTACAAGTTGGCAAAACCTGTGGTATGGCAGGGCAAGTTGCTCGATTGGGAGTATGTGGATGTGAATGACCGCATCAAGATTGACGACATTGTAATCAATTGCAAACGAGTGGATCACAACCGCCAAGATTGGGGTAAAAATTTCGTTACAACCTACGAGATTGACTGCGGCGCCGATACCAACCACGCTGTAATCTTCCACACGGGCGATGCCCACAACTACGAGCAATTGGAGGTTGCGCAGAAGCCCGACTTCTTCATCTTCCACCTTGCCGTAGGATTGAAAATCCAGCAGGCAATCGACAAGATTAAGCCGGAGTATGCGATCTTCTCGCACATCTGGGAGTTGGGTCACAGCGCA
The DNA here is from genome assembly GCA_045124955.1 of Alistipes sp. Lineage (GTDB taxonomy): Bacteria > Bacteroidota > Bacteroidia > Bacteroidales > Rikenellaceae > Alistipes. Next base: position 82,912 of record JBGVMU010000003.1, on the reverse strand, counting down.
CTCAAATGGCGTTGGACTATCGACGATGCATTCAAGCGCATAGATGCCATCGAGAACTTCGACAAGAAGCACCTTTTGTGGCCTTGCTGGGGCGATAAGATTGTCTATACCAAGGCGACTAAAACTCTATCAAAATAGCGATTATGAAGGGAATTACAAAGCTTGCGATATGCGCAATCGTGGCGTTATTTGCCAGCCTGCCAACCTCGGCACAGCAACCTGCGCCAAAGACATTGCGCTTTATGGATTTCAACATCGCCGATGGTATGTGGTTCGACCAATTCAACAACTACGACCGTTTTGTAAGTTGGATGAATGCACAGCACATAGACATCTTCGCCGTATGCGAGGCTGCAACGCATTGGAATAAGGAGAAGAAGAATCTGCCCAAGAACGACGAGGCTCGCTACCTCCCGGGCAAGTGGGCGGAGTTAGCTGCCCGATGGGGTCACACCTACACTGCACTCGGTGCCTATCAGGACAACTACCCCGTAGCACTCACCTCTCGCTACCCTATCGAGGTTGTTCAGCAGATTGGTGGCAATAAGGTGTCGCACGGAGCTCTCCACGCCAAGGTTATGGGTGTAAATATCGTGATTATCCACCTCTGGCCACATCAGTATCGCAAGGGCGACCGCACTCGCACAAAGGGAAGCGGTGGCGATGAGTATCGTTTGGAGGAGATTAACTATATCCTCGAACAGACCATACTCAATCCAAAGTATGCCAACGAGGAGCATTGGATTATGACGGGCGACTTCAACTCACGCTCGCCTATAGACAAGCCTTTCTACGACAAGATTTACAGCAAGAAGCCTCGCACCTTCAACTACGATGTGCACACTCGTATGCGAGAGGTCTATCCGCACGATGTTATCCAAGAGAAGAACCCCGACGAGCTTCAATCTTCGACTCGTGGCAAATCTCGCATAGACTACATCTACTGCACGAAGAAGCTCTACTCATCGACCAAGAAGGCCTACACCATTCGAGATGACTATGCTCGCACCTCGTCGGATCACTGTCCATTGGTTATGGAGTTCAAAACCCCAAAAGCCAAGAAGAAGTCGCCAAGGTGAGCCGATAAAGCAATAAGGCGCAGAGTTATTCTGCGCCTTATCTCTTTATCTATCTGTCGGAACTATTTTCCGAGCAACTTCTTAACCTCGTTATAGACGGTCTCGCCATTGTAGCCAAACTTCTCGTCGAGCACCTTGAATGGAGCCGAGTGGCCAAAGTGGTCGAGTCCGTGGATATGGTCGAGCGAGCCTACCAAGCCGAGCAATGTTACAGGCAAGCCCGAGGTCATACCGTAGCGCAATACGCCCTGTGGCAACACGCTATCTTGATACGACTTTGGCTGGTCACGGAACAAGCCCTCGCTCGGTACGCTTACTACACGCACTGCGATACCCTCCTCGATAAGTTTCTCGGCACCTGCCACCAAGGTCGATACCTCCGAGCCCGAAGCGATCATCACAACCTCCGGGTTAGCCGAGTCGATAACGACATAAGCACCCTTATATGCCTGCAACGCCTCGTCGATGCGGGCTGTATGGCTTGGCAACGACTTTACATCCTGACGAGAGAAAATCAAGCCAACAGGACGCTGCTCTTCGAGAGCAATCTTCCACGCTGCAACTGCCTCCTCGGCATCTGCTGGGCGCAATACAACCATCGAACGCTCACCGTTGTGGTTGTGGAGGTGCTCCATCAAACGGATCTGTGCCTCCTGCTCGATTGGTTGGTGGGTAGGTCCATCCTCGCCCACACGGAACGAGTCGTGCGACCATACATATATTACATGCAGACGCATCAACGCCGACATACGAATTACCGGCTTCATATAGTCCGAGAATACGAAGAATGTACCGCAAGCAGGGATGATACCACCGTGCAATGCCATACCATTCATCACGCACGCCATAGTGAATTCCGAAACTCCTGCCTGGAAGAACTTACCCGAGAAGTCGCCACGCTTAAAGGCGTGAGTCTTCTTCAAGAAACCATCGGTCTTATCCGAGTTACTCAAATCAGCCGATGCAACGACCATATTCTCCACCTGCTCGGCATATACACCCAACACAGCAGCCGAAGCGGCACGGGTTGGTGAGCCCGACTTAATAGCGATCGAGCGATAGTCGATATCAGGCAACTTGCCCGAGAGGAAACCGTCGAGTTTGATAGCCAATGCAGGATTAGCCTGACGCCACTCTGCCTCAACCTTCTTGCGCTCCACCATCTCGGCACGCAACTCCTCGGCACGAGCAGCAAACACCTCTGCCGACTCTGCAAAGATCTGGAATGGATTTTCAGGGTCGCCACCGAGATTCTTGATTGTAGCCTCAGGGCTTGCACCTGCGGCCGATACAGGCTGTCCGTGGGTCGAAACCTTATCCTCGAACGACTCGCCATCGGCAGTACGCAAACCCTTACCCATAATGGTGTGACCAATAATGAGTGTAGGCTGCTCGGTCGAAGCATTTGCAGTGGTCAAAGCCTCACGAATCTGGTCGATATTGTGACCGTCAATCTCCAACACCTGCCAGCCCCAAGCACGATACTTCATTGCGATATCCTCCTTGTCGACCTCGTCAACCTTGGTCGAGAGCTGAACATTGTTGGCATCGTAGAACATAATTATGTTCGACAAGCCGAGGTCGCCGGCAATACGGCCTACGCCCTGCGACACCTCCTCCTGAACTGCACCATCCGAGATGTAGATATAGGTCTTGTGAGCCTGCCACTCTCCAAAACGGGCAACCATAAATCGCTCGGCAATAGCAGCACCAAGTCCCATTGCGTGACCCTGACCGAGAGGGCCCGAAGTGTTCTCCACACCTCGCAAGAAGTCAACCTCGGGGTGACCCGGGGTTACGCTGCCCCACTGACGAAACTGTTGCAACTCCTCCAACGAGTAGTGACCTGCCAAAGCCAACACCGAGTAGAGCATTGGCGACATATGGCCAGGGTCGAGGAAGAAACGATCACGGAAAGGATAGAGCATATTATCGGGATCGTAGCGCAAGAACTCTGCGAACAACACGCTCACAAAGTCCGCTCCGCCCATTGCTCCGCCAGGGTGACCCGACTTCGCCTTCTCTACCATTGAAGTTGCAAGAATACGGATATTATCCGCTACTCTCATCAAATTTGAATTGGTTGCCATAGTTATATTTTGTATATATCTTAAATTCCTAACCACAAATTTAGCAAAAAAAATTCGGTTTGGCAAATTATTTCAACAAAAAAGCCGAGCGAGAAGTTTCGCTCGGCAGTCAATTATACCTCAGCCCATCGGCTTTCGGTTAAATCGCTTTATGCAATTTGTTGCCAATATGCTCCTCGGCATAGTTGCGAGTGACCACAATCTTCTTCTCCTCCGAAGATGGCGCCTCGTACATCAACTCCTTCATCACCGCCTCGCAAATCGAGCGCAAGCCTCGTGCTCCGAGTTTGAACTCCACCGCCTTATCCACGATATACTCCAACGCTTCAGGTGCGAACTCCAACTCCACGCCATCCATCGCCAACATCGCCTTGTATTGGCTGACAATAGCATTTTTAGGCTCGGTAAGGATATTGCGCAACGCCTCACGAGAGAGTGGTTCGAGGTGTGTCAGCACCGGCAGACGACCCACCAACTCCGGAATAAGACCAAACGAGCGAATATCCTGAGGTTGAACATATTTCAACATATTATCACGGTCAATACTCTCGGTATCTACTCGGCCATAACCCATTGCTCGGGTATTCAATCGCTGCGCAATGCGTCTTTCGATGCCATCGAATGCGCCACCGCATACGAACAATATATTCTTGGTATTCACCTGCACAAACGCCTGCTCGGGGTGCTTACGACCACCCTGTGGCGGAACATTCACGATAGTACCCTCCAAGATTTTGAGCAATGCCTGCTGCACGCCCTCGCCCGACACATCACGGGTGATGCTTGGGTTGTCGCCCTTGCGTGCAATCTTATCTATCTCGTCGATAAAGACAATACCCTTCTCCGCTGCCTTAACATCGTAGTCTGCCGCCTGCAACAGACGAGAGAGAATGCTCTCTACATCTTCGCCGACATATCCCGCCTGAGTCAATACCGTAGCATCGACAATCGTAAATGGCACCTTCAACAAACGAGCAATCGTGCGAGCAATCAGGGTCTTTCCCGTACCCGTAGGACCCACCAACACGATATTCGACTTATCCAACTCTATATCGTTGTCGTTGTGTGCCACCGAAAGGCGCTTGTAGTGGTTATATACCGCCACGGCAATAGCACGCTTCGCCTCGTCTTGACCGATAACATAGTTATCGAGGAACTCCTTTATCTCCTTTGGCTTCGGAACATCGTTCATCGAAACCTCTGCCTTCGCCTTTGCCTTTGGCGAAGCGATAGCCAGACCTGCCTCCGAGAGCGACTTGTGACCTACCTCGATGCAAGCACCGCAGATGTTCGCTCCATCGACGCCCTGGAACATAATATCGACCTCGTTGCGACTACGACCGCAGAACGAGCAACAATCTTCGTGGCGTTGACCTCCCTTTTTTCCTCCTTTTTGTGCCATAACTATTTGGTGTGTTTTGTGAGGACACTATCAATCAAGCCGTACTCCTTTGCCTCCTCTGCCGAGAGCCAATAGTCACGGTCGGCATCGTGCTCGATGTCGGCAACGCTCTTACCCGAGTGCTGCGACAAAATCTCGTACAACTCACGCTTGGTGCGAGCAATCTCACGAGCCGTAATCTCGATATCGCTTGCCTGACCCTGCACACCACCGAGTGGCTGGTGAATCATAATACGAGAGTGTGGCAACGCCTGACGCTTACCCGCAGCACCTGCGGTCAAAAGCACCGCTCCCATCGAGGCTGCCATACCGGTACAGATGGTTGCTACATCGCAATTTACGAGCTGCATAGTGTCGTAGATACCCAAACCTGCCGACACACTACCGCCTGGCGAGTTGATGTAGAGCTGAATATCCTTCATAGGGTCTGCCGACTCCAAGAAGAGGAGTTGCGCCTGAATGATATTTGCCACATCGTCAGTTACGGGTGCTCCGAGGAAGAGAATACGATCCATCATCAGACGGCTGAATACATCGAGCTGAGTGACATTCAACTGTCGCTCCTCCAAAATCATCGGGTTGATATATGCCGACTGAATAGCCTTGTAGTCGTGAAGGCGCAATGACGAGATACCGCAATGCCCCATTGCAAACTTTTCAAATTCTTTCATAGTTTTATAGCCATTAGCCATTAGTTGTTTTCTATTTTTATACCCCCTCCACTTCGCTCGTTCCCCTAATTCAGTGGGACAATATTTTTTACAATTCTCCCCTAATCAGGGGAGATGTCCGACAATATTTTTTTTTATAATTCTCCCATAGGTTAGGGGAGATGTCCGACAATATTTTTTTTATAATTCTCCCATAGGTTAGGGGAGATGCCCGAAGGGCAGAGGGGTATATATACCTGTTCCTATTTTATAATCTCCTTGCGTTCTTGAACCACTCGCCTTATCTCTGCAAGCACCTCTTCGGGGTAATTATAGAGAATTTTGTTTTCAAATCGCAAAACCTTAATACCGTGTTCTTCCCTCAAATACTCGGTACGATTGCAGTCGTTGTCCGACCCACTCTCTGTGTAGTGCTTTGCTCCATCGAGTTCAATACACAGCCTAATTTCCGGGCTATAAAAATCTAAGATATAAGGCTGAATACTAAACTGCCTACGAAACCTCACACCCTCAACTTGCCTATTCTTCAACATTTGCCACAACGCAACCTCTGCCGCAGTGCTATTTTTGCGCAATTCTCTGCGTTGTTCTATCTGCGAAGGTAGATTGTAGGTATATGGTTTCATCTTTGTTTTTGCTACAAATTGTTAGCTGTTAGTTGTTTTCTATTTTTATACCCCCTCCGCTTCGCTCGTCCCCCTAATTCAGGGGGACAATATTTTTTATAATTCTCCCATAGGTTAGGTGAGATGTCCGACAATATTTTTTTATAATTCTCCCCTAAATTAGGGGAGATGTCCTAAGGACAGAGGGGTATATATCTACACTATATCGAGCCGAGCCAATGTTTATTCGTCTTAACGGAGATTAAAAACTCTGCAAGTCTTACGCCAACTTGCAGAGTTTTCGTTTATTACCATTATTGATACCTAAAAGTTGTATAAAAGGTGGGATTTCAAGGCCTGCAAAGTGCGAGAAACCGCAGCATACTTGGCGTATGTGAGGATTTCGAACGCAAGCATAACGCCGAAATCACCCTTTTAGACGGCTTTTATTACAATGCCTTAGCGAGCTCTGCAAACTCCTCAGCAGAAACAGCCTTCTCGGTAACCTTAACCTTAGCCTTTACAGACTCAACAACCTTCTGCTCGTACAATTTCTCGTAGATCTTCTGGTTCTGCTCCTTGTTGTCGAGAATGTTCTTAGAGAAGTTTTCGAGCATCTCCTCTGGTGCGTTAGGCATACCGTACTGAGCGAACTGTGCAGCAGCCAAAGCCTTAGCCTCTGCCTTAGCCTCGTCAGCCGATACCTTAATCTCCTCTGCCTCGATTACACGACGCTGGATGTAGTTCCAAGTGAACATTTTGAGGAACGACTCGAAGTCCTTCTCGATATCCTCCATCGAGAACTTACCCTCGTTGATGGTGTACAACCAACGCTTCATAAACTCGGTTGGCATTGCGAGGTTAGCCTTCTCAATGAGGAAGTCACGAACTGCGAATGTGAAGAGGTAGTCGCTCTCACGCTTCAACTCCGAAGCAATCTGCTCGTCGATATATGCGTTGAGCTGCTCCTCGTTTGTTACATTGCCCTCTGGGAATGCCATCTTGAAGAACTCCTCGTTCAACTCTGGGTTAGCGAACTGACGAATCTTGGTAATCTCCAACGAGAAGTTAGGGTTGATACCCTCCAACTCCTCCTCCTTAACACCGAGAATTGAAGCACGCTGCTTCTCGTTCTTGTACAACTCGTTGATATTAACCTCAGTCTTGTAGCCTACCTTCTTACCGATAAATGGCTTGCGCTCCTCGTCAGACATCGAGATAAGACCAACATAAGCCTCCTCGATACGCATATCGCCATTATCGAGAGTTACATTGAGAGCCTCGTCCTTCTTTACCTTATCAACATCCTTCAACGAACCGTAGCGGCGGAGGTAGTTGTCGAGGAACGACTCGTGCATCTTCTTGTCGATCTTAATCTTGTGGTAGGTAATCTTATCCTTTGCAGTGAGTGCTACCTCATACTTTGGAGCCACGCCATACTCGAATACGAACTCGTGAGTGGTGTTGTTCTCGAAGTCGAAGTCGCCCTGCTCCTCAGCTGGGATTACATCGCCGATGTAGTCAATCTTCTCTGCCTGCAAATACTCGAATGCAGCGTTTGAAGCCTTGCGGTAAGCCTGCTCTGCAACTGCGCCCTTGCTGTACATCTTCTTGATTACGCCCATAGGAACCATACCCTGACGGAATCCCGGAATGTTAGCCTTGCGCTTGTACTCTTTGAGCATCTTCTCAACCTCGGCTGCATAATCTGCCTCCTCAACAACGATGCGGAGCAATGCTGCACCCAACTCTTTCTCTACCTTTGTAATGTTCATAGTGTTTTATGTATTATTTGTTTTGAATTTTCGTTTTCACATATTTCGGGCGCAAAGATAATAAATTTTTCGCCATTTGCTATCTATTGCAGTTAATTTTATTAACTTTGCGGAGATATGAAGCGAATTGTTACCATACTGATAGCCTTTGCTACGCTTGTTTCGTGCGGTGGAGTGCGCAAAAAGAGTGCAACTCCGCAGGCGGTTGAGCCAACTTTCTACACCTACGAGGTGGTGGCGGAATACCCCCATTTGCGCACAAGTTACACGCAAGGTTTGCAGTTTGTCGATGGCGAATTGTGGGAGGGCACGGGCGAGTATGGTCGCTCGCAGTTGCTCCGCACCGACCTTGCTTCGGGCAAAGTTTTGCAAAGCAAAAAGCTCTCGAAAGAGGAGTTTGGCGAGGGTATAACCATATTGGGCGACAAGATTTACCAACTCACTTGGCTCAATGGCAAGTTACACATCTACGATAAGGCTACTTTACGCCACCTCGCCACCCACACCTACAAAGGCGAAGGTTGGGGCTTAACCACCGACGGCGAGAAGTTGTATATGTCCGACGGTACGAATTACATTCGTGTGCTCAACCCCGAGACTTTGGCGCAGGAGCGTCGTTTTGGCGTAACTTTGCGTGGCGAGTCGTTGCAGTATCTCAACGAGTTGGAGTGGATAGACGGCAAGATTTGGGCGAATGTCTATACCACCGACCACATCGTCATCATCAACCCCGAAAACGGAGTTGTCGAAGGGGTCGTCAATCTTTCGGGCATACTCCCCGAAAAGGAGCGAGATAGTCGTACAGATGTGTTGAATGGTATCGCCTACGATGCCACCACAAAGCGCATCTTCGTTACGGGCAAGAATTGGAGTAAATTATTTGAAATCAGAGTTATAGCGAGGTAGGTTCTATAAATTAGGTCGAGTGGATTTTGAAGATTATTTTGAGGGTATTTCTAATTTATTACAATGGCGCAATGCGGGCATTGTAACTGCGTAAAAATTTGAAATACACCAAAATAAATTCAAAAGCAACCGAAATAGAATCTGCCAACAAAAAAATAACTGATTACTAATTTATAGAACATACCTCAAATGATTACACCTATTGAATTTCGCAGACATCTGCACCGCCACCCCGAACTTTCGTTCGAGGAGGAGCAGACCGCACAATATATCGAGCAGTGCCTCACCGAGGCGGGCATTTCGCACTCTCGCATAGCCAAGACGGGCGTTTTGGCGAAGATTGAGGGCAAGGGCGATTTGTCGAAGGCGGTGGTGTTGCGTGCCGATATCGACGCACTCCCAATCGAGGAGCAGACAGGCTTGGAGTACGCATCGGAGAACAAAGGTGTGATGCACGCTTGCGGCCACGATATCCACGCTGCGGTGCTGTATGGAGTGCTTTTGCGCCTTGCCGAACACCCCGATTTTGAGGGTACGATTTTCGGTATTTTCCAACCTGGCGAGGAGTGCAACCCTGGTGGCGCATCGAAGGTTTTACAAGAGGAGCCATTTGAGGGATACAATGTTGTTGCCGTGGTTGGCGAGCATACCGATAGTGGTTTGGAGGTTGGCGAGTTGGGCTTCTGCAAGGGCGAATTTATGGCTGCCAACGACGAGTTGCGCTTTTGGGTGCGTGGCAAGGGCGGACACGGAGCAATGCGCTCTGAACTGAACGACACTGTGGTTGCCGCAGCACACCTCGTAACGATGTTGAACGCTGTAAATGACGAGAATACAGTGCTTTCGATTGGCAAAGTCGTTGCCGACGGAGCGACAAATGTTATCCCTGACGAGGTCTATATGGAGGGTACTTTCCGCTGTTTCAGCGAGGAGCACCGCCACACCGTTTGGCACATTATCGAGGCGGCAGCGCAGTCGGTAGATGCAAAGTTCGGCACTACGACCGAGGTTGATATAAATCACGGATATCCTGCCGTAGTGAGCGACGACGATTTGGTTGAAAAAGCGCTCGCACTCGCTTCGGCAAAAGGTTTGACTGCCAAGATGTTGGGCAAGCGATACACCTCGGAGGATTTCGGCTTCTACTGCGTGCAATATCCGTCGTTGTTCTACCGTCTTGGCGTAGGCACATCGGCAGGTCGCAGCCATACCTCGACCTTCGCCCCAAGCGAGGAGGCTATCGAGGTCGGCATCAACTTTATGGAGAGTTTAACCAAAGAGTTATCTAAATAGTAAGATATATGGTTTCGTCGATTATTATTTTCGCCCTTGCTTCGGGCCTGTTGCTCGATGTATTGGTAGGATTTTTAGGAAGTCGCCGCAATATCGGCTTCGGCTGGGCATTTATATTGTCAGCAATCTTCACGCCGCTTGTCGGCTTTATTCTGGTACTATTATCCGAAAGATTACCCGAAGGCTCGGAGCCTAAATACGGCTGTTTGGGTTATACTTTCGGTCTCCTCGGCGCTATTTTGATGGTGCTGATTGTCACAGCAGTACTCTTTGGTGTGTTGGCAATGTTGCTCTAACACATCATCGGCACAAGGGCGTAAATCACTACGCCCGCAACTGCCGAGAGGATAATCATCAAAATAGGATTGACCTTGCGATAGGAGCCGTACAACACCGCTCCGAAGAGCAACCACGACCATACATCGGCAAAGTTCTCGTTCTCGCCCGAGCGTGGGAACATCAACAATAACGCCGCCGAAGCGATCATTCCCACAACGATAGGTCCAACCGCCTTGACAACGGTCTGGATATAGCTATTTTCTCGGTAACGAAGGAAAAATCTCGTCAGGAACAACATCAGCGTAAGCGACGGCAAACAGACCGCAAAGGTCGCCACCACCGAGCCACCAAAGCCCGCAATGGTGTAGCCGATATAGGTTGCCGAGTTGATTGCGATAGGGCCGGGTGTAATCTGCGATACCGCCACGATATCGGCAAACTGTGTAGCTGTAAGCCAACCTCGCTGCTCGACAATCTCGTTTTGGATAAGCGACAACATCGCATATCCGCCACCAAAGCCGAAGAAACCAATCTTCAAATAGGAGAGGAAAAGTTGCAGATAAATCATCGCTTCGCCCCCTTTCTGCCGTTATATACGGCTATTGCAATGCCCACAACCACACCTGCGCCAATCAGATACATTGGCGAAACGCCAAAGTACCACACAGCCATTGCTACCGCTGCTGCGAGGGCTGCCAAGTACCACTTCATACCCTTGACCAACCCCATCAACGGCGCAACAATCAACGCTACAACCGCAGGGCGCATAGCACGAAAAGCGGCATCGACATAGCGATTGTCTCGCACCTCGGCAAAGAACAAAGCCAAGAGCAAAATAACTATGAATGAGGGCAATACCGTGCCGAGCGTTGTCGCTATTGCACCCACAACACCTCGTGTTTTGTAGCCAACAAAAACCGCCGTATTTACTGCAATAGGGCCCGGGGTAGATTGCGCCAAGACAAGCATATCGAGGAAGTCTTTGTCGCCAATCCACTTGTGCTTCTCGATAACCTCACGCTGAATAAGCGGAATCATCGCAAAGCCACCACCGAAACTAAAAAGTCCGATTTTGAAGAATGTTGTGAAGAGTTGCAGTAACATTCGCCTACAAATTATTTACAATCGACACCATATCGACCGCCACCACAGCAGCCGTCTCGGTGCGGAAACGCTGGGTGCCGAGGGTTATCTCCTCGAAGCCGTTTGCGACCGCCAAGCGCACCTCCTCGGGCGAAAAATCGCCTTCGGGACCAATCAAAATGAGTGCATCCTCGCCCTTGCGCAGAGTCGAAGCGAGATACTTCTTCTCCTTCACAGCCTCGCCACAATGAGCGATAAATTTACGCCCTGCAAAGTTTTTGCATACCACCTCGTCGAACGATGTAAGTTCCGCCAACACAGGATGATACGCCTTCAATGACTGCTTCACCGCAGCGGTGATAACCTTCTCCTCACGCTCTGCCTTGATAACCTTGCGCTCGCTATGCTCGCTAATCAAAGGTACAAACTCCGCAACGCCTATCTCGGTTGCCTTCTCCAAAAACCACTCGTAGCGGTCGATATTCTTCGTAGGGGCAACCGCCATAGTCAGGCGATAAGGCAACTTCTCGAACTCCTCGAAGTGCTCGACCACTCGCACAAGGCAGTGCTTCTGATGTGCCGAAGCGACCTCGCAACGGTAGAGATTTCCTCGTCCGTCGGTAATATGGAGGGTATCACCCTCCATCAATCGCAACACCTTAACAGCGTGGCGTGACTCCTCCTCCGAGAGCATATATTCGGGTGCAGTAAAGTCTGCGGCATAGAACAGTTGCATAACTTCCTATTTTTTCTTATCTTTGCGAATGCAAAAGTAATAAATTTTATTGAAATGAAGCGCATACTATTCGTTTTAACACTGATTATGACCACGCTTAACACCACATTCTGCTCGAAGCAGGTGCAAAAAGAGGGCAACCCTTTGCTCAACGAATTTGCCACACCTTATGGTGTGCCACCATTCGACAAGATCGAAGCCGAGCACTACGGCCCTGCCTTCGAATATGCAATGTCGCTCCACAACGAGGAGGTAGCGGCTATCCTTGCCAACAACGAGGAGCCAACCTTTGCGAACACCATCCTCGAACTCGACCGCTCGGGTATGATGCTTGCCAACATCTCCGACCTCTTCGGTATGATGTGCGCAGCGATGAACAGCGACGAGATGCAGGAGTTGCAGGAGGAGGTTATGCCGAAGTTGGCAGCCCACTACGATGCAATCTCTATGAATGAGGAGTTGTTCAACCGCATAAAAACCGTCTATGAGAAGCGCAATAGCACCGATTTGAACGCCGAGCAGATTCGCCTCGTCGAGAAGATGTACGACGGCGCAGTGCGTCAGGGCGCACTCCTCAAAGGGGAGCAGAAGGAGCGTTTGCAGAAGATAAATGAGGAGTTGTCGCTCCTCACCGTGAAGTTCGACAACAACCTGCTTGCCGAGACCAACGACTTCAAGTTGGAGATTTCGGGCAAGGAGTGCAAGGAGTTGCCAAAGGCTGTTCGTGATGCTGCACAGGAGGGTAACGACGACAAATTTGTCTTCACACTCCACAAGCCGAGCCTTATTCCGTTCTTGACCTACTCGCAAAACCGAGAGCTCAGAGAGAAGATTTACAAGGCATACCTCAACCGTGGCAACAACGAGAACAAGCACGACAACAAGGCGATTATCAACGATATGATTCGTCTGCGCATCGAGAAGGCGAACCTTTTGGGCTACAAGTCGTATGCCGACTATGTAACCTCGGAGCAGATGGCGGGCTCGCCAAAGGCGGTCTACGAGTTGCTCGAAGGCATCTTCACCCAAGCCAACGAGAAGGCAAAGGAGGAGTTGGCAGAGATGAATACTATGTTCAAGCGTGACCACTCGGGCGAGAACGACAAATTCGCATCGTGGGATTGGTGGTACTATGCCGAGAAGGTGCGCAAGCAGAAATACAATCTCAACGAGGAGATGACTTCGCCCTACTTCGCACTCGACAATGTGCGCCAGGGAGCCTTCAACCTCGCAAATCGTCTCTATGGTTTGACCTTCCGCCCAATCGTTGTTCCGCAGTACCACAACGAGGCTTCGGCATACGAGGTTTTGGATACCGACGGCTCGCACCTCGGAGTCCTCTACTTCGATTTCCACCCTCGTGCAAGCAAGTCGCAGGGTGCGTGGTGTGGCTACTTCCGTCGCCCATCCTACGATAGCAGCGGTAAGCGTATTGCACCTGTTGTAAGCATCGTCTGCAACTTCACACGCCCTTCTGGCAATACCCCTGCTCTGCTCTCGATTGACGAGGTAACAACCCTCTTCCACGAGTTCGGACACGCCTTGCACTTCCTCTTCTCGGATGTGCCGTACAATGGTCTGCTCGATGTAGAGGGCGACTTCGTGGAGCTTCCGTCGCAGATTTTGGAGAATTGGGCATTGGAGGAGGAGTTGCTCAAAACCTACGCCTTACATTACCGCAACAACACTATCATCAACAAGAGCCTTATCGACAAGATTCATAGTAGCGCACAGTTCAACCAGGGCTTTATGACCACCGAGCTGCTGGCTGCTGCACTCGTCGATTTGGATATTCACTCGCTCACCGAGTACAAGGAGTTGGATGTGGATGCCTTCGAGTACAACGCCCTCTACGAGAAGCGTGGTATGATTTCGGAGATTGAGCCTCGCTATCGTCTGCCATACTTTGCCCACATCTTTGCGGGCGGTTACTCGTCGGGCTACTACTTCTACACTTGGGCAGAGGTGTTGGATAAGGATGCCTTTGCAGCCTTTGCCGAGACAGGCGATGTATTCCACCGTCGCACCGCACAGGCCTTCCGCAAGTTGTTGTCGAGCGGTGGCAAGAAGGATGGTATGACCCTCTATCGTGAGTTCCGAGGTGCCGAGCCAAGCCGTGAGGCGTTGCTCAAAGCGAGGGGCTTGTGGGTAGAGCCTGAGCAGACCGAGGAGCCAACCCAAGATAACGAATAACAATATAAGAAACCAAAATAATTTATAAGAGTTCTTAAAAGCATACCCAACAGCACTCGGAGCAGAACAATGTTCTGCGACCAAGTCCCCTCCTCGGAGGGGATTTAGGGGTGGGTAGAGTTGTAAATGCGGTGGAACACCGCAAGAATTACCAAGAACAATGCAGAAACCAATTAATGTATAATTTTATGAAAAAACTATTTTTAATTATGTCATTTGCAACACTTCTTGCATCGTGCGGCAACGATATGCCCGTAGCGCAGTTGCCCGAGATTGACACTACAAATCCATTGTTGGCAGAGTGGGATACCCCTCACGCCACACCTCCGTTCGACAAGATTAAGGTTTCGGACTACGAGCCGGCATTCGAGACTGCTATTGCAGTGAGCCGTGCCGAGGTAGATGCCATCGTAAACAATCCGGCAAAGCCTTCGTTCAAGAACACCATCCTTGCACTCGAAAAGCAGGGCGAGTTGTTGGAGCGCATCGAGTCGGTATTCTTCAATATGTTGCAGTGCAACACCTCCGACGAGTTGCAGGCTATTGCAATGCGCATACAGCCTAAATTGACCGAGCTCGGCAACGATGTATCGCTCAACCCTGAGTTGTTCAAGCGTGTTAAGGCGGTTAATGAAAACCCTGGTTTGTTCCTCACAAAGGAGGATAAGAAGTTGCTCGAAAACACCTACAAGAGCTTCGTGCGCAGTGGTGCAAACCTCAACGACGAGGACAAGGAGTTGTATCGTCAGTACTCTTCGGAGCTCTCGCAGCTCACTTTGCAGTTTGGTCAGAACTCGTTGGCAGCTAACAACGCCTACTCGCTCAATATCAAGTCGGCAAAGCAGGTCGAGGAGTTGCCTGACTTCGTAAAGGAGGGCTTGGCTATGGAGGCAAAGGCTCGTGGTCAGAAGGGTTGGACCGTAACTTTGAAGGCTCCAAGCTATGGCCCATTCGTAACCTACTCGTCGCAGCGTGACTTGAAGGAGAAGCTCTACAAGGCTCGCAACTCGTGCGCTATCGGTGGTGAGTTCGACAACACCGAGAATATCCGCAAGATTACCGCTTTGCGCCTCAAAATCGCCAACTTGCTCGGCTATGAGTGCTATGCAGACTATGTTCTCGACAACCGTATGGCAGAGAAGACTGCAACCGTAAACGACTTCCTTGCAGAGTTGCTCTCGCAGACCAAGGAGTACGCCGACAAGGATTACCAGACTATCAACGCTTACGCTCACTCGCTCGGTTTCGAGGGCGATATCCAGCCTTGGGACTTCTCATATTACAGCGAGAAGTACAAGAACGAGAAGTATGCAGTAAGCGACGAGGCAGTAAAGCCTTACCTCGAACTCGAAAATGTTAAGCAGGCGGTGTTTATGCTTGCAAACAAGCTCTACGGCTTGGAGTTCAAGCCTGCTGAGGGCGTTGCAAAGTACCACGAGGATGTTGCAGTATATGAGGTTTCGGAGGCAAATGGCGAGCATTTGGCAATCCTCTACCTCGACTTTTTCCCTCGTGATTCGAAGCGTGCCGGAGCGTGGATGACCGAGTTCCGTGGTGCCGAGGGCGATATCCGACCTTTGGTTTCGCTTGTGATGAACTTCACAAAGCCTACCGAGACCACCCCTTCGCTCATCACCTTCGACGAGTTCACCACCTTCCTTCACGAGTTTGGTCACGCTTGCCACGGTATGTTGGCAAAGGGTAAGCACGGCTCGTTGAACGGCACAAATGTATTCCGTGACTTCGTGGAGTTGCCATCGCAGATTTTGGAGAATTGGGCATACGAGAAGGAGTACCTCGACCTCTGGGCAAAGCACTACCAGACAGGCGAGACTATGCCGGCAGAGCTTATCGAGAAGATTATCGCAGCAAAGAACTACTTGGCAGCATACGCAAATGTGCGTCAGGTGTCGTTTGGTATGACCGATATGGCTTGGCACACCCTCACCGCACCATACGAGGGCGATGTAGTGGAGTTCGAGCAGAAGGCTATGGCAGCAGCACAGGTGCTTCCTATCGTGGAGGGCACCGCTCTCTCGCCGACCTTCGGACACCTCTTCTCGGGTGGTTATGCAGCAGGCTACTACGGCTATAAGTGGGCAGAGGTTTTGGCTGCCGACGGCTACTCGCTCTTCACCGAGAACGGCATCTTCGACAAGGCTACCGCAAAGAAGTTCCGCACACTGCTCGAATCGGGCGGTAAGGAGCACCCAATGGATCTCTATGTTGCCTTCCGTGGTCACAAGCCACAGACCAAGGCTCTTATTGACCAGATGGGCTTGGGTAAGTAGTCCTTGGCGGACACACAAAAAAGGCAGACCGAGTAGTCTGCCTTTTTTGTTTTGCGAACTCCTACCCTTGTCAAGGCGCAACGAATTAAGGGTTGTTAAAGGCTATTAAAGGCTATTAAAGGTTATTAAGGGTGCGCTTTAAGTTGGTCCCATTGGTCTTATTAGTCCCATTGGTCCCATCAAACTCTCAACTCTCAACTCTCAACTCTCAACTCTCAACTCTCAACTCTCAACTCTCAACTCTCAACTCCTATATCCGGTTTTGAGCTGTTCTTCCTTGATTTGTTGCAGCTCATACATCCTATCACGATAGCGTGCCGCTGCCATAAAGTCGAGCGATTTGGCTGCACGCTCCATATCGGCACGAGCCTGTTCTATAAGGGAGTCGAGCGAAGAGGCGACACCATATTGTGCCAAGCTATCGGCTGCAACATCCGATTGTGGAGCCGATACCATATTATTATATACAGCCGTATTGTCTGCCACCTGCTGATTGTTCTCCGCCACATTGTCGAGCAGAGAGCTTGGTTGCGAGGAGTTGCGTTTTGCCTGACGAGGCATAATGCCGTGCTCGATATTGTAGCGAATTTGTCGCTCACGACGGCGGTTGCTATCTTCAACGGTCTTGCGCATAGCATCGGTGCAGGTTGCTCCATAGAGCACCACCCTACCCTGGGCGTGGCGAGCAGCACGACCTGCCACCTGAGTCATAGCGGTATAGTTTCTGAGGTATCCATTCTTGTCGGCATCGAAAATCGAGACCTGCGACACCTCGGGCAAATCGATACCCTCACGCAAGAGATTTACTCCGCACAAAACATCGAACAAATCGGCGTGCATATCCTCGATAATCTGCACTCGCTCCAAAGTGTCGAGGTCAGAGTGGATGTAACGGCTGCGCACACCCATCTTTTCGAGATATGCCGACACCTCCTCGCACATACGCTTCGAGATAGTCGTCACAATCATCTTCTCTCCTCGGCTTACGCAATCTTCGATATCCTCCATAAGGCGGTCTATCTGGTGTGTCGAGTCGATAACTTTCAGTGCAGGGTCGATAATTCCCGTCGGGCGGATAAACTGCTCGACAATGCTATCCTCGCTACGAGTCAGCTCGTACTCAGCAGGTGTAGCACTCACATATATGGTCTGTCCAACCATCGCCTCGAACTCCTCGAAGCGCAATGGGCGGTTATCTCGTGCAGCGGGTAGGCGGAAGCCATACTCCACCAGGTTCTCCTTGCGAGAGCGGTCGCCACCAAACATTCCTCGCACCTGCGGCACGGTAACATGACTCTCGTCGATAATGAAGAACGCATCCTCGGGGAAGTAGTCGAGCAGACAGAATGGGCGCATACCTGGCGAGCGGCCGTCGAAGTAGCGGGAGTAGTTCTCGATACCCGAGCAGTAGCCCAACTCCTTAATCATTTCGAGGTCGTAGTTCACTCGTTGCTCGATACGCCTTGCCTCAACCTCACGACCCTCCTTGATGAAGAACTCCACCTGTTTTTCGAGGTCGGCCTCAATCTGCAACACCGCCTGCTCCACCCTCGCCTTGCTCGGCACAAAGAGATTTGCAGGGTATATCTTCACGCTCTCCAACGAATCGAGTCGCTGACCCGTCTCGGCATCGATGCGTGAAATCTCCTCAATCTCATCGTCGAAGAAGGTTATGCGGTAGCAGTGGTTGCCAATCGAGGAGCGAATAGTTATCGTATCGCCCTTAACTCGGAAGGTCGAGGCCTCCAAGTCGCCCTCAACACGGGTGTAGAGAATCTCCACCAGGCGATACATCAAGTGCTTCATTGCCATAACATCGCCCACCTTCAACTCCACCATCGTAGAGTGGAAGTCGGCAGGGTTGCCGATACCATAGATGCACGACACACTCGCCACAACAATCACATCCCTACGACCCGAGAGCAGCGAGTAGGTTGCCGAGAGGCGCATACGGTCAATCTCGGAGTTTATCGCCAAATCCTTCTCGATATAGGTGTCGGTCGATGGGATATACGCCTCAGGCTGATAGTAGTCGTAGTACGACACGAAGTACTCGACCGCATTTTCGGGGAAGAAGCTCTTAAACTCGCTGTAAAGTTGTGCAGCGAGGGTCTTATTGTGGCTCAAAACAAGTACGGGGCGGTTGAGCTTGGCTATGACATTCGCCATTGTGAAGGTCTTACCCGAGCCCGTAACGCCGTGCAGAGTGGTAGCAGGCACACCCTGTTCGAGGTGCGCCACCAACTGCTCTATTGCCTCGGGCTGGTCGCCCATAGGTGCATAATCCGATACGAGTTTGAACTCCATAATGCAAAGATATAAAAAAGACGAGAGACGAAAGACGAAAGACGAGAGTTTTTTTTAGCTGAGAGGTTGAGAATAGTTAGAAGTTAGGTGTTAAAAACTTTAAGCGCACCCCAGTAAGCACCGAAGGTGCGCCCCCAGTAACCCCCAGTAACCCCCAGAAGGGTTGCGCCCCGACCACCTTCGGAGTCCCCACAACCAAAAAGCGGAGAGCCGATCTCTCAACTCTCCACTTTCAACTTTCAACTATCCGCTTTCGGTAGGCTCTCAAAAAGGTGGGATTTCAAGGCTTGCGAAGTCCGAGAAACCGCAGCATACTTGGCGTATGTGAGGATTTCGAGGCAAGTATAACGCCGAAATCACCCTTTTTCAGAGCCTGCTACTCGATCTCGTCAGTTCCATCAAAGAAGTATGGCGCATAAAGAATGCCATTCTTATCGTAGAGCTTACGCAAGTGGTGCATACGAGCACCGAACTCATCGAAGTTGCGCTCGCCAATGGTCCAACCTACCTCGGCAATAGCTGCCATACGAGGCAACAAGTTAATCTGCACCTCCTGGAAGTTAGGAACATACTCGGTCCACAAGTTTGCCTGAACACCCTTGATACGGCCATACTCCGATGGCTGCAAGCCCTCGAACGGATTGAGGCTGTACGACTTGCGGAGTGTAAGGATACGCTTCTCGTGAATCATCAATCCCTCCTTGTTGCTCCATGGACGCTTGGTCTGGTAGTAGTCCATATAGCAGTAGTACTTCGGAGTGAGAATCACATCGTTGCCGAGCGAGATAGCCTTTGCACGGTTCTTATCGTTCCACAACATAATGGTTGCACTCTTGTTGATACCGCCGTAGATAATCTCATCCCAGCCGATAACCTTGCGGTTGTGCTTTGCGAGGAACTTCTCTACACGGTGCATAAAGTAGCTCTGCAACTCATTCTCATCCTTCAAGCCCTCCTCCTGGATACGCTTCTGACAGTATGGGCACTCCTTCCAACGATGACGAGGGGTCTCGTCACCGCCATAGTGGATATACTGCGATGGGAAGAGCTCTACAACCTCCGACAACACGCCCTCGATAAACTCGAATGTCGACTCCTTGCCTACGCAGAGAACATCCTTGCTGATACCCCAAGTTGTGCGCACCTCAAACTTCTCGTCACGGCAACCGAGCTCTGGATACGAAGCCAAAGCTGCAACCATATGACCAGGCATATCAATCTCAGGAATAACCTCGATATAACGCTCTGCCGCATACTTCACGATATCCTTAATCTCGTTGTGAGTGTAGTAACCACCGTGAGGTGTGCCATCATAGACCTTAGAATAGCGGCGGTGACCAATGATGGTCTCCTTACGCCACGAGCCAACCTTGATAAGGTTAGGGTACTTCTTAATCTCGATACGCCAACCCTGATCCTCGGTCAAGTGCCAATGGAAGCGATTGAGCTTGTGGATAGCCATAATGTCGATAAACTGCTTAACCTCTGCCACGGTGTAGAAGTAGCGGCAAACATCGAGCATTGCGCCACGGTGACCGAGCAACGGCTTATCCTTAATGGCTACGCCCTCCAACTTGATACCCTTCTTGGTTGCCTCGCCAGCCGAAACCAACTGACGAAGGCTCTGCAAGCCATAGAATACTGCGGCAGGAGTACCACCCACAATCTTCACGCCCTTCGACGAGATATTGAGGGTATATTCCTCGCTTGCAAGCTCCTTGTCGAGCGACAAAACGATGCCACCCTTCTCCTTCTGCTCAACCGAAAGGGTTGCACCCAAATCCTTTGCAACATACGATGCAAACAACTCTGCCGAGCGTACCAACTCTGCATCGGTAGCTGCGATTACACTCTTTGCAGTTACGGTGTAGGCACCCTTAACTGCGGTAACCTCCATCGGGCGAGGAACGATTACTGTCTTTGCGGTCTGCGCCGACAAAGATGCTACGGCAACGAGTGCCGTCAAAATCAAAGCGATTCTCTTCATAATTTTTTTTTTGGTTATTGGTTAATGTTGTTATGTATGTGTTACTACTTTTCGCTGAATTTAACTCTCGATATCACAGGATAGTGGTCCGATAAATCTACCCTATTATCCACCTCGTATGACACAACCTCCACCGAGGGCGAAACCAAGATATTGTCTATGCGCAACAGCTTGTATCTCGTATTATAGGTGTAGGCAAAACCCTCTGCCATCTTCGAGAAGGTGTCGTCGAGATTGGCGGTTATAAGGTTATAGGTATAGGAGAGTGGCACATCGTTGAAATCGCCACAAACCACCATTTTGTAGGATGACTTTTCGAGAAACTCCGCCACACGCTCCGCCTGCTCGGCTCGCTTGCGGTTATTCTCGACCAGACGCTCCACAATGCTTCGCAATTTACTCTCTCGCTCCTTGTCGAGGATATACTCGTGCTTTTCGAGGAACTGCGTATCCTCGGGGCGGATAGAGGTCGATTTCAGATGCAGGCTCACCACCCTCACCGTGTCGTCCTTAATCTTCAAGTCGGCCCATACTCCATTTTTGCGAGGCAAGCCCTCAATCTCGCCACTGCGCAGAATGCGGAATTTCGACAAAATCTGATTATTCGCCGCATTGCCCACATCCTTGAAGGTGGTTTTATACTTTGCCGAGAGTGCCTCCCAATTCTCGCCCGCAGTGGTAATCTCCTGCAAGCAGAGGATATCGGGGTTATGCTTCTCGATATAGGCTATCAACTCAGGATTCTTGCCTTCGAGAACATTGTAGGTCATAACCTTGGTGTAGCGACGCTCCACAAACGAGGTGTCATAGTGGCGGTCGATATCCACTTTGTAGTAGCGGGAGAGGTAGAAGAGTCCGAGTACCACCATCGCAATCATCGCCACGGCACGATACCAACGCCAACGCACCACCCAATAGAACATCACCACGATGTCGAGCAGATAGACCACAGGTGCAACAATCGACAAAGTCGAGAGGATGCCACTCTTCTCGGGTGAAACATATTGGCAAACAATGGTTGTGATGGTGCAGAATACCAACATCAGCATCAACAATGTAGCGAGCACATCGAGCAAGAAGAGTGCCAGCGTCTTTCCGCTATAAACACTGCTCTTGCGCTTTCGCTTGCGACTTATGCTATTCGAATAGTACTCTGCCATAATCGTTTAGAAGAAGATCTTTCCCTTTTTACGCCACCAATAGAGCAGAGCCAAGCCCCACAACATACCACCCACGTGGGCGAAGTGCGCTACGCCCGTATTGATAGGCGACCATCCAAGCGCAATCTCCAATACGGCATAACCCACGACAAACCACTTCGCCTTAATCGGGAACGGAAGCGGAATGATATATATCATATTGTTCGGATGCAGAACGCCAAATGCCAGCAACAATCCAAAGACCGCACCCGAGGCACCGAGCAGTGTGAGGTTTTCGCCAAAGAGCGATGCTACGCCTATCTGAATCAATGCCGCACCAATTCCGCAGACCATATAGTAGGTCAAAAATCGTTGCGAGCCGAGTTCGTACTCCAATGTTCGACCAAACATCCACAACGCAAACATATTCGAGAAGAGGTGTCCGAAGCCTGCGTGGAGGAACATATAGGTGACAAATTGGTAGCTATGGAACTCCGGTGCATTAAACGAATCTGTCCACCAGAGTTGCAGATACTCTGCACAAAAGTGATTTACCGCCGGAATAAGGCGCACCGCCAAGTAGAGTACGCAGTTGGCGATTATAAGGTTTTGCACCACAGGTGGTGTCTTAAAATATGGATTTCTCATATTTTTAGCCGTTAGCCATTGGCATTTAGCCATTAGCTAATTGAATTAGTTTATTATTCGAACAAATTTTTAATATCGGACAGTGCCCACGCCGAGACGATACGCTTACCCGACGGGGTATAACTCTCTCCCGAGGCGAGAATC
This sequence comes from Alistipes sp., assembly GCA_045124955.1. Taxonomy (GTDB): domain Bacteria; phylum Bacteroidota; class Bacteroidia; order Bacteroidales; family Rikenellaceae; genus Alistipes. The sequence continues at coordinate 60,284 of JBGVMU010000003.1, read as the reverse complement.
TGCAAAGTCAGACGCTCGGCATCCTCTTGCGAAAAACGCACCTTACCTACCGCCTCGCTATGTGCCAAGGTCTGCGCCAAAGCATTGCGACGCATCTCCACCACCGACTGCGGAAGTTTCAGGCTCTGCAACAGGTCATAAACCGCACGGTCGAGCTGCTCGGTATGCACATCGGCAGGAATACCGAACACCTCTATCGTATTTGCACCCTGCGCCTTGATATCGAAGCCGAGCGATGCAAAATCTACGGCATACTCCTCCACCAAGTCGTACTCCTCCTCGGTGAGGGTGAGCAGCTCGGGGAACAGCAGCTGCTGCGACACCGAATGACCGCTCTGCAAAGATGTTGCATAGTGGTTGTAGAGCAATCGCTCTCTTGCCCTCGCCAAATCCACGACCAGCACCTTCGACGAGAAGGTTGCCACAGCATAGCGACCGCAGCAGAGTGCAATGCTCGACGGCTCCTCACGGCTCTCCACCTCGAAACCGAGCGACTGCACCTCGCCTTCGCCCGACTCGAAATAGTCGAAGTCGGCATCCGAAGCATTTGCTCCGCCACCAAACTCCATCGACGATGCCAAGTCGAACTCCTCCGAAATCATCGGTATTGCCGACCACTCGTTGTTCGACTCCTTCACGCTATCGCCACCCTCCGAGCCATAATTATCGGCAAAGGGGTTGTAGTTATCTTTGGTTGTCGCACGAGGCTCGGCATAGCGCACGCCCGTAGTTGCGACAGGGATATCGACCAAATTCTCCGCCTCGAAGTCAATCAACGGCATTGCGCCATTCTTGGCGAGAGTCTCACGCACGGCGGCGTTCAAAATCTGCCATATCGCCTCGTTGTCGGCAAACTTGACCTCGGTCTTTTGGGCGTGAACATTCACATCCACACGCTCCGCATCGACCGTGATATAGAGGAAGAAGGTAGGATAACCCTTCTCGGGAATCAGCTTCTCATATGCCTTAGACACCGCCTTATTGAGGTATGGCGAACGGAAGAAACGACCATTCACGAACATATACTGCTCGCTCGAATTGTTACGAGCCGTCTCGGGGCGACCGACATAACCTTTCACGGTTGCGATGGATGTTTCGACATCCACCTCCAACAGATTACGCCTTGTGGCATTGCCCATAATGCCCACGATGCGCTCCACAAGCGACGATACGGGCAGCGAATATATCGGAGCCTCGTTGTTCAAAAGCGTGCAAGCGACCTCGGGGTGGCACAATGCCACACGGCGGAACTCACGCTTTATGTCCGACGAGAGCGACGACTCCTTGCTGTTGATAAACTTGCGTCGTGCAGGGGTGTTGTAGAAGAGGTTGCGCACCAAGAACTGCGAGCCCACCTCCGCAGCCACAGGGGTTTGCGACACAAACTCGCCACCATTGATTATGGTCTGCGTACCCACCTCGCAGTCTGCCTGGCGGGTGATAAGCTCCACCTGCGACACTGCCGAAATCGAAGACAACGCCTCGCCACGGAAACCGAAGGTGTGCAGAGCGTAGATATCGTCAAGCGAGGCAATCTTGCTTGTGGCGTGGCACTCGAATGCCATTCTCGCATCCACAGGCGACATTCCTCGACCATTGTCGATAATCTGCACGAGGTCACGACCGCCATTCACATAGTTTACGGTAACCTCGGTGGCTCCCGCATCTATGGCGTTCTCCATCATCTCCTTCACAACCGATGAAGGGGACTCGACAACCTCGCCAGCCTTAATCTGGTTGGCAACTATTTCGGGTAGTAATTTAATGCAATCTGCCACCTCTTTTACTCCTCTTTATAATCGTTTGGTACTATCGTAATCGGTGCGTATGGGTTGAACTCCTCAATCTCCTGCTGCATACGCTCCTCGGGCGTTGTGCGAGCCGTCGAAAAGGCCTCCACAATACGAGGGTAGAGCATATAGACAATTATCACCAGCAACGCAAAGAGCATCAACAACATCATTGAGGGCATCTTTTGCTTGCCCTCGTTGGTGCCTTGTGCTGCACGCCTTGCCTCACGCTGGGTGCGGATATACTGCCCAGGCTGATACTCCTGTCCATCCGACTCCGACGAGGTGCCGTGCAACTCCCTACGGCGTTGCTCTCGGCGCTCCTTCTCGGGGTCGTAGTACCTCGGGATATAGCGAAACTTATTGGCGTGCTTCTTTACCGGAGTGAAGAGTCCCATATAATTTTACCTTTAGCCGTTGGCTATTGGCCATTGGCATTTTATCAAATATCTAACTTTACTGCTAAGTTCGACTGTTTTAGTTGTTTTTACCACAACCTCCTGTTGCAGGCATCTTGCAGTTGTGGAACGAACAATATCCATTGCTCCAATAGCGGCAGCTGCCACAAGTGCGGATACCGCCACCATGCTCAGATGGGTTGCTATACGAGAAGGTGTCGTTCCAAACATAGTCCGCACCCTTGCAGAAGGCCGGAAGTGCGATAAAAAGAAGTACCGCAATAATCGAGAGCAATGCTCCACCCACGAAGAACATCCAAAGCACACAGCCCTTATAGATTAACGCCCACTTAACGGCTTGCGGCTCGAGAACTTCGTTCAGCTGCTTGCGAAGTTTGTAGAGGTAGATGGCACCTGCACAGAGTGCAGCAATGTTCAAAAAGCCCATCGAAATATCTCCACCTATGGCCTCGAACCACTGCAAAATACCAACAATAGCTCCAGAGAAGAGAGCAACTCTCTCACTCTTGCCTATAACACGGGCAGTGATAATATCTCGACCGGCACGCTTATTGACAAAATCTGCCAAAACCTTATGTTTCGCAAAATAGAGTATGGCAAAGATTATTCCGAATATCGAAATCACCTTGCCGAAGAGATACTTCACAATCTGAATAGCCAATTCCATAATTTTCCTCTTTTATTACTGTTTTGGGTTACTGTTTTCTCCTATCTGAAGAAATTCTTCATTCTCTCGAATATATTCTGGTTCTCGGTCGACTCGGCCTCCTTGAAGTGTGGCTGGTTGGAGAGTTCCTTAACCAACTTCTTCTCCTCAGAGGTGAGCGATGTAGGGATGGTGATATCCACCACTACCATAATATCGCCACGACCATAGCCATTCACATCCGGCAAGCCCTTGCCACGAAGGCGCAACACCTTACCGGCGTGTGTTCCAGGGGCAATCTTAATCTTCGCCTTGCCCTCGATAGTCGGCACCTCAACCTCGCCACCGAGAATTGCCGTTGTAACGGTGATATTGAGGTTGTGGATGAGGTTGTTGCCGTCACGCATCAACTCTGCATCGTGCTCCTCCTCGATAACCACAATCAGGTCGCCGCTTACACCACCACGGCGTGCAGCATTTCCCTTGCCCGAGACGGTGAGAGCCATACCCTCGCCCACGCCCGCAGGCACCTTTATCTCGATAACCTCCGAGTCACGAACTACGCCCTCGCCACCGCACTTGTCGCACTTGGCTGTGATAATCTTGCCGTCACCACCGCAAGTAGGACATACCGACTGCGACTGCATACGACCGAAGAAGGTATTCTGAACGGTTACGACATAGCCCGAGCCGTTACAGGTCGAACAGGTCGAGAACGACGACGAATCCTTCGCTCCATTGCCGCCACACTTGTCGCAAGCGATATACTTATTGACCTTAATCTTCTTGGTTGTGCCATTGGCAATCTCGGCAAGCGTGAGCTTGATGCGAACACGAATATCCGAGCCACGATTAACCGAGCGACCGCCACCTCGTGCGCCACCAAAGCCACCGCCAAAGTGACCACCGAAGATATCGCCAAACTGCGAGAAGATATCCTCCATCGAGAAGCCTCCACCGAAGCCTCCACCGAAGCCACCTGCTCCGCCGGCACCCGACATACCTGCGTGACCAAATTGGTCGTAGCGGGCACGCTTCTGCTCGTTAGACAACACATCGTAAGCCTCGGCAGCCTCCTTGAACTTCTCCTCAGCCTCCTTATCACCCGGATTTTTGTCGGGGTGATACTTGATTGCGGCCTTACGATAGGCCTTCTTTATCTCATCGGCATTGGCGTTCTTCTCCACACCCAACACCTCGTAGTAATCTCTCTTTTCTGTCATAACTTTTGCTCTTAGCTGTTAGCCATTAGCTATTAGCTTTTTCAGTTTTTCGTTCTCAATTACTCTCCAACGACTACCTTGGTGTAACGGAGCACCTGCTCACCCTGCTTGTAGCCACGCTGAACTACATCTATTACCTTGCCCGACTTCTCCTCGCCTGCGGCAAAGCGTGCCACAGCCTCGTGCAAATCGGGGTTGAACTCAGTGTCGAGAGCCTCAATCTCCACAACACCCTTCTGGCGCATAATATCGACAAACTTATTGTAGATGAGCTTCTCGCCCTCACGCAAAGCCGAGATATCCTCGCTCTTCTCCGATGCAGCAATTGCACGCTCCATATCGTCGAGCACAGGCAACACTGCCTTCCAGACATCGCTACCACCCGACTCGATAAGAGCCATCTTCTCACGCAAGGTGCGCTTGCGGAAGTTGTCGAACTCCGCCTGCAAACGCAGGTATTTATCTCGCCAATCAATCTCCTCAGCCTTTGGCGCCTCCTCCTTTTCGTCGGCTGGCTCCTCTGCCACAGTGTCAGCAGTTGCCTCTGCTTCCTCTGCCATATTGGCACAAGGCTCACCCTCACAATTAGGATAGCCCTCGCCCTCTATAAAGCCCTCTTTCTCTTCAACTACTTGATTCTCTGCTTGTTTCTTTGTCATATCTCTAAATTTTATCGTTCTATGTTATTATATTGCGCAAAAGATGTACCGTTTCCGCATCTTCGTTAGAAGAGGTTGTCGTACATCGATTGGCTCTTGTCGTATTTCAGGTCGGCAAGCGACGACGCCTTGACTCCAATATTGAAACTCCAACTCTTATGCGTTCCGAACGGAATCCACACAAACGACATCTGCCAACAGTGCAAATCTCGGGTGATGGAGATGGAGGTGGTGGTCAGCTTGCGGTTTTGTATATCAAATCCCGAGGTGAATGTAATACCCGTCTTCGGTGTCAGATTGACACTACCATTGAAACCGATTGTCTGCGATACATTGCGCTTGAAGCCCGTAGTGCCGTTATTCACATACGAAACACTGTAACTGATAACATAGTTGAAACCTATATTCCACGGTATGGAGAAGTCGTAGTACGAACTTGCCATATAGTGCCTTCGCAGCGTAGGGTCCATCAGACCATACGGATCGGAGAATGGGTTAAAGTACTCAGGTGGTATGGAGTTGATATCGTTTGCCGCAGGTTGCGACTTATTCTCTCTCGACTTGAAGGTATAGCCAAAGCTCCAACCCGTGCTTGTGATACGACCGAGTCTGCCTCGTTTGAGCATCAGCTTGTTGGTACGCACTCCCTGCGGTGTCACCTCGTATGGGTCGAGCGTAAATGAGAGGTTCAAACCGAAATTCTTGTAGAGTGTTGTTCGGAACGATATCGGCAAGTTCGACAATCCGAGCGAGTCGGCAAGGAAGTTATACGAACCGCTGATGCGCAACTCGTCGATAAGTTTAACCTTCTTCACACCCGAGGTATCACGCTTGCTCAACACCTTCATTTCGAGCGACTGCGAGAGCGAGAAGTTGAGGTTTGCCTGCTGTCCCGAGCCTGGTACGCCGTATGGCTGGTTAGAGTATGGCGAATAGATCTTGTAGTTACCGAGCGAGTCGGTCTGCACAGTTTGGTAGTAGCCATACTTCTGGTCGCTGAAATCGGGAGCATACGAGAAACCGATCTGCGGTGTTATGGTATGGCGCACCGCCTGTACCTTTGCCGTCTTCTTCTTCATCTGCCACATACCATAGATGGTGGTATTTGCCGACACCGAAGCGTTGTAGTTGTAGATGCGGTAGAAGCCATACTCTGGGTCGAGTGTCTCCACCTGATTGGTCTCGGGATTCCACTGCTGATTTTGGCGTGAGAAGTACCAACGCTCCGAGTAGTTAAACGAAGGCGAGATGTTGATATACTTGAAGAGGTTTATCGAGGTCGATATCGGCAACGAGTGCTCCACTCCGTTACGCATATTCTTCAAGGTCTGCATCGTGAAGAGATCCTTCTCGGCAGTAGTTACCGAGTTGGTCAATTTTGCCGAGTAGGTAAAACCAATCTTCTCGTACCAACGCTGCTTACCCATAGCATCCTTGCGCTTGAACGGATAGACACGAGCCACATTGAATACCACATTCGGCAATGTGATAGCCAACTGTCGAGTCTGTGAGTTCTGCGACACGGAAAGGTTCATCGAGAGGGAGAATGGCGTACCCGCCCAGCTCTTCGAGTAGGATATCGAGGAGTTGGTCTGCGTAGCCAAGATGTCGTTCAGCGTGGTAGCCGAGTATTTCGAGTATCCACTCGACGAGAGATTTACCGAGGCGGAGAATGTCGAGCCCGGGTTAGCCTTCGGATCCTGCGAGTGGGTCCAAGCAAAGCGGAAGTTGTTCTGCTTGATGTAGTCGGGCTCGCCCTTGTCACCTGTCTTGATTGACGAGAAGTCGAAGTTCAAGTTACCACGATACTTATATCGCTTGACATAGCGTGACGAAGCATTCACCTCCCACGAGCCGAGCGTATAGATACCTCCCGTAAGGGCAAGGTCGATGTGCTTGTTGATGATGAAGTAGTAGCCCAAACCTCGGATAAAGAAGCCTCGTGAGGCATCCTCACCATACGACGGCATCAACAATCCCGACTTTGGTCCCAAGTTAATCGGGAAGAAGCCCTCGGGGAGACAAGCGAAGTAGATAGGCACATCGTGCATAACCAAGTAGGCAGGGCCTGTAATAATCTTCTTGCCAGGGATGACCTTCGCCTTGGTCATCGCCAAGTAGAAGTGAGGGTTCTCGGTTTGGTCGCAAGTGGTATATTTTCCGTGGCGGATATTGATTGAGTTGTCAGGCATCTTCTTAATCTGACCGCCAACCAACCAGCCATCGCCCTCCTGGGTTGCTACGCCCTGAATAAACGCCTTCTTCGAGCCAAAGTTGTAGGTGATAGTATCCATCGTATAGGATGAGCCACCCTCGTTGAACACAGGATGAGTATTCTTAGGCTTGCCATCCACCGAGTCGGCCTTTCCGTAGGCGTAAATCTCCTTGGTCGCCATATCAATCTGCATATAGTCGGCTTGCAGACCCATATTCTCGTACTTGACATCGCCCTGATTGTAGATATAGACCCTCTTGTTGCGCACATCGTAGAAGAGCGAGTCGGTATTCTTTCCTGTGATTATCTCGTCAATCATCGAGCCACCCTTCTTGCTTGCGGTGGTGTCGGGGCGTGAGATTGGCACTGCCAACAACGAATCGGTCGGAGCAAGGCTGTCGTTCTTTGGAGTTGAAACACTATTGCTCAATCGGCGTGAAGCGGCACGGCGAGCAGAGCGAGAAGTCGGCACTTGGAGTGGCTGCTTCGTGCTATCAGGCGTAGGCGACACCGCAAGAGGTCCCAACGAGTCGCTCCTACGCACCTGCTCCAACGCCTCATCCGAGATTGGGCGAGGGTTGGCAGAACCAAGCACGATGTGAGCCATCGCCAGGGCGACAACCGACAAAACCAGATATTTCAGCCTAAAATGTTTCAAAAATTCCAAAATTTTTCGTAACTTTGCCGACGCTGTCGGCAAAACGCCAAAAATATGCGTCTCGCACGCACAGGCAGGCGTTTTTCAGCGGGTAAAGATAGTGAAAAAAGTGTATATGGCAAACTTTAAGAGCAACTTTCGACCATTTGAAAGATATTTCGCAATCGCTATTGCGCTATTTGCACTCCTTGTTTCGTATAACGGATTTGGAGCGGAAAATGTTGCGCAAGGCGTAAAGGTTATCGTCATAGATGCCGGACACGGCGGCTCTCGCTACCCTGGTGCCGGCTACAACGGCTTTGCCGAGAAGGATATCAACCTGCAAGTGGCTCTCAAACTCGGTGCGCTAATCGAAAAAAATCTTCCAAACATAAAGGTTGTGCAGACTCGCACCGTCGACAAATACTTCTCGACCGTACTCTCCGAAGATTTGCAAGCACGAGCCGATATTGCCCACCGCAACGAGGGCGACCTCTTCATCTCGATTCACTCCAATGCTCACCGCAACAGCGAGGTGCGAGGTGTCGAGACGCTCATTATGGGCGAGACCTCGATGGAGCAACGAGTAAATCAGAATGCCCTCTACCTCAACAACAAAGAGGAGTTGCTCGATATGTCCGACCAAAAGACGGCAACAATCGTTCGAGCATATATCCAAAACTTACAATTCACCTATGGTGAGTATAGCGAGATGATGGCTCGCCTTATTCAGGAGGAGTATGTAAAACTTGGTTACAACAACCGAGGTGTGCGTCGTCAGCCGTTGAAGGTGCTCTACGCCACCGATATGCCGAGTGTGCTGACCGAGATTGGCTTTATGTCTAATCCTGCCGATTTGAAGCATATTACATCGGAAAAGGGACAAAAGGAGATTGCAGGGGCGATTTTCCGTGCCGTGAAGCAATATGTGGAGAATGTGCGCCGTTCGTTGCTTTTGGATAGTGGGGTTCAAGCTACGCCTGCCCCACAACCTCAAAAGGAGATTAAGGAGCCGGCAAAACCTACGCCAACCACTCCGAAGGCACAACCTGCGGTTAAGCGTTACGCCATTCAGCTAATGGCAAGTGTCAAAAAGATACCTACCGACCACCCCGAGTTGAAGAGTTATAGAGGCAAGGTGTGGATATTGGAGAGCAATAGTGCGCTAAAATATAAGTATTGCTACGGAAGTTTCACCGACAAAGCGGTTGCACAACAGCACATCGCCGAGGTACGCAAAGAGTTTCCGCAAGCGTTTATCATAACTTACGAGAAATAGAAGATAACACATAAAGATTTTACAGAGATGAAAAAAGAGGTTAAGATTGGCATTTACGCAGTTGTTATACTGCTTTGTGCTTGGGCTGGAATTCGTTTTTTGAGTGGTCTTGATGTATTTGGTCGCACTCGCAACTACACCGCTCACTACGAGCAGATAAATGGCTTGCAGGATGCTGCGGCAGTTGTGATCAACGGAGTAAAGGTTGGTCAGGTGACAGGCGTTGCACTCGATATCGAGAAGGGTGGCGTGGATGTTACACTCTCGGTAAACAAGGCGTACAACATCCCAACCGACTCGAAGGCTATGATGTTCAGCGCAGGTTTGATGGGTGGCAAGTCTATCGAGATTAAGATGGGCGAGGCGAAGGAGTTCTTGAAGAGCGGTGACGCTATCGAGACAGGCGTTACACTCGATATGTTCGACACTTTGGCTAACGAGTTGGGCGATATCAAGGAGCGTGTAGCAACCCTCCTCGACAACCTCAACCAGACAATCGAGGGCGTAGATAGCCTCGTAGATAACAACTCGAAGAACTTGACAAAGACCGTTGCAAGTCTCAACGCCATTATGGCAGACTTGAAGAAGTCGAACATCATCGGCAACATCGACGGCTTCTGCGCTACCCTCAACCAGAATGGCGAGAAGTTGGAGGGCATTATCACCGATATCAACTCGCTCACTAAGGCTTTGAACGAGCAGCAGAGTGGCGAGAAGTTGGCACAGGCTATCAACGAGGTTAATGCGTTGTTGGCAAAGATTAATAGCGGTAGCGGCTCGATTGGCAACCTCGTTTCTGACGAGAAGTTGTACAAGGAGTTGGCACAGGCATCGCAGAACTTGTCGCTCCTCTTGGCAGACCTCAAAGAGAATCCGAAGCGCTATATCAATGTAACCGTTTTCGGCAAGAAGACATACGAGGAGAAGCAGGCCGACAAGGCTGCAAAGGCTGCCGACAAAGCGAAGAGAAAGGCAAATAAATAGACGAGAGACGAGAGTTGAGAGTTGAGAGTTGAGAACGGAAAACTAAAAGCGCTCCCCAGTAAGCGAACAGAGTGAGCGCCCCCAGTAATCCCCAGTAATCCCCAGTAATCCCTAGTAAAACTTGCGCCTTAACCACGCTCAGAGTTCGGAAAACAAAAAATGAAAACAGTAATCTACCCTTCAAACTTCGAGGAGAAGATTGGTTTCTCGACCATTCGAGAGCAGGTTGCAGCGTTGTGTACGATGCAGCACGCTCGTGCTATGCTCGGCGAGGAGGGTTTTACTGCCAACGAGAACGAGCTCAGACATCGCCACGCCTTGGCGGAGGAGATGCGGCAGATTCTCCTCTCGGAGCGAGAGGCTCCGACCGAGGAGTTCTACGACATCGCCGAGATTGTCGAGAAGGCAAAGGTCGAGGGTACATTCTTGGAGGTTGCAGAGGTTGTACAGCTGGGCAAGGCGTTGATTTCGGCGGGTGACTTCGTGCAGTTCTTGCACAAGAGCGATGCGGAGCGATACCCTGCTCTCACCTCGCTTGCAAAGCCTGTGAAGGCGTTGTGGAACATCGTGGCAGATATCCGTCGCATTGTCGACGATAAGGGCGCAGTGAGGGATGGAGCATCGGAGGAGTTGCGCCAAATCAGAGCTCAAATTCGTCGCCACGAAGGTCAGGTATCGAAGCGATTGCAAGCGATTTTGCAGTCGGCAAAGTCGAGCGGCATTGTCGATAGCGACGCCTCGATTTCCATCCGTGAGGGTCGTGCCGTGATTCCTGTTTCGGCAGGAAATAAGCGCAAACTCAACGGCTTTATCCACGACGAGTCGGCTACGGGAAAGACCTTCTATGTAGAGCCTGCCGAGGTGGTGGAGTTGAACAATATGTTGCGTGAATTGGAGTACGAGGAGCGCAGAGAGATTGTCCGCATCCTGACCGCCTTCACCGATGTTGTGCGTCTCGATATCAACGATGTCGAGCGCACCGAACAGTTTATGTCGGTGGTAGATATGGTGCGTGCCAAGGCTCGTTGGGCTATCGAGAACGGAGCCGGCAAACCGATTATCTCGGAGGATAGCCGTTTGGTATTCCACACCGCAAAGCACCCACTCTTGGCGCAGTCGCTCAAACGCCACAAGCGAGCAATCATTCCGCTCGATGTGGAACTCGACTCGGAGCGTCGCATAATGGTCATTTCGGGACCAAATGCGGGCGGAAAGTCGGTGTGTCTTAAAACAATAGGCTTGTTGCAATATATGTTCCAATGCGGTTATCCGATTACCGCATCGGAGATGAGCGAATTACCAATATTCAATAAGATTTATATAAACATCGGCGATGAACAATCCATCGATAACGACCTCTCGACCTACTCGTCGCACCTTCTGAATATGAAGGCGATGGTGGCAGGAGCGGATAGGCGCACGATGGTACTTATCGACGAGTTCGGTTCGGGTACGGAGCCTGTAATCGGCTCGGCAATCGCCGAGGCTATACTCGAAAAGTTGGTGGCGAGTGGTTGCTATGGCGTAATCACCACCCACTACTCAAATATCAAATATTTCGCATCGAACAACGAAGGCGTTATCAACGGAGCGATGATGTTCGATGTACAGAACATCCGCCCACTCTTCCGCTTGGAGTGCGGTAAGCCGGGCAGTTCGTTTGCGATAGAGATTGCCCGCAAGATTGGCCTTTCGGAGGATATCATCGCCTCGGCAAAGGAGAAGGCGGGCTCGGAGCATATCGATTTGGAAAAGCAGCTGCGTGAGGTGGCACGAGATAAGCACTATTGGGCACAGAAGCGTGAGCGCATCCGCCAGACCGACCGCAAGGTCGAGGAGATGGAGCAGGCGTTGAGCGAGAAGCTATCCAACATTCGTGAGGAGCGCAACCGCATCATCCACGAGGCAAAGGCGCAAGCGAAGGAGTTGGTTGCCGAGGCTAATCGCCAAATCGAGAATACCATTAAGGGTATTCGTGAGGCGCAAGCCGAGAAGGAGCAAACCAAACTGTTGCGCCGAGAGTTCGAGGAGTTCCGTGAGGAGATCGAGTCGGACAACTCCGAGGAGAACGAGCGCATCGAGCGTGAGATGGAGCGACTTCGTCGCCGTCAGCAACGCCGTGAGGAGCGCAAAAATAACCCTGCCGAAAAGAGGACTGAACAACCACAGCAACCCGTTAAGAAGGTGTTGCCATTGGAGGTGGGAGCCAAGGTGCGAATGTTCGGTCAGAATGGCGTGGGCATTGTAAAAGAGGTGCGTGGCAAGAGGGCACAAGTGGCGTTTGGGGCGATTTTGACAACGGTCGAAACGGCACGCTTGGAGGTTATCTCCTCGGCAGAGTATAAGCGTATGACTCGCCCCGAGACACCTCGCACCATTATCTCGGCCGACATCTCGCAACGCCGATTGAACTTCACCTCCTCGATTGATATTCGTGGCGAGCGAGTTGTCGAGGCGTTGGAGAGGGTACAGACCTTGGTCGATGATGCACTGATGGTTGGCGTGAGCAGTGTAACAATTCTACACGGCAAGGGCACAGGAGCATTGAAGGAGGAGGTGCGCCGATACCTTCGCTCGTTGCCACAAGTGGCAAGCGCAACCGACGACCACCCAGACCGTGGTGGCTCGGGCATAACGATAGTAACTTTTAAGGAGTAAGCGATGAGATATCTTTTGTCGGACATTGCAAAGATTGTGGGTGGTCGCCTTGTGGGGTGCGACTTGGAGGTGGCGTCAGTGGCTACCGATAGCCGCTCGTATGCCCTGACTCCCGATACACTCTTTGTGGCAATGCGAGGTGTAAATCACGATGCCCACGACCACCTTTCGGAGGTCGAGGAGCGTGGCGTAAAGGCGTTCGTCGTAGAGCACGATATTGCCCTCTCGGAGGGTTGCGGTGTGGTAGTGGTTGAGAACTCACTCTCGGCATTGCAGACTTTGGCAAAGTATAATCGCAAGCAGTTCGATGGCAAGGTTGTAGCCATCACCGGCTCGAACGGCAAAACCACAGTCAAAGAGTGGATAGCGCAGTGTGCACCGAGCGAAATAAAGATTTTCCGCTCGCCACGCAGCTACAACTCACAGTTAGGTGTGGCTCTGTCGCTCTTGATGTTGGATAACTCCTACGATGTGGCGATTATCGAGGCGGGCATTTCGCAGAGGGGCGAGATGGAGCGACTCCGTGCGATGATTGAGCCGGATATGGTCATCTTCACCTCGATTGGCGATGCCCACGCACAGGGTTTTGCCTCGTTGGAGGAGAAGATTTCCGAGAAGTTGCTCTTGGCGCAAAACGCACCAAACATCATCTACCACTCGGCATATTCAGAGTTGGCAAACTCCATTTTGACAACCTATCACGATAGAAATTTGACAGATGCAGCCTCTGCAAAAACTTTGCATAGGGGCAATGACGCCTCTCAACGCAACGCCCAGCTCGTGGCGACCTTCTTTGCCAAGATGGGTTGCGCCGAGCCCGATTTTTCGCAACTGCAACCCGTAGCGATGCGCTTGGAGGTGAAGCAGGGCATCGAAAATTCTATCATCATCGACGACTCGTATAGTGCCGATCTGACCTCGCTTTCGATTGCACTCGACAACCTTCGTTCGGTTGCAGCGCAGCGCAAGACAATGCTTATCCTTTCGGATATTTTACAGAGCGACGAGGGGGTATGCAAAAAGATTGCACACATAGTTAGCCAAGCCAATATCGACCACTTTGTGGGCATAGGCAAGGGGTTGGCGGAGCACCAATCGCTCTTTGCGCCTAACAGCACATTCTTCGCATCGGTCGAGGAGGCGTTGGCAAATATATCGAAACTCGATATCGCCAACCACGCAATACTTATCAAGGGGAACCGAGCAAGCCGTATGGAGCGCATATCGCACCGCTTGGAGCAACATAGCCACACCACCGTTTTGGAGGTCGATTTGCAGGCTATGGCACGCAATATCAACTTTTTCCGCTCGAAGATTGGCACCTCGACACGCCTTGTGGCTATGGTTAAGGCGTCGGGCTATGGAGCAGGCGAGACCGAGGTTGCGCAGATGTTGCAGAAGCAGGGCGTGGCGTATCTCGCCGTGGCATTTGCCGACGAGGGCGTGGCTCTGCGTGAGGGTGGTATTACAATGCCGATTGTGGTGTTGAATGCCGACGATGCAAGCTTCGACACGATGATTACCCACTCGTTGGAGCCAGAGATATACTCGTTCCGCTCACTCTCGTCGTTTGTTCAGGCGGTGGAGCGTGCCGGCGAGCGCAACTACCCTATACATCTGAAAATTGATAGCGGAATGCACCGCCTTGGCTTTGCAGAGAGCGATGTTGCGCAGTTAAACAACGAGCTCGCTCGCACTTCGCAGAGTGTGCGTGTGGCTTCGATATTCACCCACCTCTGCGTGGCAGACGACTCTGCGCAAGATGACTTCTCGAAGGAGCAAATTTCCAAATTTGACCGCATAAGCAGTGCCATTATGGCATCGCTATCGTACCGCCCACTGCGCCACGCAGCCGCTTCGGAGGCGATGTTGCGCTTCGTGGAGGCTCGATTCGATATGTGTCGCTTAGGCATAGGTCTTTACGGTTTCTCGACCACCGCAGGCGAGGAGTTGGAGCCTGTTTCGACACTTCGCACACGCATCGTGCAGATTCGCACCCTCGACGAGGGCGATACCATCGGTTATGGTCGCAACGGCAAAATAACAAAGGAAAGTCGCATCGCCACCATCCCTGTGGGCTATGCCGACGGACTAAATCGCCACCTCGGAAATGGAGCGTGGGAGATGATTGTCGGTGGCAAGCGAGCAAAGACCATCGGCAACATCTGTATGGATAGTTGTATGATTGATATCACCGACATCGAGGGCATTGAGGAGGGCGATGAGGTTACGATTTTCTCTGCCGAGAGGGGCAACACCGCAGCCGATATGGCGTCTGTGCTCGGCACAATACCTTATGAGATTTTGACCTCGGTGGCAAAGCGAGTAAAACGCATATATATAAATGAATAGTATGGCAGGAACGCTCTACCTTATACCTTGTCCCATTTCGGAGGATACCCTACCCTACGATGTTACGCCCGAGGGCAATCGTGAGGTTATCACCTCACTCGACTACTTTATAGTCGAAAATCTCCGTTCGGCACGCCGCTTCCTCTCGAAGGCGGGGTTGTCGGGCAAGATTGACGAGTTGGAGTTCGACGAGTTGAGCGAACATACCACCTCGCCACGAGAGATTGAGCGTATGGTCGCCAAAATCAAGGAGGGTCACTCCGCAGGAGTAATCTCCGAGGCGGGAGTTCCGGCCGTTGCTGACCCGGGGCAGTTGGTAGTTGCAGCCTGTCATCGTGCCGGCATCCGAGTGGTGCCATTGGTGGGTCCTTCGTCGATTATTATGGCGGTTATGGCGTCGGGGTTGAGTGGTCAGTCCTTCGCCTTCAATGGTTATCTCCCCGTAAAAGAGCCAGAGCGTACCCGAGCAATAAAGCGTTTGGAGAGCCGTGCTACGGGCGAGCACCAATCGCAACTCTTTATCGAGGCACCCTATCGCAACATCAAGTTGGCAGAGCAAATTATCGCTTCGTGCGGAGCACAGACAAAGCTCTGCATCGCTTGCGACATAACCTCGAAAAACGAGTATATCCGCACCGCCACCATTGCCGAGTGGCGCAAAATCGGAGTTCCCGACATCAACAAACGCCCTACGATTTTCATAATCGGCGAATAACTTGAAACACAAAATTAACCTTTTAGATAAATTGGTGTCTATACAGATAGACAAACAATAGTAGTATGGAGCAGAAGAGACCACTAATTATCGCAGGACCTTGCAGTGCCGAGAGCGAAGAGCAGATTCTCGTTACTGCCAAAGCCCTTGCCGCAACAGGCAAAGTTGATATCTTCCGTGCAGGAGTGTGGAAACCTCGCACCAAGCCCAACACCTTCGAGGGTATGGGCGAGAAGGCGTTGCCGTGGCTCGTCGAGGCTCGCAAGGCGACAGGTCTTCCCCTCGCCATCGAGGTGGCAACCACAAACCACGTGGAGAGTGCAATGAAGCACGATATAGACATCTTCTGGATAGGTGCCCGCACAACCTCAAACCCATTCTCTATGCAGGAGGTTGCCGAGGCGTTGCGTGGCACGGAGAAGATGGTCTATGTGAAGAACCCTATGAGTGGCGATGTGGAGCTGTGGTGCGGAGGTGTAGAGCGACTCCTCGCTTGCGGAGTGAAGAATATAGGTCTTATCCACCGAGGTTTTTCGGGCTATGGCACAGGCGACTTGCGCAATGCCCCAATGTGGCATCTTGCTCTCGAAATGCGCCGTCGTATGCCCCACTTGCCGATAATTTGCGACCCTTCGCACATATGCGGCAGCAGAGCCTACATTAAGGATATCTCGCAGCAGGCAGCCGATTTGAACTACGACGGCTTTATGATTGAGAGCCATATCAACCCCGATGTGGCATTGAGCGATGCCAAGCAGCAACTTACACCCGAGGCTTTGGCTACCCTTCTCGACACGATTAAGTGGCGTGCAGGGGAGTCTAACTCGCAGTCGTATAAGACAATGTTGATGTCGTTACGTGAGCAGATAGATTCGCTCGACG
Organism: Alistipes sp.; assembly: GCA_045124955.1. Taxonomy (GTDB): domain Bacteria; phylum Bacteroidota; class Bacteroidia; order Bacteroidales; family Rikenellaceae; genus Alistipes. Next base: position 43,825 of record JBGVMU010000003.1, on the reverse strand, counting down.
GCGAGATCTTGCAACTCTTGGCGGAGCGTATGAGCGTGGCCGAGAAGATTGGTCGCATCAAGCGAGAGAACGATGTGCGCATCTTGCAGTCGTTGCGCTGGGAGAGCATTGCCGAGCGCACCTTGGCCCGCAGTGCCTCACTCGGCCTGAGTATCGAGTTCCTGCAAACACTGCTCGATGCCATCCACGTCGAGAGCATCAACCACCAGAACAAGGTGATGAAGGAGTAAAAGAAGTTGAGAGTTGAGAGTTGAGAGTTGAGAGTTCTCAACTCTTTTTTCTCCCCCCCCCTCCCGCAAAGATGCAGAAAGTGATTTTAAGCAGATGAGAGCAAGGCTGTCAAAATAAAAATCAGATTTGAGCAGAATAATCGCCCAATTTCTTGTCAGAAGTCGTGAGATGCGGTGCATTACAAAAGAAAGGCCTTCGGGATAGTACAAGTAGTACAGCCCGAAGGTCTTTACTTTTAGGAATGTGCCGCAGATTGCGGCTTATCACAAGAAATTTTACTTTCTGATAGCTGCTACACCTGGAAGCTCCTTACCCTCGATATACTCGAGAAGTGCGCCACCACCGGTAGAAACATACGATACCTTGTCGGCAAGACCGAACTTGTTGATACAAGCAACAGAGTCACCACCACCGATGAGAGAGTATGCACCGTGCTCCTGAGTTGCCTCAGCGATAGCCTCAGCTACTGCACGAGAGCCGGTAGAGAACTTGTTGATCTCGAATACGCCAACAGGACCATTCCAGAGGATAGTCTTGCACTTCAAGATCTCCTCACGGAAGAGCTTCTTACCCTCCTCAGAGATGTCGACACCCTCCCACTCAGCTGGGATATTGCCAACAGGAGCTGTCTGAGTATTTGCGTTCTCGCTGAAATCGTCGCAAACGAGAGCGTCTGGCGACATTACGAACTCGATACCCTTAGCCTTAGCCTTAGCGAGGATGTCGAGAGCAACAGGGAACATATCTGGCTCGCAAATCGACTTACCAACATTGCCACCGAGAGCACCTGCGAAGGTGTAGGTCATACCACCACCGATGATAATCTTGTCAACCTTCTCCATCAAAGTCTCGATGATAGTGATCTTGGTCGAAACCTTCGAACCACCAACGATAGCCACGAATGGACGCTGTGGGTTCTGCATCATACCGTCGATAGCCTTCAACTCGTTCTCCATAACATAGCCGAACATCTTGTCCTGTGGGAAGTACTCAGCGATGAGAGCTGTCGACGAGTGAGCACGGTGAGCAGTACCGAATGCGTCGTTGATGTAGCAGTCTGCATACGAAGCGAGCTTCTTAACGAACTCCTTCTGTGGACCCTCTTTGAGAGCCTTCTTTGCAGCCTTCTTCTCCTCGTCGGTAGCATCCTCAGCCAAACCTCGTGGCTTACCCTCCTCCTCAGCGTAGAAACGGAGGTTTTCGAGCAACATAACCTCACCTGGCTTCAAGTTAGCAGCCATCTCAGCAGCCTTCTCGCCCATACAGTCACCTGCGAACTGAACCTTAACACCCAAACGAGCCTCGATAGCAGGGATAATCTGCTCCAACGAGAACTTTGGATCCGGATTCTTCTTTGGACGACCGAGGTGCGACATAAGGATTACGGCACCACCCTTCTCCAATACCTTCTTGATAGTAGGGATTGCAGCACGGATACGAGTGTCGTCGGTTACCTGGCCCTCGCCATTGAGAGGCACATTGAAATCCACACGAATAATGGCACGCTTGCCGGTAAAGTCATAATTGTCAATTGCGAACATAACTTTGTGTTTTTAAGTGAATTATACTTGATTGTTATTTCATTAACATTTCCAACGGTGCAAAGATACAAATAAATTGACAATTGACAATTGATAATTGACAATTAAAGGTATTTTTTAATTTTTAATTCTCAACTTTTAATTTTTACACCACTACCCCAAGAGAGAAAGGTTGGTCAAAAAGGAGAAATTTCAAGGCTTGCGAGGCGTTGAGTGCGCAGCATACTTGGTCGTATGTGAGCAACTCAACGACCGATGCGTAACGCAGAAATTGCCCTTTTTCACCGACTTTTCAGAATACCTCTTGCAGAATCTCTATCGAGCGCACCGAGCGGATAGCCTCCAAGTGGATAGAGTAGTACTCCACAAGGCGAGAGAGCATTGTCACTCGTTGCTCTCGGTTGAGAGGGATTTCGCCCAAACACTCCAAATCGGTTTCGGTCAAATCACGCAGCAGCTCCGCCTCCTCGGCGTTCATCGTGTGGTCGTGCAGCGGCATCTCCGCCACATACAAGCCCTCACGCATATCAAACCACCACCCCTTGCGGTGTTCGTTACCCGGGAAATAGCCGAGGTAGCGGCTCAGATTTGCCAAGAACCAGAGGTGGAAATTCGCCACCCCCTCCTCAATCTCGTCGAGCGCACATACCGAGCTATGCACAAAGTCGAAAAGCGGCTCGTTTGCCTCGCTCTCGCCCACCAAGCGGTAGAGCACCTCCGCCATAAAGAGCGCCATCGTGGATTTGCGGATATCATAGGGCAGCGACTTGAAAACCACATCGTTCTGCACCTCACGCAGTTTGTGAAGGTCGCTATGCGAGGACTCCAAGCCCTCGAACTGCAACAAGAAAAGTGGTTGAAAGAGTGCCATCTTCGAGCCACGACCACGCCCCGAGCGCACACCTTGCACCATATAGCTCTGGCGACCAAACTTATCGGTAAGCATCTGCACAACCATTCCGCTATCGCCATACTTAACGGTCGATAGCACCACACCTCGTGCTTTATAGCTCTTCATCGCCTGCGCCATAGCCTACAACGACAATTTCTCGACCGTTTCACGCAGGCGTGAGGAGTCGAGGTGAGTGTAAATTTCGGTTGTTTCGATACTCTCGTGTCCGAGCATCTCCTGCACCTGGCGGATACTTGCTCCGCCCGCCAGCAGATGCGTAGCAAACGAGTGGCGGAAGATGTGTGGGCTCACGGTTTTGTCTATGCCGGCACGCTCCACGGCATCACGAATGACATAGAAGACCATCACACGGGTAAGTGCCGAGCCTCGATTGCTCAAAAAGAGAACATCCTTATTTTTCGAATCCTTCGCCTTGCGCTCATCCATATAGAGCATTATACGCTCCCTCGCAACATTGCCAATCGGCACCAAGCGTTGCTTGCTACCCTTGCCCATAACTCGGATATAACCCTCGCCAAAGAAGAGGTCAGACAGGCGCAAAGCGGTAAGCTCCGACACTCGCAAACCGCACGAATAGAGCAACTCCAACATCGCCCTATCACGCTTTCCCTTTGTCGTATCGAGCGGTATGGAGTTGATAATCTGCTCCACCTCCTCCACAGTCAGCACATCGGGAAGATGACGAGTGCGCTTAGGTGTCGATATCATCTCGGTGGGCGACTGCTCAATCTTATCGTTTATCAGCAGATAGTTAAAGAACGCCTTCACGCCGCTCAGCTCTCTCGCTTGCGACGCCTTGGTGTGCTTGCACTCCTCGAAAAGATATGCCAAGTAGCGCTCGACCATAAACTGCTCGACCTTCGTAGGCGAAACATCGTACATACGAAGAATGAAGCCGGCAAAATTGGTATAGTCACGCATATACGCCTCGACCGTATTCTCCGACAACCCCTTCTCCAGCTTTATATACTGTTTGAAGCCCTTTGCTGCCTTGTTCCACTTTTCGCTGTTATCTGTCATAATATATCTACTCTATAACAACTGCAAATATAATTATTTTCGATTAAAATTTAACATAATACCAGACCTTTTATGCTTGATATCAACACAAAAAGGGGTGTCGTATCGCTACAACACCCCCTGCTATTATTCAGTAATATCTTACTTTTGATTAGAGATAAGGAACTCCAAGTCCGACTTCAAGCCAACAACCAAGTTGTCATACTCACGGAGACCTGTACCACCTGGGATAAGGTGACCACAGATAACATTCTCCTTCAAGTTAGCCAATGGGTCGCTCTTAGCCTGAATTGCAGCCTCGTTGAGGACCTTAGTGGTCTCCTGGAACGATGCAGCCGAGATGAAGCTCGAAGTCTGCAATGCTGCACGGGTGATACCCTGGAGAACCTGGTTCGAAGTAGCCGATACGATTGGGCGTGTCTCAACAAGCTTCATATCACGACGCTTCAACGAAGAGTTCTCATCACGCAACTTGCGCATCGAGATAATCTGTCCAGGGTGAACATTTACAGAATCTCCGGCATCGGTTACAACAACCTTGTCGTAGAGCTCGTCGTTTACATCCATAAACTCCCACTTGTCGACAATCTGGTTCTCGAAGAAACGAGAATCTCCCGGATCCTCAATCTGAACCTTGTTCATCATCTGACGAACGATAACCTCGAAGTGCTTGTCGTTAATCTTCACACCCTGCATACGGTAAACCTCCTGTACCTCATTTACGATGTACTCCTGAACCTTGGTAGGTCCGAGGATACGGAGAATATCGCTTGGAGTGATTGCACCATCCGACAACGCCATACCTGCACGAACATAGTCGTTCTCCTGAACGATAATCTGTCGTGAGAGTGGCACGAGGTAGCGCTTAATCTCGCCATCCTTCGCTGTGATAACGATCTCACGATTACCACGCTTGATCTTGCCGAATGTTACCTCACCATCGATCTCCGAAACGATTGCTGGGTTCGATGGGTTACGAGCCTCGAACAACTCGGTAACTCGTGGAAGACCTCCGGTGATATCGCCGCCGCCCTTACCAACAACACGAGGAATCTTGATGATGATATCACCAACATGAATCTTCGCATTATCCTTAACTGCAACATGGGCATTTACAGGCAAGTTGTATGCCTTAACCTCCTCGCCATTCTTGTCGAGAATGCGGATAACAGGGTTCTTGGTACGATCCTTCGAGTCGATAATTACACGCTCAGCCAAACCGGTCTGCTCGTCACGCTCCTCACGGTAAGTAACACCCTCGATGACATTGTCGTAGAGAGCCTTACCATCGGTCTCGGCAACCACTACTGCGTTGTATGGATCCCACTCGCAGATCAAGTCGCCCTTCACTACCATGTCGCCCTCCGCCTTGAAGATGGTCGAGCCGTATGGCAATGCGTGAGTATAGAGTGTAATCTCGGTCTTAGGATCTACGATACGCAACTCCGACTGACGAGATACTACGATATTGATAGCCTCGCCCTGCGAGTTCTTGCCCTTAACGGTGCGCAAATCGTCGATATCGAGGCGACCCTCATACTTCGAAACAACATTTGTCTCGACGGTCGAGCCACCCGCAACACCACCGACGTGGAAGGTACGGAGTGTAAGCTGTGTACCTGGCTCACCGATAGACTGTGCTGCGATAACGCCGACAACCTCACCCTTCTGTACAGGTCGTGCGGTTGCAAGGTTACGACCGTAACACTTAGCACAAACGCCGTGACGAGATACACAAGTGAGTACCGAACGGATATCAACAGACTCGATTGGCGACTTCTCGATTGCCTCGGCGATAGCCTCGGTAATCTCCTGACCTGCCTCGCAGAGAACCTCGCCCGAGATTGGGTCGATAACATCGTTCAATGCGGTACGGCCGAGGATACGATCGTAGAGAGTCTGTACGACATCGTCGTTACGCTTGATAGCGGTAGCGGTCAAACCACGCAATGTACCACAATCCTCCTCATTAACGATAACATCCTGTGCTACATCCACCAAACGACGAGTCAAGTAACCCGCATCGGCAGTCTTCAACGCAGTATCCGCCAAACCCTTACGAGCACCGTGGGTAGAGATAAAGTACTCCAACACCGAAAGACCCTCCTTGAAGTTCGACAAGATCGGGTTCTCGATAACCTGCTGGCCACCCTCAACACCCGACTTCTGCGGCTTCGCCATCAGACCACGCATACCCGAGAGCTGACGAATCTGCTCACGAGAACCACGGGCACCCGAATCAAGCATCATATATACAGGGTTGAAACCGTCATCGTTCTTGGTCAAGGTCTCAACTACCTCCTTGGTGAGCTTGTTATTTACGCTTGTCCAAACATCGATAATCTGGTTGTAACGCTCGTTGTTGGTGATAAGACCCATATTATAGTCGTCGATAATGGCATCTGCCTTCTCGTATCCCTCCTGAACGAGCTTCTCCTTCGACTCAGGAATAATTACGGCCTCCAAGTTAAACGACAAACCGCCACGGAATGCCATCTGGTAACCCATATTCTTGATATCGTCGAGGAACTTTGCCACCTTGTCGGCACCCGCCTTCTTCATCACATCCGAGATGATGTCACGGAGCGACTTCTTGGTGAGCAATACATTCACATATCCTACCTCCTCAGGAACAACCTGATTTACGAGGATACGACCAATAGTGGTCTCCTTCAATACGGTTACAGGGTTGCCATTCTCATCGAGGTCACGAACACGGCACTTTACAGTAGCGTGAATGTCGGCACGACCCTCGTTGTAGGCGATAATCGCCTCCTCTGGACCGTAGAATGCCAAGCCTTCACCCTTAACACCTGGGCGAGCCTTGGTGATGTAGTAAAGACCGAGGACCATATCCTGCGAAGGTACGGTAATAGGCGCACCATTCGCTGGGTTGAGGACATTGTGCGAACCGAGCATCAGGAGCTGTGCCTCCAAGATTGCAGCGTTGCCGAGTGGCAAGTGCACCGCCATCTGGTCACCGTCGAAGTCGGCGTTGAACGCTGTACACGAGAGTGGGTGCAACTGCATTGCCTTACCCTCGATAAGCTTCGGCTGGAACGCCTGAATACCCAAACGGTGAAGGGTTGGAGCACGGTTCATCAATACAGGGTGACCCTTGATGACATTCTCCAAAATGCCCCAGATAACCGGATCCTTTCTATCGATAATCTTCTTTGCTGACTTAACAGTCTTAACGATACCACGCTCGATGAGCTTGCGAATGATAAATGGCTTATACAACTCTGCTGCCATATCCTTCGGCATACCCATCTCGTGCATCTTCAACTCAGGACCTACGACGATAACCGAACGAGCCGAGTAGTCAACACGCTTACCGAGCAAGTTCTGACGGAAGCGTCCCTGCTTACCCTTCAACGAGTCTGACAACGACTTCAATGGTCGGTTGCTCTCGTTCTTAACGGCATTGCTCTTACGAGAGTTGTCGAACAACGAATCTACCGCCTCCTGCAACATACGCTTCTCGTTGCGGAGAATCACCTCCGGAGCCTTGATGTCGATCAAGCGACGAAGACGGTTGTTACGGATGATAACACGGCGATACAAATCGTTCAAATCCGAGGTTGCGAAACGACCTCCATCGAGTGGTACCAACGGACGAATCTCCGGTGGAATAACCGGAACTACATCCAATACCATCCACTCAGGACGGTTCTTACCCTGCGATGCACGGAACGACTCAACAACATTGAGCTGCTTCAACAACTCGCTCTTACGCTGCTGCGAAGTCTCTCGTGTAGCACGGTCACGCAAGCTGTATGACATAGTGTCGAGATCAACCTCCTGCAAGAGAAGCTTGATAGCCTCGGCACCCATCATTGCGATAAACTTGTTAGGATCGTCGTTCGGAAGCTGCTGGTTGCCCTTTGGAAGTGCAGCCAATACATCGTTGTACTCCTTCTCGCCGAGGGTATTCAACTTCTCGATACCCTGCTCGGCAGCAGCACCCGCCTGAACAACTACATAACGCTCATAGTAGATAATCGACTCCAACTTCTTTGATGGAATGCCCAAGAGGTAACCTATCTTCGAAGGAAGCGACTTGAAGTACCAAATATGTACTACCGGCACAACCAACGAGATGTGTCCCATACGCTCACGGCGTACCTTCTTCTCGGTAACCTCCACACCGCATCGGTCGCAGACGATACCCTTGTAACGGATACGCTTGTACTTTCCGCAGTGGCACTCATAGTCCTTCATTGGACCAAATATACGCTCGCAGAAGAGTCCGTCACGCTCCGGCTTGTAGGTACGATAGTTGATGGTCTCTGGCTTCAAGACCTCACCACTCGACTGTGCCAAAATCTCCTCAGGAGATGCAAGGCTCACCGAAATATGGTTGTAACCGCCCTTTGAATTGTCTTTATTGAATGACATAATCTTATACAGTTTTTCTTTTATACCTACTTATATTATTAATCGAGTGTTACCGAAAGTCCCAAACCACGCAACTCGTGCAACAACACATTCATAGCCTCTGGGATACCCGGCTTTGGAAGGTTGTCACCCTTAACGATTGCCTCGTAGACCTTAGCACGGCCCATCACATCGTCAGACTTAACGGTCAAAATCTCTTGGAGAATGTTTGCAGCACCGAAGCCCTCCAATGCCCAAACCTCCATCTCTCCGAATCGCTGACCACCAAACTGTGCCTTACCACCAAGTGGCTGCTGGGTAATGAGCGAGTATGGACCAATCGAACGAGCGTGCATCTTATCGTCGATCATGTGACCGAGCTTCAACATATAGATGACACCCACAGTCGCTGGCTGGTCGAAACGCTCACCCGTACCACCATCATAGAGGTAGCAACGACCTGTGCGTGGCAAACCTGCCTTGTCTGTGTACTCGTTAATCTGCTCCAACGAAGCACCATCGAAGATTGGGGTAGCGAACTTCAAGCCCAACTCACGACCTGCCCATCCGAGGACAGTCTCGTAGATCTGACCGAGGTTCATACGAGAAGGCACACCAAGTGGGTTCAAACAGATATCCACGATTGTACCATCCTCCAAGAATGGCATATCCTCGTCACGAACGACCTTCGCTACGATACCCTTGTTACCGTGGCGACCTGCCATCTTATCACCTACCTTCAACTTACGCTTCTTAGCGATATATACCTTCGCCATCTGGATAACTCCTGGCTGGGTAATCTCATCACCATTGGTGAGGTTCGAACGCTCACGCTTGCAATTAGCGTCTGCCTTCTTAACCTCGATTGTATAGTTATTTACCGTAGTGGTAATCAACTCATTGAGGTGTGCATCGTCGGTCCAGTTGCAGTCGCCCAAGTTCAAGTAACCCATTGCGATACCGCTCTTCTCGTCGATTGTCTTCTTGGCAATCTCTTCGAGCATCTTCTGGGTGAACTTAGCACCTGCTGCATACAACTCTACGCCGAAGTAATCCTTGATACCTGTTGTGGTCTTACCCTGCAACAAAGTCCAAAGCTTCGATACGAGAATCTTGGTCAACGAAGCTACCTCCTCGGCGAACTTCTGGTCAATCTTCTCCAACTGCAACTTCTCGGCTGCACGGCCCTTCTTATCAACCTTGCTTGCACGGCTGTACAACTTGGTGTCGATAACAACTCCGCTCAACGATGGGTTAGCCTTCAACGAAGCATCCTTAACATCGCCAGCCTTGTCGCCGAAGATTGCACGCAACAACTTCTCCTCTGGCGAAGGATCGCTCTCGCCCTTTGGAGTAATCTTACCGATGAGGATGTCACCCGGCTTGATGTTAGCACCTACACGGATGATACCGTTCTCGTCGAGGTTGCGAGTTGCCTCCTCGCTGACATTCGGAATATCCGAAGTGAGCTCCTCGACACCACGCTTGGTGTCACGAACCTCCAAGATGTACTCATCGACATGCACCGAAGTGAAGATATCCTCACGCTGGATACGCTCCGAGATAACGATAGCATCCTCGAAGTTGTAACCCTTCCAAGGCATAAACGCTACCTTCAAGTTGCGGCCCAACGCCAACTCTCCATTCTGTGTCGAGTAACCCTCGGTCAAAATCTGACCCTTTGTAACACGCTCTCCGGTAAGAACTCGTGGCTTCAAGGTTACCGAAGTATTCTGGTTGGTACGACGGTAGCGTGGCAACTCATATACGGTTACCTCTGGCTCGAACGAGCATACAATCTGCTCCTCGCTGCGGTCGTACTTAATCTTAATTACGGTTGCATCAGCAAACTCTACTACACCATCGCCCTCAGCTACAATCTGGATACGGCTATCCGAAATCATATCCTTCTCAATACCTGTACCTACGATTGGTGCCTCGCAATTTACGAGAGGTACTGCCTGACGCATCATATTCGATCCCATCAACGCACGGTTAGCATCGTCGTGCTCCAAGAACGGAATCAACGAAGCTGCAATCGAAGCGATCTGGTTAGGAGCAACATCCACGAGATTTACCTCCTCACCGTGTACTACCGGGAAGTCGGCACCCTCACGAGCCTTTATACGACCATCATTTACGAAACGATTGTCCGAAGTGAGTGGCTCTCCTGCCTGTGCGATAACCATACCCTCCTCCTCTTCTGCCGAGTAGTAGCGGATATGCGAGTTGTCCATATCAACAACTCCGTTCTCGCAAGTACGGTATGGAGTCTCCAAGAAGCCCATATCCGAAATCTTTGCATAGACGCAAAGCGACGAGATAAGACCGATGTTTGGACCCTCCGGCGACTCGATTGGACACAAACGACCGTAGTGTGTGTAGTGCACATCTCGAACCTCGAAGCCTGCACGATCTCGTGAAAGACCACCAGGACCGAGTGCCGACAAACGACGCTTGTGAGTAATCTCCGACAACGGGTTGATTTGGTCCATAAACTGCGACAACTGCGAAGTACCGAAGAACGAGTTGATTACACCCGACAACGACTTCGCATTGATCAAGTCGATTGGTGCAAATACCTCTGAGTCACGAACATTCATACGCTCACGAATTGTACGAGCCATACGAACAAAACCAATCGAGAACTGGTTAGACAACTGCTCGCCTACGGTACGAACACGACGGTTCGACAAGTGGTCGATATCGTCTAACTCAGCACGAGAGTTGATCAACTGAATGAGGTACTTGATAATTGCAATGATATCCTCACGAGTAAGTGTGCGGATAGCAGGATCGATACCCAAATCCAACTTCTTGTTGATACGGAAACGACCTACATCGCCCAAGTCGTAACGCTTGTCCGAGAAGAACAACTTCTCGATAACATCACGAGCGGTAGTGTCATCCGGTGCCTCCGAAGCACGCAACAAACGATAGATGTAGCGTACTGCATCAACCTCCGAGTTGCAGGTATCCTTCTGCAAGGTGTTGTATATAATCGAGAAATCTACACCCGACGGATTCTCCTTGTGGAGGATAATTGTCTTGGTGCCATTCTCCAAAATAGCGTCGATATGCTTCTCCTCCAAGATGGTACCACGGTCGATGATTACGCTGTTTCGCTCAATCGAAACAACCTCACCTGTATCCTCGTCAGCATAGTCCTCGATCCACGTCGAGAGAACGCTCGCTGCCAACTTACGACCTACCGCCTTTTTGAGGTTCGACTTCGAAACCTTTACCTCGTCGGAAAGGTCGAATATTTCAAGAATCTGCTGGTCGGTCTCGAAACCGATTGCACGCAAAAGTGTAGTTACAGGCAACTTCTTCTTACGGTCGATGTATGCATACATCACATTGTTGATGTCCGATGCAAACTCAATCCACGAACCCTTGAATGGGATGATTCGTGCCGAGTAGAGCTTTGTACCGTTGGTATGAACGCTCTGACCAAAGAATACGCCTGGCGAACGGTGCAACTGCGAAACGATTACTCGCTCAGCACCATTGATGACGAAAGTGCCTCGCTCCGTCATATAAGGGATTGCGCCGAAATATACATCCTGCACAACGACACCAAAGTCCTCGTGCTCGTTATCGGTGCAATAAAGCTTCAACTTCGCTTTGAGTGGCACGCTATATGTCAAGCCACGCTCCAAACACTCCTCGATAGTGTAGCGAGGAGGATCGATGTAGTAATCGAGGAATTCGAGTACGAAGTTATTTCGTGTGTCTGTGATTGGGAAGTTCTCCTGGAATACACGATAGAGACCCTCATTCTTGCGGTTCTCGGCGGTTGTATCCATCTGGAAGAAATCCCTGAACGATTTGAGTTGTACCTCCAACAAATCCGGATAAGGCACTCGGTTGCGGATTGTAGAGAAACTAATTCTTTCTTTTTGTGTTGTAGTGGACATGTTGAAATCCATTTGTTTTTGTTGTGAGTACTCAGAGGGGAAAAACAACCCCTTGCGTGTGTGCGTGCGTTATTTAACCACGCTAAAACTCTCAGCGTAAACACATTACACCCTGAGAGTATTAAAAATCTTAGGTATGGGCACAGCTCATTTCGGCACTCCCATTCCTTAGACCCGAAAAGGTATAGCGCTTACACTGCAGTCGTAAGCACTATACCCGTTGTCTTAGGTAAAGCTGAATAATCGCTCGGATTACTTCAACTCAACCTCAGCACCAGCCTCCTCGAGAGAAGCCTTGAGAGCCTCAGCCTCCTCCTTAGAAACACCCTCCTTAACAGCCTTAGGAGCTGCGTCAACGAGAGCCTTAGCATCGCCGAGTGAGAGACCAGCAGCCTCCTTAACAGCCTTAATTACCTGGAGCTTAGCCTGACCTGCGCTCTTCAAGATTACATCGAACGATGTCTTCTCAGCTGCAGCAGCCTCACCTGCAGCAGCAGGAGCAGCAGCAACTGCAACAGCTGCAGCAGCTGGCTCAATACCGTACTCCTCCTTGAGGATAGTAGCCAATTCGTTTACCTCTTTAACAGTCAAGTTTACCAACTCCTCTGCCAATACTTTTACATCTGCCATAGTTGTAATTTTATTAAATTTTGTTTTTTAATTTTCAATTAGTTGTTTCTTTCTTCGAGTGTCTTTACGATACCCGCAATCTTCTGTCCTGCGTTGCCCTGCAATGCCGAAATGACATTCTTAGCAGGCGACTGCAAGAGCGATACAATATCGCCAATGAGCTCCTCGCGGCTCTTGATGGTGCAAAGTGTATCCAACTGGTTGTCGCCAATATATACGCAACCCTCTACCGATGCTGCCTTCAATACAGGCTTGTCGCTCTTCTTGCGGAACTCCTTGATAAGGAGAGCCGGAGCCTTACCTGTGTTTGCGAACATAATAGATGTTGGACCCTGCAACACTTTGAGCAACTCAGCATCCGCCAAATTCATCTTCTCCAAGGCCTTGCCGAGCAATGTGTTCTTTACTACGACCAACTTAACGTCGTTCTCGAAACACTTGCGACGCAACTGAGCTGTCTGCTCTGCGTTCAAAGCCTCGATATCAGTGATGTAGAAGTGAGGATACTCTCCGAGCTGGGCAGCGATCTGCTCAATTACAAGTGCTTTTTCTTCTCTTGTCATCGTTTAGTCCTCCCTTTATTTGGTTTCTACTGATTTAGGATCAATCTGCACGCCCGGACTCATTGTAGTCGAAAGATAGATACTACGAACATAAGTACCCTTCGCAGCAGATGGTTTTAACTTGATAATCATTCCCATTACCTCCTTAGCATTCTCCTCGATCTGCTCTGGGGTAAACGAAATCTTACCGATTGATGTGTGGATAATACCGAACTTATCAACCTTGAAGTCAATCTTTCCGGCCTTCACCTCTGTAACAGCCTTGCCAACCTCCATAGTAACGGTTCCTGTCTTAGGGTTTGGCATCAAGCCACGAGGACCGAGGATACGACCCAACGCACCTACCTTACCCATAACATTTGGAGTACAGATGATTACATCAACGTCGGTCCAACCGCCCTTGATCTTCTCTACGTACTCATCCAAACCTACATAATCAGCGCCCGCTGCCTTTGCCTCTGCCTCCTTCTCAGGAGTACACAATACGAGAACTCGTACTGTCTTACCTGTTCCGTGTGGAAGAGTTACAACGCCACGAACCATCTGATTAGCCTTACGAGGGTCTACGCCCAAACGCACATCGATATCAACTGAAGCATCAAATTTCGTAAAGGTAATTTCCTTTAGAAGAGCAGCAGCCTCACCGAGTTTGTAAGCCTTGTTGGCCTCTACCTTTGCGTAGGCAATCTTTTGATTTTTTGTCAATTTACTCATCTCTTTGTAACGAATTACATGTTAGGAAATTCACCAACTACGCTGATACCCATACTGCGTGCAGTACCGGCAACCATACGCATTGCAGCCTCCAAAGTGAAGCAGTTCAAGTCTGGCATCTTGTTCTTAGCAATCTCAGCAACCTGCTCCCAGGTTACCTGACCTACCTTGGAACGGTTCGGCTGTGCCGAGCCCGACTTTACATTTGCAGCCTCTTTGAGCTGAACGGCTACTGGTGGCTGTTTTACGATAAAATCAAACGACTTATCGGTATAAACTGTGATGATGACTGGAAGCACCTTTCCCGCCTTGTCCTGTGTACGGGCATTGAACTGCTTACAGAAGTCCATGATGTTGACTCCCTTAGAACCCAATGCCGGACCTACCGGTGGAGAAGGGTTGGCAGCACCACCTTTGATCTGCAACTTAATAAATGCAGCAACCTCTTTTGCCATAGTTTTCCTTGGTTTTTATTCTTTTTCTACTTGTGTGAAGCTCAACTCCATTGGAGTCTTGCGTCCAAATATCTTCACAGAAACCACGAGCTTCCTTGCCTCGCTGTTGACACTCTCAATAGTACCTTGGAAGCTTGAGAATGGGCCGTCTGTAACCTTTACGACCTCGCCAACAACATAAGGAATCTCCTGTTCCTCGTCCATCTCGTTCATCTCATCTACCAGACCAAGCATACGGCTAACTTCTTGTGGACGAAGCGCCATTGCGTTCATCTTTCGACCGTCCTCTCGGGTTTCGCCCAAGAATCCGAGAACGTGAGGGATATTGCGAATGATATATGGTATTTGTCCATCAAATATAGCCTCTACAAGCACATAACCAGGATATGAAGGCTTTTCCTTCGAAACCTTCTTTCCGTTACGGATTGTAAAGACCTTTTCGGTTGGGATGAGAACCTGCGATATGTACTCTTCGAGGTGACTGCGGCGAATCTCTGCTTCGAGATACTCCTTCACCTTATTCTCCTTGCCACCGATGGCACGGACTACATACCACTGCTTCTCTGTCTGGTTTTCGCTCATAACTTAAATAACGATTACCTGATTACTACAAATTTCCCAAGAACTTGTAAATTCCGCCCATCAAACCCTCGAACGACATATCCATCGCCAATACGATCAAGGCAAAAATCAACGATGCAATCATTACGACCAAAGTCGAACTCTGCAACGAAGAGAAAGAAGGCCACGAAACCTTCTCGACAAGCTCCTTATAAGAATCTTTAATGTATCCCATTTCCTTATCCTTTCTTTTTCCTTTGCGAGGGCATCCCTTAAAGACGCCCTCTTTTGCAGGAGCAGAGAGATTCGAACTCCCATCAACGGTTTTGGAGACCGCTATTCTACCCTTGAACTATGCTCCTATAAATGGGAGTGGCGAACCACTCCCTGTGTATGTGGTGTTTGAGAATTACTCAACTACCTTCAATACCTGACCTGCACCTACTGTACGGCCACCCTCACGGATTGCGAAACGAAGACCCTCGTTCAACGCAACAGGGTAGATCAACTCTACAGTGATAGTTACGTGGTCACCTGGCATTACCATATCTACACCCTCTGGAAGAGTTAC
Source organism: Alistipes sp. (assembly GCA_045124955.1). Classification (GTDB taxonomy): domain Bacteria; phylum Bacteroidota; class Bacteroidia; order Bacteroidales; family Rikenellaceae; genus Alistipes. The sequence continues at coordinate 28,326 of JBGVMU010000003.1, read as the reverse complement.
CTCACCGGTAACGTCCATTGTACGGAGGTAGAACTGAGGACGGTACTTGTTCTTGAATGGAGTGTGACGACCACCCTCTTCCTTCTTCAATACGTAAACCTCAGCAGTGAACTTGGTGTGAGGAGTGATCGAACCTGGCTTAGCTACAACCATACCACGCTTAACCTCCTTCTTATCGATACCACGCATCAAGAGACCTACGTTATCACCAGCCTCACCCTCATCGAGGAGCTTGCGGAACATCTCAACACCTGTACAAGTCGAAGTGAGCGACTTCTCACCCAAACCTACGATCTCAACTGGATCACCTACGTGGATGACACCTGTCTCGATACGACCAGTTACTACGGTACCACGACCAGTGATCGAGAATACGTCCTCAACTGGCATCAAGAATGGCTTCTCATTCTCACGCTGTGGGATTGGCACGTACTCATCAACTGCAGCCATAAGCTCCATAATCTTCTCCTCCCAAGTTGGCTCGCCGTTCAAACCACCGAGAGCAGAACCACGGATGATTGGGCACTCCTCATCGAAGTCATACTTAGCCAAGAGGTCACGAACCTCCATCTCAACGAGGTCGAGCATCTCTGGATCGTCAACCATATCGCACTTGTTCAAGAATACAACGATACGAGGAACGTTTACCTGCTTAGCGAGGAGAACGTGCTCGTTAGTCTGAGGCATAGGACCGTCAGTAGCAGCAACTACGAGGATAGCACCGTCCATCTGAGCAGCACCGGTAACCATGTTCTTTACATAGTCGGCGTGTCCTGGGCAGTCTACGTGAGCATAGTGACGATTTGCAGTCTGATACTCAACGTGAGCAGTGTTGATGGTGATACCACGCTCCTTCTCCTCTGGTGCGTTATCGATCGAGTCGAAAGAACGCAACTCCGAAAGACCTGCCTTAGCAAGTACGGTGGTGATAGCAGCAGTAAGAGTAGTCTTACCGTGGTCTACGTGTCCGATAGTACCGATGTTTACGTGCGGTTTCGAACGCTCAAATTTTTCTTTTGCCATAGCTTTAATCTATTAATAGTTTTACTAAAAAGTTTTACCTTTATATCGTTAGTATTTAAGGTTCTTATGTGCAGACATACGCAATGCCCCTTTGTTTGAAAGGTGCATTGCATATTGTCATCAACGAGAGCGGAAGACGAGGCTCAAACTCGCGACCCTTAGCTTGGAAGGCTAATGCTCTATCAACTGAGCTACTTCCGCATAAACCCCGGCAAAAAACCGAGGTAATGTGCATTTGCGATTCTTCGCTTATTACTAGTGGGAAGAGATGGATTCGAACCACCGAAGGTAAAAACCAGCAGATTTACAGTCTGCCCCATTTGGCCACTCTGGTATCTTCCCGAGTGAATTGGTAACAAAGTTAGAGCCGATGGAGGGATTCGAACCCCCGACCAGCTGATTACAAATCAGCTGCTCTGGCCAACTGAGCTACATCGGCATGTGTTACCAATTGCGGTGCAAAGTAAGCGAAAAAAAATGAAACTGCAAAATTTTTGCACATTTTTTTCTCGTTTCTCAAAGAACGCTGTTGATAGCCACCTTGCTATCGCTCGATTTTCGACCCCATAATTGCAATCTTCAACCGACGCTCCAAATGGTTAAATCTCGAAAATCGGTGCAAAGATAGAATAGTTTTATGAAAAATAAAACACTCAGGGCAAAAAATCTGCAAAAAGTTGGCGTTTTTTTCGATATTCGCCCATACCTATATATAAATAAAGAGTTGAGAGTTGAGAGTTGAGAGTTGAGAGTTGAGAGTTAGGAGTGGAGAGAGGATAATTGACAATTTAGAATTTGAAAATTTAACTTTTTCTTCATATCTTTGTCTTAACTACAAGATTAACCTTCTTGAATTTATGGGATTAAAGATTTATTCTTCGATTCTCGATAGTTGCGAGGGAGTGGCAGAGCGCATCGAAAATGCACTGCGCAACACCCCTGCCGACAATATTTGCGGAGTTGTTTGCTGTGGAGTGAGCGATACCGTTGGGTATCATCAACTGCTTGGCGAGGTCAAGTCCGCCATTCATCTCTCATTGGGCAGGAGAGTTCCCGTAACCCTTATTCCGCAGCCACTTTTGCCAGACGGAGGTCTTGCCGTCGAGATTTATGCGCTCGACCACGATGCCGACTTCCAAATCAAAGAGCAAAACGGAGTATGCTATGGCATTATCGAGAGTGCAGAGGAGAAGATGCTCTTCGTGGAGGGTATCCCTGCCACCAACTTCTCGGACAAGGTATCGCAGCAGAGCGAAGAGGTCTTTGCAAAGCTCGACACACTTCTCTCGGCATACGGCTTCGAGGTTAGCGATATAGTGCGCCAATGGAACTATATCGGTGATATCGTAGGGTGCAGAGATGGCAAGCAGAACTATCAGGAGTTCAACGACGCCCGCTCTCGCTACTACGCCAAGTGCGAATGGGCAAACGGCTACCCCGCAGCAACAGGTATCGGCTCGACCGACGGTATAATCGTTGGCGGTATAGCATTCAAGAAGGCAGACGGCAAGGGTATCTACCCTATCGACAACCCATTGCAGGTGGCGGCGCACATCTACTCCAAGAGTGTGCTTATCGATAACGACATCAATGCCGTGAAGAGCACACCAAAATTTGAGCGAGCAAAACTTATCGAGAGCGCAGGCGGAGCCTACTGCTTTGTGTCGGGCACAGCGGCTATTCGTGGCGAGGAGAGTGTCGATCCTACCTCGGCACAGTTGCAGACCATAAAGACCATCGAGAATATCGAGTATCTGGTATCGCAGGAGAACTTGGCACGCTTTGGCAGCAAGCCATACGAGTTGAAATATGCCTTTCTCCACATCTTCGTAAAGCACAAGGAGGACTACGAGGCTATTCGCTCCGTTGTGGAGGAGAGGTGTCCGCAGGTGGCAACCATCTACTCCGTTGCCGATGTGTGCCGTAGCGAACTTTTGGTCGAAATTGAGGGAATCCTAACACTATAACCATATGAAAAAGATCCTTATTTTCACTCTTTGTCTGCTCTTTCCGGCAATTGTGGCTATGGCGGCCGACCAATGTCGGGACGAGGTCTTTTTGAGAAGAGCCTACCTCACCATTACAGGCGCACTGCCTACTACGGAGGAGGCTGTCAAGTTCCTCGATAGCACAAATTCGAACAAGCGAGAGGCTTTGGTCGATGAGCTGCTCGACAGCGAGCTTGCGCTCAAATATATGCAGATGCGCTGGGGCGATATTCTCCGTATCAAGTCGGAGTTCCCGAGCAACCTCTGGCCAAACGGAGTGCAGGCATACAACCGCTGGATATACGAGCAGTTGCTCAACAATGTACCATACAACAAGATGGTGCAGAAGTTGCTCCTCTCCGAGGGTAGCAACTTCCGTGCGCCTGCGGCAAACTTCTATCGTGGTTTCCAGAAGCGCTCTCCACAGAATTTCTACGCCAACATCAACCTTCTCTTCCTCGGTAATCGAGATTGCAAGGATAATGGCTATCTCTGCTTCTCGCAGGTAAAGTTCAAATCCACAAAGGAGTGGAAGGAGGAGATTGTCTATCTCGACATCCACAAGGAACTCCCTTGGCAACGCATTGTCTTGGAGGATGGCACTGCGCTCACCCCAAAGCCAAACAACGATTGGCGTGAGGAGTATGTAGCGTGGCTCACATCGCCAAAGAACCGTCGCTTTGCGGAGGTTTTTGTCAATAGAATGTGGTATTGGGCATTCGGCAAGGGCATTGTGCACGAGCCGGATGATTGGCGCAAGGATAACAAGCCTTCCGACCCACAGTTGCTTGCCGAGCTAACCGACTACTTTTTGAAGAACAACTTCGATATGAAGCTTCTGATGAAGAAGATTCTCCTTTCGGAGCAGTTCAACTCGAAGGCTGCACCCGAGGGCTTCTATCAGCCTCAACGCCTTCCTGCGGAGGTTATCGTAGATGCTTTGGCATCGACTACGGATATTTGGAGCACCTATCACAGTCGTGTGCCTGAGCCATTCACCTACTATCCGCCAAAGACCCGTTCAACCCACCTCGGCGATGCTACGGTATCCTCGTCGGAGTTGGAGCTCTTCGGTAAGGTGTCGAGAGATGTCTCGTTGGAGAGTCAGCGCAACAACTCTATAACCTCACGACAGTTGCTCTACCTGATGAACTCGTCGGAGCTCGAACAACGCATCCGCAAGAGTGCCGTATTGCAGAAGATTTGTATGCAGAGCAGCAATGTAGCACAACTCGCCGATGCCATTTCGCTACTCGTACTTTCGAGAAGGGCGACTCCGCAGGAGGTTGCACTCTACGAGAAGCATATGCAGCAAAACAAGCTCCCGATGGCGGAGGTGGCTGTCGATATTATGTGGATGCAACTCAATAGCAACGAATTCCTCTATAACCACTAAACCGACTACGGCTATGAGAAAGATAACTCTAACACTGATTTTACTGCTGACATTCTGCTTCGTGGCTACGGCACAACGAGCAAAGTCCGTAATTTTGATATATCTCGACGGTGGTCCTGCCCAGACCGAGACCTTCGACCCTAAACCTAATGCCGGTAGAAACTATTATGGCAACTACAAGGGCGTCTGCAAGACCAATGTCGAGGGCATAGAGATTGGTGAGAAGTTGCCTCTGTTGGCTACTATGGCGGATAAATACTCTATTATCCGCAGTATGACTCACGGCAGTAATGCCCACGAGACAGGTCACTACGCAATGATTACGGGTGACACCTCGAAGAGCGCCATCGTATATCCGTCGTTCGGTGCGGTAATCTCCTATATGAAGCGAGATACCTACAAGGGTGTGTTGCCTTGCTACATCTCGGTAACCAGCGCAAACAGCCGTTTCAACGAGGGTGGTTTCCTCGGCAATGCCTACAAGTCGTTCGATACGGGCGGAAGACCCGAGTCGGATGAGTTTGAGGTTGAGGGTATCGTCAATAAGTTTGTCGACAAGGAGCGTTTGAACAAGCGAATGGCTCTGCTCGATGGCTTCGAGGGCTCGCACAACAAGGAGGTGCTCGACTCGTTGCGTGCAACAAATATGGAGTTCATTTGGGGTGAGAGCCGAGAGGTGTTCAACCTCAAAAACGAGCCCGATTCGGTACGCCAGCGATATGGCAATAGCCGCCTTGGTCAATCTTGCCTTGTTGCACGACGACTTGTCGAGGCAGGTGTTCCTTTTGTAAATGTCCGCACCACAGGCTGGGATACCCACAAGAAGCACTTTACATATATGAACTCCAAGTTGCCTGACCTTGATAGAGCCGTTTCGGCGCTGCTTGCCGACTTGGATGCTCGAGGTTTGCTCGACAGTACGATTGTTCTGCTCGGTGGCGAGTTTGGTCGTACACCGAAGGTGTTGTGGGAGGCCCCTTGGAATGGTGGTCGTGCCCACTACGGCAAGACATTCAGCTACCTCGTTGCCGGTGGAGGTTTCCTCGGTGGCAAAGTTCTCGGTGCAACCGACAAAACAGGCGAGAATGTTGCAGAGCGACCTGTTCGCCCTTGCGACTTGATTGGTACCGTCTATCTCCTTATGGGCATCGACCCATACGGCACATTGCCACATGTTTCGGAGGGCAATCTGCCGATACTCCCTTCGTTGCTCGAAGTAGGCAAGAGCAAGGGATTACTCTACGAAATTATTGACATTAAAGAGCAAAGCAATGAAAAATAGAAGATTCGTGTTGGTCATTGTCGGAGCACTTTTGACCATCTCAGCATATGCACAGAAGCTGACTACGGGATACCTCTTCCCTGCCGGAGGAGAGGTGGGTACAACCGTCGAAATCGAGGCGGGAGGTCTCAATATCAACAAGGCTACCAAGGTTATGTTCAACCACCCTGGCATCAAGGGCGAGGTTTCGCCCGTGGTGGAGAGTTATAGCAGCCGTCGCAAGCGCCGTAGATTGAACGACCAGAGTAGCCCACAGCTTGCCGACAAGGTAAAGATTAAGATTACGATTGCCGAGGATGTCCCTTGCGGTATGTACGACTTGCGTCTGCAAAGCCCTAAGGGTTTGTCGAACAAGTTGCCATTCGAGGTGTCGTCGTACCCTAACTTCATCGAGAGCAAGAAGTCGTCGTTGAAGCAGCCGAACAAGGTCACTTCGCTCCCTGCCGTATTGTGCGGATATGTCACACCTGGCGGTATCGACTACTTCCAATTCGCAGGCAAGAAGGGCGAAACAATCGTCGCATCGGTTAAGGCTCGACTCCTCGTTCCATATATTGCCGACGCTGTTCCGGGATGGTTCCAATCTGTTATCAAGATTGTGGATTCGAAGGGCAAGGAGATTGCCTACTCTGACGACTACCACCACTATGTCGATCCTGTGATTATGGTCACACTGCCAAAGGATGATAACTACACCCTGATGATTCACGATGCTATATTCAGAGGTCGTGAGGATTTCAACTACCGCATTCAGCTCGGTGTTATACCTTTTGTTACGGGTCGTTACCCTGCCTATGGCGTTGCTGGCAAGAAGGTAAAGCAGCAGTTGGAGGGTGTCAATCTCGACGCATCGAAGGCGACAGTAAAGGTCAATAAGGAGGGTTACAACGAGTTGTACTACACCAACGAGGTCGGCACCTCGAACGCCGTTCCGTTCTACACCTTGCCGAGGGGCATCAAGCTCATCCAATCGCCGAAGGATGGGGTGTCATTGAACTACTACAACGCTATTGCCGACTCGCTGACCTCGCAGTCGAGAGTTAAGCGATATAAGGTTGAGTGCGAGAAGCGAGTACCACTTATTATAGAACTTATCGGTCGCCGAAATGGTTCGAGAATAGATGCCGTAATGCGATTGATGGATAAACGAGGTAATGTTGTGGCAAAGATGGACGACACCGAAGATCCTAACCAGGGTCTTATGACCTTCCACGCCGACCCTGTGCTCAAATACACCCCTAAAATCAACGGCGAGCTGTACCTCGAAGTGGAGGATCTGCATAGAGGTTATGGCAAAGACTACCACTATCTGTTGCGCTGCCACAAGAGTATGCCTTCGTTCAACGCCTTTGTTTCGCCGGCATATATAACCACTCCATCGGGCGGTACATCGCAGTTCAGAGTCGATATAAAGGGTAGATTGCGTCGCCCTGCAAACCTCGTAATCAAGGGGTTGCCAAAGAACTTCACCACAAGTAGCCTCAATCTGCGTGGTGGCCGTCGCTGGGATGTTTCGATAACCGCACCAAAGGGTGCCGAGCCGAAGCGCATTCCGATAGAGTTGAAGATGGAGTACCCGATTGGCAAGGGCGAGCGTGAGCGTGCCGATGTATTGCCTGTGGATAAGATGATGCAGGCGTTCTACTACGAGCACCACATCCCTGCTGCGGAGTTGGCAGTAAATGTTGTGGAGCCGTCGCCATATCGCCTCACCGTCGCCGTAGATTTGGAGCAGGAGGTAGAGTTCTCGATGAACGACGAGACCATACCGTTGAAGATTATGGTCGATAAGAATCCTGACTTCAACGAGCCTATCGAGTTGCTGATAGGCAAGAAGAATTCGATGTTCTCGCTGGAACCTGTCACCATCCAACCAAACGAGACCGAGAAGATTATTGAGTTGAAACTCAATCGAGCATTGTTGGAGAAGCGATTCAAGGGCAAAAAGAATAAGCCTACTTGGCAGATGTATATCTCGGGCGTCGTTAAGGGCGAATGGGTAAGAGTCGGCAAGGGTCGCCAGATACAGATTTCGAAGTATAACGAGATGACGCCAATCTTCGTCATCAAACTCAAACGATAATAAATTATCGACTAACAAAGACAATAATAGCCCTGCGTGGGGCTATTATTGTCTTTATACTTCTCGTCAAAAAGCCGTTTTGCAGCTCTTATTTAGGGTAAATAGACGATTTTTTGCGATTTTTTTCGTGTTTGAGTTGTAAATCAAAAAATTATTTATACCTTTGCACCGCAAAACCACCGAAAAGTGGAGCAAGCCCAGATGGCGGAATCGGTAGACGCGCTGGTCTCAAACACCAGTAGGTTCACCCCTGTGCCGGTTCGACCCCGGCTCTGGGTACAGAAAACCCTCGTAGAACGCATTCTACGGGGGTTTCTTCTTTTCAAAACCTCAAAAATGGTCACTTTTGGTCACCACTTTGAAAAAGGGGGTCCAAAAAACGCCTCGAAAGCAGTCCAAAAAAATGTCCAAAAATTCGCTTTTTGCGTAGGGGCAACAAATAATAATTTTTATTTTTTGTTACTCCGAAAGACTTTTTTCAAATCGTCTTCTATTTTTCAGGTGCATTATAGAAAAGGGCACAAACAATCACAAGATATTCCGGGAGTAGCCCATCTTTGCACCACCGAAGTTTAATACCAAAAAGTTCTTGGGATATTAGAGCGACATCAAAGCCATAGGCTTCGAGCGAGGGACGGACAAGGTGGGGGTGACGGCACGGCAAGCCACAAACACGAGAACAACTCTCCTCGGCACAATAGTAACATTTGCCCACATAGGAACACGCCAAGCCACTATGCTCTTTTTCCAATTCGAGCAGGCGTTTATCAATCCGTCTGCGTTCCGGTAGAATCAACTCTTGTGCAGCATTCAAAGGTAATCCTTGTTCTTTGGGAGTAATTTTTGTGGCAACCAGCAACACCTCCTTATATTGTTTGAGTCGATCTTCCACATCGAAGTCGAACGGTGGGCATCCCCAACTTTCCCCAAAATTTTCACACTCGCGGCAATAACCACTCACCTCCTCCTCGTTGCGGAAGTGGCGAATTAACTCCTCGGTGGAGATGGTTTGTGTCAACTCCTCTTTATCGTACTCAATCATAGCCACAAAGATACTACTTTTTCTTCGCTCCCCACTTTGGGGTGATACCTATAAACACCTCGAAGTTGATGCCAGGCATTGGGCGAGAGAGTACTGAAAGATACTCCTCGTTGAAGAGGTTGTTGATTGTACCTTTAAGCGAGAGGTCTGCCCACTTGAAGACCAACACCTTTTCGAGCGAGATATTCGACATAAAGTATGGCGGTAGTTTGCCCGTTAGCGAGATATCGTTCGACGACATCGTAAATCGCTCGGAGTAGTAGCACCACTTATAGATAAACGACCATCTACACCACGAAAGGCGGCCTGTAACGGTCGATGATAGTTCGGGAACATATGGCAACTGCTTGCCCACCGATTGGTCGGCAGGGGTGCGTTTCTCGCCACAGTTTATTGATGGAGTCCACGAGAAAGTTCCGTTCAAGCCGAGTTGCCACTCTTTGGCGAACACGACATTCAAGTCGGCTTTTAACTCTACGCCGTAGGCGTGAACATCTTTGATATTGTCGGGCGAGAAGAATCCTTTTGTGGTAGGCAACCATATAATCCAATCCTTGATAAAGGACTCAAACCAGTTTGCCGAGCCGCTAAGCGAATATACTCCCTTCTTGCCCACAGCGAACGACAATCCTGCATCGTAGGTCCAGCCACTCTCTTTTCGTAGGTCGGGATTTCCACCCGGGAGGAAGTAGAGGTCGTTGAGTGTCGGGAAGCGATAGTTGCGTGAAACAGAGGCTTTGGCTGTTATATTGCCAACTTTCGAAAGCACACCATCAACAAAAAATGCGGGTATAATCGGAGTCCACTCCTTGCCGAACATCTCCTCACGAACAACCACCGAGAGTCCTAAGCGGTCGATTGGTCGCCACTTTGCCGAGAGCGAGCCCGAGAGTTCGGGACGACCTTTGCGGTAGCCCACAATCGCCTTGTTTCCGTCTTGTCGCAAAATGTTTTTATCCTCGCTCTCTACGATATGTTGATGCAGTGAGAGATTTGCTGTGAAGAGCCACTTTTTGCCTATATAATACTCGCCATCAACCTGACCGTAGAAAGTGTTGATGCGACTGCGTGAACGAGTCATATGTGCCATTACACCATTGCCCACATCACGCTTGTAGTCATATGCCATCCAGGTATAGATGTAGCCTGCTTTTGCACCGAGTTTCCAATTTTTGCGGAGATGATCCCACGAAAGGACTCCACGGAAGGTCTGCTCACGCTGACGGTTCTCGAAATCGGTTTCGTTACCGTGATCAACGGTCAGCATTGCCAATTCACGATTGGAGTTGATGTACCACGCATTTAGCCCCAGTCGGTCACCCTTGCCCGTATTGTAGTAGACCTCTTGCAGAAGATGGAAATCTTTATACGCACCGCTGCGGTTTCGCTCTACGGGGTAGTATTGGTCGATGATATTCATATACTCATCGTAAACATTCTCCTTCTTGTCGTGGTTGCGGTATTTATAGTCGTTTGGCGACGACGAGAAGACCGCACGAGTAGAGGTCTGCCAATGGTCGTTGCCATAGGTTAAACGGAGGAACTCGTCGAAGGTTTTGAACGAGCCTATGCCTTGAATATACTGTAAACCAAAGCCTTTAGACTCAGCAGGCTTGGTCGAGAGTTTAACCGAACCACCCAGGCCTCCACCCGTTTCATTTACCGACGAGGTGCCGTGCAGTAGCGAAGCATCGTCGATAAAGTAGGATGGAATCATCGAGAAGTCGGTCATTCCGAGCATCGGATTGTTTATCTTCATTCCGTTCCACGACACTTGTGTATGCGAGGGAGAGGTACCTCGGAAAGATACCGTTGAGAGCGTGGCACGACCATAGTTCTTGACAAAGATAGAGGAGTTGAAGGTGAGCACATCGGCCATCGAGAGCGAGATGTTCTCTTTAAGCACCACCGAGTCGAACTTGGTCTGCTGCGTACCTATCTCCTTCATCGGTCTGCGACCATAGACCGGCACCTCAGGGATTCGGATGCCCTTAGTTGCCCAGTCTTTATATTGATTCTCTTGCGACATCGCGACACGAGGCGCGAGGAGTATTAATAGTATAAGTAGAATCTTCTTCATAACTCACGTTCCTCCTCTATTTCCAACAAAAAGCACCAGGTATGATGCCTACATAAAACTTATCGATGAGCTCTTTGTCTTTCGAGTAGCGATAGACCATTCCCTGCTGCACATAGTCAATGGCGTCGGCCACATAGACATCGTCTGTACGAGGAGATACCGTAAGACCGTAGTAGAGCGTGCCATTGTAAGGCAGGAACACCTCGGGTTGAGCATTCTCTTTGGTCAAATCCAACATCCATACATCATCGTTAAGCCAATAGAGTTTATCCTTTGCTCCATTGAGCTGCACCTCCGATGGCCAATCGCCAAACTTGAAACGGAACTGCTTGTCCACCTCGAACTTGCCATCTTCTATGTTAATGCGATAGAGCGAAGGGGCTTCGTGTCCATAGGGTGATCCCTCGTAGCCACCATCGGTTACAGTCCATAGTTTGTTGTTGCAGTCCATAACAAGTGAGGTCGGCTGAATACCCACAACGAGTTCATCGACAACCTTATCGGTCTCGGTGTCGATTTTGATAATGCGATTTTGGTACGACCAACAGTTTACATATACATATTTGCCATACTGCACCATCTGCTCGGTTGAGCCCGACTCCATTGTCATATTTGGCACTTCGATATAGCCAGTAATTTTATATAGTTTGGGGTTTACGATAAAGATGCGGTTATCCCAAATCTGCGTGATATACGCCTTCTCGTCCGAGAGGAAGTGGATATATCGCGGTGAGGTCAGATTTACGATGCGTCCCTTCTCCTTGAAGGTGTTGATGTCGATGGCAAAGACCACGTGCGAGTTGTTCGCAACGACCCAGCCTACGCCATTGCGGATAATCATCGACTGACAAACATCGCCCAACTTCATAGCATTGGCGCGATAGAAAATCTCATTCTCCACCTTTTTGGTCGCAGGGTCGTAGTACGACAGCGTAGCGTTGCCGTACTGAAAATTACCCTCGTTACAAATAAACAATCCTTTCGAGGCGGAGTAATCGAACTCCTCGACCAAGCCATACTCCCACTTCATACACGCAGTATGAAGCAGGAGCAAAGCGAATACTATATATTTGGCAGCACCTCTCATCTACTACAACTCCCTTTTGATATTGTAATCGTAGAAACCGAACACCTCAGTCGAGACCTCGCCCAACCAACCACTCTTGGTATTCACACCCACCTGCACCTTCACAAAGTCGATGTATTTCAACTCTTTATGTTTGCCATTCGCATCTATTGCGTCCGAAATCCTAAAATGGTTTGCATTGGCTGCCGCATTTGCGTTTGCATCGTTGGTCAGACGGTCAATAGGGCTAAAATTATCGGCATAACCCCAATCGTACTCCACATTTACCCAATAGGAGCCATTGCCCGAAGCATCGTAGTTGCGAGCCTGTAAGCAGGTGCCTGTCAAGGTGTAACTATCCGCCTCAATCCACAATGGATAGTAGTACTCCTGTCGGTGGAACTGTTTGAGGTAGTCTATTTCGCCACTATTACCTTGATTATCAGACCACTTCACGGGTTGCATAGGCTCGCTTGGGCGATAGTATGTTACGGCATAATTTTGAATTGTTTCTGGCTTGCCTGTCTCCGAGCCTGCTAATTCATACCAAGTGTCGTCGGGCAAACCATTGCCGTTTTCGTCTTGCATAACCCACACAATACCTGGTTCTGACGAGCCACTGAACGAGTTGCCAAGAATGCCAATATCGTAGCTGCCCGAGTTGTCGATACTATGGTCGAAGCCTACAATGATGTAGCCACCAAAACCGCCTAACGATACCCAATTCGGCGCAGGATTTCCGTTGCCATCCACCTCGGACATTCTCGCCTCGGCGTATGCGATAGCCGCCTCTGGGGTTGTTTGAGTACCGTCAAAACCACCCGTTTTCAGCTCGTTGATAAACTGACCTGGCGCAGGCGTATATTCGTAGACCTTGTTCCAATCCGCCTTCGACTCTGCCGTTCTGGCGCGATAGAACTCACCCTTACCCAAATCAGTAGTGATATCCTCGTCTATGTTGCAAGACGAGGATACCAACAAAAAATATCCTAAAACTAAATATCCTAAAAACCGCTTCATACTCTACTTTTCAAATCTTACAGCGATATCATCATAAGCAAAGTAACCAGGGATTGTAAAGCCATACTTGCCACCCATCTCATCGGAGTAGAGGAAGTTGAAGCGAACCTTTTTGACTGCACCAAGACCCGAAAGATCCCACTTCTGCCAATCGGTTACGACATTTTCGCCCTGCACCAAGTAGAACTCAACCTCGCTGATAGGCTCGGCGTAAGCATCGGCCTCCACATCATCAAATCCGTAAGCCACAATCTTCAACCAAGCATCCGCAGTCAAACCACTCCAATTGCCACCAAATGTATTACCCTCCTCGCTCTTCACGCCATTTACGAGCTGGTTGAGGGTGTAGTTGGTGTTGGTTACCCACATATGATCGATAACACGAGCCACATCATCGGCAAACGAAATCTCTGGAAGATTTTCGATGTAGGTGAAGAAATCTTTATAGCCATAGTGCACCGCAAAGTTCTCGCCCGAGTGTGGTGCTACTGGCACCATCATCTGCACATTAAACCAACCGAGAGCACCATCTGCGCCAGGCTGACCAGCCCACTGATCCACATAGTCCTGACCGTAATACTTTGCAATGTGTGCATTTCTATCCTCATCAGCGTAACCTGCACCCCAATAGTTAGAGATTGCATGACCTCCACCCCAGAAGCAGTATGCGTAGTTGTCAGGGAAGGTGTGCGTAAGCTCGGTATTGTTCTGGTCGTACCATCTATACATTGTTGTCATACAATCGCCATAAGTGAGTGGACCCATATATTGTGGGTTGTCAATCAAATCGCTCCACTTCTTGATAGTCCACCAATCTCCGTACTCCAACTCGTAAGGTTCGAACTTCGCATCCTGATCCTCGAAGGTCAAAACACGCAACTCGTAAGGGAGTTCTGGTTCCGGCTTTGTCAAATCGGCCAATGCAATGGTGGTGCTAATACGCTGTGTTGCACCGCTCTCAAAATTCTTGGATGGAGTCTTCACCTCGGTAAAGGTGCTCTCATCTTCGAAGGTATATGTTACTGTAAGTTTGGTTCCTCCAACCTCTGCCGGGAGCACCACCATAGCAGCCATAACACCCTCATTTGCTGATTGCAACTGCTTGCCCCCTTCAAAGTTGAGCGTAATAGTGGAACTGCCACTTGTAATTGTATTATCCCAATCGCCATTTGCAAAGTTGTAGATGCGATCTCCGGCAATCTCTACACCCTCGGTAGCGAGTGTAATGGAGCGTAGTTTTGGCATATTTGCATCGTTACTTTTGGTATCAAACCACACATAAGCGGTCTTATGCTCCAAGTAGAACGAATTGTATTCGTCGAGCGTTGCGTAACCAAAGTCACCATCGTTGCCAAGGTTGCCGTCAGCCGATTGCGAAGATAGCACCTTGGCACTCTTTGCCTGACCAGTCATATTGTAGAATATGTGGCCAGTTCCTATTATGGCAGTACCTCCCCTAAACTCAAACTGGGCCAAGGTGCACTCTTCCGCAATGGCAGAACTTTTGTTGTTACCCAACCAGATATAGTCGCCAGCACTCCACTTATACGGTATCTCGGTGCTGCTTGGCGTGCCAAAAGCGGTACGGGTTTCAGTGTTACAATTTCCAGTTACAATTAGACTCTCCTCCGTCGATGAAACAAAGGTTTCTTCCTTTTGACAAGCAACAAACAGTGCCGCTGTCATAATGATTAATAGACTCTTTTTCATAGTTGTATAATTTAATAATATTACATTACATATCTTCCCAAGGAGATGGCTCTTGTTGTGAATAAGAGAGGGCAAAACCTTGCTCAATTGCAATATCCATAATCTCCACTTCGGGAGATTGATAAATAGTCGTCTGCATAGTTTTTAATTTTAATGTGTGAATGTTTGTATATGTTTTATTTTATTCGGATTTTTCATCTATTGCATTATTGCACTGCTCCATAATTAGTTGCAGTTCGTCTATATATTTCTCCTTAAACTTGTACTGTTTTCGGATAGAATCATTCATCTCAAATCGCTCACCTCGTCTGTTTGCCTCTATGCAGTGATTTGCGATGATGGCAGGCAGTAATCGGGTAACAACCTCCGGTGATAGTTCGTGTTGCAAGGATATTTCGACAGATTGCTTGCTGTCCATATCTATATCATAGGTGTTGATGCTTAAACGATAATATTTGCCCGTAGAAGGCATCTTTTTGAGCGAATTGATAAACTGGGCAATGGATATACGCTTTTGAACTGCAGAGTCCGACTTGTCGAAAATCGTAACCCACGCATACGCAATAGGGCTCGCCACGAACAGGCAATAAATCGGGTTTGCCTGTGCTCGTAGAGTCTTAAAAAACTTCCACAAGTTACTTTTTAGGATATATTTATCCTGCTTGTGGCTATTAGTCTGGACACTATCCATACTACTAACTGGTTATATTACAACTAACTAAATGACTTTTAATTGCACACACCAATAGCCGACAATCGAATATACCACGAGCGTATAGCGGAGTTTTCCGCACACAAAACGCAGCAGTTGCAAGAAGAACAAGATACAATACGCACTTGTTTTTAGACTTCTTTGGCTAAAAAATAATGTAGCAATTAAAAAAATGTTGATTTCAACCCATATCCCAGTAGGTAGCAATCCATTAAAACACAAGGCAGGTCTTCTGACTTATCCCTTTTATCACGCCTTCCCGATTTCAATCAGTGGCAAAGAGTGCGATAAACAAACTCCTGATGGAGTGGGATTTACAGCAACTGGTATTGTCCCAGATTCTCACTGGATTCCCTTTTCACCTTTCGTAACGCGTAGTCCGTAAAGGCTCCTTATGTAGTGCAAAGATAGTAATTTATTTTTAAACTTGTTCTCGTAGCGGTAAAAAAAACACAAACTCCGAAAGTTATATCTCTGATATAAGGAAATATTTGTTTTTTAGAAATAAACTGACAGCACATTTCACAATACACCACATAAAAAAACCACCCCGCATCTTACAATAAAGGATGGTCTGAAAAAGAAAAACAGAAATTAAATTCGAGTTACGGCGTTTCACAACGGCGTTTTATTTTGCACTCTACATCTCACGATGCCGTGCTTTTTGCGAATAACGGCGATTTCACTCCCCGCTATCCAAGTGTGTTGGATTAAGATCGCATTATACTCTAATAACCACCTACAACTACTTCCTCACCCTGCAAAGCCGCAATGATGTCAGACAACCTTATTTCAAGATAATCTTGAGCGGAACCTATTGGCATCTCATCGGTAACATCATCATCGAAATCGGTTATCAAATCCCAGACATTATACATTATCTCATCCTCCATTAGCCCTTTCTTTTCAATCTCATTGGCAATCCTTATCATTTCATTAAGGAATTGGAAAAATCTTTTTATTTTGAAATCATCTCTCGCTGCCTTAACATAATTATACATTCTTTCTACTTTGTTCAAAAAGTCGGCTTTCATCTCTTCTACTGTGGTAGCAGTTACTACACCTTCGCCGCTTACTGAATTAAAATTACTCATAATTTAAAAGACGGTTTGCCTTTACACCGAAAGGTTCTAAAAATTAAACTTATTTATACTCTTTACTTAATGATTTTTGGCGAATAACGGCGATACCACTCAAGGTATCAGGGTGTGGAAAAATATATTTCTACATACCAATTTTTATTCATATTCATATCTCCTATCTTCAACAATTTGTTCTGCTACCTCATAAATCATATCTTTAAGGTCAATATCGTTCTCCTTACACCACTCACAAATGTTAATATTATACCCTTCATCACAAAGTGCAGCATCTATATCCTCTAAAATCATATCATATGAATCTTCATTAAATAGAATGTCTTCTGACCACAGAAAATCCAAGCAATCATCCATAGGAATATCTTCGTCAACACTATCCAAAAGAACATCAATCTCAATATCAATGCGGTTTTGAGTTGCTTCTTCTACAAATCCTTTAAGGATTTCTACTGTCATTACCTTTGCATTTTCACCAGCCACAACTCCGTTGTGTGCATTCGCTGGAATACTATTGTTAAACATATTTCAAAATATAGATTTCTTTTGTTACTAATACTTTATTCATTAATACCAAGTTTCAAAATAAATTTCTTCATCTGGTTCAAGTTCTTCCATTTCAGGAATAAGTTCACCTTCAATATAATATTTTACTGCTTCTACATTTTCAAAATACCATTCATCGTAATCAGTGCTTCCAAAGAAAAATCCAGAAACAGTAGGTAATAGTTCTTCTGCTAATTCGTGATTTTCTAATACTCTATTACAACGATCAAGTAATTCCAAAACATCATCTTTTGTAATTCTAAAAGGAACTTGATTTTCAACATCAAACCCTAAATCAGCAAAATACCTAACTAAAAAATTTACTTTTCTAAAATAACCTACATTAGAGGTTTTCATCTTTGTGAAATAAATATCTAATCCCATAACCTATTAAAATTTTATTGTTTTGTTTATTTCTAAATTCTTCATTTGCTCTTCCCTTTGAAAGGTCTTCACAATCAAACATAACAAAGGGTCGAGCAGATTTTCATTTTTTTACAACTTTTTTCTACTTTTTTCTACTTTTTTTAATCTAATTCTATTAACTTATTGACTAATAATCGTATAGGATTACAACTTTTTCTTTGGTGGGGGATAAACACCCGCTACGAATTGGGTGTAGCCCCCCCTGTCGGCAAGATATAGTCTTTCCTACCTAATAGTCAGTTTCGTTATTTTTGATTGATAGCAAATGAGGTTGAATCCTACCTCAAAATAACTTCGTTTTGCAAGAAGTGGTGTGTGCTATCACTATCTGTTTAATACTACCTGATGGCGTTTTACTATACTGTTTCTTTATACAGCCTCATTGTGGTGTAGTAGGCACTTTCAACTAGTGTCAAACTTCTTTTTATCTTCTTGACGAATGACTTGTTGTTCAAAATACCACTCTTCAAAAAATGCGAATTAGCAAAAACAGCCCATTTATATTGCAGTTCAGCGGGGGTGCCATTATCCGAATGAACAAACACCGCACACAGAATCTGTCTAATATTGTGGTCGTAATGAAGTGAAACAGATACACCATATCTCTCTCCACCCAAATACATATTACTATAAGCGTAAGGCGACTTACCTTTAAGTGTCAAGTCAATACACTGATTAGTCAGACACTCCATCAACTCCTTTGGAGTAATTTGCACCTTTAGTGTGTTATCCTCAAAGATACCCAATTTACTCATCGTGCATCCTTCAAAAGAATATTCTCCGATTTTTTTTATTGTTGTTGAACTAGTTGTAGCGTCAGGTCTATTTTTTGTCGTGTTCATATAAATTATATACGGTTAAACCTATACACCGCAAGGTCCTAAATGTTTCAAAAATTAATAATATTTCTTATGTTTAATTGTTTATACTATCTAATATTAATACCCATTTAATTTTTGAGCGTAGTTTCCCCTGTCAGCAAGGATATAGTCCTCCCTGTCGGGGCTATTCAGCCCAGATAACATTATTGTATTTTTATAGATTTTATACCTCCGACTTTAGAGTAAAGTCAGATATAAAGTATTACTGCTTTCGCAGCGGACGACGAGAAATATTCGCGAACTATTTCCGTCGTGTTGATCGCCTTCATCACACTATCGTTGCGTGTCAGCGTCGGGTCTTTATCGCCCTTGGGGAGGGGGTAAATTCAATGTCATATCATTATCATTTTATATTGTTTTTTATGTTTTATTAAGTTTTACGATACAAAGATAATAACAAAAAATAGGCTCCCCAAAGTGCGAGAAAAACGAAATGATACATAAAGCAAAAACCCCTGACATACAGGGGGTTGCAGTTAGAAAATGGGAAATTCCCCTTATTGCTAATAGGGGAATTTTAGGGGAATTCTATTTAATCATTCTCCGAAGGTATTATTGTATTCCATACATAGAGGTTCTCATTATAAGAATCTAGGGGGTAATTACACTTGTTCGGTCTCATTTCATTAGGCTCCAAACCAAAATATTGGAGACATAAGTCCTTGAATTCCGACTTTTTAAATACTTTCTCTTCTTTTGTGCGTGAGTCTCTTCTCTTATATTTGACATTGAGATATTTGGTAGGACACACTTCTTGAAATTTATAGAAAATAGCAGACGCCTTTCCTGCCAATTTGATACTCTTTATCTGGTAATAGTCATCAATGGTGCCTAGAAACTTTTTAACCTTATTTATATATTTCTTATTGGATATCTCGCTCAGGATAGAAATTGGCGTTTTGCTATCATCATATTTGGTTGAACTCGCTTTTATTTCCAAAGATACAAGAATATCATTTCCCCAACCTGCAAAAGATTCAATGTGGAACCTCTTATTAGGATGGACAAGTTTGATTATATCCCCAATCTCCTGTATTAAATCCTTCTTAATAAGTCTGCTCACAAGAGCAAAGACTTTTCCACCATAAGATTCCCTCTTGTCTGGAGAAATATTACATCGTATTTTACCTTCTTTATCGCGAGTAGAATTCTCTATCCTCACTTTTTCTCTCTCCTTATAGAGCATATCATATCTCTCTATAACTTTCTTTGGTATCAGACGAAAGAATGCTACTATAAAGTCCTTCAGATAATCTTGAGCCTTTATGTGACTATCGCTTGTTTCTCTCACATTGAGTTTATAGAAGATTTCCGACGACACATAGTTAAGTGATATCTCAAAATGCATTGCTTTGATTTGATCAGTGGGGGTAATTCGGGCATTATCTCCGATATCGGTAATAGCAATCACCATAAATCTGATTTATTCCTTCAATTTGTCCGAGATATACTCGTCTGTAGAGAATGTATCTTCGCGGATAAGTTCGTATTCAACAATGCAAGTATCCTGTTCTTCTACTCCGCAATTATTAAGATAATTGCTGACAATGTTACGAAGTTGATAATGAAGCACATCTTTATTATTATTAAAGGTATTTGGCTTTCGGAAGTAAATATTTACATCTTCTCGCTTAATCACAAATGTTCCCCCTTTACGATCCTCATCATTGAATGTGTTACACACCAAGCCGATTTGCTCCACCTTTTTACTAAAGGAGTATATTATCTCATCTGTTATATATTGAGGTTTATCTTCCTGCGAGCAATCGTATCCTTCGTTAGTTGCAGAAACCTTGAACCTATAAGTGAATGAGCGTTTTGCCATAGTGCTGTATGTTATCAATTATTTAGACAAAAATAATAATTATTTCCCAGCGGTCCAAAAATAAACAACCCTATTATAGTGGTTGTCAAATCAGTAAAGTAGCATCTTATCAATACGAGCAATACCATTTGGCAAAGAAAAACCACCCTTCAAAAGAGGGTGGTCAATCTGGAAAAATGGACACTAAAGGGGGCTTATTTTCCTGCAAGCACCCTCTATTTATAGTCCTCCTTTATGAACTGCTCACGAAGTTTTATGAAGCGTTCTGGGCATTCGTTAGGGTCAATGGAATCCTCTCCCATATCTTTGGTATATTCGTCTCGACTCTTTACCTTTAGTTTGTTCTTCTTGACCTCTTTCTTGCCTTCTTCTTGCACGAAATCTTGAAAGTTAAGTATGTTGTAAGGTCTATGACCATCACCAACAACTTTATCTTCTTGTAAATTGTCTTTTTCCATTTCTATCAGATTTTGATTGTATATCGGGATTGCTCCCAATGTATTTATGGTGATTGTGGCGGATATCCACCTTTACCACACTTCTATTCAACTCGCTATTATTCAGCGAAATAACATTTTTTATTTTTTTGTTATATTTATATTGTAGCAGGTGTTTATTGCCTGTTATACATAAATAATATAGAGAATAGTAATAGGTTTTCGGTCGGTTGCTCTCCACTATGGACTGATTGAGAACAAACAAATAAGAGATAAATAAGCACTTGAAATCTGAAAACGGAGTGGAGACCGTGAGTAGGATTTCAGGTGTTTTTTTTATTTGGTGATGTTAAACAATAGTAAATGGGAAAGATATCTAAAAAGGGAACACCCCGACTTCTATATTGCCCTTATGAGACAACTGGTGGCGTGTCGCCAGCAGCACATCTTTGTATCTGATAAAGGACGCTACGAAACACCGAAAGAAAAGTATAAGGTTGTTGTCAATAACGGCAGTTGGCTCATTTTTCATCCAAGATGTAAAGGTGGGCATAGGGTGCATATCAACAATATGAAGAAGAACTACAGGAAGTGCATCCGCTCCTACGCCTCATTTTTGAGAGCAGACGGGGTAGATAATGTAGATGAAATGTTGTATTATATCCTACACTACACCTACTACCACATCTCGTTCTACCGAGGACTGAAAATCACTTATGACAAGACAAAACCAATAATTGACGAGGTTATAAAGTGGATAATGAAGAAGGATATTGAGAAGGTAGATAAATCCGAATTCATAGATTCTCGCAAGACGGCTGCACCTAACGAGATTTGCAACGGATGTATCCGAAAGGCGAGGAAATCAGAAAAGATTAGTGTTGTGAGGAAAACCAAGAAGTTGCTTACAGATAAGGAGATAGCGGCAAAGTATAATCCTGATTTAACGATTGCCGAGAATTGTGCCAATATTGGAGTCAAACCAACCAGACTGAAACAATGGAAGAGAGAGAACATCGATAGCATTGAAAGCATAGAGGATAAGGTTAAGAGGTTATATAACCCAGCATTGAGTTGGGCAAAGAATAAAGAGATTATCGGTTGTTCTATCAATACCATCAAGAAATACATAAATCAGGCGGAGTCAATTGCCGTTAATGAAATAGTAGAATTGGATACAGTAGAATACGAAACTCAAGTTGAAGAATACCTTGATATTGATAATGCCGATAACTGCATAACGATGGAAGAATCGATAGAGGTTAATAATTTCGGAACAACAGAGTTGGACACGGCGGATGACGAGTTCATAAGTTGGGTAATGGAATACGACTTTACGGACGAGGTAGAAAGTGTGAATGATGACAACAATGAAAGCATAGAGCATAAGGAAAAGAAGGAGGAATCAATTGCGGTTGATATCGAAACAACAGAATTGGAAGCGGCAGATAGCGATAACCAATTTGAGGGACGCTTGGATATAGATAACGATGACTATTGTAGATGGCTGTTTGGAGACGAGTTTATGGAAAATATAGAAAGGGAGAAGGAGATAAACGCTCGCCTTTATGGAACGGATGATGCTGTCAAAATGGTCGTTTAGGTCATAAACATTTATAAATAAATGAAGTTATTTGTAGTTAATAACTTAACTACATAATAATTAAGTAGATAGATAAATAAGGTATTAACTACAAGATAGAAGATAAGAAAAAGTCAATCAAAAAGGTCGTTTAGGTTATAAACACTTATAAATAAGTGAAGTTATTGTAGTTAATCAACTTAACTACAGAATAATAATTATTATATAAGTAAGAGATTAACTACAGAATAGAGAATAAGAGAAAGTTAATAAGATATAGGTGATTGTCCTTGCGGACAAGGAAAGAATGTCTTACAGTGCTTCGCCTTACAGACATTCTTTGATAGACTGAATAGGATTAGATATTAGGAGAGGAAGAATTCTGTTAGTAGGATATAAGAGAGATAAGACGAGAGAAAGTATGATGGGTAAAGGATAGTATGATTAGGGTGTAATATAGAGTAAAGGATAAGATGCTACCCTTATCGGTAAGGGAAGAATGGTCTTACAGGGCTTCGCCCTTACAGACATTCTTGTATCATACCTACTATTATCTCCTATATGACAAGAAGTGGTTTTACGAATAATAATTATTATTTGATAACCAACCTCTTAACCCCTTATCCTACTTATATACCACCTGTCTTTCAGTGCTTCGCCCTTCAAGACTTTCTTATCTATCACTTACTGCTATCTACTATCCTACTTGCTCGCTGCCAGCCGCTCCGACCCATAAATACTGTATATAATAACAATCAAAGAAAAATGGATAAGAACATAAAGACCTATTACAAATGCTATCAGATTTTATTTAACAAGCCGCTCCTTAAGACAAAGGACAAATACATTTATGGTTTTCGAATGAAGTATGATGAGTTAAAGCATAAACCCACAGAGAAACAACTTATGCGATATATAGTAGAGGCGATATTCGGTAAGTGTCTCTTTCAGGATATACACGACGGTTCATTTGGAGGAAGGGATGACAAAATATGGATTGACCTTGAAGGTAATGAATATAAGTATGGCGTTCAGACACAACTCTACTGTTATGATGCAAGTTTAGAGAATCTGATGAATTACAGATGTGATTTGGTGTATGCAGACTTCGGGAGCGGGAGTAGTGAGAACGATTGGATCACCGACCCCCTCATATACTTCGAGGAGAAAGCAAGGATGGATGCCGACGATCACAAGCAAGGTAAAAACCAATGGATGCAGAACTACTACCGAATAAAAGCACAAAAGGAGGTGCTATCATATATAACTGTAAAAAGTAGAGCAAACCTTGACTACGACATACAGGAGTTAATTAAGAAGGAGTGTGGTAATGTGGATTGATATGATAATTGTGGATGTCCTAATTTTTTTTAAAGAACCATTAGTTTAAGGGGGTATTGGATAGGCTACATATCTAAACAATTAATAATCAATAATATACAATTTACGATTCAATAAACTGAAAATTTGAAATCAGGAGGTTGTTTTAAGGACAATACTCCTGATTTTTTATTATTTTGGACCAATTTAAGTGCTTGTGGCCCAGAGAGTTATGAAATAATTATATTATCTTTGCATAAGAAAAAGAGTTTTATAACATAACCATCAAAACAATGGATAGCAACCTCATATCAGGTAAGCGATTTCTTTTCGCCCTTTCAATTATTGACGGAGCATTAGACGATTGGGCAGAAGAAAGACGGACAGCGATGATTCTTTCGATCACGGAGATTAAAGAAGAGATGCTGAAAGAGTATCACCCACCGATAGCGACTGAAAAACACTCCTCAAAAGTATCAAAATAATAGAGGTAGTCAAAATAATGGAAAAGTATCAATTTAATCTTATGATAAGATGATTTGATACTTGATGACCACGAAAACATTAAAGTAAAATAACTTAAAAGATTAATATGATAAAAATGGAAGAGAAAACCAGAGTAGTCATCTACGCCAGAGTAAGCACATCCTCACAAGACTATACCCGACAGATAACAGAGTTGAGAAATTATGCGTGGAAGCAGAACTACAAAATCGTGAAGGAGTTCAGCGAGAAGATTTCAGGCGGAAAGAAAATTGAGGAGCGAGCAGCAATTAAAGAACTTTTGGATTTTGTAAGTCAAAACAAAGTAGAGAAAGTGTTAGTGTATGAATGCAGCCGCCTATCTCGCCGCCAACTTGACTTCTTGTCAATTATAGAGCAACTCACAGAACTGGGAGTGAGCCTCTATGTTTTACAGAACGGACTGGAAACACTTCTCCCAGATGGTCGTCCTTCACCTCTATCCTCGCTGGTTCTCGGAGTAATTTCAGAATTTAATTCATTGGAAAAATCACTCATAAGGGCGAGGTGTGCAAGCGGCTATGAGCATTATAGAGATAAAGGTGGGCGTGTTGGAAGAAAGAAAGGATATAGAAAGAGCGAAGCGGACTACCGCACAACTTATGACCGTGAGATTGCATTGTTGTCAAAAGGCAACACGCTGGCAGATGTTCGTGCCATCACGGGAACATCCATCAACACATTGAGAAAACTGAAAGAGAAGTATTGCGTATGCTAAACATACGAAGGATAAGATGGACTTATGAGCACTTCGGGATGGCGAGTGCTGTCAAGTCCATTGGTTATGATTTGATTGCTATTCTCGCTTTTGCTGGGTATTGTTTGACGCTGCCATTTCGGTTCTTTTATATACTTTGGAGGAGGTTAAAATAAATTCGACTTTTTTTGCTAAAAAGGGCTGATTTTCGTGATTTTTCTGTAAAATTTGTTATATTTAATATAGGTTAATAAATTGATGGACTGAAAGATAAGTCCAAATTCAAGCCTATTTTACGAAAAATCTAAAACGAAATATTTTATGGGAGAGACAAAGCAAAATTTGTCTGATATGGGTATCGATGCTTATATCAGAAGACACATCGAGGAGTGTGTAAAAAAGGAAGTTGATAACTGGCTATTTAATATGATGAGCAAAATAGCCGAAGAGAAAGCAATGGAGAATAATAAGACCTTAACTGCGAAGGAATTGTGTCAAAGGTGGAACATCTCGGACAACACGCTTCGTAGCAAAGAAAATGCAGGAGTTATCCGTCCGTTGGAGACTGGGGGTAAGAAAAAGATTTACTCTATGAAGGACATTAAAAATGTTGAAGCAAGTGGTTTTATTAAAGGGGTTTGTTAGAAGAAGATAAGATGATAAGTTTAGTAATTAGAAGTAAGCAGCCTGAAGGCGAGGCAATGCTTTACACAAGAATGAAGATCGACGGAAAGAGCAAATGGATTAACTTACAACTTCCTGTGGATGTTAAAAAATGGCGAGATGTCAGCACTTCTCTAAAAAAACAAACTAACTATTTGGATAGATTGGGGTATAGTAAGAAGATTGCTGATATAGAGTTTGCAACAAAGGAATTGAGACAAAGAAACTGTTTGACAGAGGAAGCAATTAACGATGCTGTCCAAAATACTGTTTTGGTAGAAACAAGAGAAAGGATTAAGAAACAAGAAGAACTCGAACGATATATACACGACAGACAGAACAAGAGCGTAAAGACTTGGATACAGGATTATATAGCAAAAATTGTATCTGGGGAAGCACGAACATATCAAGGAGAAAGATATGCTCCTAACAGTATAAAGATCTGGAAACAGTTTTTGAGAATATTTCTTGATTTTTGCCAAACGACTAATGACTTTTGTTGGGATGAGATTAACCAAAGTCTTGTAAATAAGTATATGTCGTTTTTGGAGGAGGAAGGATACGCAAAGAGCATCGCTGACAGATATATAAATTGCTTCAAGACACTAATTGGTGTAGCGGAACGAGATGACATCCACACCAACCACAAAGCAATAAGTATGTTCAAGCACGCTGCTGTCAAAGACCACGAGAAGACAACTGCCATATATTTGACAAAAGAAGAGTTGGATGGATTATACAATATGGAACTTGTCGGATTGGAAGAGGAGGTCAGGGATGTATTTCTTATTGCCTGCTATACTGGACAAAGATATAGCGATTTTAGCCAATTAAAACCCTCCTGCTTTGATACAACCTTTGACGGTAAGAGGGTAATAAGGATGGTTCAAACCAAGACTAAAACACCAGTGGTTATACCTATCTTGGATAATAGGCTCAAGACTATATTAGAGAAGTATAATTACAATGTCCCAGAGATTGTAGATCAAGTTATGAATAGGTATATAAAGCGTATCGGAGAGAGATTGTCGCATACCGTTACGAGTTTAGGTCAAGATGTCAAAACCATATTGACCAAGCAGGAGAGAATAGCAGAAGTGGGCAAGACCAAGACATTTAGATATGACGAAGATGGGAATGCTATCAAATACAAATGGGAGTTGATATCAACCCATACTGGCAGAAGAACTTGTGCTACTAATATGTATCTGTCAAAGAAGTATGATATACGAGAAATGATGCTCGTTACAGGACATAAGAAAGTTGAGACCTTTACGAAATATATTAAACTTTCTTTGGACGAAGAGGCTCACAAACTTGCAATATCAAGTGACGGCGAGATGTTTTAAGTAAGAGGAATAACCAAAAGTTAGACAGGCTTTATTTTTAACTCACTGATTTTCAGTGTTGGTTTTTACGAAAATTACGAAATTCTACATAGGAGACTACATGAAGGTCGTAATTAAGCCAACTAACTACGAGCACAAAGGTAGACAAATCTTTTGAAAGTAAAGTGTTGAATACAAATATCTTTCGAAGATTTGTTGTGGACAAACGACAGTGGCGTATGAAGGAACTACGCAGTTTCCTACATACGCCACTTTTGTATGTTATTGTTTCTTATTAGTTTACATTATGTATTACTAATATATAGGAGTATAGGAATCACCTCTAAAATTATCTATATCGCCTTGATAAAGGTTTGATGAGTATATCTATGTGCTGGTTGTTTAAGATATGCTCCATTGCTTTATAGATTGCCATCTTCTCAATGCCGGCGATTTTTAGAGCCTCCAATTTTATAGTGTTTTCCACAAGCTGCAAATACTCGTGCTCTTTAAGCTCGACAACACGGATTGCTTGTGATTTTAATTTTGCCATACCTTATTTATATATTAAGAGATTACTTATTTCCGAAGTCTGCAGGTGTCTCGCCCCACTCACGATTATCCCAATGTAGCACCTGAATATCGTCTATTTTAGCCGCCATAACTTTGAGGAAAATCTCGGCTAATTGCAGCTGCTCACAGCGTCGAGATGACGCGGTTTGCTTATTACGATACCAAGTGATTGCGGTAATGCTATCCGAGTAGATAATGCGAGGTGCTTCTGGGTGTCTGAGGATATATTTGACAGCCTCTACGATGGCGAGAAACTCTCCGATGTTATTCGTCTTGTTGCCTATGGAATGGTTGAAGAGTTCCAATCCAGAAGAGAGGTCAACTGCCCTGTAGCGTGTCAACCTCTCCTTCGTGGAATGTGCGCCGTCAGTGGCTATTCCTACTGTCGGGCGCTTCATTTTCGACCACCTCCCATATACCGCTTGCCGGTGTAGATGTATCCGGCTTGTTCGAATCGGCGAATCATCTCTTGGGCCTGCTTGATGAAGTCGGCTATCACCTCCTCGTGGTTCTCGATGTCCTTGCGCTCTCTGAGGATTTGGAGCACGCCATCGAGCGTTCGGCTCATTGCACTTTTGCCGTCCTTCGGGTCGAGATAGATGGTCTTGTTGCCGAATGACACTGTAACCTTGTACAGCGTTTTGGGAACGATTATGGTCTCTACTGTCGCAGGAAACTGGACGGGTGTGGCGGCAACTACCACATATCCCTTTGCCTTGTGCATAGGCTTCAATTCAACCGAATAGAGAACATTTGGCTCGATTGTGCCTTTCAGGTCCTCTGCAAGGACACAAATCTGTTTGCCGTATCTTGAGTCTTCCCTGACTCCTTTCAATTGACGAGTTTTTGAGTGGCGGGATACAAAGCCAATAAGCTCTCCCGTTCTTTCCGATTTCGCAAACTTAATCTGCGACTTCTCCGATGTCATTTTACTTGTCTACCATATTCAATCTATTTCAATCAATTTACAAACTAGGTTACTCGATCACTCTAAATGGAGTACAAATATACACTTATTTTACTTGTC
>JBGVMU010000002.1:0-292170 GCA_045124955.1 Alistipes sp. | reverse complement strand
ATTTCAAAGACTTTGTGAAATGGTATCTTTTCTTGCAAAGTAATCAGGGAAAGGCAAGCAAAAAATAGGGCGAGAAAAACTCCGTTTCTCGCCCACTATTTAATGACTAAAAAGCGCCACTTTTTGCATCATTACCTTTTTTAGTGAGTAGTGAGTAGTGAGTAGTAAGTAGTTTTTTTTCAACTCTCAACTCTCAACTCTCAACTCTCAACTCTCAACTATAATTGGACTTTGTGTCCAATTCTCGGCCATTCGCCGAGCTCCATATCCTTGATTGTTTCGCCGTCGATGGTAAAGCGCAAGGCTGTGCGCACCTTATGGAAGCCATAGCACCCTGCGGCACCCGGGTTAAGGTGTAAGAGGTCGTAAATCTTGTCGTACTCCACACGCAGGATATGCGAGTGACCCGAGACGAAGATTTTGGGGTGGGAGGCTTGAATTTTCGCCAAGGCTTGTGGCGAATAGTGGCGAGGATAGCCACCAATATGGGTTATCAGCACAGGCACCTCCTCGACCTTGAAAAATGCGAATGGCTGAAAGGCGTAGCGAGTGTCGCCACCGTCGATATTGCCATAGACTGCACGCAGAGGCTTGAACTTCGCAATCTCGTCAGCCAACTCGATAGAGCCAATATCGCCTGCGTGCCAAATCTCATCGACATCACGCAGAAAATCACGCAGCACCTCGTCGAAGGTGCCGTGTGTGTCGGATATTATGCCTATGCGTTTCATTTATTACTCTTCGAGTCTATCCAAGATAGGGGTGAAATCTGTCCAAGTGTTGGCAAACTCCTCGTAAGAGAGCTCGGTATGTCCATCCTCGGGCACATCAGAGATAACCTTTACAGCCACGAGAGGGATATTGCCACACATCTCGCAAGCGATAGCGATAGCGCCAATCTCCATATCGAAGATTGCCTTCTCCACGCCAAAGCGAGCCTTGATATCTGCTACCGAACGAGCATTTACGAACGAATCACCCGTAAAGACGGTAACATCGTCAGTGCCAAGCAGTTTGCGAGGGTCGGTAATCTCGGGAATAAAGCCCTCGGGAATATCGGTGTCGTGATACTGCACCGAATTTGGCACAACGATTTCGCCCTGCTTGAAGCCGAGCGTACCTGCTGCATAACCAATCACCGCTACGAGGTCGTAGGGTTGCTCCGCCTGCAAGAGATGACGGGTAAGTGTTGCCGCAGCGGCAGCCTTACCGATACCGCTGAATGCCACGGTATAGCGATTTTTCAACTGCTCGCCATTGCGCTCAATCGCAAGGCGGATATTTTTGTTCTCACGCACCGTAGGTGCAACGATTAGGATATTCTTCATAAACGGAAAACGGAAAACGGAAAACGGAAAGCGGAAAACTATTTTTTTATTTTCTTTTTTATCTCTATTGAATCTTTTGCTATCTGCTCACGCAGTTCATTGACCGAGGAGAACTTCTTCTCATCTCGGATTTTGTCGTAGAGCTCGACCCTCAGTGTCAAGCCGTAGAGCAGCCCCTCAAAGCCAAAGAGGTGCGTTTCGAGAAGTCGTTTTGTACCATCTACCGATGGGCGCACGCCCACATTTGTCATAGCGACATACTCCTCACCCTCGACCACAACCTTCGACGAATAGACACCATTCTCCACCGCCAAGTCGTCATCAATGGCAATATTCGCCGTTGGGAAGCCCAACTTGCGCCCCAAACGATTACCGCCAATAACAACACCCTCGACAATGACCATTGCTTAAATCTCCTTAGTTAATTTGCGCACCAACGACACCTCCGAGAAGAACTCCTTGGCAAAGACACGCAGAACGGTATATGACGGTACAGCAACAAGCAAGCCAACAATGCCGCCCACCGAGCCGGCCATAAGGATCACGATAAATATCTCCAACGGATGCGCCGAGACCTTCGACGAGTAGATTGTCGGTTGTAACACAAAGTCGTCGATACCCTTCACCACGCAGATTGTGCCCATAATAACCGCCAGCGTATAGGCAATCGTGCAGCCGTCGATAGGCGAAACCACGCCGATGAATATCGACACCAGCACTCCCACCGCAGGTCCTGCATAAGGTATAACATTGAGCATACCCATAATTACGGCAATAAAGCAAGCATCCTCGACATTCATTCCGAAGAGGAACAATACGACTGCAATGATTGTCGAGATGATAAGGCTTTCGGTCAAAAGACCTGTAAAGTAGCGAGAGAGCAACAACGAAACCTTATCAATTGCACGATGCACATTCTCGGCATATTTCTCGGGGAATACGGCCGACACCATCTGCGAGAACAGGCCATCCTCTTTGAGGAAGAAGAAGGTGATAAACGATACCGAGAAGACCACAATAACTGCCGACATTCCCGTATTGATGATAGACGACACAACCGCATTTACGGTGTCGTAATTCAAGAAACGACGCAGGCTCGAAACGATGATATCCGATATCGAGAAGTGCGTTTCGGGCAGAGCAAAGATTGTCGAAATAGAGTTCTGCAAACGCTCCAACGGAGCCTCCACGCCCTCCAATGCCGAGCGCAAATCGAGGGATGACAACTCGTAGATTTTACCCGCAACAAGCGGAACAATGAGCGACAACAATCCGCCAATAATTACCCACAACAACAGAAGTGTAACTGCTGCGGCAAACCATCGTGGCAAGGCAAAGCGCTTGACTCTGATTTTGCAGAGCAGACCCACGAAAGGTCGGCCGATAATAGCAAATACCGCCGAGATGAGAATATAGACAACCACCTCACGGAAGTACCACAACAATGCCCCCACGGCTGTTGCCACGGTCAAGCCCACAACCCAGCGCAGAACGGTCTGCAATGAGAGCGTGTTATTCTGGATATTATCTGCCATCGCTATTTCGTTAGTTTTCAGTTTTCAGTTCGCTATTTTCGGTTTCGAGCGACTCCTCACCCGGAGTTTCGAG
Organism: Alistipes sp.; assembly: GCA_045124955.1. Lineage (GTDB taxonomy): Bacteria > Bacteroidota > Bacteroidia > Bacteroidales > Rikenellaceae > Alistipes. The sequence goes on along the minus strand of JBGVMU010000002.1, from coordinate 289,234 downwards.
CGACTCCTCAGCGACACCGCCAATACGAGCGATAGGGGTTTGAGTACCTACCACGCTGTCGCCAATCTCAACGAGCAACTTCGCATCCTTCGGCAACAATATATCAATGCGTGAGCCAAACTTAATGAAACCGAATGGCTTATTCTGCTCCGCCTCGTCGCCAACCTTCACATACGACACGATGCGTCGAGCCACTGCTCCTGCAATCTGGCGGAACAACACCTCTACGCCCTCCTTTGTCTCGACTACGGTAGTGGTACGCTCGTTGTCGGTCGAAGACTTCGGATGCCAAGCCACAAGGAACTTGCCAGGGTGATACTTGAAATACTTGACAATACCACCCACAGGGAACCAATTGATATGGACATTTGTCACCGACATAAAGATCGACACCTGCATCTTCTCCTCGCCGTCGAAGTACTCGTCTTCCTTCACAATCTCGGTAACGACAACTCTTCCGTCGCAAGGTGAGAATACCAAGTCGCCATCGTGAATACGCACACGGCGTGGGTCACGGAAGAAGGAGATGATAAAGAACCAGAATACCAACAACAATGCCGAGAGCAAAATGATGAGCCAAGTCAAATCATTCGCCTTCAACATATAGAATATAAGCAGCCACAATGCCAGCAATATTACGCCCGAAACTGCAATAATCTTGAAACCCTCTTTGCTAATCTTCATCTTATGATAGTTTTATGGTTTTACGAAAGTGATGTTACGATAAGGTAGAACAGGGCAAACGGAGCTGCCAAGTAGAGTGCATCGAAGCGGTCGAGGAAGCCTCCGTGACCAGGCATCATTCTACCCGAATCCTTCACGCCGGCCTCACGCTTAAACAACGACTCCACCAAGTCGCCTGCTACGCCTGCAAGGGCAGTGACAAGTCCGAGACCGCCCCATATAACGAGGTTACCCTCGAAGATATATCCGAGCAACACGGCTGCACCCACTGCGCCAATCAGACCTCCGAAGAAGCCCTCCCACGACTTTTTAGGCGAGATACGCTCGCACAAGCGATGCTTGCCGAGAGTTACACCCACAAGGTAGGCGAAGACATCATTTATCCAAATTATCGAGATAAACGCCAACATAGCCCACGCCGACCACTTGCCAACAAGCATCTGCGGAATAAACAAAACCGCTGCCATAGGCAGTGCCACATATATCACACCCATAAAGGTGGTTGCGACATTGGCAATCGGAGTCGGGCTCTTGCGCCACAACTCGCACACGAAAGTTGTAGGTACAATCAACATCGTGTAGAGCAGTGCTCCAAGTACTATACGAGCCGTTGTCTCGGTTGCAGGACTACCCCACTGCATAAATACGGCAAATGCCAAAGCGAAGATGGCAAGCGAGGTTGCAATGCCCACGCTGCTCATTGGCTCAACGCCATTTTTGCGACACAGGCGATAGAACTCCACGAGTCCTCCCAACATAATCACGGCAAACAATGCTCCTGCACTCCACTTCGACCACACAAGTGCTCCAACAACAACGAGCAACAACACCGCTCCGCTGATTGTTCGCACCAATAGATTCTTTAACTTATCACTCATAGTTTGGTTAGTTTATTTCAGGCTATTAGCCATTAGCTCTTAGCCATTGGCTTTTTATTCTTCAACAATATTTTCGGTTGCGCTGTTCTCAGTTTTCAGTTAATCCTGCTACGCAGGCTTTTCTTCCTCGCGGCTCGGCATAGTGCAAACTTGTTTGCCCTCTGCTCTCGCTCCGCATCGTCAGTTCTCCGCTTTCCGTTTTCCGTTTGCCGAAGATGTGCTCCACATCCTCAGTAAAGACAACCTCTCGTTCGAGGAGCAACTCTGCTAACTGCACTAAGCCGTCACGGTGCTCGTCAATAATCTGCTCTGCCATCTTGCGAGCCTTAGCAATCAGGACACGCACCTCGTCGTCAATCTGCTGTGCAGTGCGCTCCGAGTAAGGTTTTGTGAAGGCCATATCGCTCTGACCTGTCGAGTCGTAGTAGCTCATCGAGCCCACCTCCTCGCTCATTCCGTAGTATGCCACCATTGCGTAGCACATCTTCGTCACTCGCTCCAAGTCGTTCAACGCTCCCGTCGAGAGGTGTCCGAAGAACTTCTCCTCGGCAATGCGACCTGCCAACAACGATGCAGCCTCCTGCAACATCTGCTCACGAGTGGTAATCTGTCGCTCCTCCGGCAAGTACCACGCAGCGCCGAGCGCCTTTCCTCGTGGAATAATCGTAACCTTCACAAGTGGGTTGGCGTGCTCCAACAACCACGACACCGTAGCGTGTCCCGCCTCGTGATAGGCAATAGTCTTCTTCTCGTTCGGCGAGATAACCTTATTCTTGCGCTCCAAGCCACCGATAATACGATCTACCGCAGCCAAGAAATCCTCCTTACCAACGCAATCTTTGTTGTGGCGTGCAGCAATCAGAGCCGCCTCGTTGCAGACATTTGCAATATCTGCACCCGAGAAGCCCGGGGTCTGCTTGGCAAGGAAATCACGATCCAAATCCTTATCCAACTTCAACTTGCGGAGATGCACCTCGAAAATCTCTTTGCGCTCGTGCAACTCAGGCAGACCCACCTCAATCTGGCGGTCGAAACGACCTGCACGCATCAACGCCTTATCCAAAATGTCGGCACGGTTTGTAGCAGCCAACACAATCACTCCTGCATTTGTCTGGAAGCCATCCATCTCGGTAAGCAACTGATTGAGAGTGTTTTCACGCTCATCGTTGCCCGAGAAGCCGGCATTCTTACCTCTTGCACGGCCTATGGCGTCAATCTCATCGATAAAGACGATGCACGGAGCCTTCTGCTTTGCCTGGTCGAACAAATCTCGCACACGAGAAGCGCCGACACCCACAAACATCTCCACGAAGTCCGAGCCCGAAATCGAGAGGAATGGAACATTCGCCTCGCCGGCAACAGCCTTTGCCAAGAGGGTCTTACCCGTTCCCGGAGGACCTACCAAGAGTGCGCCCTTCGGAATCTTTGCTCCGAGCTCACGATATTTAGGGGCATTTTTCAGGAAGTCAACAATCTCCATAATCTCGACCTTCGCCTCCTCCAAGCCTGCTACATCCTTGAATGTCACACGCTTATTCGGGTCGCTCTGGTCGAACTCCTGCGCACGAGCCTTGCCGACATTCATAATGCCGCCACCTGCGCCACCGCCGCCTCGGGACATACCTCGCATAATGAGGAACCAAATTCCAATCATCACAACCCAAGGCAACAACCCCATAAGCCACGAGTCGTACCACGGCTTCTCGTTCTCGAAGGTCAGAACTACACTCTGACCACTCTGCTCCTCTGCCTTCTCCAAGTCGGCTTTGAACGAATCTACCGAGCCGATATTGAAGTAGAACTGATGACCGCTCTTGGGTAGTTGCTTGTAGCGGATATCGCTCTCTCGCAACGCCTCGGCCCTACCCTCTTTGAGCTCAACACGAGCCTCGTCACGATTTACCACCACAATCTTCTCGACATCGCCTGACTCGACCAAGCGTTCGACGGTTGCCCAATCGGACTTAACGGGAGCAAACTCCTCGTTGCTAAAAATCCAATAGCCGATAATAACGAGCGTTATCGCACTCCACAGCCACATAATATTGGGGCGTGGCATATTGATATTTCTCTTGTTTTTTGCCATAAATTTAACAGCATTCGCTTTTTAGTTGATAATTGATAATTGACAATTGATAATTTATGGTAAAAACGAAAAATCGTTTTTGATTGATATATAAATTGGATATAAAATTCCTATAATTCTCAATTTTCAATTCTCAATTCTCAATTTTTAATCTACTCCTCGCTTTCGTACTTAATCATTGGAGCATCTGCCCACAACTCCTCCAAGCGGTAGTAGTCACGCAAGTCGCTCTGGAAGATATGCACGATAACATCGACATAGTCGAGTGCCACCCACAAACCTGTCTGCTTACCCTCGACACGCCAAGGCGACTCCTTCAATGTCTCGTAGACCTTCTCCTCGATGCCGTCGGCGATAGCTGCCACCTGTGCAGTAGAGTCGGCATTGCACACCACAAAGTGCGAGCAAATTGCGCCATCGAAACCTGTCAAATCGAGAGATACAATATCCTTACCTTTTTTATCCTGAATACCCTCAACGATAGTGTTAATCAATCTTTCCATATCTATATTTTTAAGCATTATACATAATAATCGAGCAAATATAGTAAAAAAAACGGAAAACGGAAAGCGGAAAACGGAAAACTTTTAGTTTTTCGGTTTTCGCTTGGAGTGGGAAAACGGAACCGACGCACGAAGCAAGGGCAGAGGCTGCTTGCAGACTAAGCCTTGCAAGAAGGAGGAAAAGCCTGCGCAGCAGGATTAAAACGGAAAACTTTTAGTTTTGGACTTTTTCAAAGAAAAAGGAGTTATCAGAAAAACTCTAATAACCCCTAAAAATTCAGAAATTGTCTTACTATCTCCAACCACCATTTCTTGTCAGAAGTCGTGAGATGTAGGAGAACCCCAAAATTGGAATTTAAGCAGATAAATACAAGGCGCACAAGAAAATCGCCCCGCAGCATACTTGGCGTATGTGAGGAGCGATTTATCGAAGTGCAACGCAGTAGTTGCTGCTTAAAAACAATTTCAACTATTTGTACTCTGATATCGTACTCCTCAACGCATCCACAATCGACTTCTTAACATACGAGCGCCTTGTCACAAGGGCAATTTTGCGAGAAGATGCACCCTTGAACAATGTCTTAACTTGTCGCTTGCGCTCCTCGGGAACAAAGTCGAGAGCCATCTTCGGAATGATGGTCATCAGCGAGGTATTATCGACAATACGCATAAGGGTATCGAGCTGTCCCGATTCGAAAGTATAGCGTGTAGGAAGCGAGTTTTTAGCCTGGCAAAGTTCGATAACCTGATCACGCATACAGTTACCCGACGAAAGCAGAACAAGCTCCGACATCTTGATATCCTCGAAGCGCACATTCGACTTGTTATAGAGCGAGTTACGAGGCGACACATAGGCGTAGAATTTATCGTCGAAAAGCTCATATTCGATAAAGTTGTCGCCACAAGTTCCACCCGCCACCAGAGCCACATCTATCTGGTCACGATTGAGCGCCTCGATAACATCGGCAGTCTTCATCTCTCGCACCTCGATTTCGACCTTCGGATAGCGCTGCACAAACTCCGGCACAAAGCGATGCAGAAGATATGGCGCAATGGTCGGAATAACGCCCAAACGAATCTTTCCTGACACCTCGCCTTTGAGCTGCTGAACAACCTCTTTTATCGAGTGAAATTCACGCAAAGTTTCACGCACCTGCGCCAAAACAACCTCGCCTGCCTCGGTCGGCACAACGGGCTTTTTCGAGCGGTCGAGCAGCATCACACCCAGCTCCTCCTCCAACGCCTTAATCTGCATTGACAGAGAGGGTTGCGTCACAAAACAATGCTCCGAAGCGACAGAAAAACTGCCAAAATTCGCCACCGCCAAAAGGTACTCCAACTGAATGATTGTCATAGGTTTCCGCTTATTAGTTACTGCAAAGATATAAATAATTTCTATAAAAGCAAAACGAAAGAAACCTCTTATTCCAAAAGTTTTTTCCAAAAAATTTCAACTCTCAACTCTCACCGCTGCGATTAAGCCGAGAGCAGAGTCGAACTTGTTCGAACTATGCCAAGGCGGAGCAGTGAAGAAAATTTTGCAAAATTTTCAACTCTCAACTTTTTTTTCTATCTTTGTGCGATTGTGCGCACACGCACACACGATAAACAAGAGGAAAACACATAAAACTATGGGAAAGATTATACTTACAGGCGATAGACCAACAGGTCGCCTTCACTTAGGACACTTTGTCGGCTCGTTGCGTCGTCGTGTCGAATTGCAAAACTCGGGCGAGTTCGAGCGAATCTTTATTATGATTGCCGATGCACAGGCATTGACCGACAACTTCGACAACCCCGAGAAGGTGCGTCAGAACATTATCGAGGTGGCTCTCGACTACCTCTCGTGCGGTCTTGACCCCGAGAAGTCGACAATTTTCATTCAGTCGCAGGTGGCAGAGTTGTGCGAGTTGGCATTCTACTATATGAACCTCGTAACCGTGCAGCGCTTACAGCGCAACCCGACCGTAAAGACCGAGATTCAGTTGCGTGGTTTCTCGGAGAATACCGCCGAGGGCGACACCACCCAAAAGCAGGGCATTCCTGTGGGTTTCTTCACCTACCCTATCTCGCAGGCATCGGATATCACCGCCTTTAAGGCTACTACCGTACCAGCGGGTGCTGACCAGGAGCCGATGATTGAGCAGGCTCGTGAGATTGTGCACAAGTTCAACTCTACATACGGCGAGACTTTGGTTGAGCCTTCGATTCTCTTGCCGACGAACTCGGCTTGTATGCGTCTGCCGGGAACTGACGGCAAGGCGAAGATGTCCAAATCGCTTGGCAACTGCATCTACCTCTCGGACACCCCGAAGGAGGTTAAGCAGAAGGTGATGTCGATGTATACCGACCCAGACCACCTCCGCATCGAGGATCCGGGTAAGGTCGAGGGCAACTGCGTATTCACCTACCTCGACGCATTCTGTCGTGACGAGCACTTCGAGAAGTACTTGCCTGATTACAAAAACCTTGACGAGATGAAGGAGCACTACCGCCGTGGTGGTTTGGGCGATGTAAAGTGCAAGAAGTTGCTCATCGCAGTTTTGGAGGAGTTGTTGGAGCCAATTCGTGCTCGTCGCAAGGAGTGGGAGCAGAAGATCGAGGAGGTCTACGCCATTCTTGAAAAGGGCACAGCCGAGGCTCGTGCTACCGCAGCTACTACACTCAACGATGTGCGAGAGGCGATGCGCATAAACTATTTCAGCGATAAAGAACTTATCGCTGAGCAAGCCGAGCGATACCGCTCTGCTTCCAATAATTGATAATTGAAAATTGATAATTGACAATTAAAGGTATTTTTAATTTATAAATTATCATACAAAAAACGATTTATCGTTTTTGCCATAAATTATCAATTGTCAACAGTCAATTGTCAATTAAAAATGGCTAAAAGCCAATAAATTATGATTGAGCGTTCCGGTTACATAAACCCTGTCAATAGGGAGAAGATCTACCGTTGGTTCTTGGACATCACCAAGCGACTGAGTGAGCGACAGATGTTGCTCATACTCGCTGTGGTGGTGGGTGCTTTGGCAGGTTTGGCAACCTACCTCTTCGAGATGTTGCTGCACCTCATCAAGAGTGGTTTGGTCAATTGGTTCGATGTCGACACCTACCACTTCCTCTACCTTCTCTACCCCGTTATCGGTATCGTTTTGGCGACACTATTCGTGCGCTACATCGTCAGGGATAACATCTCGGAGGGCGTTACACGAGTGCTCTACGCAATGTCGAGGCGTGGCTCACAGATTGCAGGTCACAACTGCTGGACCTCGATGGTGGGCGGTGCGGTAACTATCGGATTCGGAGGTTCGGTGGGTCCCGAGGCCCCTATCGTATTGACAGGCGCAGCTCTCGGCTCGAATGTCGGCAAGTTGGCAAAACTCAACTACAAAAACATAACCCTTCTCTTGTGCTGTGGTGCGGGAGCAGCTGTGGCTGCAATCTTCAAAGCTCCGATTACGGGCGTGGTCTTTGTGTTGGAGATTTTGATGCTCGACATCACCTCGACATCGATTATTCCGTTGCTCGTATCGTCGGTTACGGCGACCACTATTGCACTTGTTTTGCGAGGTTTCGACCCTATTATCTCGGTTACCCTCACCGCAGCCGACAGTTTCCAGATTAAGCATATTCCGCTCTTTATCTTGCTCGGAGCAATCTGTGGAGGTATATCCTACTACTTCACAACGGCAAATGCGAGGGTTGGAAAGTTGGTGCATTCGATCAAAAACCAATATACCCGTTGGGCAATAGCGGGTTTGGTGCTCGGTGTGCTGATTTTTATATTTCCACCGCTCTATGGCGAGGGTTACGAGGCCTTCACCTCGTTGATGCGAGGCGACAAATACACCATTTTCGAGAACTCGCTCTTCTACAACTTCCGAGAGATTGAGTGGGTGGTGCTTATCTACATCTTGGCGATTATATTCTTCAAGGTTGTAGCTATGGCGACCACCAACGCCGCAGGAGGTGTGGGAGGAACATTTGCCCCTTCGCTCTTTGTCGGTGCATTTACGGGAGCCGCCTCGGCGATTATCTGCAATATGCTCGGTGCCGATGTTTCGATTGCGGCATTTACGCTCGTAGGTATGGCGGGTGTGATGGCGGGTGTGATGAAGGCACCGCTGACCGCAATATTCCTTATTGCCGAGTTGTCGAACGGATATGGATTGTTCCTGCCGTTGATGATTGTGGCGTGTATCGCATTTGCTGTTGGTCGCTATCTCGATCCCGATTCGATATACACCAAGCAATTGCGCCAAAAGGGAGAGTTGCTCACCCACGACAAAGACCAATCGGTATTGGTATTCCTCAACCTCGACGAGTTGATGGAGACCGACTTTGTGCGCATCAAGGAGCACTTCACGCTGGGCGATGTGTTGGATATTATCTCCACATCTCGTCGTAACATATTCCCCGTTATTGACAACTTCGGACACTTCTTGGGCATCGTGCAGCTCGACGATTTGCGTGAGGATATGTTCAAGCCGTCGAAGCGAGGAAATTCGATTACGAAGTATATGATTCAGCCACCTGACAAGATTCTCGAACACGAGATGATGCAGGAGGTATTGCCACGCTTCGAGGCAAATCGCACTTGGATGTTGCCTGTGGTGGATAAGGAGAACCACTACCGAGGTTTCATCTCCAAGTCACGCATTCTCGACGCTTATCGAGAGCAGTTGGTAAATATAACACAATAAGATATGAACTACAAAGTTGTAATGCTCGACTTCGACGGCACCACCGCTTGCACCGTACCTGCCATATACCACGCAGCAAAGCGGATGCTTGGTCTGCACGGCTACGAGGTCGAGAAGGAGGTAGTATATAAGAATTTTGCACTCGCCCTGCCATTTGCATTTCGTTGTTTCTCGGGCGACGAGTCGATTGACGATGCGACTATCGAGCAGATGATTGTAGAGTACAACACCATTTACAAGGAGGAGAGCGAGAAGTTGGTGGAGTTGTTCGACGGCGTTACCGAAACACTCGACCACCTCACAAAGGCGGGCGTGAAGGTTGTTATAACCTCGAATAATGTCAAGCCTGTACTCCGTCGCTTGACCACAAACCTCGGCATTGCCAGGTACATCGACGACATCGTGTCGGTGGAGGATGTCGAGAATGTAAAGCCTGCTCCCGATATCGCATTGGAGGTGTTGCGTCGATACAATATCTCGGGCGAGGAGGCGTTAGTTGTTGGTGACGCTACGCTCGATATGGATATGGGTCGAGAGGCGGGTTGTCACCTCTGCGGAGTATCGTTTGGCAGCCACACTCCCGAGATGTTGCGTGAGCGTGGCGCACGCTATATTGTAGATCACTTCTCGGAGATAGAAAAGATAGTACTCGGATAGTATGACACCCGTAATAACCATATACACCGATGGCTCGGCACTCGGCAACCCTGGCCCGGGAGGCTATGGCGTAGTGCTTTTGAGTGGTCCTCACCGCAAGGAGCTCTCGCAGGGCTTCCGCCTTACGACCAACAATCGTATGGAGCTTATGGCGGTATGCGTAGCGCTCGAAGCATTGAAAATAGAGGGCTCGGAGGTAACAATCTACTCCGACTCGAAGTATGTGGTCGATGCCGTATCGCAAGGCTGGGTCTTTGGCTGGGAGAAGAAACGCTTTTCGGGCAAGAAAAACCCCGACCTCTGGATAAGATTTTTGCGCATCTACCGTCGTCACCGTGTCCGCTTTGTGTGGGTTAAGGGTCACGCCGAGACGGTCGAGAATAATCGTTGCGATCAGCTTGCCGTAGCTGCGGCAAATGGCACCACCCTACTCGAAGATACAGGGTATCAGCCAGAATAGAGCGAAATTCACTATGAAAAAGTTGGTATCAATAGGTAGAAAAATTGCTCGTTCGCTTGTTAAGGCGATTGCATCTGTCGTTCTTATTTTCATTATGGCGGTTGCTGCAACAAGCATCAGCCCGATATACAACTTCGAGAAGGCTCGCCCATTCGAGGGTGCAGAGATCTACAACCCCTACAAGAGTTTAGACACAACAACGCTGTGGAAACGAGCCAATTTCCACACTCATACCCGTGTAGAGGGTATTATGAACGAGTGCGACTATTGGCCCGACGAGGTCTTGAAGCGCTACGAGGCGTTGGGGTACGACATCGTTACCTTCTCAAACCACAACGAGCAGACCACCCACCCCAAGGGTGAGAAGTATCAGTCGAATGGCTACGAGCACGGCTACAATCTGCTCAAATTTCACAAATTGGCATTCGGTGCCGACGATGTGTGGCACTTCGACCATATCCTTCCGCTTTTGGCATCGCAAAAGCAGTTCCAAATTGAGCAACTCGCCAAAGATGCCGACCTCGTGCAGATAAACCACCCATTGCGCACGCCAACGCTCTACAAAAAGCAACTAAAATACCTTTCGGGCTACAAACTCATCGAACTTGATAGCGGAAAATCGACCGAGAACCTCTATTGGGATAGCGCATTGAGCGCCGGTCGCTACTGCTTTGGCGTGGCAAACGACGACCTTCATCACCCCGACAAGTCGTACAAAATAGCCCGACGATGCAACCTCCTTTGCACACCTTCGGCTCGCTACGAGGATCTTCTAAACGCCATCAGCGAGGGTTGTTTCTACTCTATGCGTATTCCCGACTATGGCAATGGCAATTGGGATATTAAGTGTGAGAAGAATAGCACTCTGCCCTACATCAAGGATATAGGAGTAGAGGGTGGTACAATTCGCATCGTTCTCTCCGAGCCTGCACAGCGCATCGAAATCACAGGTCAAGAGCGAAAACTGCTTGCCGAGTGCAACGACTGCGACCGCATCGCCTATCAGATGCAGGAGTGCGACACCTACGCCCGAGCAACCATCTACTTTGCAGGGGGCGAGGTTATCTACACCAACCCATTTGCTCGATACGACGCTTCGGTGCAGGCAACCCCTTATAGAGAGTTGTCGCCCGAGGTAAATATACTCTTAACCATTATGTTCAACCTTCTGCTTGTGGCGATATGTTTGACAAGCGGATACCTATTATATAAAGTAATAAAGCGATGACAAAGGGAGTGCTGAATAGATTTAGAGAGTTCTTCAACCGCAAGAGTGGTTTGGGCTATGTGTGCGCTCTGCTGAGCCTATACACATTGGTGGCATTTCACTACCCTTTCTTCGACTATGTAGCCGAGAATGTAAGCTCCGATTTCGGCGGAGTGTGGTTAGTGGGCAGTTTGGCGGTCATAATGTTCGCCCTTAACTATCTCATATACTATCTGTTACTATTCTGCGGAAGGGTTGTAGGCAAGTCTATTGTGGCTTTGTCGCTTGTGGCAGATGCCTTTTGCTTCTACTTCATCATCACTTACAATGTGCTGATAGACAGGAGTATGATGGCGAATTTCTACAACACCCAATACTCCGAAGCATCGAGTTTCTTCTCGTGGGGAATGCTCCTCTATGCACTATTGCTTGGTGTTCTGCCCGCCGTTCTCTTGCTCCGCAAGAGGGTTGATTACGGTTCGGCAAAGGGGCTTCTGCGCAACCTCGGCATTGCTCTTGCCGTAATATTGGCAGTGGTGGGTAGCAACTACAAAAACACATTTTGGATAGACCGCCACGCACCCGTAATTGGCAGTAAGCTTATGCCGTGGTCCTACACCATAAACTCCTTCCGTCACTTCAACCACCAGCGCAAGGCCAATCAGAAGGAGATTATTCTGCCCGATGCAGAGATTGCGACCGATAGCAAAGATATCTGCGTGCTTATCATTGGCGAGTCGGCACGAAGTGCAAACTTCTCGCTCTATGGCTACGAGCGCAACACCAACCCGCTGATGAAGGCCGACGGCGTAACCGCCATTAAGGCACGAGCATCGCACACCAACACCATAGGTGCAGTGAAGGCTCTCTTGCAACACACCCCGAGCCGAACGCTCTACGAGGTGTTGCCGAACTACCTTTCGAGAAATGGCGTAGATGTCATTTGGCGAAGTAGTAATTGGGGTACTCCGCCCCTCCATATCGAAAAGCTATTCTCGAAAAGTGCACTCAAAAAACTCTATCCCGAAGCAGATGACAGCTTCGACGGCATACTCTTCCACGCCTTGGAGGAGCAGATTGCGGAGAGCCAGAGCGACAAGGTATTTATCGGCATTCACACCTACACAAGCCACGGTCCAGAGTATTACAGCAACACTCCCGACTCATTCAAGGTATTCCTACCCGAATGTACGACTGTCGAGATGGCAAATGCCAAGTACGAGGAGTTGATAAACGCCTACGACAATACCGTCGTATATACCGACTATCTTGTTCATTCGGTTATCGAGATGTTGAAGAGGGAGTTCCCCGACAGACGCTCGTGCGTGATTTTCATCTCCGACCACGGCGAGTCGCTCGGCGAGGGAGGTCTGTATATGCACGGCGTGCCAATGGCTACCGCTCCTGCCGAGCAACTCGATATTCCGTTTATCGTCTGGACATCGGAGAACGCTGCGACAAAAGTCAAAGATATAGAGTTGGCAGGACACTACCATATATATCATAGTGTGCTCCACTTCCTCGGAATGCAGACACCATTCTACGACGAAACAAAAAACATCTTCGAGTAATGCTCTTTATCATCAACCCCATATCGGGCAAAGGAAAGAAGGCTAAGATTGCCCAACTACTACTCGCCAAAGGTTATAAAGTAGCCTTCACCGAGTATGCCGGTCACGCCGAGGTGCTTGCACGAGAGGCGACCGAAGATGTCGTTGTTGCCGTGGGTGGCGACGGCACAGTAAATGAGGTGGCACGAGGTATAGTAGGCACCGAGAAGGCTCTCGGCATTATCCCGTGTGGTAGTGGCGATGGCTTGGCTCTTCATTTGGGGCTCTCGCACAATATCGAAAAGGCTCTCCGCACTATCGAGCAGGGCGAGTGCAAGCGAATGGATACCGCAGAGGTTAATGGTCGCCTATTTTTGTCGGTCTGCGGAGTTGGCTTCGATGCGGTGGTGAGCGAGCGATTTGCCAAGAGTGGCAAGCGAGGTCTTGCGAACTACATTCGCCAGGGTTTGAAGACTTGGCGCAACTACACGCCCGAAAAGTACATCGTCGAGATAGACGGCAAAGAGCACCACACCGAAGCGCTCTTTATCACCGTTGGCAACTCTGACCAATGGGGCAATAACGCAAAAATTACCCCTCTTGCCGACTGTTGCGATGGCATTCTCGATATTACGATAGTCGAGAAATTTGGCGTTTTGGAGATGCCTATTTTGGCACTACGACTGATGACGGGCACACTCCAACGCAGTCGTAAGGTGCATTGCTACAAGGGCAAGAGTATCCGCATCACTCGCCAAAGCGAAGGTGCAGCCCACGCAGATGGCGATTGGTATATGGAGTCCGCCACCCTCAACATCAAAATCTGCCCTTCGACACTGAAAGTCATTGTCGCAAGATAAAAAGACGGGTTAAGCCCGTTTTCTTTGCTTTTAGCCATTGTTTTTTTTAGTTTTGCGAACTCCGAGTGTGGTCAAGGCGCAACGAAAATAAGGGTTATTAAAGGCTAGTAAAGGCTATTAAGGGCTATTAAGGGGGGGCTTAAACTTTAATAACCCTTAACTACCCTTAATAACCCTTAATAACCTTTATCAAACTTGCGCCATTTTTTATGGCATTGAATGGCATTCGGGATAGTACAAGTAGTATAGCCCGAAGGTCTTTACTTTTTCACGACCTCGCAATACACAAAAAATCAGAGGTGATTGAGGGAATTTCTTGCCAAACAAGAAGCCCGATGCGCAGCATACTAAGGCGTATGTGAGCAATCGGGCTATCGATGTTTTGGTGAGAAATTCACCAATCAGAATGATTTTTTACTCTGAGAGGATTTCCAGCAACTTAATCGCTGCATCCGGAATCTTAGTACCAGGACCGAAGATAGCTGCTGCACCATCCTTGTAGAGCTGGTCGTAATCCTGTGCAGGGATTACACCACCCACTACTACGATGATATCCTCACGACCAAGCTTTGCAAGCTCCTCGATAATCTGAGGAACGAGGGTGAGGTGACCTGCTGCGAGTGACGATACACCAACTGCGTGAACATCGTTCTCTACTGCCTGCTTTGCAGCCTCGGCTGGAGTCTGGAACAAAGGACCCATATCCACATCGAAGCCGATATCTGCGTAGCCTGTTGCTACAACCTTAGCACCACGGTCGTGACCGTCCTGACCAAGCTTAGCAATCATAATACGAGGCTGACGACCCTCCTTCTTTGCAAACTCAGCACACATCTGCTGTGCCTTCTCGAAATTAGCATCTTTCTTCATAGCCGAACTATAAACTCCCGAAATTGAACGAATAACTGCCGAGTAGCGACCTACCTCAACCTCGCAAGCGTACGAGATCTCACCAAGGGTAGCACGCACCTTTGCAGCCTCAACTGCGAGTTCGAGCAAGTTGCCCTTGCCTGTCTTAACGCACTCTGTAATAGCTGCCAAAGCCTTATCTACGGCTGCCTGGTCACGGTTAGCCTTCAACTCGTTCAAGCGCTTAATCTGGCTCTCACGAACTGCGGTGTTATCTACTGCGAGGATATCGATTGGAGCCTCCTTAGCAAGGCGGTACTCGTTCAAACCGATAATCTTCTGCTCGCCAGAGTCGATACGAGCCTGTGTACGAGCAGCTGCCTCCTCGATACGCATCTTAGGCACACCTGTCTCGATAGCCTTTGCCATACCGCCGAGCGACTCAACCTCCTCGATGAGTGCCCAAGCCTTGTGAGCGATCTCGTTGGTGAGGCTCTCAACATAGTACGAACCTGCCCATGGGTCTACTGTACGGCATACATTGGTCTCCTCCTGGATGTAAATCTGGGTGTTACGAGCAATACGAGCCGAGAAGTCGGTTGGGAGTGCGATAGCCTCGTCAAGCGCATTGGTGTGGAGCGACTGGGTATGTCCGAGTGCTGCACCCATAGCCTCGATAGCTGTACGACCAACATTGTTGAATGGATCCTGCTCGGTGAGCGACCAACCCGAAGTCTGCGAGTGGGTACGCAATGCGAGCGACTTAGGGTTCTTAGGCTCGAACTGCTTAACAATCTTTGCCCACAACATACGAGCTGCACGCATCTTGGCAATCTCCATAAAGTGGTTCATACCGATAGCCCAGAAGAACGACAAGCGTGGTGCGAAGGCGTCAATCGACATACCTGCGTTGATACCTGCACGCAAATACTCCAAACCGTCAGCCAAGGTGTATGCCAACTCGATGTCGGCAGTAGCACCAGCCTCCTGCATATGGTAACCCGAGATAGAAATCGAGTTGAACTTAGGCATATTCTTCGATGTGTACTCGAAGATGTCAGCGATAATCTTCATCGAGAACTTTGGAGGATAGATATAGGTGTTACGCACCATAAACTCCTTCAAGATATCGTTCTGGATAGTACCTGCCAACTGGTCGAGTGTACAACCCTGCTCCAAACCTGTAACGATATAGAACGCAAGGACTGGAAGAACGGCTCCGTTCATAGTCATCGACACCGACATCTTGTCGAGTGGAATACCGTTGAACAACACCTTCATATCCTCAACCGAGCAGATAGATACACCTGCCTTACCAACATCACCTACTACTCGTGGGTGGTCAGCATCGTAACCACGGTGAGTAGCCAAGTCGAATGCTACCGAAAGACCCTTCTGACCTGCTGCGAGGTTACGACGATAGAAGGCGTTTGACTCCTCTGCTGTCGAGAAACCTGCGTACTGGCGGATAGTCCAAGGACGCATTACATACATAGTAGAGTAAGGACCACGCAAGAATGGTGCAAGACCTGCTGCGTAGTTCAAGTGCTCCATACCCTCCAAATCTGCCGCAGTATAGTTATCCTTTACGGGTATCTGCTCGGCAGTCAACCAAGGCTCCTTAGCCTCGGCATTGCAAGCAGCTGCGCCACCTGCATATTTCAATTCTGCAAATTTTGCTCTCATAGTTTTTCCTCCTTCCGTTAGATACCCATCTGCTTCAAGTAGCCCTTCAATGTTTCGAGAACATTGCTCTTGACGCTGATAAAGTTGTTAATACCCTTCGACTGCAACTCCTCGGTGCAAGCAGGTGCGCCGGCAACTACAAGGATAGCCTTGTCGCCGAGCAACTCCTTAACCTTTGGAGCAACCTCTGCGTAGTCGTCGTCCGAAGCACATACAACTACGATCTCTGCCTTCGATGCGAGTGCTGCCTCGACACCCTCCTCAACTGACTTGAAGAAGTTATTGTCGATAACACGGATACCTGCGCAAGCGAAGAAGTTGCACGAGAACTGTGCACGAGCACGAGCCATAGCCAAGTTGCCACAAGTGAGCATAAATGCCTTTGGCTCCTTACCGCTGCGGTCTACGCCCAAACGCATAGACTCGAATGCCATAGCACCACGGTATGGGGTGATTACATTCTCGTTCTCAACACGGGTTACATCCTCAACTGCAACAGCTGCATCAGCAACCTCTGTGAAGTTAGGATACTGGTTAGCACCGAGCAAAATCTGACGGCGAGTAGCTACTGCCTTATCCTTTGCTGCTGCCGAAGCCTTCACACGCTCAACGATGAAGCCTGCTTTGAGAGCCTCCTCGTAGCCACCCTTCTCCTCAACTTCGAGGAAGAGTTTCCAAGCCTCCTCAGCGATGCTGTTGGTCAAGTTCTCGATGTAGTACGAGCCACCTGCCGGGTCGATAACCTGGTCGAAGTGCGACTCGTGCTTCAAGAGGAGCGACTCGTTACGAGCGATGCGGTACGAGAACTCCGATGGCTCTGCATACGAGTGGTCGAACGGAAGTACCTCCAACGAGTGAACACCTGCGATAGCTGCCGACATAGCCTCGGTAGTACCACGCAACATATTTACATAAGGGTCGTATGCGGTCTGGTTCCAAGCCGATGTGCGTGCGTGAGCGTAGAGCTTGCACGAGCAGTCGCAAGCAGGCTCATACTTCTTAACGATGTTAGCCCACAAAAGACGAGCAGCACGGAACTTTGCCATCTCCATAAAGTAGTTCGACGTAACTGCGAACGAGAAGCGAATCTTGCGAGCCACCTCATCGACGGTGCAACCCTCCTCCATCAACCACACGAGGTAGTCGTGAGCAGCTGCCAACGAGAATGCCAACTCCTCGACGATGGTCGAGCCAGCATCCGAGAAGTGGTGTCCCATAACGGTGATTACACGCACCTTCTTGTACTCCTGGGTAGCCTTAACGAGCGAAACCAAAGCCTCGCAGTCGCAGCAAGCACCCTTAACGGTCATACCCTTAACGAGTGGGTCCAATGCGATGTTAAGACGAAGGTCAGCCTTCGCTACACCTGCCTGCTCGGCATAAGCCAAAATCAACTCACCAGCCTTTGCAGCATACTTGCCGCAAACGGTTACATCAACAGCAGGGAGAACGATACCTGCCAAGAGGACAGCAATGCTCTCTGCGGTAGGCTCAACCTCTGCCTCGCAGAAGCAGAAACCGAGCGAATCAACACCCGACTCCAACATTGCGAGAGCGGTAGCGTTTGCCTCCTTAGGGCAAGCTACTTTGATAGTTTGGTGAGTAAGCCAAGTGTTGTCGGTGCTTACGCCACGCAAATAAGGGAACTCACCAGCCTGAGCACCCAATGTTTCAAGACCTTCGAGGTTCTCGGCACGGTAGTATGGGCGAAGGTTGAAACCCTCGTTTGTACGCCATACCAACTTGCGCTCGTAGTCGGCACCTTTGAGGTCGGCAGTTATTGCAGCCTCCCACGCCTCGGTCGAAACCGGTGGGAACTCTGCGAACAACTTTTCACGATTGTTTGTTGCCATAGTTTTGTTTGAATTTAGTTTAAGGTAAAAAATTGTATTTTTTAGTTACTTTATCTCTCTGTTCGTCTAAAATCGTGTAAAGATAAACAAATTTTTCGGGCAAAGCAACAATTTTAATTAAAAATTAAAAAACGGGATGGGGGAGGGTTGGTTGTGGGGACTCTGAGGGTGGTCAAGGCGCAAGGATTAAGGGTTGTTAAAGGCTATTAAAGGTTATTAAAGGTTATTAAGGGTGCGCTGATGCGATAGAAAAACTTTAATCACCCTTAACTACCCTTAATCACCCTTAACTACCTTTATTAAAACTCAAACCGTATCATCCGTATCACGGATGCACGCCTGATACGGTGATACGCCTGATACGCTTGATACGCTCGTCGGGGCGGAGGTGTAGTTTTTCTACAAAGTGTGTATTGACAAAGGCTCGGCTTCGTATTATATTTGCATCGTCGAAGGTTGCAACACGACATCTAATAACCTTAAAATCAAACAACTATGCTAAACACCAATGAGGGTGGCACACACGCTACCCGTACACCTTTGTTGGGTGCATCGCTCTCGGATATGCTCAATATGACGAGTGGCGAAGTTCCCACCTCGGCACCTCGGAGCGAGGTTGCCCAACAGCTCTACGACGAGCTTAAACCCAAGTACGATAGCGACAAAATGCGGGATAAGATTGAGCAAAACTGTCGCTACAACGCCATCAAGCCCCATCTGCTCGATGCCTCGACATCCATACCTGAGCCTATACCCGTAATCTCACGCTATGGCTCGATTATAGCCTCCGAGGGTAACATCTCGGCAGTGGTGGGCGCAGCCAAGAGCAAAAAGACCTTTCTTTGTACTGCTCTTGTGGGCGCAATGCTACGCCCAAGTGGCACCTCCGCATTCGGTATCACACCCTCCCAATCGTTAGTTCTATGGGTGGATACCGAGCAGTCTGCGAGCCACACACAGCGAGTCATCAAGCGCATTCATCGTATGGCTAATATGCCCGAAGATAAGCCCTACGATAAACTTGTGACGCTCACGCTACGAGAGGTTGAGCCGAAGGAGCGATTCTCGATATTGAAAGATGCCATAGCCTACTATAAGCCACGATTGGTGGTTATAGACGGCATCTCCGACCTTATGTATAATAGTAACTGCATAGAGGAGAGCGACTCGGTAGTGGGCGAGTTGATGGCTCTCTCCACCGAGTATAATTGTCATATTATGAGTGTGTTACACACTAACCCCAATAGTGACAAGGCACGAGGTCACATAGGCTCGACGCTACAACGCAAGGTTGAGACTATGATATATGTGCGTAAGGTTGGCGAACGCTCCGTGGTGGAGCCTCAGTATTGCCGTAACGAGGAGTTTGCACCCTTTGCCTTCCACATTACCGAGGAGGGTATGCCCGAGGAGTGCGATATGCCTACCGAGCGAGAGGAGCAGTCGGGCGAGGAGAATGTCTGCGTGCGACTACTGCGAGAGAACTACCCCAATGGCGTTGAACGCAAGGTGCTGACAACCAGGTTGGTGGATAGTTGCGATATGAATCGAGCCTATGCGAGGGTTAAGATAGCCAGGGCAATAGCCAATGGCTTGTTGAGTGAGAGAGGAGGTGTTCTCTATCTGCCGTAGCGGTCGGCTCACACCGCCATAAGCGTATCAGGCGTATCAGGCGTATCACCGTATCATAGGCGTGCGCAGTGATACGGATGATACGGTTTGAGTTGGGAGTAAGTTTTAATAAAGGTAGTTAAGGGTGATTAAGGGTAGTTAAGGGTTATTAAAGTTTTTTATCGCATCAGCGCTCCCCTTAATAACCTTTAATAGCCCTTAATAGCCTTTAATAACCCTTATCCTGTTGCGCCTTGACCACCTTCGGAGTCCCCACAACTAAAAACTTTCAGCGCTCCCCCGTAACCCCCAGTAAGCGAACGCAGTGAGCGCCCCCAGTAACCCCCAGTAACCCCTCGCCCCCCCCCACCTTATCGTTTTTCGATAATGCTACTATTTGCATTTATCGTTTTTCGATAATTTCAGCAATTTTACCAACAGAAAATCGCAAGTTTTCCGCTTTCCGTTTTCCGTTTTCCGTTTTTATCCCTATCTTTGCGACATCACAAGCAAAACAGAAAAGTTATGTCGTTACTACGATTTAAGATGTTCGAGAAGGCTCTCGACCACAAGCCCGTAGAGGTGAAAGCCCCGGCACAAAACCCATCGGATTACTTCGGAGTTATGGTTTTCGGTCGTGCGCAGATGCGCAAGTATCTCAACAAGCAGATTTACGAGTCGCTGCTCGACACCATCGAGAACAATACCCCACTCTCGGCAGATATTGCCGATGCAGTAGCCGCAGGTATGCGTCAGTGGGCGTTGGAGAATGGTGCAGACCACTATTGCCATTGGTTTCAGCCACTTACAGGCGGAACAGCCGAGAAGCACGATTCGTTCTCGGAGCCTGACGGCACGGGAGGAATGCTCGAAGAGTTCTCGGGCAAGGTGCTCGTACAGCAGGAGCCTGACGCATCGTCATTCCCGAGTGGCGGTATCCGCAACACCTTCGAGGCACGAGGTTACTCGGCGTGGGACCCTACATCGCCAGCATTTATCGTAGATACGACGCTCTGCATCCCTACCGTATTTATATCGTACACGGGTGAGGCATTGGACTACAAGACCCCTCTGCTCCGTTCGATTACCGCAGTGTCGAATGCTGCAACCGAGGTGTGCAAATACTTCGACCGCAGTGTTGAGCGAGTAAAGGTATTCCTTGGCTGGGAGCAGGAGTACTTCTTGGTTGATGATGCTCTCTGGTCGGCACGCCCCGACCTTGTGCAGACAGGTCGCACCCTTATGGGTCACGAGTCGGCAAAGAATCAGCAGCTCGACGACCACTACTTCGGTGCTATTCCGCAGCGAGTACTCGCCTTTATGCGTGACTTGGAGTATGAGTGTTTGAAGCTCGGTATTCCGTTGAAGACTCGCCACAACGAGGTTGCGCCAAACCAATTCGAGTTGGCACCAATATACGAGGAGGCAAACCTCGCAAACGACCACAATCAGTTGCTGATGACCATTATGGGCAAGGTTGCTACACGCCACCACTTCCGTGTATTGTTGCACGAGAAGCCATTCAAGGGCATCAACGGCTCGGGTAAGCACAACAACTGGTCGCTCGGAACAGATACAGGCGTAAATCTCCTCAAACCCGGTCGCACAGCATTCGAGAATTTGCAGTTTATGACCTTCCTTGTCAATGCCATATCTGCCGTATATCGCCACAACGGATTGTTGAAGGCGTCGGTGATGAGCGCATCGAACGAGCATCGTTTGGGTGCAGGCGAGGCTCCTCCGACAATTATCTCGACATTCCTCGGAACACAGATTTCGGAGGTGCTCGACAAGATGGAGTCGGCAAATGGTAGCGAGGATATCCGCTTCGACTCGAAGAATGTCTTCCGTATGGGTGGTTTGACACAGATTCCGTCGCTCTTGCTCGACAATACCGACCGCAACCGCACCTCACCGTTTGCCTTTACGGGTAATCGTTTCGAGTTCCGTGCCGTAGGCTCATCGGACAACTGTGCCGATGCGATGATTGTACTCAACACCGCTATGGCAGAGTCACTTATCGACTTCCGCAAGAGGGTTGATGCACGCATCGCCAAGGGCGAGAAGAAGGATAAGGCGATATACGAGGTGTTGCGTGAGTTGATTCGTGAGTGCAAGGCCATCCGCTTCGACGGCAATGGCTACTCCGACGAGTGGCGCAAGGAGGCGGAGAGCCGTGGTTTGGATTGCGAGACATCGGCACCGCTCGTACTCGACCGCTACCTCGACAAGGAGAGCATCGACCTCTTCTCGAAGTTGAATGTATATACTGCCAAGGAGTTGGAGGCTCGCACCGAGATTAAGTGGGAGCAGTATGTCAAGAAGATTCAGATTGAGGCTCGTGTATTGGGCGAGTTGGCGATGAACCATATCGTACCTATCGCCTCACGCTACGAGGATATCTTGCTCGACAAGGTGTGGAAGATGCGCCAGATAGGTATGCAGTCGAATAGCGACGAGGAGCTTATCAAACTTATTCAGCATCGCACAGCCCTTATCCAGCAGTTGGTTACCGATATGATTGAGGCTCGCAAGGTGGCAAATGTGATTGAGAATACCCGCACCAAGGCTATCGCCTACCACGACACCGTAGCGGTATATTTCGATAAGATTCGCACCGAGATTGACAAGCTCGAAGAGGTTGTCGATGACCAGATTTGGACTCTTCCAAAGTACCGAGAGATATTGTTTGTGAAGTAGGCTATGTCGTTTAGAGGTAGATACCTATCGAAGATTCCCGAACTTTTGCGACTCGCTATGCCCGTAGCGTTGGCACAGCTCGGCTATATTGCCGTGCAGGTTGCCGATACGGCTATGGTTGGCGCATATGGTGGCGAGGATGCCATACCATTGGCAGCCGTAGCCTTCGGCTCGACCGTTGCGTGGGTATTCACCTTCTTGTGTATGGGACTTTCGATTGGTCTTACCCCTATCATCGGCGAGTTGTTCGTGCAGGGCGAGAAGCAACGAATGGCCAACTACCTCGAAACATCGCTCCTCTTCTACCCTATTTTCGGCTTGGCGTGTATGGCGTTGCAGATTGCAACCGAGCCGCTACTCTACCACTTGGGGCAACCCGTAGAGGTTGTAGATATGGCTCTGCCCTACTACCGACTGATGGCATATTGCTTGCCATTTGCGATGTACTACGGCTCGTTCAAGCAGTTCTTGGAAGGCGTAGGCAATACCAAGTCGGCAATGATTGTGACAATCATCACCAACATCCTGAATATAGTTCTCAACTATATATTTATATTTGGCAAGTGCGGATTCGAGCCTATGGGCGTCTATGGTGCAGGTCTTTCAACTCTCATTTCCCGAATTCTGAACCCTATTTTGCTCGGTGGATACTTTGTCTGCGCCAAGCGTTATAGAGAGTATATCGCCCTCTTCTCCCGCAAGGCAAAGCATTGGCGCAATTCGGTGCAGTTGCTGAAAATAGGGCTCCCAATTTCGGGGCAGATGGTGTTGGAGGCGCTGGCGTTTATCGTTACGGGAATTATGATGGGTTGGTTGGGTACCGAGGCAATCTCGGCAAACCAAATCGGCAACACCTACGGCAACTGCACCTTCCTGATGGTCTTGTCGCTCGGCTCGGCAACGACAATCTGCGTATCGCACGCCTTCGGTCGCAGAGATGTCAACGAGATTGCCGATGTAGTGCGCTCGACACTCTTAATGGCGGTGGTGTGGGGAGTGTGCGTGATTGCGACCTTTGTGTCGTTGCGCCACCTTATGCCGATGCTCTTTACCGAGAACGAGGCGGTCATCGCTCTCGCCTCGCAGATGCTCGTTCTCTACGGAGCGTTCCAACTTTCTGACGCTATGCAGTGTACTTTGGTGGGTATTTTGCGAGGTCTGCAACAGGTGCGCAGTATCGCTATAATCTCGTTTATCGCCTACATTGTGCTGAATATTCCGGTGGGTTATTTCGTGGCGTTCAAGCTCGAAATGGGCGCACCCGGACTTATCGTGGGTTATATCGTAGGTCTTTCTACCGCCGCCCTACTCTATGGTGCACAGGTTGCCCGCTATCTGCGCTATCTGCGAAAGATATCGTAGGTTTGGTTTTTTGGCTTTTAGCTGTTGTTTTTTAGGATAATATAGGAGTCGGGCTTTCAGCCCTTAATAGGAGACGCAATTCGGAGAATTGCTTAATAGGAGTCGTAGTCTGCGACTACTCGATAGGATAGTTTTTGAGCGAAAATCCTATCAAGCCAACTTGTCGGCACCTCCTATCAAGCACCGCAGGTGCACCTCCTATTCTGTCCTATAAAGCGACCAACGGGAGCGCATGCCATTTTGCTGCGCTAATGGCTAAAAGCCAATAGAAATCTTTTGTTTCCCACACAATTTTTACGCTACGGTTGCGTTTTATCGAAAAGTTTTCTTAAATTTGTAGAGGAGAAGTTGGCTTTGGCTAAATTCGCCTCGAGCAATTTTTAATTTTTAATTCTTAATTTTTAATTGTTTCTATATGGAGACCTGGCATATCTGGGTAATAGTCGCCCTCATTTTTGTTATTGTGGAGATGTTTACTAGCGGTTTTGCAGTGATGTGCATCTCGTTTGGTTGTATTTTTGGTGCAGTTGCTTCGGCACTCGATTGGGAGTTGAAGTGGCAGTTGTTGGTATTTGCAATTGGTACGGCATTGGCATTTATGACGGTGCGACCTTTGGTTTATAAGTTCTTCTACAAGAAGGAGAATGAGGTCAAGACCAATGCAGAGGCGTTGATTGGCAGAAAGGCTATCGTTTCGGAGCGCATAGAGGGTGAATTGCACCCCGGCAGAGTAAAGGTCGATGGCGATGATTGGAAGGCAATTTCGCTCGATGCAGAGCCTATCGAAGTGGGTGAGGCTGTGGAGATTACCGCCATTAACAGCATAATCGTAACCGTTAAAAAGTTGTAAAAAATTCAATTTTTAATCAAAAGCCAATAGCTAATGGCTAATGGCTAAAAGCAAAAAATATAGTTATGGGAGCATTAGTTATCTTTGGAATTATCGCACTTATTGCGATACTCTATGTATTGGTAGGTTTCACTATCGTACAGCAGTCTGAAACCCGTGTTGTGGAGCGACTCGGTAAGTATCATCGCACATTGCAGTCGGGTATCAACTTCATCTTGCCGATTATCGACAAAGCTCGCCCCGTATATTCACGCTACGAGCGCAACTCTATCGACGGCACTATCGTCGTTACAAAGCTTTCGGACAAAATCGACCTTCGTGAGCAGGTTTACGACTTCCCGAAGCAGAGCGTTATCACGAAGGATAATGTAACGACCACTATCAACGCCTTGCTCTACTTCCAGATTGTAGAGCCTGTGAAGGCGGTATACGAAATTGACAACCTACCAAACGCTATCGAGAAGCTGACACAGACCACCCTTCGAAATGTGATTGGCGAATTGGAGCTCGACGAGACTTTGACCTCTCGTGACACCATCAACTCTAAGTTGCGTGCCGTATTGGATGACGCTACAAACAAGTGGGGCGTAAAGGTTAATCGTGTTGAGTTGCAGGATATTACACCTCCGGAGTCGGTGCGTCGCTCGATGGAACAGCAGATGCAGGCCGAGCGTGAGCGTCGTGCGAAGGTGTTGGAGGCTCGTGGTCAGAAGGAGGCTATGATTCTCAAATCGGAGGGAGAGAAGGAGTCGCAAATCAACCAGGCAGAGGCAGAGCGTCAGACACAGGTGTTGAAGGCACGAGGTGATGCCGATGCACGCATTTTGCAGGCTACTGCCGAGTCGGAGGCTATTCGCAAGGTGGCAGAGGCTATCGCTGCGACCAAGACCGATCCTGCAACATATATGTTGGTAAGTCGCTACATCGAGACCTTGAAGGAGATGGCGGCAGGTGGCGATTCGAAGTTGGTTTACTTGCCATACGAGTCGAGCAACTTGATGAGCGCACTCGGTGCTTTGACTGATTTGACAAAGAAATAGACAAATCTACCTATAATAATAAATGCCGAGCAAATCGCTCGGCATTTATCGTTATCGGCGGGTTACTTGTAGGGCTCGCTCCTCCTCTGCATCCTTTTCGAGAATATCGTCGCCCTCCCAATCGAACATAGGGAACTCTTTACGCTCGCCAAGTTGGAAGCGAGTGTAGGTGATTGACAAGCCACGGTCGAGATACATCTGCTCGTAGGCGGTCTTGACCGACAAGACCTCGTCAGCATAGCCCGAGCCATAGATATCGTTGTTCGCAACCTCGCACTCCAAGCCAAACTTCTCGATTACCGCCGAGGTGTATTGGAAGAGGTGTTGCGAGTCGGTTTTGAGGTTGATCCAACCATCTTTTGCCAGCAACTTCGAGTAGTACTCCAAGAAGATAGGGGCAGTCAAACGCTTCTTTGCTCGTTTGGTGCGCAGCTGCGGGTCGGGGAAGGTAATCCAAATCTCATCTACCTCGCCCTCGGCAAAGAGCGAAGTGATGAACTCGATGCGGGCACGCAAGAAGCCTACATTGCCCATCTTGCGCTCGGTAGCGGTCTTTGCACCACGCCAGATGCGTGCACCCTTGATATCCACGCCAATAAAGTTCTTATCGGGGTTGCGCTCGGCAAGTGCTACGGTATATTCGCCCTTACCGCAACCGAGTTCGAGAACTATCGGGTTGTCGTTGTGGAAGAAATCTCTGCGCCAATTGCCCTTCAACGGGTGGTCGGTGCGGAACATCTCCTCGAATGCCGGCTGAACGAAGCACTCGAAGGTGAGGTTTTCTGCAAATTTTCTGAGTTTATCTTTTCCCATCTTTTTTTGTTTTTTTGTTTTCCGAACTCCTATCGTGGTCAAGGCGCAAGGGTTATAGGGGTAATAGGGATAATAGGGGTAATAGGGTGCGCTGAAAGTTTTTAGTTTTGCGAACTCCGAGGCGTATCACGGCGCAAGAAAATTAGGGTTGTTAGAGGCGTTAGGGTCGTTAGGGGTGCGCAGGAGGTTTCTCCCATTAGTCCCATTGGTCTCATTGGTCTCATTGGTCCCATCAAACTCTCAACTCTCAACTACTCACTACTCTCTACTCACTACTCACTAATTAAATTCTATCCCTATCGCCTCCACGCCTCGCACCTCGGTTTGTGGCTCGAAGGTGAAGGTGTAGCCGCCTTTCTGGCTCAATAAAACATCGGTACGATAGGGCACGCTCTCGGTCGTAGCCACAGTCAATGCAGCGCTCGGATGCGACAGTCGCAACTCCACAACCTCCTCGAAATGGCGAGCATCGGGCGTTGTAATGCCGATTTTGAGCGGTAGTACCGCCTGCTTGAAGTTGTCGTTGTAGCGCAATGCAATAGCGAGATTGCGGAGCGAAAGGGTGTCGCTATTCTCATAGGTAAGGCTCTCTGCCCCACTCCACGAGCGCATATCCACGCCCACCATAAGCGAGTTCTGCGGAGCAAGGCAACTGCACATTGCCACTGCCACCACTGCCACCACGATACGCATCGCCAACTTCATCGCCTACTCCTGCTTTGGCTTGTTGTGGTTGTGATGGTGATGTTTGTGGTGGCGATGACCGCCCCTATTTTCACCATTCTGAGCACCACTCTCGCCCTTCTGCTCGTGGGCTTTGTTCTCACCCTCCTTATTCTCTACGGGCTTATTCTCGTCACCTTTATTCTCGTTAGAGTTGTGGCGATTGCGATTCTTCTTCTTGCGCTTCTTCGCCTTATCGAAACGAGTGATGCTATCCTCCTCGGTACGATATGTTGGCTCCTCCACCTGTGGCTCGTAGTCCTCGCCAAGGATAGACTCGACCTTACCGCCATTGCGATTTACCGCCAAAATCTCACGCACACGAGATACCGGAATGGTTACCAAGTTCGACATCGAATCCTTGCTTGTCGAGAAGGTCATCGTGTGGGCAAGAATATCGCTCTTTACGAGGAAGTATTCGCCATCGATAGCCTGCAATGGCTCACGCAAGCGTGGCATCGAACGACGAGCGTCGGCATAAACATCGTACTCGTAGGTAAGGCAGCACTTCAACTTCGAGCACTGACCCGCCAACTTCAATGGATTGAGAGAGAGATCCTGTACTCGTGCTGCACCTGTGGTGACGCTTGTAAAGCTCGACACCCACGATGCACAGCAGAGCTCACGACCGCAAGCTCCGATACCACCGATGCGACCAGCCTCCTGGCGAGCACCAATCTGCTTCATCTCGATACGGATGTGGAACTGCTCGGCAAAGACCTTAATCAACTCACGGAAATCGACACGGCCGTCGGCAATGTAGTAGAAGATAGCCTTAATCTTATCGCCTTGATACTCCACATCGCCAATCTTCATATCGAGACCCATATCGGCAGCGATTTGGCGAGAGCGAATCATCGTTTCGTGTTCGAGAGCGATAGCCTCCTGCCACTTCTCGATGTCGTATGGGCGTGCCTTGCGGTATATCTTCTTAAACTCGCCATTCTGCGGATTGAAGCCCAAGCGCTTCATCTGGCGTGCCACCATATCGCCCGTGAGCGAGATGATACCGATGTCGTGACCAGGCGAGGCCTCGACCGCTACAATATCGCCAACTTCAAGTTGTAAGTTGTTGACATTCTGATAGAACGAGCGACGAGTATTCTTGAAGCGTACCTCGAAAATATCGGTCGGGAAGTTGTCGGGATACTCCGAGAGCCAAGGCTCCTCGTGCAGACGGAAGCAGCCACGAGCCTCCTTTGCGCAGGGCTCGCCAGCTTCGTTTGTGCCGAATGCTACACCACGACCAACTTCGGGTTTATCATATTTTGTGTAATCCATAATTTCGCAAAAGTCAATATTTTGCGTAAAGATACACAAAAAAAATTAAAAATGTAGAATTAAAAATTAAAAATTTTTAGAGGGGAGATTTAGGGGGAGGGTAACACACCCGTCGCATAAAGAAAATTGTTTTTAGGCAGATGAGAGCAAGGCAAACAAGGAGCCGAGTGCGCAGCATACTAAGGCGTATGTGAGCAACTCGGCTACCGATGTTTAACGCAGCTATCGCTGCTTAAAAACTATTTTACTATGCAACGGCGTTAGAAATAAGGAATGTCGCTGCAACAGTCAAAATAGCATACAACTCTGGGAACGCTGCGAGGATAAGGGTCTTACCCATAACATCGTGGCCGTTACCGATTGCTGCGATACCGTTAGCACAAACCTTACCCTGGTAGATTGCAGCTGCGAGGTTTACGATACCTACGAGAAGACCAGCGCCAAATACTGCTGCTGCCTGATACATCGAAATCTCTGCGGTCAAGAGGCCCTGAACCATAAAGAAACATACGAAGCCGTAGAGACCCTGCGAACCTGGGAGCGCCGAGAGAATCATATAGCTACCGAAAGCGCCACCATTCTTCTTCATTGCGCCAACTGCGGTCTGACCGCAAATTGCTGTACCTACTGCCGAAGCGATACCTGCCAAACCTACCATAAGTGCTACACCTACATAGGCCAAAATCAAAGCTGAATTCATAATTGTAATGTGTTTTAATTAGTTATTAAATTTGTTTGTTGTTATTCTTTTGTAAGAGGCTCGAATGCACGAGTTGTCATCTCGAAGCCCGCATTTTTGTAAAACTCCACGAAGGTCAAACGCATAGGGTGAACGAATGACGAAATCGCAGACATAAAGAGGTTGATACCGTGACCCACCAAGAGGATGGCGGTAGCACCCAAAATCTGGAATACTGTGCCTACGCCAAACTGCTCGATACCTGCATCCAAGCCTGTCAAGCCCATAGCCAACGAGTTGAATACCTGTGCCAACACACCACCCGACAAACCGATAGCGAAGAGTCGGATATAGGAGAGCACATCACTCAACAAGCCTGTTATATTATTATAGGTATCCCACAAGCCCGAAGCGGCATTCTTCACAAAGCCGTAGAGGAGAATATACTCCTTCGGCTTGCGAGTCATATCGTTGAGGAAGAGCATAAAGATTGCTCCAATTCCCATAGCGATATAGAACGCCGGTGAAGATGTGGTAAAACCAGGAATTACCCAACTCTCATCGAGCATCTGCAAACCGCCCGCAAGGCAACCCGACAGCAACACGATAAACCAGCCGAACTTGCCGGATACCGTAGAGAAGCCGAAGTGGCGAGCCTTAAAGACGATGTCGAGCAACATACCCAACAAAATCTGGAATACTCCGAGAGCCAACGCCCAAGTGAAGAACTTGCCCTGGAAGTCGAGGAACGGAACAGGGCAATCTGCCATATTCTCGTAGCCCATCAACTGCGGTATGCTCATTCCGAAGAGTGAGCCTGTGTACAAACCAAACAAGGTTGTAGCGCCGCCGCAAATCATCGTAAGGTATGCAGCCTGGCGCATCTTCGGAGCCTTCAACGCCAACACCAAGCCGAGAGCAAAGATAATTGCTCCGTAGCCGGCATCGTTCAAACAGATAGCGAAGAAGAGCATATAGAACGGTGCGAAGAATGGGGTCATATCCAGAGTTCCGTACTTTGGCAATGCGTACAAGCCACCAATCATCTCGAACAGACGAGCAAAGCGGTTGTTCTTCAACTTAACCGGTGTTTCGTCATCCTCGCTCGGGTTCTCCTTGATATAGACAACATTCGGATAGTCGTTCAACGCTGCATCAACAACGGCAGAAGTCTCCTTCTCTGCCCAGCCCTCCAAAACGAGGAGCAAGCCCTCGGCAGCCTTGTCGGCAGTAGCCTCGATGCGAACATCCTGCATTGCCGATTTGAGTTGTGCGAGTTCCGCCTCAATCTCCGCCTTCGCATCAGCAACTGCGCTGATTACGGTATTCTGCTCTGCCACAACCGCATCGTTATTCTCGATGAGAGCCTTCAACTCGGCATTGTTCATCGTAGGAGCCTTCTGCTCCTGTGCGTCGATTGCAATCTCCTCCGAGCCATTGCCGATAACGACAAAGCGAACTGCCGAGTCGTCCTCGCCAACTACGGCAATATTGAGCGTTTCGCCCCACTCTGCCACGCTCTTCTCGAAGGTTGCACGCTGAGCGGTAAAGTAGCGCAACACTACCCCACTCTCTGCCAACTTGGCGAGTGTCGAGCAGTCGAACTCACCCCACGGCAACCACTCTTCGAGCGATTTCTGCAAGCGTGCATTCTCCGACTTTGCCGCTGCGATAGCCGACTGTGCCGACTGATACGCCTCGAATGCCGTGCCATCCTCGATAGCCTTCGCACCTGCGACATAGTCATCGCCTGCAACGAACTGTTCGAGCGCAGCAAGTGCCTTTGTACGGCTCTCGATAGCGGTAACAAGCTCTCTATCCGCCTCGGTTGGCTCCCAACCAGAGGTGGTGATATCGACCATTCCGAGCTCACGCAAACGCTCCACAAAGCGCTCACGCTCTGCCGAGAACAAGACGATATTGTATTTCATCATCTTTACAATCATCTCTCTCCGCCCTCCTTTGCGGCAGCCTGCTGGCGAGTTTTGACGATTTTCTGTGCCGATTTAGAGAGGTTCTCCTCATCCTCCATAAATCGCTTAATCTTTCGTATGGCATCCTCATAGCCAGGTATCTGCACCTTCTCGTAGAGGTTTACCTTCTGAGTAGTCTTTCGGCGTGCATAGTCCAAAAGTGCGGTCTTGCGGTTATAGACCTCGAACTCGATGCCCAAGGTGGCTATCTTACGCAAGAGTTCCACGCCATCCGAGTACCACGCCGGCGAAGAGAAGAGGTCGAATGGCTTGCACTCGAACTTCACCTCGTTAAGTACAGGGATGCGGACTCCCGCAATCTTTTGGGTTGTCAAATCGACATCTGCAACGCTCAACAGGGTACAATCAAACTCTCCCCACAAAGCCACCATATAGTCGTACTCTGCCACCAAGGCGTCGAGTCGCTCACGGTACTCTGCTGCGGAGTCCTTCGCACGCTTAACCTCGGAGCGCAAGGCCGACTCCTTACTCTTGATGGTAGGGAGTGCCTTCTGGCGCATTTTCAGCTGTTTGCCGAGTTCGCCGAGCGAAGTCTTGTTATATTGAAATTTGATTGCCATTGTTTAGTTATGCTTTCCAATATTTCTCGATAAGTTCTGCCTTGATAGCAACCTCCTCTTTGGTAAAGTGCTTACCGAAGAGAGTCCAAGCGGTATCAAGCATCTCGGTGATGTCGATATTAACATCGATAGCAAGCAACTTCTCCGAGTACTCCTTCGCAAACTGCAAAGCACGCTCGTCGTACTCCGAAAGGTCGAAACCGTTCTCCAGCTTGGTCTTCGCATTGGCTGCATCGGCATACAAACGCACGCAGGCATTCATCACCTGTGGATGATCCTCACGAGTCTTCTTGCCGATAACAAGCTGCTTCAAACGAGACAACGAACGGAATGGGTCGATGATAACCTTACCTGTATCGGAGTCGTTACGAAGGAAGAGCTGACCCTCGGTGATATAACCCGTATTATCCGGAATAGCGTGAGTAATATCGCCACCCGAGAGGGTTGTAACGGCAATAATGGTAATCGAACCACCGTTAGGCAACTGCACCGCCTTCTCGTAGATCTTTGCCAAGTCCGAATAGAGTGAGCCAGGCATAGAGTCCTTCGATGGAATCTGGTCCATACGGTTCGATACGATAGCCAAAGCATCGGCATACAAGGTCATATCGGTCAAGAGCACCAACACCTTCTCGCCCTTATCAACTGCGAAGTACTCCGCAGCAGTCAAAGCCATATCAGGCACGAGGAGTCGCTCCACAGGAGGATTCTCGGTTGTATTTACGAACGATACGATACGGTCCAAAGCACCTGCATTCTCGAACACCTGCTTGAAGTAGAGGAAGTCGTCATTGGTAAGACCCATACCACCGAGGATAATCTTATCGGCCTTTGCCGAGAGTGCCACATTCGCCATTACAGCGTTGTATGGCTGATCCGAATCGGCGAAGAACGGAATCTTCTGACCTGTTACGATGGTGTTGTTCAAGTCGATACCTGCAATACCGGTAGCGATAAGCTCTGATGGCTGCAAACGACGGAATGGGTTTACGGTAGGACCACCAATCTCTCGTGCCTCACCCTCGATAGGCTCACCGCCTTCGAGTGGCTCACCGTATGCATTGAAGAAGCGACCTGCCAAGTTGTCCGAAACACGCAACTTTGGTGGCTCGCCCTGGAAGATAACCTCCGAGTTGGTAGCCAAACCCTCGGTACCTGCAAAGACCTGCAAGGTAACGCTGTCGCCCATAATCTTTACCACCTGTGCGAGGCGACCACCTACGGTAGCCAACTCGTCGTTACCTACGCCCGTAGCACGGAGCGTTACGGTAGCCTTGGTGATATTATCAATCTTTGTATATATTTTCTGAAATGCTCGTGTCATAACTTTCTTTTCGGTTTAGTGGTTAGCGATGTAAGCATCGATTTGTTTGTCGTAGTCGTAGAACTTCTCGCTCTGCCACTCTGCGTAGTTCATCTGGCGGAAGAGGTTAATCAAGCCCTTGAAGAACTTAGAACACTCCTCGAAATCTACGAAGTCGAAGTCGTGCTCGCAAATCGAAAGCACCTTCTTATACATAAACTGCTGACGCTCCATTGGGCAGTTTGCGTCGATATCATCGAATGCATCCTGCTGCAAGATAACGAAGTCGATAAGCTCCGACTTCCAGAAACGCTCGTGGTAGTCAACAGGTACACCGTCGTCACCGAGGATGTTAATCTGGTCGTTAGCCTCCTTACCACGCTGAACGAGAGTCTTGCCACGATATACGAGCGATACCCAATCCTTCTCGATCTTCTCGCCGAGGTAAGCCTCAACCTCAGGATACTCCAAGTACTTCGAGTATGAGTCGAGTGGGTCGATTGCTGGGTAACGCTTCGAGTCGGCACGACCCTGCGAGAGTGCGTAGAAGCATCGTGCAGCCTTCTTTGTAGACTCGGTTACAGGCTCCTTCAAGTTACCACCCGCAGGCGATACGGTACCCAAGAATGTTACCGAGCCTGTCTCGCCGTTGTTCAACTTTACCAAACCTGCACGAGCGTAGAAGCTCGAAATAATTGCCGAGAGGTCCATAGGGAAGGCATCCTGACCTGGAAGCTCCTCCAAACGGTTCGACATCTCACGCAACGCCTGAGCCCAACGAGATGTAGAGTCAGCCATTACCAATACCTTCAATCCCATCGAACGATAGTACTCACCGATGGTCATACCTGTATAAACCGACGCCTCACGAGCCGCAACAGGCATATTCGAGGTGTTACAGATGATAATGGTACGCTCCATAAGCTTGTGACCTGTGTGTGGGTCGATCAACTCTGGGAACTCCTTGAAGATCTCCACAACCTCGTTTGCACGCTCACCGCAAGCAACGATAATGATGATATCGGCCTCTGCCTGCTTCGAAATTGCGTGCTGCAACACGGTCTTACCTGCACCGAATGGGCCAGGGATAAAGCCTGTACCACCCTCTGCAAGTGGGTTGAATGTATCGATTGCACGAACACCTGTCTCCATAACACGAGATGGGCGTGGCTTCTCGGTGTAGCAACGGATAGCCTGCTTAACCGGCCACTTCTGTACCATTGTGATATTGTACTCATTGTTGTCCGAGTCGGTTACAACTGCGATAGTGTCGGTAACCTTGTACTCGCCAGCCTTAACCACGCTCTTTACGGTGTAGTTGCCTGTCATAATGAATGGCACCATAATCTTGTGAGCCACCCACTGCTCCTTAACCTCTCCGAGCCAAGCACCGGCAGTCACCTTATCGCCAGCCTTTGCCAACGGCTTGAACTCCCAAGTTGCCTCGAAGTCAACAGGATCGGTAATCGAGCCACGAGCGATGAACAAACCGTCCATCTTCTCCAAGTCGTTCTGCAAACCGTCATAGTTGCGAGAGAGCATACCAGGAGCCAAAGTTGCTTCGAGCATATGACCCTCAAATTCCACTTTATCGCCGATTTTCAAGCCACGGGTGCTGTCGAAAACCTGCACATAGGCATCATCGCCTATAACCTTGATGACCTCGGCCATCATCTTGGTCTCACCTGCATAAACATAGCAAATCTCGTTCTGACCAACTGCTCCGTCAGCCTTCACGATAACGATGTTCGAGATGATACCATTTACTTTACCAGTAGTTTTCATTAGGATAGTATCGTTATAATTTATTTATCATTTCCTTGCCGTCGAGTTCTGCCACAAGGCGGTCGAACATCTCACGACCAACCTTTGCGTCGAGTGCAGCCCAACGAGCCACCATATTTGCCTTTACCAAGTATGCGATAACGGCATTCAAGTCGAAGTAGTCGAAGGTCGAAAGCTCGGACAACTCCGCCCAGCGGATATTGTCAATCTTGCGCTCCTTCTCCACCATATTCTGCTCATCGGCAACCGCCGCTACGAGTTGCTCCACAAATGGCAACTCTGCACGCAAGCCGAAGTCGGCAGCCGAACTGCGCACCAACGACTCGGTAACCGAATCTTCGCCTACAACAACCCCATCAATCGCTACACCCTGACGACGAGCCAATGTCGCAGCCACGATATTGCGAATGGTACGGTCCATTGCAGACCACTCTCTCAAAAGTCGTGAGCCCGATGCCGCACAAGCCTTGTAGTAGGCGGTCATCAGAGCCTTCGCAAACGGCTGAGTGAGGTCCATATCCTCGGCATCCTCGCTCTCGGGCGAAGCATACGCACGCACCACCTTTGCAAGTGGCTCGACAAGGAGTGACGGACGACGCAACTCCTCCTCAACCTCCTCGCTCGAAAGACGACCGAGCGCATTGTAGGTCGAAGAGCCGTTGTGACGACTTATAAGGTTCTCGCAATCGTAGTAGGCATAGAGCAACTCTACGGTCTTTCTGTCCTTAGACGAAAGTACCTCGAACACCTCCGACAAGATAGCCTCGATATCGAAGCCCTTCAACTCGCCGTCGAGTGCATACTCTTTGAAGCCCGCTACAAGTGCGTAATAAGAATTTGCAAACATAAGCGTTTAAGCAAAGAGTAACTGTGAAACCTTCTCACGCAAGTACTCATCGAGCAAAGCCTCGAACGACTCGTCGGTGAACGAGATGTAGTAGCCACCATCCTTTGCGCCTACCTTGAAGCCCGACTTAACCTCCTTCGAGTAGCCAACCTCAACGCCCGCTGCGAGCAACTCCTTAGCCGATGCCTCGAATACCTTCGCAAACTCAGCCTCCAATGCAGCAGGGAGCAACGCTTTGAGCGATACCCGCTCGGCAGCACCCGACCAATTCTTTGCAACCTCCAAGAGGAGCTTCTTCACGAACTCTGCATCAACGGTAGCAGCCTTTACTGCCTCGGTCGATGTCTTTGCGATGATTACACCTGCCAACTCGCTCTTGATCTTGGCAACAGCCTGACGACCTGCCAACGAAATCTCGGTCATCGAGTTCTTCTCTGTGTCGGCAGCCTTATCCTCTGCCTTCTTTACGATTTGCTCAGCCTCGGCCTTTGCCTCTGCCAAAATTGCAGCAGCCTTCTCCTTAGCCTCGGCAACCAAGCGGTCCGCCTCCAAGCGGCCCTTCTCCAAACCCTCACCATAGAGGCGATCGGTCAACTCTTTAAGTTTATTTTCCATAGTTTTAGTTGATTGATTTTGTATATTTTGTGTTTATAGTTTTCTGTTGCTTTTGTTTGTGCGCACGCATATATGCGCAAATTCTTTGCAAAGATAATTAAAAAACTGAAAACTGAAAGCGTAAAACGGAAAACTTTTGTATAATCGAAACAAATAGCTAACTTTGTAATCGAGAAAATAAGCATAACAATGAAGAGAATAACTATTTTAGCCATCTCCGCAATCTTTGCACTGACAGGCTGCAATACCCCCGACAACACCGAGAAGCACGATAACACGACACATCAGCTGATTCGTGAGCCGTTCTACTATGCAAGTCCCGAAGTCCGCACTCCTGCCTACTCGATAGCATCGGAGGAGCATCGTTTGGAGTTCTTCGGCTGGGGCGAAAGTGCCGACAAGAAGTTCGAGATGGAGTTACCAAGCGATGTATCGAACATCGACCGAGTATTGCTCGAATATCGTATGGGATTATGGGGAAATATGCCGGGCGAGTGGGATAACACCACAATGCTCTTTGTGGAGGATAAAACCTCGGGCGAGCGTTACGAGATTGCTCGTGCCATAACCCCTTACGGAAATGGTTTTGGCAAGTATTGGCAGAAGAAGTTTTGGCTCGATGTTACCGAGTATCTGCCTTTGCTATCGGGCAACACCACCTTCTACCTCTACTATGGCGGTTGGGATGCCAGGGAGAATAGAGGTCACACCGTAACCGCAACGCTCCACTACTACAAGGGCACACCAAAGCGCAATGTGATATTTACGCACGAGTTGTACGATTCGAGCCGTGACGGCAACTCGGGATATCGTGGTTGGGCGTATGGCGTAGAGGGTCACGACATCGAAGATGCATCACGCCTTGGCGAGCGCATCGTAGAGATTCCTGCCGAGGTTAAACGACTCGAAATGCGTGTGGCAATTACAGGTCACGGACACGATCAGGGCATATTCGTAGAGCGCCCAGGATATCGCACACTCAATGCTGCCGAGTTCGACGACAACTACTACGAGGTGGTTGTAAATGGCGAAAAAGCGGCGCAAGAGGGCTACATATTTTACAGCAATGCCGACACCTACAAGCAGGGTGGCACATACTACTACGACCGTGCAAATTGGGGACCTGGCTTGCCGATAAATGTGCAATATTGGAATATCGCCCGCCCAGCCGAGGGCTTTGGAACGCTCTCGCTCGACCTCAACTTGGAGCAGTTCCGTTCGGAGATGTCCGAGCCAAATGCCGAGGGCGTAGCGCAGTACATCATTCAGGTAAACTTGTTCGGCTACGACAAGTAAAGAAAAAACGAGAGGAAATCCTCTCGTTTTTTTGCTATTAGCCATTAGCCCTTAGCCATTGGCTTTTTTTAATTGACAATTGATAATTGACAATTGACAATTAAGGTATTTAGTTTTTTCCTACCATTCAAAATCGTAAATGATTGAGGAAATTTTGTGCGAAGCTAGGCGACAAATCCGCAGCATAGTAAACCTATGTGAGGAATTTGGCGTCCGACGCTCTCGTGCAAAATTTACCAATCAGAACGATTTTCCTACAAGTTGAATTCAGCTTTGATAGCCTCAACAGCATCGAGCTTCTCCCATCCGAAGAACTCCACCTCACGCTCTACCTCGGCGCCATTCTCAATAAACTTAACAGCCTGAGTATAAGGGCGATTACCAAAGTGTCCATACGATGCGGTAGCCTCGAAAATTGGGTTCTTCAAGCCGAAACGCTTAACGATTGCGTGTGGGCGAAGGTCGAAGAGTTTTGCGATGCGCTCGGCAATCTCGCCCTCGCTGATTGAGAGCTTATTGGTGCCATAGGTATCGACATAAACCGACAACGGCTCGGCAATACCGATAGCATAGCTAAGCTGCACCAAAACCTCGTCTGCAACACCTGCTGCGACCATATTCTTTGCGATGTGGCGTGCTGCGTATGCTGCCGAACGATCCACCTTCGAAGAGTCCTTACCCGAGAATGCGCCACCACCGTGTGCGCCACGACCACCATAGGTGTCGACGATAATCTTACGACCTGTCAAGCCTGTATCGCCGTGAGGACCACCGATAACGAACTTACCTGTTGGATTTACGTGAAGGATATACTCCTCGCCAATAAGCTGCGCCAACTCATCGCCAGCACGCTCCAAACGAGCCTTCACACGAGGGATAAGGATAGTGCGAACATCCTCCTTAATCTGAGCAACATCGACATCCTCGTTGTGCTGTGTCGAAACCACGATTGTATGTACTCGCTTCGCCTTGCGGTCGTCGCCATACTCGATTGTAACCTGACTCTTTGCATCGGGGCGGAGGTAGGTCATAACCTCGCCCTCACGACGGATAACTGCCAACTCCTTCAAGATAACGTGCGAGAGAATTAAAGTTGCAGGCATCAACTCTCGTGACTCATTCACGGCATAGCCGAACATAATACCCTGGTCACCAGCACCCTGCTCCTCCTCGGTAGCACGAACTACGCCCTGGTTGATATCCGACGACTGCTCGTGGATAGCCGAGAGAATACCGCACGACTTGGCGTCGAACTGCAACTCGCTACGGTTGTAGCCAATCTTATCGATTACACGACGGGCTGTGCCCTGAATATCGACATAAGCATCCGAGCAAACCTCGCCCGAAACAACCACTAAACCTGTGGTACAGAGTGTTTCGCAAGCCACCTTCGCACTTGCATCACGGCGCAAAAACTCATCGAGAATAGCGTCCGAAATCTGGTCCGACACCTTATCTGGATGTCCCTCAGAAACCGACTCCGATGTAAACAAAAATCCCATATCCAATATAATTTTTAGTTAAAAATTCTTTGCTTTTAGCCATTAGCTCTAAGCCATTGGCTTTTATACTTTGCAATGTTTGGATTTGGCGGAAGCGCCTCGAAAAAGAGTTGCCGGTTTAGCAATTTTTTATTGTGGTTGCAATCAGTCCAAATCCCTCCACATTTGCGGCTGCAAAAGTACAACAAAAAATTAAAAATTAAAAATTAAGAATTAAAAATTCTATTTTTTATCTATCTTTGCAGAAGATACAACAAACAAACTAAATTTATGAAATACATCCTACTCTCTTTCATCGCTCTGGCCCAAATAGCTTTCGCTTCGGCCCGTACTACCTACAATATTAAAGATTTCGGTGCCAAAGGCAACGGAAAAATATCGAATACGGTAGCCATAAACAATGCCATCAAGGCTTGTAATGAGAATGGCGGCGGTATTGTGCTGGTACCTGCCGGAAAGTACCTCTCGGGCACTATCGAGATGCTCGACAATGTGGAGTTGCGCTTGGCTGAGGGTGCGGAGCTTATCGCATCGCTCGATTTGAAAGACTACAAACATTACAAGTGCCTCCGTGACGATTTTATGAAGTACAAGGTGGCATACACCGAGTATTGGAATCGCTCATTTATCCTTGCACAGCGAGTGAGCAATATCGCAATCACGGGTGACGGTGTAATCAACAGCAACCACCTTGTAGACCCTAACGGCGAGGGCCGTTCACGAGGTCCGCACTGCGTAATGCTCGGCGAGGTTGACGGAGTAACCATTCGTGGCATCCATATTACCGAAGCATCGAACTATGGCGTTATGGGTTACGAGGTTAAGAACGCAACATTCGACAATGTTACCTTCACCAAAGGTCACGACGGCATACACCTTCGTGGTGCAAAGAACCTGATGATTCGCAACTGCTCGTTCGAGACAGGCGACGACTGCATCGCAGGTGGTTATTGGGAGAATGCGGTAATCAAAAACTGCTATATAAACTCTACCTGCAACGGTATCCGCATAATCTTCCCTGTAAAGGATTTGGAGATTTCGCACTGCGAGATGAAGGGCCCGGGCAAGTATGTTCAGCCACACCTTCCAAAGCTTACGGGCAAGATGATGGCTGCCGTAATTATTCAGCCTGGTGCTTGGTGGGATGCTGTTGGAGGTGTAGAGGATGTCTATATTCACGACCTTACGATGGATTGCGTGCGATGCGCTTTCGCTGCCGATTTGAAGGCAAATACCTGGTCGAAGAACCTCGTTGTAGAGCGCATCAAGGCTACGAATGTTAATTATGCAGCACTCCAAATCGAGAGCTGGAAGGGCGGTGTATATGAGGATGTTACACTTCGTGATATTGATGTTCACTACATTGGTCGCACCGACGAGAAGACCAAGCGTGAATTGCAGATGCCTACACGAGAGTCACGCACCACCCCTTATTGGGCAATGTATGTGCGCAACATAAAGCACCTTGTAATGGAGAATGTCAATTTCACCTTCTCGGGCGA
Source organism: Alistipes sp. (assembly GCA_045124955.1). GTDB lineage: Bacteria > Bacteroidota > Bacteroidia > Bacteroidales > Rikenellaceae > Alistipes. The sequence goes on along the minus strand of JBGVMU010000002.1, from coordinate 248,792 downwards.
GGAGCACCGCACACCTATGGGTATTCACAATGTTGCCAAGGTCGATATGACAAATGTCAAGGCGCAACAGACCGACGATAAGGAGATGATTCACGCAGTGGATTGCCCACTCGTACCTCTCGCTCCATCGAAGAACTATATTCCGATTACCGTTCCAAAAAATGCGAGATAGAGAAAAGCGACCTGCGGGTCGCTTTTTTTTGTAGAAGTTTTTTTTGGGGGGGGGTGATAACGGTTATTAAGGGATATTAAGGGATATTAAGGGACAATAAGCAATTTGCCTATGCTTTCACCTCGCATACAAGTCACCCGAGGCGCAACAAGCTGAACGATCGGAACAACAAAAAAAACAAAACAACCTCAGAGCGCCCCCTTAATAACCCTTACTAGCCTTTACTAGCCCTTAACAACCCTTAATTTGTTGCGCCTTGACCACCCTCAGAGTTCGGAAAACCAAAAAACACCCCCACCGGACTCAAACGGCAGCAGAAGCTAATCAAACTGAAAACTGAAAACTGAAAAAACACATTTCCCTCAACCACCACCGAATCGAACGACGGCAGAAGCCGAGAGCAGAGCGAAGGGAGGCGATTACAATCGCAGATTGTTTGGGTTTGGCTGATGATGGCTGAAAATCTATTTTCAAAGACAATCATCAGACAAAGACAAAGATTACGACAGCAATAATCGCCAACCGAAGACAACTCTGCCGAGGCGCAACAAGTTGAACGATTCTGCTCGGGGAGGGAAGGAAAAACAAAAAGAGATGCCATACTTCTGTACGCATCTCCCGTCATTTCAGCTTGTACCCCCGAGCAGAATCGAACTGCTATCTAAGGTTTAGGAAACCTTCGTTCTATCCGTTGAACTACAAGGGCAAACCGCTTAACCCATAAAAGATTTTATCTTTTGGTCGGGCAAATATACGAAAAATTATCTATCTTTGCACCTGAATTTCGGAAAACCCGCTTAATTTATATGAAGAAGATACTTTTCACTCTCATTTTGGCTGCTGTTGCGGTCGTTTCGTGTGGCAGCAAAGATATTATCGAGGAGCGTTATCTCGCCTCGGCAACTACCGATGTTACGCTCTACTCAATCGACGAAAATGGCAATGTCAGCGAGGCGCAAACAATGGTGCGTGGTCGCAAGGTTAAGGCCAACTACGGCAAGGGCGTAAAGGTTGAGAAGCAGAAGTACTACCCTATCGAGATTACCCGCAAGCAATATTTCTATGCCAAGGAGCAATCGCTCGTTGCTACTTCGAAGGAGGTGGTCAAGGAGAAGAGCATCTGGGTGCGCACCCCTGCTTCGATTATCACCGACTGCGAAACATCGCTTATCGGTGGTCAGGCGCAGAAGGGCGAGCAGTTGGCAGTCCTCGGTTTCGACTCGTTGCGTGCTGACGGAAAAGTTTATCGTTACAAGGTTAAGCAGGGCAGTTTGGTGGGTTATGTCTATGGCAAGTACCTCGTATTCTCGAAGACTGATGCCGAGAAGCGTTACAAGGCAGAGCAGTACGACAAGGTGCATAAGGCTATCAAGAACTCATTTGGCGGTGGCGAGGCCTTCGGTTGCGACTTCTACCCCACCGAGCGTGTTGAGTTTGCAAACAACAAGATGCCCGAGGCTTGCTATTCGCTCTATCTGAATATCTCGCCTTCGGTTATCGGCAATATCGAGAAGTATATCGACTTTGCGAAGAAGACCAAGATTAATACCTTTGTAATAGACATTAAGGACAACGAGTGCCCAGGCTATAAGGCGGAGGCTATGCAGAAGTACTCGCCAACAAACTACCGCTATGCCGGTAAGAACAAGGAGGCGATGTATAAGAATGCTGTAAAGCGTCTGCACGAGGAGGGCTTCTATGTGGTAGGTCGTATCACCTGCTTCAAGGATTCGCACCTTGTGAAGGACCACCCACAGGTGGCAATCACCGAGAAGGCTACGGGCAAGCCATTCAAACACAACAAGGCCTATTGGCCAAGCCCATACGACCGTCAGGTATGGCAGTTCAATGTAGAGTTGGCAAAGGAGGCGGTGCGTAAGTTCGGCTTCAACGAGATTAACTTCGACTATGTTCGTTTCCCCGACCGTATGACCAAGGTGGAGAAGCTTATCGACTACCACAACAAGTACAACGAGTCGAAGGTGCAGGCTATTCAGCGATTTGTGCAGTATGCGTGCGACGAGATTCACGCCGTAGGTGCCTATGTGTCGGTGGATGTCTTTGGCGAGGCTGCAAACCCTGGCTATACAACTGCATACGGTCAGTATTGGCCGGCAATCTCGAATATCTGCGATGCGATTTGCGGAATGCCTTATCCTGACCACTTCTCGAATGGCTACTACGGCATCAAAAAGCCGTGGAACCACCCATACGAGATTTTGAAGGCGTGGGGTGAGCGTGTTCAGGGTCGCCAGGCCGTTACGCCTACACCTGCTGCGGTGCGCACTTGGATTCAGGCATATCCCGTTATGCGCCACGTCGATAAGAATGGTTTGCGCTACGATGCCGAGGATGTGGAGAAGGAGATCAGAGGTCTTTATGATGCAGGTTTGACGGGTGGTTACACCACTTGGCACTCGGGCTCGAACCTCGAAAAGTACAAGGCACAGAAGGATGCTTTCCGCATCGACTACCTTAAAGAGTGGAAGAAGAAAAACAATAAATAATAGATGAAGAGATTTTATATTTTAGTTTTAGCCGTTCTGCTTGTCGGAGCATCAGCTTCGGCTCAGGATGTGGCACAGAAGGAGTCGGTAGAGAGCAAACTCGACAAAGTCGAGAAGCGCACTGCCGCATTGGAGAAGTTCCGCCAATATTTCAGAATTTCGGGTTTCGTGCAGGGTATGTACGAGTGGCACGATGCCGACAAAGAGAACACTACCGATATCTCGTCATTCTCGGTTCGTCGTGCGAGATTTACCATTGTGGGTGATCTCTACAAGGGTAAGGCAGGTGTTATCGACTACCGCTTCTACTTCGACTTGACCCGAGTACCAAAGAACCCTATTCTCGATATGTGGTTGCGCTACCAGCCTTGCAAGGAGTTTGGTGTGCAGTTCGGACAGTTCAAGAACCCTATCACCTTCGAGGCGAGCATCTCGCCATCGAAGTACGACTTCATCGACTTCTCGTATGTGGTGCATAACCTCGCAAAGATGGGTAGTGGCGATGTTGCAGGATTGAATGTAACGGCTCGTGACGCAGGATTTATGCTCCTCGGAGGTTTCGTTCATCGTGATGGTTACAGCATTATCAACTACCACTTGGGCGTTGTGAATGGTAACGGCATCAACGAGAAGGATAACAACAAGTCAAAGGATGTGTTCGGTAAATTGACCTTCAAGACATCGAAGGATTTTGCCTTGACTGCATACTATCAGTGGGGCGAGGCTAATCTTGCAAGCCTCTCCGACGACAAGTTCGCAGAGTATGGATGGAGTGGTAGCCGTGAGTATGTAACTATGCACCGTTGGGGTGGCGGTTTCAACTACGACGGCAAGAAGGCATTTGCTCGTGGTGAGTATATCGCCGGTTTGACAGGCTCGCTCGTTTCGGAGGGTGCCTATGTCGAGGCAGGTAAGCGTTTCAACCTTGCCGAGAACCGTGGTATGATATGGGCCGGTGGTATGGTGGATTACTTCTGCCGCAACTGCTTCGACTACACCAAGCGTGACACCAAGAATGCAGCGATAGATATGCGCTACTCGGTCTGCGTGGGTTACACCCCTGTAAAGCATTTCCGAGTGCAGTTGGCATACTCGCTCGAACACCGCATCAACCACACATTCGCTACAAATCGTCACTTCGGCAACCGTATAAAGCTGATGGCGACAGGCTTATTCTAAGCGACATATCACGAACAGTCCTATATATAGTTCGGTAGGGCTTTTCGACAATATAGGCGTTACACGACAAGGGTAAAACCGATACCTTTGTCGTGTATTTTTTTTATGCTTATATATGAAACGAACTATTTTAGCCACTTTGCTTATCACATCTGCTACCCTCTCGGCAAAGGGCGTAACTTGGGAGGAATTTCAAAAACACCTAAAAATTTCGGGCTATCTGCAAGCTCTCTACACCTGGGAGTATGCCGACGGGCATACCACAAATTCATCATTTCGCATTCGTCGAGCCCGAGTATCATTCACCGGCAATATAGCCGAGAGTAAGCAATACGGCATTGCCGATTATCGTCTGCAAGTCGATTTTGCCGAGAGTCCGAAGATTGTCGATGCCTGGGTGCGTTATCGCCCATTCGAGCAGCTCGGCATACAAGTCGGAGAGTTCAAAATTCCGTTATCCATCGAGAACTCGGAGTATGCTCCGCTGAAACTCGAATTTATCGACTACTCGTTGGTCGTGCAGCGACTCGTCAGGATGAGCAGCCACGATGTTACAGGTATCAGCTCGACAGGTCGTGACTGCGGAGCGCAACTCTACGGAGGATTTATCAAGCGTGAGGGTTTTCATCTGCTCAACTACAACCTTGCCATATTCAACGGCAATGGCATAAATTCCAAGAAAGACAATAACAACAGCAAAGATTTCGTGGGGCGTGTGATGATTAACCCACTGAAAGATTTGACTATCGCCGGCTACTATCAATATGGCGAGGGCAATTTTGGCGAGAAGAGGTATGTAGGCTATCAGCGTTATGGCGGTGGATGCGCCTATAATGGTCGCCACGCCTTCGTGCGCTCGGAGTATATTCGAGGCAACACAGGCACACTACTTTCGGAGGGTACATACATCTCGGCAGGTTGGAAGTTCCACACTGCGCAGGTGGGTTATGGCTCGGTGGGAGCGAGATTTGACTACTTCGACGAGGATATTCGCACCTCCGTCCGAGAGTTCAACTACACGCTCGGCGTGGCGTATCAGCCGTGGCGATATATGCGACTGCAACTCGACTACACGCTAAAACAGTATCAGCACCTCGGCAAACCACTCGCCCACTCGTTGGCGGTTATGGTGTCGGGAATCTTTTAGACGAGTTAGAAGTTAGAAGTTAGAAGTTTAACTTTCAGCGCACCTCTAACAACCTCTAACAACCTCTAACAACCTCTAATCTCGTTGCGCCGTGATGACGCTCGGAGTTCGTAAAACAAAAAACACAAACAATATGAAAAACTTTTTCAAACCTATTTTGGTCGAAGATTGGGTGGTAACCCTCCTCGCAATACCCCTCTTAATTCTTGCCGGCTTGGCAGGCGAATACCCCACCATAAAGAGCGTCATCGCCATACCTTCGACACTCGCCACCGCAGATGCGTGGATAGGTGTAGGCACACTATTTCTGATTGCCCTCGTGGTGCTATACATCGGCAATCGCCTACTCTCTCGCCCACTCAAAGGGCTATTTTGGTCGTTCGTCGTAGTCTTTGCACTCTCGCTCCTGGCTCAACTCATCGCCAAGATTCCCAGCGTGAAGTACTACGGCTTCGAAGCGGTATTTTTCTCTGTAATCTTCGGTCTTATCGTGCGCAACTGCATTCGTATCCCCGAATGGCTGAAACCCGCCATACAGGGTGAATTTTTCATCAAAATAGGCGTCGTATGCCTTGGTGCGACAATTCTCTTTCGAGATTTTGTAACCTCGGGCGTGGCAGGTATCTTACAGGCGTGCATCGTGGTTAGCGGTGTGTGGATGTTCGCCTTTTGGCTCTCTCGCAGAGCGGCAGTCGAGGAGCGTGCTGCAATGACTCTCGCCAGCGGAGTTACAATCTGCGGAGTCTCGGCGTGCATCGCTACGGGCGGAGTTACCAAAGTGCAAGAGAGATACCTATCGTATATCATCTCGGTTGTGCTGATAGTCGCCGTTCCGATGATATACCTTATGCCATTGCTGGCAAAGTGGATTGTGCCACTCTTGACCGAAGATGTGGCAGTGCAGAGTGAGATTATGGGGGCTTGGATAGGCGGCACAATAGATACCACAAGTGGCGTAGCGGCAGCAAGCGAGATGGTTGGCGACGAGGCGAACAAGACCGCTATGATTGTCAAGGCCACGCAAAATGTGCTGATTGGCGTGGTGGCATTCTGCATCGCCACATACCTCGCCTCAAAGGGCGGAAATGGAAGATTGCACCGCCCATCGGTGCGTTTGGTATGGGAGAAATTCCCAAAGTTCGTAGTGGGTTTTATCGTGGCATCGCTCGTTTTTAGCCTGTTGCAGAGCAACCACATCTTCCCCGATTGGGAGGCAAAGAAGCTTGCCGAAACCTCGATGGCAAAGACATTTTCGACCTTTTTCTTCTCGTTGGCATTCGTCTGTATCGGTATGGATACCCGATTGAAGGATATTGTGTCGAGAGAAAATCGCAACATCCTCTACGCCTTCCTCGGTGCGCAGTGCTTCAACATCGTGGTCACACTCCTCGTTGCGTGGCTGATGTTCGGCGTTGTAAAACCCGCTCTGGCGTGGTAGGAAGGGGCATTTTTGAGCATACACTGCATTTTATTTGAATTTTATTCGCTACAAATTTGGCAAAACGAAAAAAAAGCATTACTTTTGCCTCGCTTTTAGCGGATAATTGCTGTTGTAGCTCAGTGGTAGAGCACTTCCTTGGTAAGGAAGAGGTCACGAGTTCAAGCCTCGTCAACAGCTCTGAGAAATAAAACAAACAACGAGAATGCCACCTTTCGGTGGCATTTGTTATTAGAGGTAATAGGCGTTGAGCTTGCTCATAAGACTATTACCTCTAATAACAAATAGCGCAATTTGCGAGGTGTTCTCGTTGTTTGTTCTATTTCCATAGCGCCACGAGGCAAGACGGACTCGAAGAGTCCGTCAAGTCTCGTCAAAATTTCTCATTATTTATTCTATTTCCATAGCGCCACGAGGCAAGACCGAGCGAAGCGAAGGTCAAGCCCCCACCCCTCAGGCACAATCTTTGCCACCTTCTCCTTGCTAAAATCTAATGTAGCAATGACAAATAGCAAACCTATGTGGGCGCACCTATCGCTCATTCTGTGCAATATAGTATGGGCGTGCGACTACCCTTTCTACAACCTCGTATTGGGTCGATACATCTCGCCTATGGCAATGGTATCAGCCTCGTTGGTAATTGCTGCCACTCTTTCGTTAATACCTCTATTGTGGGAGAAGCCCGAGAGGGTCGAATCTGCCGACAGATTGAAGATATTCGGTGCAGCAATGCTGATGGGTGTAGCACGAAAGTTATGTATGATGTTCGGTCTGGCGAATACCTCACCAATAGATGGCTCTATAATAAGCACTTCAACGCCCCTTATCGTACTTTTCCTCTCGGCAATAGTAGGTATCGAGCGTCTTTCAAAAACAAAGGTTGTGGGATTATTGCTCGGTATGGTCGGTGCGATAGCAATAATCGTATCGAGCAGCCACGCCTCACACGAGAATTCAAGCATCGAGGGCAATATACTCATTCTAACCTCTGCGTGTGTATCAGCGGCGTATATGGTATGGTTCAAACGATTGGTCGGCAAGTATCGCATTACCACCATACTACGATGGATATACTGCGCATCGGCTATCGTTATGTTGCCCATAGGTGCGCACGATATTTTGTCGACCGATTTTGGAACGATGGATACCAAAATTATCTTGGCGTCGCTCTTTGTCCTTATTGTGCCGACCTATGTGCCCAATCTGCTTTTGAACTACTCTCTGCGATCGGTAGCCCCCAGCGTGACGAGTATCTATGCCTACATTCAGCCGATTGTGGCTATTGCACTCTCCGTCGCTATGGGTCTGGACAAGCCGAAGTTCGACACATTGATCTTTGCCGTTATTATCTTTATTGGCGTAGGATTGGTTGTGAAGGGTGGAAAAATGCAGAATGTGAAATAGGAGATTGCCACGGCTTGTTCCAAGCCTCGCAATGACGAAAGGGGTTTCTTATCATTCTAATTGCGAATAAGTGCAAATAAGCGAGGAAATTTTATGCTAAACAAGAAGCCGAGTGCGCAGCACGCCATATACGAATAATTAAAAATGGGTGAGCTATTTTTGAGGTAAACGAAAAACCCACTGCGCAGCATACTTTGCGTATGTGAGCAAGTGGGTTATTGAAGTGCAACTCAAAAAGAGCCGCTCTTGTTCAGAACGCAAATAAGTGCAAATAAGCGAGGGCATTTTGTGCCAAACAAGAAGCTGAGTGCGCAGCACGCAATATACGAATAATTAAAAATGGGTGAGCTATTTTTGAGGTAAACGAAAAACCCACTGCGCAGCATACTTAGCGTATGTGAGCAAGTGGGTTATTGAAGTGCAACTCAAAAAGAGCCGCTCTCGTTCAGAACGCAAATAAGTGCAAATAAGCGAGGAAATTTTGTGCCAAGCAAGAAGCCGAGTGCGCAGCATACTTAGCGTATGTGAGCAACTCGGCTATCGAAGTGCGGTGCAAAATTTACCGCTTATTTGCGCTTATTTCTTGGCTGGGTAGGTATAAGTATCCTTCACCGAACCATCCTTATTTATCACCTTGATGGTGAGGGCATCCTTGTTTGCTACAACATCTGCCAACTTGTCGGCTCCAATGATAAGGGTTGGGAATGTGCGGTTATGAACACCCTCCTTGATAAATCTATTCTTGTGAAGGTGACCAGAGATCATAATGTTGACACCCTTATCCTCGCAACGCTGTGCAAGGTGCTGCCAAGCGTGGCGACCACCGTGCCAAGAGTTCTCGGTGAGAGGAATATGCGAAACGATGATACGATAGGTAGCGGTTTTGCACTCCTCGCTCTCCAAGACCTTCTCCAACCACTTGCCCTGCTCCTGACGATATAGGTCAAATGCAGCTGTACCATAGTACTCGATATCGCTATCCGGCTTATCCTCGCCACCGTCGATTGCCATAACAAACACAGGACCGTGACGGAATGCGAAGTATGGCATATTTGTCCAAGTTGGATAGTAGTCCAAGAACTTCACTGCGTAGTTGCCACGAGCGTCGTGGTTACCACGAACAAAATAGAACTGAGTGTTGTAGTTCTCGAAAACCGACTGAATATGAGAGAAGAGTTTATCGAAGTGGCTCTTCTCGTTCGAGAATGTAGTTACCATATCGCCATCGAACATCACAAAGTCCTTATCCTTGATGCGCTCCAATGTGTAGAGCTCACTGAAAAGGGTTGAATTGTAGTGGGTGTCGGCGTTGATAAGGAACGAAACCTCCTCCTTGCTGCGGTCGTTTGTGCGGAAGGTGTATGGATTGCCATACATATTCTTCTCCTTAGAGATTGCCTTCTCCTTCTTGCCTGTCTTATCCTCGTACTGAGAGAAAATCTTATACTCGTAGAGAGTACCAGCCTTCAAACCCTTAACAGGAACACGGTGAACACGACGGTTGTAGAGCAAACCAAGGTTGCTCTCGATAAAGGTCTCGGCCTTCTTCTCGCCCTCGCCCTTCAACTCTACCCAGCCGTAGGTAGCCTTGTCGGTAACCCATACGATATAGGCAGAATCCTCGGTAATAGCCTGAACATAAGGGCCATAAAGCACTTCGGTTGCACGCACACAGAATACGGTGCAGAGCAACATACAGATGATGGTTAGTTTTTTCATTGTGGTTTTATTTTAGTTGTTAATATCTTACTTCTCAAACTCCTCGGGCAACGATGCACGCACATAAACTCGTGTGATGCTCTCGTCGTCGGTAGCCACCCATACCATACTATCTTGGGTGAGGTTGCGCACATAGTAGCTATGCTCCCACTCGCCACGGCCGAAGTCGTACATTCCTCGAATAACGGCAGCTCCGTCGGTCACAATATCGTAGCGACCCGAATTCTTATAGACCTCCATACTTCCGAGGTTGTCGTATGATACGAAGGTGCGTTCGGCACGATCGAACACGATGTAGTAGTAGCTTCCCTCGGCGAGTTTCACGCCATTGTCGTAGCTCTCCATACGCCACACACCGCTGATATTATTGGGTGTAACATCGAGAAATGGAGAACCATTATAGCCTGGTTTAGTGCAACCCATTGCCAAAATAGCAACCAATACCATCGCAAAATTAACTATTTTCTTCATATTTTTATATGTTTTTCTCATTTAATTCTTCAAAATCACCTCTATTACACTCTGTCGTGGAGGCAAATTCAGCCCTTCGATATATATTTTGCCCAAATTTGTTGGTGCCGTTTCGGTCGCAGGATTATACTCTACTACCATCTCACCCTCTCCTTTCGGAGCCACTTTCGAAGGTTCAAATCGCACCTTTATGCCCTTGGGCAAAAGGTTCGCATTGACCGCCAACTTCAACTCCGTAGAGCCTCCATTCATAAAGGCCACACGCAACACCTCTCGTTCGCCCGACAATCGTACTGTATCCTGTCGCAATCGCAGCACTCCACGAGTGTAGGGGTAGTCGTCGCTTCTATCTGCCGAAGCGGTCACCATACCACGCAGTTTCAATATCGCCGAGGGTTGTTCGGTAGAGCCATTTGCATAGAGCAGAACTCTCTGCATAACTCGTCCTGCGTGACCACGAGGGTAATATTTCAAAGCGGCCTTTACACTCTCGCTCGGTGCGAGCACCCTTTTGGGCAACTCAGCCTTCAAACAGCCACAAGTGCTCTTTATCTGGGTAATCGCCACGGGCTCACTACCACTATTTGTAAGGGTGGCACTACCCTGCCATACGCCCGACATCTCGTCGATTGTGCCGAAGCTAACCTCCTCGGTCGCAAATCGTAGCGGAGAGCCCTCAACAGCCTTTGGCTCAGCTTCGAGGAGTTTCGTCTGCGGAATGATGCGTATCTGCGCACTCAATAACTGCGCAGCACACAACATTACAACCGCAACAACCCCTCTCATCGGCTTTCCGCTTTCAGTTTTCTTACAGCCAGCCACTGCCCTTGCGAACGGTGATGGTGAAGTTTTGGATTTCGCCATTGCTCGCCTTGATAGTCGCCTTGGTCGAGCCTACACGCAAGCCCGAGAATACGAGGTTTGCACCCTCTGCCTTGTGGGTTGCAATATGGGTATCCTCTATCGTTACGATATAGGTCAAATTCTCGCCATCCACAAAGTAGAGCGACGGATTTACAGCAATTGTATCCTCGGCTTTGATAACGAGGTTAGGGAAGTGCATCTTCGCACCTGCCTCCTCGCCACCAATTGCAGCAAGGAACTTCGAAGCATTGACCTGACCCGAGCCCATCTCGCCCTTGAACGGAGCAAGTCGCATCTGCATAGGCTGCAATACGCCGATATCGGTAACATAGCGATAGTAGTTCTTGTAGCCCTTCATATAGTCATCAATCGGGGTTACATTCTGCGCATCGCTCAACATCTTGCGGATATCCTCAGCCTTGAAGTGCTTGCGCAACTTTGTGGCATACGACAAACCGAGAGCCACAACGCCCGAAACATGAGGACACGCCATCGAAGTACCCTCCATATAGCCGTAGCCCGACTCGCTGATATGATATGGCAAGGTTGAAAGGATACAACCCACATCGCCATACTTATTTGTTATCGGATTGAGGTAGTCGTAGTGATAGTCCTGATCGCCACCAGGAGCCGAGATTGTTGTACCAGGGCCGTAGTTGGTATAGGTTGCAGGGGTAAAGTCTGCCGAGGTTGCAGCCACCGACACGCAATACTCCGCAGCACCAGGGAAGCCTGCCATTGGCGCACTCTCGTTACCCGCAGCAAAGATTGCGATACCGCCCTCCATAACACCATTTGGTGAGCCGGCATTGTTTATGAAGTAGTCGAGAGCCTCCTTCTCGATTGGAGAGCCTGCAATCCACTCCTCCTCCGAAGCGAAGCCTGCCTCGCCCCACTCATACTCGTGAACTGCACCCGACACATAGCCCCAGCTACACTGCATAACCACTGCGCCATTGTCCGCCGCATACTTCATAGCACGAACAACATTCAAGAGACCTGTCGAGGTGTTACCCGAGAAGATCTGGCACACCATAACCTTCACGCCACTACCCGTTGAGCCGTCGCCACCGGCAATCGAAGCCACACCGATACCGTTGTTATTAACCGCAGCGATAGTACCAGCCACATGGGTTCCGTGGCCCGAGTCGTAGTAGCCGTCCCAGGTAATCTTACCTGTCTCATTCACGAAGTTGTAGCCGTGCTTATCGCCCTTGTAGCCATTATTGTCCTTATCGGCAAAGTAGTCGTTGCCCTCGTTAGGGTTGTTCCAGATGTTGGACTTCAAATCGGGATGTTCGATGTAGATACCCTCGTCGAGTACCGCTACAACAACCGAACTATCGCCCGTACTCTTGCTCCACGCCTCAACAACCTGAACATCGGCACCTGCTACCGCCTTGCCATTGAGTTCAGCCATCGTTCCGTCATTCTCGATGTTCCACTGCTTGCCATACAACGCATCGTTGAACGAGCCCTGCAAAGCACGAGTCGAGGCTGCCATCTGCTCGTATGCCTCCTTCGACAACGGCATAGCCTTACGAGTGGAAGCACGCTTTATAGAGCGATTTACATCGGTCTTCTGCACCTCACCCAACTGCGAAAAGCGACGAGCCACCTCCTCGGCGGTGTAGTCGCCATTGAAACGCACCACATACCAGCAGTTCAAGCCGTCACGCACGGTGCGCTCCTCGTGGCGAGGATCGATAGGGAAGACTCTCGAAATCTCGAAACCTCCGACCAAGTCGAGTATCTCATCCACGCTGCCCACACCGCTACGGGTGAGATTCGAACGAACAACGCCCGCCTCTTCGAGCACCGAAGCCACCTCCTGCGAGAATTTTACCAAAATCTCGCCCGAAGCGTATGACTCCTCTGCCGAAGGGGTCTGCACAATATCCATATCGCTCTCGTTCACGCACGAAGCGAAGAGGAACATTGCGCCCAAAATCAATAATATATCTCTCTTTATCATCATTCTATCCTCCTATCTCCTACTTGCTAATAATATTGCTATCATCCTCAGGAATCTCCTCCTCGATGCTATTAGCCAACTTCTTGTTAGGATACCAATTCTTGTAGTAATCGACAAGGCTTGCAGGCTCATTCTTAAAGCCCGCCTTTGTGCCATCGCTCCATCGTCCCTCCTGTGGGAAGATAAGGCTGAATGGTATCCACCAATCGAGTGCAGGGTGCATCAACAACCAAGTAGGAGCCTCGCCCGAAAGACGGTTGTGGTTGATACGGAAGGTCTTGGTTGTAGGCATAACCTTTGGTGTGCCAACCAATGCCATAGGCAAGGTGTCGGCAGCGATAACCTCCTCCTCGGTCCACTTTGGCACCTCAGGGTCGTTCTCGAACGACGGAAGCTCACCGTGAAGATAATTGACACTCAACACCAATGTATCCAAGCCCCACTTCAACAAGTGCTCAGGGAACTTCTCCTCCTCGACAAGACCGCCAAGTTCCTCGATAGCGTAACGAGTATTGCTCAAATCCGACACTGCGTGACGCTGCTGCGCATTCAACACCAAGGCACGAAGATTAGGGAAGTTCTCCTTGTTGATTATCGCAGGTACTCGCTGGAAGTTGTTTGAGCCCAAATCCAAGAACTCCAAGTTGCGGAGATTTTTGAACTCCTCAGGCAACTCATTCAAACCGAATGCACCTACGGTCAATCGTTTAAGATTGGTCAACTTGCAGATATGCTCGCCAAGGTTAAGGCTCTTCAACATCGAGTTCTCGTTCGAGAAGATATATACCTCATCAGCCTGTGTCAAGTATTGGAACTCGAATGGTAAGCCCTCAAACGAGTTGCACAAGAAGATCTCGACCTTTCTTACACGACCAACCTTCTCGGGAGTACAGCCCTCCATACGCTCCTCCCACAAGGTGACACCCTCCCATCTGTTCATCGGAGTCGATGAGTCCCAGATAGTCCAACACTGCATCGTATTGGCAATATTGAGCAGAGCCAACGAGTCGCCGGCACGAGTCTCAGGGATAATAGGCTCGGCAGCCTCCTGCGACACCTTCAAAATATCGCTGTGCGACACCGTAATATCCTCGGTCGGAACGAACTCGATATCCGCCAAGCGCACCGATGCCGAGTTGTTGATCTTCCAATTGAAACGCACCTTGACCTCACGAGGGCGAATACCTCGGTTGAGGTTGTGCTGATAGGCATCGCCCAACTTCGATGCAGGCTCTCGGGAGATCCAGTGCTGCGCACTCTGCGGAATCTTCACCTCGAATGGGAAGTTAGTCTTTACCACAACATCGAAGTAACGCTTGCCATACTCGGCGAACTTTTTCACCTCGACATTTGTTCTGTCGACCTCTACACTATACTCGTAGCCCTTCTGGCTCACCTTGATACGCTGCTCCTTGTTGGTTGCAATATTGCGAATCGAAACCACCGCCTCACGAGGTTTGTCGGTCAAAGCCGAGTCGATAACGAAGTCGCACTCCACTGTTCCTCGGCCATTTGCCGGCGACACTGCAATCCAAGGATTTGGATCACCATTCGACTGCATACCCACCGAAGCAACCCACTCGTCGCTCGACTGAATGCGCACCTTCTTGACGCCACCGTCGGCACCAATCTCAATCGTATTGACATCCGACTTGAAATCGACTACCTCGGGGTCGTTACACGCTACAACAGCCAATGCTGCCACAGCCAACACCAATATATTATATCTTAACTTCATACTCTTCTTCCTCCGCTTTTACTCCAACATCACATCGCAGTTCAAAATTGTCTGCGTCTTATCATAATAAAGGATATAGGCACCAACCTGCCAAGCATAGCAGATATCCGAGGCATCGAATACGATGTTCGGGTTATCGCTGATATCCAAATAGTAGCACAATGTCGAAATGGTATCGTCAATCACGCCCAAGTCGTTCGAGCCGAGGTACAAGCCTCGCAAGCCCACATGCTGATAGATGCCCTGTGGCCACTCACGCAAGCAACGCTCGCCCTTCTCGTTGCGCTGGCTACGCACCGCCAAAACGGTCAAGCCCGCAACATCGAGCGGATTGAATGGGAACTCCTCGAAGCGATTGAACGACAAATCGACACCATAGAGGTACGGCATATTGCCGGCGTGGAAGTCGTCAGGCAACCTCTTCAAATAGTTATACGAGAAGTCGAACGACATATGATTTACCGCATTTGTGTGCGAGAAGCAACCCTTCTCAATCTTGTCAATCTGGCAAGCACTTACCAAGATATACTCGAACAATGAGTTAGAGTCGGCAAATGCCTTCGGATACCTCTTCAATGGATTAACCGAGAGGGTTAAAGTCTTAACTTTGATACCCTTGTACGAGCCATCCGACTCGCCCTCACAAATCTCACCATCTGCGGCTGTACCGATATTGTTACCGGCAAAGCTCACCGAGTTCATTGTGTAGAGAGCGTTCGAATTGAAGATGTTTGGCACCTTGGTCAGTTTATTGTAATTAACCGAGAAGGTCTCCACATCGTCGTATCCGCAGAAGTAGCCATCGTCTGCTCGCTTCAAGCCTGTAATCTGGTTGTTGTCGAGGTAGAGCTGGGTGAATGCCACCTCCTTGCCGAAGCCCTCGATCTCGCCCGAAATCTTGTTGAAAGCCAAGTCGAGCAAGCCCATAGCCTCGAAGCCACCTCGGCTTGCACCAAACCACGCCTTATCGAGCTTCGAGAGGTTATTCTCACGAGCATAGAGAATCTCAATCTCCTTGCGAGCTGCACCCTTTGCGAGTGCCTCGAAACCCTTCTCTATCTCCTCCGAAGTCCATTGTTTATTGTTGGCAATATTCACCGAACGCAACAATGGCAGCTCTCCGATATGTGTTGGGAACTTCACCATCTTCGGACAGTTGTAAATCTCCAACGACGAGAGCGACTCCAAGTGGATAATCGAGTCCGGCAACTCAACGAGTTCGCCATTTGCGATATTGAGTGTTTCGAGCTTTCGCAGACGACCAATCTCCTTTGGCAACGAAGTCAAACCGTTCTTCAATACGCCGTGGTTCATATCGAACTTGTGGATAGACTGCAAACCGCTCTTTCTATCGATAATATCCGACTCCTTTCCACCCTTCTCG
Organism: Alistipes sp.; assembly: GCA_045124955.1. Lineage (GTDB taxonomy): Bacteria > Bacteroidota > Bacteroidia > Bacteroidales > Rikenellaceae > Alistipes. The sequence goes on along the minus strand of JBGVMU010000002.1, from coordinate 232,794 downwards.
TAGAGAGCAATTGCAGGCGAGGTCAAGCCCTTCTCCATCAATGCACGAGCGCAAGGCTCCGACATCTGAATGGCAGGGTGAATCGAGCGCAAGTATGCACGCTGATCGTCGAGCAGAGTGCGCTGACGCTCCGCAAGCGAGCGCTTCGGATCGAGCGATGGGTCGTACATAATATTGGTATCGTTGTGGGTACCAAGGTAGAGCTCTATCAACTCCGAGAGCTGTCCGATAGCCGGCGACATATCGCCTCGGAAGCCAAAGTTGCTCAAATCTATACGAGCAATACGACCATTGGCGTGCACCTGCACACCCGGCTGCTCGCACCACAAATCGACATCCTTGTTGAAGTTCCAATTTGTACCACGCTGATAGCTCTCGCCATCGTAGCTCCAATTCTCGCCATCGAGCGACTTCCAAATCTCGTACAAGGCGTAGTTATCCTTGATATACTCATCCGACTCGTATAGCGTAACCTTAACCTTTGTGTCGGTGGTCTTGTTGTCCGAGATTGCAAACTCGGTAAGAGCAGGCTTGTCGTTCACCTCCAACACGCCCGACGACTTACTGCTTTTTGTTGTGTAGGATACAACACGATAGGTGTCGGCTTCGAGCGTGATAAGTGTATCGCACTCGATAGACGAGGTCTTATAGCCGTGGTTGTTGCTCTGGTAGTCCTCCTCATCGAAGTGCTGCGAGAACTTACAAGGGATGCCCTCCAAGAGGATAGCATCGCCAATGGTAGCATCGTTACGCACCTTCTTGACAGCAATATCCACATACTTAATCTCGTCGAAGGTGTATTCCGCAGTACGCTCGCCACGGGTAGGGATATTCTCGAAGTCAGAGAAGTCCTTAACCAACGAGAAGCGTACCTGACCACGAGCCGTAACATTTACCGTAACATCGTGGATGGTCAAACCTCCCGCAATAACCGAGAACTCACGCTTAGAGTTTGGTACAAAGCGAGCCAAAACCTTATCCTCTGCATCGAAGAGAATAACATTACCCAATTTGTAGTCGCCTGTGAGAAGCTTCAACTTGTCGCTTCGCAAACCATACTCAGCAGCCGTAGCATTCGATGCCGAGAGCACCAAAGTCTGGCGAATGGCACGATTATTCACATCGGTGAGATTGACCTCAATCTTGCAAGCCTCTGCCAAGTAGATATCGAACACATCGTCGGCACGAGTAGCCTTCGATGGCTCGTAAGATGCCTCCTTGTAGAGCTTAAACTGAACATATCCGTAGTCACGCTCGCAAAAATCCACTGTATCGTTGTTCGTACAACCAACAGCGAACATCACGGCAAGAGCAACTACCAATATGTCTAATTTCAAAAACTTTTTCATCTAAAATATATCTTTTCGCTTTATTCTCTTGTTTTTGGGGAACTACTACTTTGCATCAAGCACAAAGAGTATTCGGGCAAACTTGACACCCTCGGCATCGCAGCAGAACAACTCGCACGAGCCGTTAGGTGCTTTAACCTCAGCCTTGGTAGCCTCCTCAGCCTGAGGGCGATATCCGAGTAACACCTCGCCGGTAGTTGTATCCTTATAGAAATCCAACGCCTCCGAGTAGTTGAAGTGATCAGCACCCATATCGTCGGTATTTACAATCATACCGAGCTCAAAGCCGGGGATGTTCAACGCCGCCTTTGCAGGGGTTGTCAGCAACGCCTCGCTGGTATAGGTCAGGCGATACTGAGTCTCAATGCCCCACTCGCTATTGTAGTCCGCATCTGTCGAGTTCAACTTCACAAGTGTCGCACCCTCGGCATTAGCGACCTCGGCATTTACAAAGCTTACTGTGCCATCTGCACCAGAACCACCATCGTCGGCAATCCAATCGAATACGAGGTTGATGGTGTAGCTGTGCATCTCGTTGCCAACAGCACTGATATTGAGCACCTCCTCACGCACAAGGCTTGCAGCCGAAGCGCCATCAGCAAGGCGAACATACCAGATGTCCGACGCCTCGTTGTGCTCGAATACGAGGTTTTGAGTACCGCTACCAAAACCGCCATACACCTCGTTGTAGCCCGAGAATTTCAATGCTGCGGCCTCGTAGTTTGTGGTAAGGATATCCGATGTTGGGAATGTCAAGGTGTAGGCAACTGCCGAGCTCTCGAAGGTTACGCCCTTCTCGGTTGCCAATGCAGGGTTTGCCAACTCCACCTTGGTCTCGACAACAACCACGGCATTCGGATCGTAGAGGAAATATACCGAAACGATTGCGTCACCATTCTCATCCTCGATATTTACATAAGCCTCGTAGCCTACGCCCTCGGTGAATACGGCTGCGCTGCTCTTGTGATTCATCTCCAAGCTGAACATACTATACGACTTGCCGTCAATTGTTCGCTTGAATGTACGAATAGCAAGCCACTTCGACTCCTCGCCCACTGCAACGAAATTGCCCTCTGCATCCTTTGCATATACAACATAGTTGTAGAGCTTATCGAAGTCGTGTGCAACAACATAGTCACCATACTGCGCCTCCGAAGCGTTCAAATAGCGCACACTATACTTGTTAGGAACATTTACGAAAGGTCCATTCTCGGGGTGTCCGTTCGAGATAAACTGTGTCAAAACATTCTCGAAACCATCGGGAGCGGTGCCATATACATCGATTTCGTAAGGGGTAATCGGAATAGTCAACTTTGCGATGCTCTGTGTGTATTGACCGATTGTCATATCCACATTGAAGGCGATATCCTTTGCATAGCTCATAATGCCCTCACGCACATTTACAGTGATAGTATGCTCGCCCGCCTCGCCATAGAATTGGGTATCGGTCATATCGTTATAGGTAATCGACGCATATATCGCCGACTCGGCAGAGAGTACAATGCTCCACGCATTGTCCACGGTAAAGGTTACATCATACGACTTGCCAGACTCCACGGTCAGAGTCTGCAACTCAGGGAATGTAGGTACTATTTCGGTATCTCCACCTTTATCGGGAGTACACGCAGCGAACATCATCGCCACAACGCTCAATATTGCAAATATCTTTTTCATAATTTTTTCTTGGCTATTAGCTATTGGCCATTAGCCATTAGCTTTTTTTAAATTTAAAATTAGTTTTCCGTTCTCCGTTTCCCGTTTTCCGTTAGCCTAAAGTCCTTCTCTCATTATCTCCTCGGCCTCCTCCTGCGACACCCATTCGAGGATGTTGTAGAAGTAACCGACATAACCAACCGTAGTAGAGAAGTCATTCACATACATCAGCACCCACAACTGCGCATACTTCTGACACGCATTGTAGTAGGACGCCTGCTCGGCACGAGGCGAGTGGGTTGCCAATATTCTGCCATCGCCGTGCTGTATGCCGAATACGGTGTATTCGCTACCGATAACCTGATCTGCCTGCATCTTCAACAATGGCTCAGCAGGGTTATCCTCGAAGGTGAGCAACACATCATAGCCATTGTAGAACAAATCATCCATCACGATGGTATTCTTAATAGACTTGTGCTTGTAGCACTTAACCAATCGCTGATACGAAGTGTTTGGTCCCGGATAGCTATAAAGCAAGAGCGATGTAAGCAAGCAGTAGCGTGGTTCCTGCTCCGTTCCGCCGAACTCGTTGATATCGAGTGGGCACGACTTATACATCACAACCTTTGTCTGGTCGGAGTTAGGATACATACCCCACTTCAAATCTTCGTGCATAACCAACTTCAAGGTAAAACCGAGCGAGTCGGCAGGCTCGATATTCTCGTAATTGCCATATACCTCGACCTCGGTCGAAAGTTTGCCCGCAGGGATAGTAATGGTATTCGAGCCGAGGCGATAGTGGTATCCCTCGATAGCATTGCTACCCTTATCCACAACCTCAACGGCATAGGTACGGTCGAAATTGCGTGCTACGGTAGATGAAACCTGCACCTTGAACGGAGTACCATCTGCCAAGACCATATTGGTAGAGAGCGAATCCGAGAACATCAGATACTCCTTGTCATTGTAGGTGGTATATTGCTCGTTACAAGCCACAAAGCCCGCAACGACAGCAATAGCCAAAATTATATTAAAAACCTTCTTCATACTCCTCCTTTTTTAGTAGCCTGCATTCTGTTTAACATTAGAGCCAGGAGCCTCAACCTCGTGACGAGGAATAGGCCAAACATACATATAGTCGTTTGCGGCCTTCTTAATCGAGCTACCCTCTACTAACGAATTAGACTGCGGAGTTCGTGTGAAGCCCTTGCCCTCGTTGTAGAGATTGCCCCAACGCTTGATGTCGTGCAAGCGGTGACCCTCCATATACAACTCACGAACACGCTCCTCGGCAATATTCTGCATAAAGTTAGCCGACGAGATACTGATTGCGCCTGTACCCGAAGCGAAACGGCTCTCTCGCAATGTTGTCAAGTCCTTCGATGCTGCCGAGAAGTTTGGAGTTGCCTGACGGCAATACGCCTCGGCACGAATCAGATACTGCTCAGCCAAACGGAATGGCTTCGGCATCGAGACGTGGTAGAGCTGGTACGAATTGATAAAGTCCTTATTTCCGTAGTACTTTACCAACAACGGCCAAACCAAGCCGTGCGCATAGCCTGTCTGTGCCTGCGAGAAATAGGCACTATATCGGTAGTCGTTCTGCGCATAGAGGTTCAACACCCACTGCGCAGGTACATAGTCGGGATAGAAGTTGGCGTAGTCGTTCGTGAAGTTCAAGAACGCCGAGCCAATCATCGCACCTGGCGACTGCGGAGTAAGGCGCACACGCCAGATAACCTCGGTTGCGAGGTCGTAGTTCCACATATACTGGAAGAAACTCATTCCGTTGGTATATACGGTATTTGCAGCAGAGAGAGAGAACGCCTTATTATCGATCAACTTTGTCGAGTACTCGATTGCCTTCGCCCAATCCTGCATATAGAGTGCTACACGAGCGAGCAGAGCCTCTGCCAGAGCCTTTGTAGCGTAGTCCGACGAGTACATATCGTAGTCGCTATCGAGCAACTCCTCCGCCTTTGCCAAATCCGACAAAACGAATTGGTACGAGTCGTACAACGAAGCACGCACTGCCTCCTCGCCCTTCTTGTAGTGTCTGCGCAACACCACGCCCATCTTATCCTTTGCAGTAGCTGGGTCGTATGCCTCGCAGTAGAGCTTCAAAAGTTCCGAATATGCCAACGCACGCAGTGTATAGACCTCGCCTGTGTAGTAGTCGAGGCTTGTGAGTTTTGCGTCGTCGTAGGTATTAGCCTTAACGCCATCAACTCTTTCGAGGAAGAAGTTACAGTTCGAAATTACGCTGTAAAGCGAAGCATAAACGCTCTCAACCTCCGAGGTTGTCGAACGAATCTGCCACAACCAGAACGAGCCGTATTGGTTGCTGTAACCATCGATAGCATAGACCATATCTGCCTGAATATCGGGGAGTACGGTCAAGTAGCCATTGTGCAACGAGCCGCTCTTGAACATCGAGTAGATACCCGTAACGAGTTGCTCTGCATCCTCGTAGGTATGCATAGCCTTCGCCTCCAAGATGGCCGAGCCCGGATACTTATCCAAACACGAGGTTGCCAACACAAGTGTTGTCGCTGCAACCATCCACACCTTTATATTATATATAATACTCTTCATCATAGCCATTAGAAAGTTATATCAAGACCAAATGTGTATTGACGAGCCATTGGATATTGCGCCTGATATACATTGGCAGTACCCTCAGGGTCCAATCCCGAGAACTTGGTGAAGGTCAGAGGGTTCTGCACCTGCGCATAGAGTCGCAAGCCCTGGAACACCTTGCTCTTCTTCAACATCGACTGCGGGAACGAGTACGAGAGCATCACATTCTTCAAACGAAGGAACGATGCATCCTCCAACAATCGGCTGTCGAACTCGGTATATACGCCGTGGCGAGGGATATCGGTGATATCACCCGGCTTCTTCCAGCGGTCGAGCAAGCGAGCCGACTGGTTGTAGTTCATAAAACGACCATTTGACTCGTCGAAGTAGCGGTCGTTGTTGAGCATCCAGCGGTCTGCTACCCACGAGAACTGCGCACTCAGCGAGAGACCCTTCCACGACAAAGCGGTTCCGAAACCTCCCTGCCAAGGAGCGATGTAGCTCTTGCCCACGAGCACCTTATCCTCGTCACGCAACTCGTTGGTAATCTTGCCGTCTGCGGTGTACCACAATGCATCTCCGTTTGCAGGATTTACACCTGCATAGCGGTTGATGTAGAACTCGCCGAGCGGATGACCAACCACAAGCTTGGTGTTGGTATTCGCCATTTCGTACTCGGTAACGCCATTATAGAGCGAAACGATGCGGTTGCGGTTGTACGAGAAGTTCACATTTGCAGTCCAGAGGAAATCCTTTGCCTGAATGAGCGTACCCTGCAAATTAACCTCGACACCGACATTTGTCATTGTACCGACATTATCCCACTTGTAGCCAAAGCCCGAAGTCGAATATGGGAGTGGCACCTGCATCAACATATCCGAGGTGCGCTTGTAATAGACCTCGGCATCAACGGTCAAGCGATGCCAAAAGCCGAAGTGCAAAGCGAAGTTCGAGGTCCAAGGACGCTCCCAACGCAACGACTCATTACCAGGTTGTGCTAAGAGCATACCTGCATCACCACCATAATCGACACCTCCGCCAACGAGAGCCAAATGCTCGTAGTTAGGAATCGAGGAGTTACCCGAAGTACCTGTCGAGAGTGCCAACTGTGCGTGGGTAAGCCAATGGCGTGACGACTCCATAAACGCCTCATCACGCAAGCTCCACATAAAGCCCAACGACCAGAAGCCTGCCCAACGATTCTTCTTACCGAAGCGTGAAGAGCCATCGGCACGCACCGAGAACTCGGCAAAGTAGCGGTTGTCGTAGTTGTACTCGCCACGACCGAAGAACGACAAGAAGCCATAGTCCGAGTCGGTGGTGTCGCTCCACGATGTTACACGAGTACCCGACGATACATTTGTCAGGAAGTCGTTATTCTGACCCTCTGCCAAGAGGCTGAATGCCTCGTAGTGGTAGGAGATACCCTCCTGACCCACGAGGAAGTTGAAGTTGTGCTTATAGTCCTTCGTAAAGCGGTAGTTCGCAGTATTTGTAATGGTGAGCGAGCCACCATCGGTCGAAGAGCGTGATGCAGATCCCTGACCCTGATTTGGAAGGTAGCTCGGATACGACACGCCAAAGCCTGTTGTATGCGAGTAGTCGACAGCCAACTGCGAGCGCAACGAAAGGCCCTCGATAGGAGTTGCCTCAGCAAAGAATGTCGAGAGGAGCTTATACTTCTTGAAAGTTACAGGGTTGTTCTGCTGCCACTCGATAGGGTTTTGACCAATACCCTTCCACGAGCCATCGTTGATCGAAGCCAACGAGCCATCCGCCTTGTATGGCGAGTAGTATGGCAACATAAATCGTGCAGCCGAGATTGGGGTTACGAGTGTATAAGAGCCCTCATCTGCCTGCTGAATCTGCTGGTAGTTGAGCATTGTGTTAGTGCCGAGTTTGAGCCACTTTGCAGCCTTACGCTCCAAGTTTGCACGGAACGAGAATCGAGCGAAGCCCGAACCGAGAGCCGTACCCTCCTGGTTGTAGTAGCCACCCGAAACATAGTACGAAGTCTTATCGTCAGCACCCGAAATCGAGAGTTCGTAGTTCTGCAACAGAGCCGCCTGCTTATAGACCTCGTTGAGCCAGCAGATGTCGGTCTTGCCCAACAAATCGTAATCCTTACCCTCGGTCAAGCCAACCTCCTTCTCGTACTGAATACGCTCGGCGGTGTTCATCAAATCCCAATTATTACCGGCAATCTCCGAGAAACCGAGTTGCATACGGTAGTCGATACGAGGGCGGTCTGCCTTCGCTCCACGCTTGGTAGTAATAACGATAACACCGTTTGCAGCACGAGCACCATAGATTGAGGTCGATGCCGCATCCTTCAACACCGACAACGACTCGATGTCGGCAGGATTGATTGCATTGAAATCGCTACTCTCGATAGGCACTCCATCTAAGATATAGAGCGGAGCTGTTCCCGAGTTGATGGAATTGACACCTCGGATGGTCATCTTTGCCGAAGCACTCGGCTCACCCGTAGAGGACATAACCGAAAGACCTGCCACCTGTCCCTGCAACGCCTGGTCGAAGGCTGCGGTAGGAGTATCGGTAATATTCTCCATCTCAACGGCCGAAACAGAGCCTGCAACAGTACCCTTCTTACGCACACCGTAAGCGATAACCACGACATCGTCAATCGACTCGCTCTCGCTCTGCATTGCGAGGTTGTAGGTAACCTTGCTGTTGCCCGCAGGCACCATCCACTCTACCGAGCGGTAGCCCAAATAGGAAAATGAAAGTTTTGTACCCGCTTCGACTTTGATGGTATATGTTCCATCAAGCAGCGTCGTAACACCCTGCATCTTTTCGGTGACGACAGCTACTCCAATCAGCGGCTGCTTATCCTCTGCCGAGGTAACAACACCGCTTACGGTAACAACAGCACCGCTCTGCGCAAATGCAAAAGTCGGCACCATTGCAAACGCAAGGAGCAAGCAGGTTAGTAATGAATTAAAATGTCTTCTTAACATAGCGGGGCAAAGGTAATATTTTACTATGTAAATAACAAAAAAGTTTTATAAAATTTTTTATTGGAATTTATGCATATTTATTCGTTGTATTAAATATCACTTCGAGAGTGCATTCTAACCGTTATTCGATAAGTTTGGCGATATAAAATAGGTGATATAATTTGTCGGTTTGGGAATTTTTACTTATCTTTGTAAAAACATTCCTACGCTTAAAGATTATGACAGAGGATTTATATGCTGATATTCGTCCCTACAACGACGACGAAATCCCAGCTGCGTTGGAGCGCATAGCTAACGACCCCGCATTTGTGCCGGCAGTCAATTTTGCCTTTCCCGATGCAGATATGGAGCGCATCAGAGAGGTTGTGCGCACCTGCAAAACCGTAGATCAGATGCAGGAGCGTGTGATGATTAGCATCATTCGCCGCATCATCGAGACTTCGGTCGACAACTTCACTTGGTCGGGACTCGAAAATATCGAACGAGGCAAAGGCTACCTCTATATTTCGAACCACCGAGATATTACACTCGACTCATTTTTCTTGCAATACACACTCTTTACCAATGGTATGCCTACAACGGCTACCACATTGGGTGACAACTTGTTACGCTCGCAGTTTATCATCGACATCTGTCGTATAAACCGTGCCGTGCGTGTAATTCGCAAGACCGATGATATTTCGCCACGAGAGTTCTTGCTGAACTCGCAGCACCTCTCCGAGTATATCCGTTGGTACATCTCGCAGGGTAAGTCGATGTGGATTTCGCAACGCAATGGCCGCACAAAGGATGGTATCGACGCTACCGATCAGGGTGTTTTGAAGATGTTGAGTCTGAGTGGTCCGAGCGACTTTGTTGAGAATTTCAGCGAGGTAAGCATCGCTCCTATCGCTATCTCGTATCAGTACGAGCCGTGCGACATAAAGAAGGCTATCGAGACCACCGTTCAGCTTATGGGCGAGCACTACCAAAAGGGCAAAAATGAGGATGTAAATAGCATTCTCTACGGTATCCGAATGCCGAAGGGAGATGTGAATATCACCATCTGCGAGCCTATCACAAAGGAGGAGTTGGAGATGTGCGCACAGTTGCCAAAGGCGGAGGCTTACCGCACACTCAAAGAGATTATCGACAATCGCATCTACAAGAACTATAAGTTGCACGATACCAACTACATAGCTCACGATATCCTGCACCGAAGCAAGCAGTATGCCGAGCACTACACTCCTGCGGCCGTAAAGAAGTTCAAGGGTCGTATGGCATACGCCGAGGCTCGTTTCTTGGAGTATGGCCTCGATATCAAAACTGCTCGAAAGGTCTACCTCGGAATCTATGCCGGACCGGTGGACACCAAGATATAAGGAAAAGATGGTTTCGTGGAAACCATCTTTTTCTTTTGCTTTTAGCGATTAGCCATTGGCTATTAGCTTTTTATTTCTTCTTCAATGTGGCAAAAGACAGTATGTGCCACGAGATTGCGATGGCAAGTAGTGCCATCAAAGCCTGTGCCCACCACCACTCATCGACCACGGCAAAGATGCAGTAACCGATAGTGAGCCAGACGAGCGACACCGAAATAATCTTAACACGAAGAGGTATGGCACGATATTCTCGGAAGTTGCGGATATATTCGCCAAAGACTCTGTGATTGATAAGCCACTCGTAGAGCGACGGCGACGCCTTGACCCACGCAGCAGCCGACAGAAGCAGGAATGGAGTGGTTGGCAGCATAGGCAAGAAGATGCCCAAAACACCCAACACAAGCGAAACCGAGCCTACTATGATTAAAAATATTCTCATTGCGTGGCAAATATACAAATATTTATTATATTTGTAGGACGAATAATGAATCTAATATAAAAGTATATAGAAATATGAACAAAATTGGTATCTGCTGCGACCACGCAGGCTACGACTTGAAAGAGTTTTTGACAGGCTACCTCTCGGCAAAGGGCTTCGAGGTATTCGACTTTGGTTGCCACTCTGAGGAGAGTTGCGACTACCCTGACTTTGCCCACCCTATGGCAAATGCATTGGAGGCAGGCGAGTTTCCTCGTGCTATCGGCATCTGTGGCTCGGGCGAGGGTATGGCTATGACCTTGAACAAGCACCAGAAGGTGCGTGCTTCGCTCTGCTGGATTCCGGAGCTTGCCCATATGACACGACTCCACAACGATAGCAATATTTTGGTCTTGCCGGCACGCTACATCTCGAACGAGGAGGCTATCGCCATCCTCGATGAGTGGCTCTCAACCGAGTTCGAGGGCGGTCGTCATATTCGCCGAGTTGAGAAGATCGCAATAAGTGAGTAGTGAGTAGTGAGTAGTGAGTAGCGAGTAGTGAGTAGTTTTCACTAATGCTACTACAAATAAGAGCGTGTCCAAGATTTTGGACACGCTCTTATTTTGATCTATTACACTATATAAATATGAATTTGAGGATAAATAGCACTGCCAATATATACATCGTGATAGATATCTTCTTGAACTTACCGCTGACCAAATTCATTAAGATATAGGCAATCATACCGAGCAGGATACCATTCGAGATTGAGTAGGTCAATGGCATCATTATGATACAAACAAATGCTGGAATCGACTCCGAGAAGTCGTCAAACGGTATTTTAGTGATAGGTTCTATCATCAAAAGACCTACAATAATAAGTGCCGGTGCAGTTGCTGCCGATGGTATGGAGAGGAACAATGGCGAGAAGAACAATGCCACGGCAAAGCATACGGCCACAGCAAAGGCGGTAAGTCCCGAGCGACCTCCCTGCGCCACGCCTGCGGCACTCTCCACATAGGTTGTAGTTGTCGAGGTTCCAAGCATTGCGCCCGCAGTGGTTGCAATAGCATCCGCCATAAATGCCTCCTTTATGCGGTTGATATTGCCCTTCTCGTCTATCATATTCGCCTTGGTACATACGCCTACAAGCGTACCTACGGTGTCGAACATATCAATAAAGAGGAAGGTGAATACAACTACAAGCATATCGAGCGACCAAATCTGATCGAACTCAAACTGACAGAATATCGGTTTAATCGACTCGGGATGAGACACCAAGCCCTTGAACTCGGTAACACCCATAGGAATACCGATAAGCATTGTAATGAGGATACCTATAAGGATTGCTCCTGGCACATTACGCATATACATATAGCCCGTAATAAGCAAACCTACAAGAGCCAACAAAGCCGAGCCCGAAGTGATATCGCCCAAGGCGACCAAAGTTGCATCATTATTCACAACAACACCCGCACTACTCAAACCGATAAAGGCAATAAATAGACCTATACCCGCTCCAATAGCATTGCGTAGGCTCAATGGTATGGCATTCACAATGGCCTCACGCACATTTGTCAGCGTGAGCACTATAAATGCCAAGCCCTCAATCAGTACCGCAGTAAGAGCAAACTGCCACGAGTAGCCCATACCAATACATACGCCATATACAAAGAATGCATTCAGACCCATACCCGGAGCGAGTCCGAATGGAAGTTTGCCGATAAATGCCATTGCAAGACAGCCGATAATGGCCGCCAAGGCGGTAGAGGTAAATACCGAGCCCTCGGGCATACCCGGAAGTTCTTTGAATATGTTAGGATTTACTGCCAAGATGTAGGACATTGTAAGGAAGGTTGTAACGCCTGCTACAATCTCGGTCTTGATTGTGGATTTGCTCGAATCAAATCCAAAAAGTCTCTTCAACATTTTATTTTGGTTTTAGGGAGTTAAAAAGTCCACTTTGCTGCAATGGTGGGATTTACGCAGAATCCCTTCTTTACGAAGTTGTGCGACAGTTCGACCTCGGTACCTACGCTCAACTTCACCTTGTCCCAGCCCTTGATTTGATTGAGGTTTACCCACAACTGTGGCTCGGCAAGGAATATGTAGCCTGTACCCTGCCAAGGACGGGCTTCACGCCAGAAATCGGCAAAACCATTGAAGGAGATCCAGTGTTTGAAGAAGTCCAAGTTCCAGACTCCCGTAATTTGGAAGCCGTGAATATCTTTCTCGCCATTGAGGCCAATAGTTCCAGGAATAACCTTATATGAAGCAGTTATAGACCAAGTCTTGCTCCAATCCTTCGAGTGACTCGAGTAGGTCAAACCGCCCAAGAAGGCGTTGTTAAATGAGCCTGCGGCTGTATTTAGACCTCCATCGTACTCCACATGCACCGAGAGCCAATTCATTTTGCTCTTCTGCCAAAAGCAGAGCTCACGAGAGATCTCCCAATAGGCGCCTATCACCTTTGGCGAGTAGTCCATATCGACAAAGAAGAAGGTACTACCACCTCCATCGGCACGGAACATCTCCACTGTGGTTGTTGCCGACTTGCGACCAAAATCGTAGTGAGCCTGCACATTCTGCGCCTCGGCTCCCAATGTCACCAAAGCAAAGAGACCGGCAAGGAGAAGTTTCAGACTCTTCATATTATTTGTAGTTTGGATATTTCTACTACTTCGCTGCTCGTTTGCGGTCAACCTCGTTGAGAAGTATCTTGCGCAAACGCATCGACTTCGGTGTCACCTCAACATACTCATCCTCCTTGATATACTCCAACGCCTCTTCGAGCGAGAAGATTTTTGGAGGTACGATGACAGCCTTATCGTCGGAACCCGATGCACGCATATTGGTGAGCTGCTTTGCTTTGCAGACATTCACAGTGATATCGTTGCTACGGGTATGCTCGCCAATAACCTGACCCATATATACCTCCTCCATTGGCGAGATGAAAAAGCGACCTCTATCTTGCAGTTTATCAATCGAATAGGCGTATGCCGTACCTGTCTCGGATGCGATAATCGAGCCGTTGGTACGCATATCTATCTCGCCCATATATGGCTCGAAAGCACGCAAGCGGTGCGACATAATAGCCTCGCCCGCAGTGGCAGTAAGCATATTCGAGCGCAAGCCGATGATACCTCGTGAAGGGATATCGAACTCCAAGCGGGTGCGACCATTGGCCGACTCCATATTTGTAAGGGTTCCCTTGCGACGAGTTGTGAGTTCGATTACGGTACCTGCGCACTCCTCCGGGCAATCTACGGTCATCTCCTCGACAGGCTCACACTTCACGCCGTCAATCTCCTTGATAATTACCTTTGGCTGACCCACCTGCAACTCGTAGCCCTCACGACGCATAGTCTCGACCAACACCGAGAGGTGCAACACGCCACGACCAAACACCACAAATGAGTCGGCATTCTGTCCCTGCTCAACACGCAAAGCCAAGTTGCGCTCCAACTCGCTATCGAGACGATCCTTGATATGGCGTGAGGTTACGAACTTACCCTCACGGCCGAAGAATGGCGAGTTATTGATAGTAAAGAGCATCGACATTGTAGGCTCGTCGATTTTGATTGGAGGGAGTGGCTCGGGGTTCTCTGCATCGCAGATTGTATCGCCAATCTCGAAGCCCTCGATACCCACAATAGCGCAAATCTCACCACACTCCACCTTCTCGACCTTCTTCTTGCCAAGTCCATCAAAGACCATCAAATCCTTAATCTTGGTCTTAACCAATGTCTTGCCGTCACGCTTTGCAAGGGTTACATTCTGACCATTTACAAGCGTACCACGGGTGAGTTTTCCCACTGCAATACGACCGATATACGATGAGTATTCGAGTGATGTTACAAGCAACTGCGGAGTACCCTCGACGGTTGCAGGCTCGGGAATTTCGTCGATAATAGCGTCAAGCAACGGCACGATGCTATCGGTCTTCTCGTTCCACTTGTGCGACATCCAGCCCTGCTTTGCCGAGCCGTAGATGGTCTTATAATCGAGTTGCTCCTCGGTTGCATCGAGTGTGAACATAAGGTCGAAGACCTGCTCATTCACAACCTCAGGGCGACAGTTCGGTTTGTCGACCTTGTTGATTACAACGATTGGCTTTTTGCCGAGCGAGAGCGCCTTCTGCAACACAAAGCGTGTCTGTGGCATAGTTCCCTCGAAGGCATCGACCAACAAAAGCACTCCGTCGCACATATTCAACACTCGCTCCACCTCGCCACCGAAGTCGGCGTGTCCCGGGGTGTCGATAATGTTGATTTTATAGTCCTTGTAGACTACCGATACATTCTTCGAGAGGATGGTGATACCACGCTCACGCTCCAAGTCGTTGTTGTCGAGTACCAAATCACCTGTCTTCGATGGCTCACGAAGAAGGTTGCCCGCCATAATCATCTTATCGACCAAGGTGGTTTTGCCGTGGTCGACATGGGCGATAATTGCAATATTGCGCAGTTTTTGCATACGAAAACTCTAATTTTTCCTAAATAACGCACAAAATTACTAATTATAATCGAAAAATTGCTACTTTTGTAGAACTAATCGTTAGGAAATTTATGGTTGAGCAGATAGATGTTACGGGAGGTAGCCGTATATATATAGGTAATGCGGAGCAGTTGTTGAAGGAGATTTTGCCCGAAAAACGAGTAATCGTAATATCGGATAGCAATCTCGACCGCACCCACCACGACCTTATTGCACCCTATGAGCATATTCTCATTGGCTTGGGCGAACAGGCAAAAAGCCTTGTAACGCTCGACGAAATCTATCGCCAACTCATAGAGCTCGGCGCCGACCGTTCAACCTTTATTCTCGGCATTGGCGGAGGTATCGTAACCGACATAGCAGGCTTTGTCGCTTCAACCTATATGCGTGGTGTGGAGTTCGGCTTCATCACCACCACCCTACTCGGCTCGGTGGATGCCTCGGTGGGGGGCAAGAACGGAGTGAATGTCGGCGGTTTCAAGAATATGGTGGGCACATTCTCGCAACCAAGCTTCGTAATCTGCGATGTTGCACTACTCCACTCGCTCCCTAATCGAGAGTTCCGTGCAGGCTTGGCAGAGGTTATCAAAACCGCCATTTTGGGCGACGAGGAGTTGTTCGAGAGGTTGGAGCGGACCTCGTTCGAGGAGTTGCGCCAAAACGATGAACTGCTCAGCGAGATTATCATTCGCTCGGTGAAAGTCAAGGCTTCCGTTGTTGCCGAAGACGAGCGAGAGGGCGGTCGCCGTCGCATACTCAACCTCGGACACACCATAGCTCACGCCATCGAGAAATGCACATCGAAGTTCTCGCACGGCGAGGCGGTGGCGATAGGTCTTTTCCACATCACAAACACATCACTTTCGCAAAATAACATCGCCGAGAGCGATGCCAAGCGCATATTTGCAGTGTTAGAGAAGTATGGTTTCGACACCTCGCTACCCATTGAGCGCAGACAGCTGTTCGATGCCATAAAGGGTGATAAAAAGCGTAACGGCGACTCGTTGCATCTCATTATACCTATGGCAATAGGCAGAGTTGCAGACCGTTTGTATTCGTTTGATATGCTGAGTGAGATTCTCTAAAATTTCAGTACATCAAGTTTGGATTGCACATCTCCAAGAGGGTCCTGCGGAATGCGTAGCGACTTATTGCGTCGTTGCTGACCGCCAAGACTGCGGAGGTTGTAGGTAAATCGTGCCAAATAGGTACGACCAAGCACCGTATTATAGCGCAACTGCGAGTAGTTGGTAATCACATAGCGACCAAACGAAGTGTTTTGATTAAGCACATCATCCACACACAACTCCACCTCGCCAAGACCATTCAGCACCTTCTTGCCAATCGAGATATTCCACAATGTAAACATATCGTTGAAGTTGTGGGTAAAGACCATAAAGTGGGTAAAATTCACCGACGAGGTGATAGTAAAGCCCAACGGCAACACCGCCTTGATATTACCCCTCACATAGTGCATAAAGTACTGATTATTAAAGTCGGACAGAGTACTATTATTGTAGCTGTAATTGCCTCGCCAAGTGAGTGTAAAGTCGACATTTTCGGAGATATTACTACCAAGCGTAACCTGCGCATAGGCGTTGGCATTGTGCATCATAACATTCTCTCCTCGCACCGAGAAGCGACCATTCTTGTCGATAACCGGAATATTGTTCTTGGCAAGCAACTCGCCATCGACAATCTCCATTGGGACATTTGAGAATGTACCACCCAGCACAAAATTCAAGTTCGAGCGGATATGTTTCAGCGGCAAGCCCAACGAAGTGCGGAATTCGCTCGACCAATATCCGTCGAGATTGACCTGCTGCGAGAGTTGCATAGGGGTATATTTCGCATAATGGACCGTGCCGTCGGGCAGAATATAGTCGGGCAGTTCAATCTTTCCGGGCTCGTAGATAATCTTCGTACCCATATATTTATCCACATACTCAGCCTTTGCCATAACCATAAAGGTTGTACCGAAGCGTGACGACACATTCGTATAGCGAATAAATGCATTATGCTCCTGTGCAGGCACCAAGTCGGGATTTCCGACCGAGAGATACGACGAGTTATTTACATTATAGACATCGTTCAAGTTCCAAAGGCCAGGCACTCGCATCTTCGAGTTGAGTGCCATACGAAGGCTATGCTTTCCGCTCGACGCTATATTCAGCGTAGCATTGTAGAGGTAGTTGTGGAAGCGTCGAGCCACCGTTGCATTCTCCGTAGCCCACAAATTGGTGGTCGAGAGTTCGGTATTGCGATAGCGCAAGTTCAGCGAGAACCACTTCTTACCCTTGCCGTAGCGCATACCCAGGCTCGCCTCGTGGAAGAGGTATGTTCCCTCATAGGAGGAGGAGCTCTTCGGCTTAATCTTCTCCATCAACTCCTCGTAGGTGTTATCGGTCGTGTAGTTCAGCACATCACGATCACGCAGCTGAATTTGGAAGTTGTACGACGCATTTACAGTTACATAGCGACCTATCCTATCTCGGTAGGTCGGCTCCACACGGAAGGTTTCGGTATTCTGAACTGTTGTGTTGCGAGAGAAGGTGTATTTATTCTGCTCCCATCGCTCCGCCTCGGTTGCCAATGGACCCGAGTAGGAGGAGTAGTTGCGCCAATTATCACTCTCGTTGTGCGAGAGGTTTGCCACAATAAGCAGATTTCGACCGTGTTTAAGGAATTTGTAGGAGTACTGCGCATACAATCCCGCATTGTGCGATATAGAGCGACCCTCGTTGTAACTTGGGTAGTAGCGCACACCCGACTCCGAGCCCGGCAGACGCATAGAGGTCGTATCCTGGCTATTTATCGAAAAGTTGTCGGTATAGCGATAGGTAGGTGTCAGGTAGAAGCGTTGACGCTTTGCTACCTTCCACTCCAAGCGACCTCGGAAACGGAAGTTGAGATTATTCGGGTTGGCGAATTGATCGTAGTGAATGGTATCTATCTTCGACGGGGCATTGTACCAACGATCTATCGTGAAGTTGTTGTGTGAATTGTTGTGATTGAAGAAGACATTTCCGTCGAACTTCGCTCTATTGCGCTTACCCCATCTATCCGAATAGCTTATAGCAAAAATCTCCGATGCTGCGATTCCCGATTGGCGATTTACAGAGAATGAAGATGAGGCATTTGTACGGTTTGTCGAGCCCGACATCGAAATACCCTCATCCGAGAGGTTTTGCTTATTGAGGTTATTGACCAACGCCATAACCGTAAGGCGCATATCATCCCTAAACACATTCATCGCACCTCCCACCGAGTAGCGACCGACAAGTTTGTCGTCATAGACACCCATCTGCGAGCGAGCCGGTGTTCTATCATTGCCCAAGCCTCCCGCAGCGTGCATCTTTCCGAATTCGCTATGCGAAAGCGAGCCCTTTGTAATGATATTGATAACCTTACCGCCATTACCATCATCCACACCCGTAATCTGCGACGCCTCGCTCATTCGGTTATAGACCTCTATACTCTCGACCGCCTGCGCCGGAATACTCTGCAACACCTGCTGAATATTTCCTCCGAAGAATTCCTTATTATCGACATAAATCGCCGTCACACGCTCACCCTGAGCCTCGATTACGCCATTATTGATGGATATACCCGGCAGCTTTCGCAACAGGGTTTCGAGCTCGGCATCGGCAGTCACCTTGAACTGCGAAGCCTTATACGATAAGGTATCGCCCATAATCTGGGCACGAGGTACGACCACCTCCTTAACTACCAAGCCGACATCTATCGCACCCTGCTGCATCGCCATATCGCTGAGATTGACGGGCAGAGCATCGACCTTGAAGTTGCGGACATAATCTTTATAGCCGAGGAATGTAGCGGTGAGTTTATACTCTCCTCGTGGCATAGGAGGTGTTTTGAAGTAGCCACCATAACCAGTGGTGTAGTGCCTACGGAAGAGCGAGTCCTTTGGCGAGGTAACCTCTACAATGGCACCTACAACTCCCTCTTTCGTTTCGGCATCGAAAAATCGACCACTAACCACAGCACTCTGTCCCCACGCCACAAGGCAGGAGAAAAGTGCGACAAAGAGGGTTAGCAGACGACGCATAAAATCTAATTGATAATTGACAATTGATAATTGACAATTAACGGTAATACTAAAAAATAAAAGGTAGGTGGAATTCTCCACCTACCTTGATATAATAGGTATTAGTCCTCCAACTTCGCAGCCAAGAACTCACGGTTGAGGCGAGCGATGTGAGCGATGCTAATCTGCTTTGGACACTCTGCCTGGCAAGCACCTGTGTTGGTACAGTTACCGAAGCCGAGCTCATCCATCTTTGCAACCATAGCCTTTGCACGGCGTGCGCCCTCAACACGACCCTGTGGCAACTTCGCAAGCGAAGATACACGAGCAGCAACGAAGAGCATTGCCGAGCCGTTCTTACAAGTTGCTGCACAAGCACCACAACCTACGCAAGCCGCAGCATCCATCGACTCGTCAGCATCTGCCTTCGGAATTGGAATAGCGTTTCCGTCAGGTACCGAGTTGGTACGCACCGAGACGAAACCTCCCGCCTGCAAAATCTGGTCGTAAGCCGAACGATTTACTACGAGGTCCTTGATTACAGGGAATGCTGCCGAACGCCAAGGCTCAACGGTGATGGTTGCACCATCCTTGAACTGACGCATATAGATCTGGCAGGTAGTAACCGCCTGCGATGGGCCGTGTGCGTGGCCATCGATGTGCAACGAACACATACCGCAGATACCCTCACGGCAGTCGTGGTCGAATGCCACAGGCTCCTCGCCTTTGTGTACGAGGTCATTGTTCAAGATATCGAGCATTTCGAGGAACGAGGTGTCCGAAGATACATTCTCAACCTTGTACTCTACGAATTTACCCTTAGAGTGAGCGTCTTTCTGACGCCATATTTTCAATGTGAAATTCATAATTTCTAAATTTTCAAATGTTTAACGTCAAAAATTAGTCTTTGTAATTACGCTGTGCACGGTGAGTGAACTCATAAGTGAGATCCTCCTTAGTCAACTCAGGAGCCTCGTTCTCGCCCTTGTACTCCCAAACAGCTGCATAAGCAAACTCGTCGTCGTGACGAAGAGCCTCGCCCTCCTCGGTCTGGTGCTCCGAACGGAAGTGACCACCGCACGACTCCTCACGATTGAGAGCGTCACGAGCCATCAACTCACCGAGTTCGAGGTAGTCAACCAAGCGCAAAGCCTTCTCCAACTCAACATTGAACGAGTCGGCAGTACCTACAACCTTAACATCTGCCCAGAACTCCTTGCGAAGTGCCTGAATCTCAACGATAGCCTTCTCCAACGACTCCTTGGTACGAGCCATACCCACATTGTTCCACATAATAAGACCAAGACGCTTGTGGATATCATCTACCGACTGCTTACCGTTAATCGAGAGCAACTTCTCGATCTTAGCCTTAACAGCCTTCTCTGCCTCGTCGAAAGCAGGAGTTGCGGTCGATACCTTCGGAGCCTGAATCTTCTTCGAGAGGTAGTCGCCGATAGTGTAAGGCAATACGAAGTAACCATCAGCCAAGCCCTGCATCAATGCCGAAGCACCGAGACGGTTAGCACCGTGGTCAGAGAAGTTAGCCTCACCGATAGCGTACAAGCCAGGGATTGTAGTCATCAAGTTGTAGTCAACCCAGATACCACCCATTGTGTAGTGAACAGCAGGGAAAATCTGCATTGGCTCGTCGTATGGATTAACATCGGTAATCTCCTTATACATATCGAACAAGTTGCCGTAACGCTGCTTGATAGTATCCTTACCCAAACGCTCGATAGCGGTCTTGAAGTCGAGGAATACTGCCAAACCGGTCTCGTTCACGCCATAACCTGCGTCGCAACGCTCCTTAGCTGCACGAGATGCAACATCACGAGGAACCAAGTTACCGAATGCAGGGTAACGACGCTCCAAGTAGTAGTCACGATCCTCCTCAGCAATCTGCGAAGGCTTCAAAGTGCCCTTACGCAAAGCCTCAACATCCTCCAACTTCTTTGGTACCCAGATACGGCCATCGTTACGCAACGACTCCGACATAAGGGTCAACTTCGACTGCTGTGTGCCGTGAACAGGGATACAAGTTGGGTGAATCTGAGTGAAGCAAGGGTTTGCAAAACCTGCACCCTTACGGTAGCACTGGAATGCTGCCGAGCCGTTCGATGCCATAGCGTTGGTCGAGAGGAAGAATACATTTCCGTAACCACCGGTAGCGATAACTACTGCGTGAGCACCGTGACGCTCGATCTCACCTGTTACGAGGTTACGAGCGATGATACCTACTGCCTCGCCATTCTCGACAACAACATCGAGCATCTCGTGACGAGTGTATGACTTAACCGAGCCTGCTGCAATCTCCTTGTTCAATGCTGCGTAAGCACCGAGCAAGAGCTGCTGACCGGTCTGACCACGAGCATAGAAGGTACGAGATACCTGCGCACCACCGAACGAACGGTTAGCCAACAAGCCGCCGTACTCACGAGCGAAAGGAACACCCTGAGCTACACACTGGTCGATAATGAGGTTAGAAACCTCTGCCAAACGATAAACATTTGCCTCACGAGCACGGTAGTCACCACCCTTGATTGTATCGTAGAACAAACGGTATACCGAGTCGTTATCATTCTGATAGTTCTTTGCTGCGTTGATACCACCCTGTGCTGCGATAGAGTGCGCACGGCGTGGCGAGTCCTGAATGCAGAACACCTTTACATTGTAGCCGAGCTCACCAAGCGAAGCAGCTGCACTCGCACCACCAAGACCAGTACCTACAACGATAATATCCAACTTACGCTTGTTAGCAGGGCTAACAACCTTGATAGCCGCCTTGTGGTTGCTCCACTTCTGAGCCAACTCACCAGCAGGAATTTTGGAATCTAATTTGAAAGCCATATTTTTATAAATTTTGTTATTTTTCTAAATAGTCAAATCGCTACTCCCCGATTAGCAGCAAGGGCATACGGTCAAAAGGTGCTGAACATAGAACCATACTACAACAGCTGCGAAGCCGCCACAGATGAGCGTAGCAACGATTGTCGAGAGGCACTTCAAGCGTGGATACCAAGTATCGTTAGCCCAACCTACGGTCTGAACCATCGACCAAACGCCGTGCGAGAGGTGGAACCACAAAGCTGCCAACCACACTACATAGAGAGCAACATTGTACCACTTCGAGAAGGTGTACTGGATGAGTGCTGCGCCATCGGTTACAGCAAGACCAAGGCAGTTCTCGTGGTTGCCGAGCAACTCCTGCAACTGCATCTTCGACCAGAAGTGTGCAAGGTGGAGCAACAAACCAAGAATAACGATTACGCCCAAGAGGAGCATATTCTTCGATGCCCAATCTACACCCTTCTCCTTTACGGTAATAGCGTAGCGAACATTACCACGAGCCTGACGATTCTGCCAAGTGAGCCAGAATGCGTAAGCAAAGTGAACGAATACGCCACCAGCCAAGATAGCGGTAGCAATCAATGCGTACCAATTAGCACCCAAGAGGGAGCAAATCGTGTTGTAAGCATCTGCCGAGAAGATTGCGGCGATGTTCATTGACATGTGGAAGAGAATGAAAAGCACGAGGAAACAACCCGAGATGCTCATCACCAACTTTCTTCCGAGAGATGAATTAGTTAAAAAACAGCCCATAATTTTAATTAAATTTAAGATTTGTGTATATTTGTGAAAAGTTTGTTCTGTCGTTTGCATTCGATGCACGCACACGCACGCATACCTAACTACAAAGATAGTCATTGTTTGCGGAATAACAATACTTTTTGACGATTTTTTACCTCTAAAAACAATGTTTTTATGATTTTGAGCGACAAACGCACGGTGCGTCGAGCCGTAAGAGCCGAAATTGCAAAGCTCTCTGCCGAGGAGCGAAGTGCGCTTTCCTCGCAGATTTTCAGCAAAATAGCCTCCTTGGAGCAGATTAAACAGGCCTCGGTCGTTGCACTCTTTGTTGCTCTGCCCGACGAGCCTCAAACAGCCGACTTCATCGAGCAACTTTTGCTCCAAAACAAGCGAGTGGTCACGCCTCGCATCGAAGGCGAAGTGATGAATTTTTATGACATCTCCGAAGGTGTCGAAGTCGGTGCATTCGGCATTATGGAGCCTCTTGCCACCACACCCATCGACCCCGCTGAAATCGATGTTATGGTGGTGCCCGGCGTAGCCTTTACACGCCACGGAGCACGCCTTGGCCGAGGCAAAGGTTTTTACGATAAATACCTATCGCTCAACAGTTTCCGAGCTTACACCATTGGCGTATGCTATCCGTGCCAGATTGTGGAAGAACTGCCTTCCGAGGAGCACGACAAAATGCTCGATACTGTTGTATCGATTTAAGTTTTTTACTACCTTTGCAGATATAAACCTAAAACATATATGAAACTTCGACTTACAACCCTGCTTTCGCTGGTTGCATTTTTGGCTATTTCGGCTTCGGCACAGACTCCGCAGCGAGAGGTCAATCTCAACGATATGACCTTTGTGCGACAATCTTTTGTGCGCAACTTCTACAACTCGCAAAAGGTTATGAGTCAGATAAATATGGAGGGTACAGAGCTCTTTTTGGAGAACTCGGCAAACATTGTCGTCGAGCGTAGCACGGTTGCGCCAAAACTCACACAAGATGGTCGCACACTCCTCGTCAAAGCCGGCAACGAAGGCTCGTCGGCAATACTCCGAGTTGGCGCATTTCACCCATATCTCGGCTACGAAGTGACCTTCTCCGAGGTGGGCAAAGGCGAGGAGGTCGGCATCGCATTCTACCCCAACAACGGCAAAGGCGAGGTGGTAAAAACCATCTACCGAGAGGGTAAAATCATCTCGGTTTTGGAGCAAAACGGAGAGGAAAAAATTCTTGCCGAAGCGACAACTGAAAAGGGCAAAAGTATCTCATTGCGAGCACAATACACGGGTATGCGCTTCCACATTTTCCGTCTCTACGACAATGGTGTGGCGAAGTTGTTATACAGCATTGCGCACGACAAGCGAGCAATCGACAGTTGCATAAAAGATTCGTTCGGAGTATATGTTTCGTTGCCTAAAAATGGCGAGGTTCTACTCCACAAGGCGCAGAGCATTCTCTCTTGCGGTACGGGGCAGGCAGACCCTCAAATTGTGCAGACAACCGATGGCACTCCGCTTATTCGTGACGGAAAATTATATGTATGCTTCACTACCCGAGGTTTCGAGCAGATTAGAGATTCTTATCAGGGTGTCTATTCGCTCGATATCGACTCCTACGAGTTGAAGTTGGAGGGCGCACTCTTCTTCGGTAAGGGCGATGGCAAAATCTACGGTTTCCACGCCACAAAGGTTGTTTATGACGAAGCAAAGGGCGAATATCTGGTGATGACAACCACCCACGCCGACACTCACATCCTCGCCTACTGCTCGACAAAGAGCGACATTCTGCACGGAATGCACTTCTTGGAGTGCAAGGAGTTGGATTTTCCGCACAACTACTCCCGAGCAAAGCATAAGGGCACCGAAGACCCCGACTTCTTCTACGACAGCGAGGCGAAGAAGTGGCGATTGGCATATTGCGCAATGAAGAACAAATCTTGGACCACCTTCCTCTGCGAAAGTGAGAATTGGAATGGTCCATACGAGATGATTGCCGAGTCGCCAAAGAACAACAACACAGGTTTGCGTATCACCACCGTAGGCGGTCGTCGCTATGTTTTGAGTGGCGGACCCGGCACCACCTATTATATATATGACTACCCTACTCTCCGCTACGAAGGCACTTTCCAGCAGCAGTATGCCAACGGAGGTTTCCGTGGTTGGCCTACAATCGTACCTATCCCATACGGCAATTACGAGCGTTACCTCTGGATAACATTCGACCGAGGAGCGCAGACAGGTCGCTACTCCTACGGCACGCTCTACTTCTACCTGGGTGATAAGATGTGGCGTAAGGAGAACTAATAATTGAGGAGAATGAGAAGATTTTACCCATATATAATAGTAGTAGCAACCCTGCTCTTGTCGGGTTGCATCGACTATTTTGGCGATAGCATACCACATAGTGAGGAGTCTCTGACGCTGACAATATCGTTGGAGCAAAGCAGAACATCGTTGGGCGACAAGTCGGGCGACACCTACCCCGTATATTGGAGCGAGGGCGACAAAATCGCAATCAACGGAGTATGCTCCGCCGAGGCGGAGATTGACGCATCGAACAAGGCGTGTGCAGAGTTCAGCGTAAGCCCATCGCTCCACTCGCCATACTACATTACATATCCCTACACTTCCGCCAGCTCTGCCGACTTTCCGAAGGTGCTCTTCCCTGCCGAGCAGAGCTACGCCAAGGGCTCCTTTGCAAGCGAGAGCGCTCCGATGTGCGGATATGCGACAAACTTGGGCGAAACCGTCGTATTATCCCACCTTGCAGGCGTTTTGCGCCTGCCGATTAAGGCCGAGAAAGAAGGCATACAACTCGAAAGGGTTATCGTAACATCGACCTCGGGCAAACCTCTCGCAGGCATATTCAATGTCGATTGTTCGACCGCTTCAATCTCGCCAAACAAGGGGTGTAGCAGTTCGATAACATACTCATTGCCAGACAATTTCGTACTCCCTATCGCCACAACCGAGCCGCTTCATATCGCTCTACCTGCGGGCGAAGCGGGCAACTGCAAAATAGAGCTCATAGAGCCTTCGGGCAAGAAGATGGTATGCATCTGGCGACCTACAACCCCTGTAAAGCGTGGTGTAGTGCGAGAGTTCGACCCTATAACCTACAAGGCGGGCACAGAGAGCGCAATAGCGCCTTTCGTGGGTGTCGAAGAGAGCCTAATTATCCGCTACAACACAATCTTCGGATATGTGAAAGATAGCAGTGGCAACCCGATTAAGGATGTACCCGTAAGCGACGGTTTCACAATCGTTACAACCGACGAGCGAGGTTACTATTCAATTGATATATCGAAAGATACATATTATATATACATAACCATACCTTCCGAGTACGAGGTACCTATTGGCGAGAATGGCGAGGCGTGCTTCTTCAAGAAGTATCCGAGCGACACCCAGCAGTACGACTTTACGCTCACACCTCTTGCAGGTGGCAAGGAGGAGAAGTTTGCGCTCTTCACCTTTGGCGACCCTCAGGTATCGGGCGATGCCTCACTCAATCGCTTCTACAATGAGGCAGTTCCAGGCATTAAGACACATTGCGACGAGCTATCGCAAACAATACCTTGCTACGGCATAACCTTGGGCGACATCATCTCGAACGGCACATCGTCGAACCGAGGTCATCTCAGAATACCTATGAGAGATGGTTTCTCCGTTTCGCAGGTGGGTATGCCTGTATTCCATGTGATGGGTAATCACGACTGCACCTTCTACAACTCGGCACGACCAATCTTCCCCGATGAGTACAACTCATCCTACAATTTGGTGGCACAGCGTGAGCACGAGGAGGTTTTCGGACCTGTAAACTACTCTTTCAACCGAGGAGATGTTCATATTATAGGTATGCGCAACATCATCTACACAAGCAACACTGCGCAGAGTGTAAAACTCGGTTTTCTCGACTCGCAGTTGGAGTGGTTGAAGCAGGACTTGGCACTCGTACCAAAGGATCACACCGTGCTATTCTGTGTGCATATCCCGATGATGAAGGATAACACTCTCTACAACACCCCTGCGGTTTTGGAATTGCTCAACACCTTCCCTAAGATGCACATAATCTCGGGACACCGCCACTTTGTGTGGAACTATGAGTATGCAAAGGAGGGTTCGCCTTACACCAATCTCGAAGAGCATGTAATGGGTGCGATATGCGGAGCGTGGTGGAAAACAAATCTGTGTGGTGACGGCGCACCTTGCGGATATGGAGTATTTGTGGGCGAAGGTAAAGAGTTGTCCGATTGGTACCATATCGGTTACCACGATGGAATGAACGAGCGTTCGCACCAGATGCGCCTATATCGAGGCAACGCAATTACGGGAGCAGCAAAGACTGCGGGCGATAGCTCTGCAACAAAGGGTTACTACGCTTTCAATTTCAGCGAGGATACGCTCTTGGCAAATATCTACTTTGCCGATAGCGGATGGAGTGTTAAGGTCTATGAGGATGGCGTATATTCGGGCAATATGACAAAGGTGCCGTATGTGCGTCGACCTACACTCGCAGGCTTCACGGGCGACGGCTCGTGGGAGTCGCCATATACGCCAAAAATTGCCACCAGCAACGACACCTATGTTACGGGATTGATGCTCGGACTATTAGGATTGAGCGATAGCACGGGTGGAGCACGAGATGAGTGCTACCATATGTACCAATACAAGTTGAAGAATAAGGATGCCAAGATTAAGGTGGAGGCGATAGACCGTTGGGGCAACATCTATACCGAAACAAAAATCACCGAAGGTACGGACTACTCTATTACAAAAGCAAAATAGGTCGATAATTCGACCTATTTTGCTTTTAGCCATTGGCTTTTTTGTTATAGGGGTTATAGGGAGAATAGGGAATTTAGAGAGATTAGAGAGAAGGAATACTAAACTCACTAAACTCACTATATTCTCTATATTCATTACGACTCAATTTCTTGTCAGAAGTCGTGAGGTATAACAAGGGAGGTCGCTTTACAGCAACCTCCCATTTATTCAAATTGATTTTTAGAGGAGGGTTTTCAAGGCCTGCGAAGTTTTGCAAAGCGGAGCATACTTTGGCGTATGTGAGCATTTGCAAAGCAAGCGTAACGCAGAAAACACCCTGTAAAAACAATTTACTACAAATTCTCGTTAATCTTATGCCACTCCTCTACCGCTGGAATAACACCCATCGCAATAACCTCGTCACGAAGAGCGCAGAGGTGCTTATACGACTCTACGAGAGTTGCGTGCTCCTCAGCAGTACCGTGAACTGGGAGAACCTCAACACCATTAGCGTCGAGCTTGGTCTCCATAGCCATCATAATGTTCTTAAACTCGTCGTTGTTTACATAACAACCTGCTGGCCAACGGAATGCCTCGCCACCCATAGCAGCTGCAATCATCTGGATAGATACGAGAGCAGGGCTCTGGAACGACGAACGACCACGGAGGTCGATGATGTTCTTACCACCCTGGATTACACGCTGACGGAGTGCATCCCAATCAGCCTGTGGCATACGCTCGGTGCCGATGATGTCGGTGAGTGGAGTGCCATCAACAGTAGTAGTCGATGCAAACACTGCCATCTGCTCGCCGTGACCACCATAGGTACGAGGGTTTACAACCTTGTCAGCCGAAACCTTCAAGTACTTAGCCAACTCGCTGCGAAGACGAGTAGAGTCGAGAGCAGCAAGAGTAGTAACCTGCGAAGGCTTAACACCTGCATAGATCAAAGTGATAAGACCTGTGATATCAGCAGGGTTGAAGATAACAACGATGTGCTTTACATCTGGGCAGTACTGCTTGATGTTCTTACCGAACTCGGCAGCGATCTCTGCGTTACCCTTCAACAAATCCTCACGGGTCATACCTGCCTTACGAGCAGCACCACCCGACGATACTACATACTTAGCATCGGTCAAAGCCTCCTTGATATCCGAGGTAAAGGTGAGGTTGATGCCGTCGAAACCACAGTGGAACAACTCCTCTGCTACACCCTCCAATGCAGGAGCAAATGGGTCGTAAAGGCAGATGTTCGACGACAACTTCATCATCATAGCGCACTGCGCCATGTTCGAACCAATCATACCGGCTGCGCCGACGATGGTCAATTTCTCATTTGTTAAGAAGCTCATAATTTTGTGTTTTAATTAGTTAGAAAATATGTTTGTGTAAAAATTTAGCCATTAGCTTTTAGCCATTAGCCATTAGCTTTTTCTTATCAGCTAACGCCAATAGCTATAACCTCAATTACTCACTCAATCGGAAGGTGTACCAACTCCACGCCTACCTTCGAGAGGATATCCAAGCCCTCGGTGTTGTGATACTTCTCCGAAAATACCACTCGTTTGATACCCGCCTGAATAATCAGTTTCGAGCACTCCATACACGGCGAGGTCGTAACATAGAGCGTTCCTCCGTCGCAGTTATTTGCCGACTTTGCAACCTTCGTGATAGCGTTCGCCTCGGCGTGAAGAACATATGGTTTGGTTGTACCCATATCGTTCTCGCAGATATTCTCGAAGCCCGACGGTGTGCCATTGTAGCCATCCGAGATAATCATCTTATCCTTAACGATAAGCGCACCCACCTGACGGCGTACGCAGTATGAGTTCTCCGCCCAAATGCGTGCCATCTTCAAGTAGCGAATATCCAATTGTCGCTGTTTCTCCTCTGCGTATGCTCCCATAACTATCTTCCGTGACAGTGTTTATACTTCTTACCGCTACCGCAAGGGCAAGGCTCGTTGCGTCCTACCTTCTTCTCTACCTGGATAGGTGCCGGCTTCGACTTGTCGCCCTGACCTGCTGCTGCCGCTGCCGCCATACGGGATGCCTGCAACTTATTTACATCGACCTTTGCCTTGTTCTGTCTTGCACGCTCCAACGACTCCTGATTTTGCTGCTGCACAGGGATATAAGCCTTGCACAAGATAGATACAACCTCACGATTAACCTTCTGCAACATCTTCTCGAACAAGCCAAACGACTCGAACTTGTAGATCAAAAGCGGATCCTTCTGCTCATACGAAGCATTCTGCACACTGTGGCGCAACTCATCCATCTCACGCAAGTGCTCACGCCAAGCGTCGTCGATGGTGGTAAACATCACCACCTTCGAGAATACTCGGTATATCTCTGCACCATCGGTATCCTTGCACTTCTGCAACTCGACAGGCACATTGTAGCCGAGGTGTCCGTTGGTAAGCGGGAAGTACATCTTATCCGAGAGGTTATCCTTGCGATCCTCGTAAATTTTGGTCATCACAGGGCGTACCGTATCGGCAACCGCCTTGGCACGACGAGCCACCAATGCCTGCAAATCGGCAACAAGCAACTCTGCCAACTCCTCACGACGAGCCTTCTTATATTTCGCCTCGTCGAACGATGGCTGCAAGCCAACCTCACGAATCAAGTCGAACGAGAACTCCTCGAACTCGTAATCCTCGTGCTCATTCAAGAATGCCTCGACATAGTCGTACATCGCATTATTGAGGTCAATCTCGACACGCTCGCCATACAACGCATTGCGACGACGGGTGTAGATAACCTCACGCTGCGAGTTCATCACATCGTCGTACTCCAACAATCGCTTACGAATACCGAAGTTATTCTCCTCGACCTTCTTCTGCGCACGCTCCACTGCGCTCGACATCATACCGGCCTGAATAGACTCACCCTCCTGGATGCCCATTCTATCCATCATAGCAGCGATACGCTCCGAGCCGAACAAGCGCAACAAGTCGTCCTCGAACGATACGAAGAACTGCGACGAGCCCGGATCACCCTGACGACCGCTTCGACCTCGCAACTGACGGTCTACACGACGGCTCTCGTGGCGCTCTGTACCGATGATTGCAAGACCGCCAGCGGCCTTAACCTCCTCGGTAAGTTTAATATCGGTACCACGACCTGCCATATTGGTTGCGATTGTTACCTGACCCGGACGACCCGCCTCGGCAACAACCTGCGCCTCCTGGGCGTGGTGCTTTGCATTCAATACATTGTGCTTGATACCTCTAATCTTCAACATTCGGCTGAGCAACTCCGAAATCTCGACCGAAGTAGTACCAACCAAGACAGGGCGACCCTCGCCTACAAGGCGTACAACCTCCGCAATTACGGCATTGTACTTCTCTCGCTTGGTCTTATAGAGGATATCGTCGTAGTCGTTACGCAAGATTGGGCGATTGGTAGGGATTACCACAACATCCAACTTGTAGATGTTCCAGAACTCCGATGCCTCGGTCTCGGCAGTACCGGTCATACCGCCCAACTTGTGGTACATACGGAAGTAGTTCTGCAAGGTGATGGTTGCAAAGGTCTGCGTTGCCGCCTCGACCTTCACTCGCTCCTTCGCCTCGATAGCCTGGTGCAAACCATCAGAGTAGCGACGACCGTCAAGAATACGGCCTGTCTGCTCATCGACAATCTTAACCTTGTTATCCATTACGACATACTCAACATCCTTCTCGAACATTGCGTAGGCTTTGAGCAACTGATTTACTGTATGTACTCGCTCCGAGCGAACCGAGTAATCATTTAAGAGTTCATCTTTCTTCTGTGCCTTCTCCTCCAACGAGAGCTCCTGCTGCTCCAACTCGGCAATCTCGGCACCCACATCAGGCAACACGAAGAAGCCATCCTCGCCAACACGCTTCGACAACGCCTCGTGGCCCTTGTCGGTAAGCTCGATAGAGTTCATCTTCTCGTCGATAACGAAGAACAACTCATCGGTAATCTCAGGCATACGGCGGTTGTTGTCCGCCATATAGATATTCTCGGTCTTCTGCATCTGCACCTTGATACCAGGCTCCGAGAGGAACTTAATCAATGGCTTATACTTTGGAAGGCCCTTGTATGCACGGAAGGTCAAGAGTCCGCACTCCTCCATCTTGCCCTCGGTAGCCAGCTTACGAGCCTCGGCAACCAAGTTGGTAACAAAGTCACGCTGCAAGCCGTAGAGGAACTCAATCGAAGGGCGATACTCCTCGAAGAGTTGATCCTCGCCCTTTGGTACAGGACCCGAAATGATGAGCGGAGTACGAGCATCGTCAATCAATACCGAGTCGACCTCATCGACAATAGCAAAGTGGTGCTTGCGCTGCACCAAGTCGGATGGCGACGACGCCATATTGTCACGCAAGTAGTCGAAACCGTACTCGTTGTTTGTACCGAAGGTGATATCTGCAAGGTATGCATTGCGACGCTCCTCCGAGTTTGGCTGGTGCGAGTCGATACAATCAACCGACAAGCCGTGGAACTGATACATAGGACCCATCCACTCGGCATCACGCTTTGCGAGGTAGTCATTCACGGTTACCATATGGACACCCTTACCTGCCAATGCGTTCAAGAACACAGGCAATGTCGCCACGAGGGTCTTACCCTCACCGGTAGCCATCTCGGCAATCTTACCCTTGTGCAACACCACGCCACCAAACAACTGCACATCGTAGTGAATCATATCCCACTTGATGTCGTTGCCACCTGCGGTCCAATGGGTCGAGTAGATAGCCTTGTCGCCCTCGATATTTACGAAATCCTTCTTGGCTGCGAGGTTGCGGTCGAACTCATTTGCTGTAACCTCCACCACATCGTTCTGCGCAAAACGGCGAGCCGTATCCTTCATAATGGCAAACGCCTCTGGCAAAATCTCGTCGAGAACCTGCTCGATTTTGTCGTCAATACGCTTTACGGTCTGGTCGATATCCTTCGAAATCTTCTCCTTCTCCGAGAGTGAGATATTCAAATCCTCCAACTTTGCCTTCTGCTCCACGATATGTGCCTCGTCAGCAGCGATAAAGTCTGCTATGCGCTTACGCAATGCTGCGCTACGCTCACGCAACTCGTCGTTCGACAACGCCTCGATAGATGGGTAGATAGCCTTAATCTTCTCGACATAAGGCATAATCTCTTTGCGATCCTTGTCCGCCTTGCTGCCGAATAAAAACTTGATTATACTTGTTAATGCACTCATATTTGTTTGTTGTATTTTTCGTTTTACTCTATAAACGCTCCAAAGATAAGAAAATTATCCCGAAAATACAAATGTATTTTAGGGAGTCCGCTATTCGGAGTCGACATAACGCCTAAATGGGCACTTATCGCAGCGTAAATGGCTGCAATACTCCTTGGTGAGTTGAAGGAGGGCTTGCGATTCGAGAGCGTTTTCGGGTTTGATGCCGAGTTTCTGCCAACGATTGATAAAGAGGTTGCTCTCGGCAGGGAGTTGTTCGAGCAGTTCGATACCACGAGAGTCGAGGTCGGTGCGCATAGTATATTCGGAGTAGAAAATTTGCAGTTGCGCAACGACATTTATGCCGAGCATCTGCGCCTTTGTGCGAGAGATTGCGCCTTTGTACCCCTCCTCGGAGAGAAAGCGTGCAGCCCAACGAGGAACGGAGGTATTGCAAAAGAGTTTTTCGACATCGGTGCGTGTGCGACACGAGAGGATATCGTTGAGCAGATGTTCGTGCTGAGAGATGATATCCGCTAATTGCAACAGTCTGATTACAGGATGATTATCGCCAATATGGCCTGTGAGTTGCCAATCACTAATCGCCATCTGCTCCAAGCCGAATTTATGGGCGTCGTAGTTGTAAATCTCCCGCAGTTCGGCAATCTCTTTGCTCTCCTCGAAGACCTCCGACAGGCGTGAGAGCAGACCCGACGAGCCGAGCAACAGAGCCTCGACTGTTTGGCGTTGATAGCCCACTTTTGCAAAGTAGCGATATGGCAATACCTTCGCCAAACGCTCGTATGAGGAGCGATTTTCCTTGATATCGAGCGAGCGCAACAGCATAAGATATGCCGTTTCGTTCCAATCGTCGGTGGTGTGAAATTTATCTATCAGAAACTCCTGCTTTTGTGCTATTCTGTCGAAGCACAGCTGCGCCATAACCTCACGGCGATACGAGCGGTCGAGTGCCGCCAACTCCTTGGCGCACGCCCTCTGCGACTCGGCTTGTATGGAGGAAGGAGCAGACATTTCAAGTGGTTAAATGGCTATTTTTATAGCAGATTAAGTTCGAGGAGGGCCTCCTCGCTCATCATCGACTTATCCCACGCAGGTTCGAAGACAAGGATAACATTCACCTTCTCCACGCCCTGTACCTTTGCCACCTGCGTATTGACATCCTCGACCAACATATCCGCCATAGGGCAGTTCGGTGCGGTCAAGGTCATACGGATAGTCGCCTCGCCCGATGGGTCGTAGTCTATCTCGTAGATCAATCCCAAGTCGTAAATATTTACCGGTATCTCGGGATCGTAGACATTTTTAAGTGTCAGTATTATATCTTTTTCAACTCGCAGTATCTCTTCCGGTGTCATCATATTTTAATTGATAATTGACAATTGATAATTGACAATTTTATTTTTTTCTTATTCTACTATAACCTGAAAATCGTAAATGGTGGTGGAAATTTTGTGCGTTGCGCAGTGACGGAAAGCGGAGCATACTAAACTGTATGTGAGCATTTACGACACAAGCAAGGTGCAAAATTTACCCGCCAGAACGATTTTGCTATTTTTGTGCAAATGCAATAGCGTAGAGTCGCATCTGCTTGATTGTGGCAAGAAGTCCATTTCCTCGTGTTGGCGAAAGGTTCTCCTTCAAACCTATTGCATCGATAAAATAGAGCTCCAAATCTACCACCTCCTGAGGTGTGCGACCGCCCATTGCACGAATCAACAACGCCAGCAAACCCTTGATTATTATGGCATCGCTATCTGCCGAGTAGTAGATTTTACCCTCTTCCAATCGAGCATCAACCCACACTCTCGATTGACAACCCTCGATGATATACTCGTCGGTTTTGTGTTCCGGTGCGATTACGGGCAGCGACTCGCTCAACGAGATGAGGTAGTCGTACTTATCCAACCAATCGTCAAACATCGAGAACTCCTCGATAATCTCCTCCTGTATGTTGTCTTTAATCATAACTCTCTACTTAATTATTATCACCTCCGAATCGGAGCATTGAGGGCGTTCCACACCCATCAAAGCGGCAAGTGTCGGAGCAATCTGCTCGTTCGACACACGCTCTGCCACCTGCTGTGGAGCCAAGCCTGCGCCACTAACCACAAACGGAATATGGCGGTCGTAGTTATATGCCGAGCCCGACATCGCCACACGCTTCGAGTCCAACTCTATGCGCTCGGGGTCAAGCACAATTATCACATCTCCCGAACGACGAGGGTTATATCCATTTTGAGCCAATGCCACCACGCCCTTTGCAAACTGCGTCGAGCGCATAGCCGTAGCGGTAGTAGCCGCAGCCACACCTCGGTACTGCAAAGCGAAGTTTGCCACCTCGTTCTGCACCTCGGCAAGGCTCTTTTTGTGGCGATAGACTACATCGTGATTGAGATACAACGAGCCGTCGGTGTAACCCAACACCCAACTATCTTGTCCGTATCGTGCGCTCAAAAAGGCGTTCATTATAACCTCGAACTGGCGAGTATTGAAGCGCAAATGGTCGTTATTGTCCATCTGCGAAGGGCTTATTCCGCTATCCGAAGTGAGCACCACCGCCACATCGTTGCGTGAAGGCAACTGCGCATAGAGGAAGGTCAAAAACTCTGCCAACGAGGCATCCAACGAGTAGAGCATATCCTCGTACTCGATAGAGTCGGTGCCATATCGCTCCGCCACAGTTCGAGGAACATCGAGGCAGATATTCAGCACCTTGCACTCATCCTCGATATGGAGCGGAAGGAGCGCACTGACCGCACGCTTTGCAAACTCGAAGATTGCCAAGTTGCCCGACGGCATCGAGAGCAAATTCTTAACCCAACTATCCGACACCTTGCGTTGCGAACGAACTCGCTTTGTGTTATCCTTTTCGTAGATTGTGATATCGGTAGCACGACCGTTGCGATAGTAATCTCGGGTATAGCGACCATACCAGCTATCCGTTGCGAACACCCTGTTCATATCGTCTTTATTGTAGGTGCGCACCCACAATGGCAACTCCGCCATATAGCAATCTGCCGAAGTCCAGCGACCGCTATCGTTGAGCCAATAGCACTCACCCTTACGGCCTGCCAAAATCATTGCCGAGAGAGGGTTGTGGGCTATTGTAACGGCTCTATTGCGCTCCGACGACGAGAGTACCGCCTCGGAGAAGGTTTGAGTCGAAAAGTGCTGTGTGGTAAATCGCTCCTCGACCTCCTTACGCACAAGCCCTGACTGCTCGGGCAGAGGTTTGTGGCAGAGAGCCACCTCCTTATTCGATGTGCGGTCGAAAAGCACCGACGAGAATATGCCGTGTGAGGCAGGAGCAGTTCCCGTTGCGAGGGTTGCCAAACCCGCCTCCGAGGTTGTCGGAGCGTAGTCGGCATAGCACTCGGTAAACTCCACACCCTCGCTACGAAGGCGCAAGAAGCCATCCTTGCCAAAATTCTTCTGGTAGCGATGGATATCGCCCTGGCGCAGACCGCTCACCACTATATTCACCACAAAGCGAGGTTGTGCATCGGCAAAAGCCACAGCACACACCGCCAAAATCAACACTATATATCTCGCAATTTTCATAAATATCTCTCAAACACACTCTTTTCGAGCGAAAAATCTATCTCAGGCAGTGCCTTCATCCTCTCCAACATCTTACGGCAAAACGCCTTATGCTCCTCGCCTTCGGGGTTGAATGGGCGATGCTCGGCAGCCGCCACAATCTGCTCTATCTTCGGCAGTAGTTCCTGCGCCTTCGTCGAGAGCATAGCCTCGCAAAATCGCTCCCACACATAATCGACCGCAACCTTCGACGGATGCGCCAGATCCTCGGCGTAGTAGCGATAGTCACGCAGATCGTCAATCAAAATCTCGTATGACGGAAAGTAGTGGGCATTTTCGTGCTTCGTCACCAACTCCTCGACCGCCAAGCGTAGTGTCGCCTTGCTCACACTATTCTCCTGCAAGCCGTCGCCAATATGGCGCACAGGGCTAACGGTCAAAACGACCTTCTTTTCTCGCAAAACGCCCTCGAAGAGTGCATCGTATCGCTCGACTATCTCCGCCACCGACAAGCGTCTGCGTTCGAACTGCGAAGCGGGCTGTTTGTGGCAATTCGCCACTACTCTACCCTCCTTTTCGTATATCCACGCAGTGCCAAAGGTCAAAATCACCCAATCGGCATCGTGCAGAGCCTTCGAGCCTTGCGCCACTGCTCTATTGAGGTTGGCAAACGCCTCGGTCTGCGTTTTGCCATCGAGCGACGAGTGGGCATCGAACGAGAAGAAGTTCTCTCTGCCCGCCTTTATGTCGCACACACCAAACGCCCTCGTGTTGTCTAATCTCTCAATTGCATTCGCAATCGACAATGGGTTAAACAATACCCCGAAAGGGTTTGTCGTAACCGAGAATTTTGCCTTCGCCAATCGCTCCAAGATATTTTCGGCAAAGCAGGAGCCGAGCGCAAAGACCTTATCTGTATGATCTATGCCCTCCGCAATCTTTACAATCTCTATCTCGGTACGAAATTTCACTATTCCAAATTCAATTTTGTAAAGGCAATACTACCCTTGTAAGACTTGGCACGAAGGAAGCGATCCTCACCAAATGTGAGGTACGCCTTACCCTTGTGCTCGTTCATACAGTAGTACTGAATGCTCTTTGGCGAGGAGATTTCCCACGCCCTCAACACCGAGCCATCTTCGAGCAGTTCTGCAATGCGAACACGACTACGATAGACCTTCTTGCCCTCATCGTTGATGTACGAAGGGTCGGTATTGTACATCGCATAGACCTTACCCTTGTAGCAGAGCATATCCGGGCGTGACTCCACCGAACCAATCTTATACGGTTTGCGCAAGCACTCGCCACTCTTCAGCGAATAGCAACCCATATAGACACCTCGCCTACTCTTCTCGCTTGGTCGTGCCGTGCGAGCAATGATATAACAGCGGTCATTATGGATAGCCATTGCCGTCTCGGCTGCGCCCCACACATACTCCGGACAGGTAAACAGCACCTCAAAGTTGATAGCGTCTTTGGTACGAACCACCGTAGGTATCGAGCCTCGACAGCACCAGTTACCAATCACGCTGTAGTACCACTCTCCGATACGGGTAAACTTCTTATCGGGGATAGGACGCTCGTATTTGTTAAAGTTCGTAACGCCTATATCCTCGTAGAACTTACGGAAACCCTCTGCCGTCATCGGCACGGTAATCTTCGTTCCGTTCGCAGTATAGGTCAGTGTTGTCTGCTTGACATCGTTATCAAACTTGCAACTCTTTGGGTCCATATCCACCGCCATCAACTGCCAGCAGTCGCCAAAACCAAAGAAGAGACAACGAATCTTATCGCCTGCATCGAAGAGAAAAGTGTCGTATGGAGGTACCCCATCTGCCTGCTTAAAGTTTCCGACTTGACCACCCGCACGCACAACCGTCGTGTGAAAAACCCTCTCCGAACGAAGATTGCGGAGGTTGAATTTACTGATTGCAACCTCGATGGTATTGTTCTTCGGATCTTCGTGGTTGTTCTTCTGATCACGAATCTGACCTACAAACACATCTCCGTTCTTGCGAATTACGGTTGAAGCGCAATGAGTCATCTTGTTGTCGGGATGCGACACCAACATTGCCTCCTTCGGGTCAAACGGGAATGATGCACCACCCTTGCGAGCCGACGCAACGCCGACTGCAAGGAGCAACATTATCACAACGACAATTCTCTTCATCGCCTTATAGGTTTGTCTAAAATCTCGACTATTTGTTAATCTTCGCCCACGAGTCCTTCAAGGTTACGGTGCGGTTGAATACCAAGTGCTCGGCAGTCGAGTCGGTATCAGGGCAGAAGTAGCCCACACGCTCGAACTGATAGGTTGTGCCGATTGGTGCATCCTTCAATGCCGGCTCCAAGTAGCCCTTTGTAACAACCAACGACTCAGGGTTGAGGTTATCCTGCCAAGAGGTCTGACCCTCCGAAGTATCGTATGGATCCTCGGTCTTGAACAATGGGTTATACAAGCGAACCTCTGCCTCAACTGCGTGCTCTGCCGATACCCAGTGGATAACGCCCTTTACACGACGACCGTCGCTCGACGAGCCCTCGCCCGACATAGGGTCATACGAGCAGTGCAACTCAACGATATTGCCCTCCTCGTCTTTGATAACCTCGTCGCACTTGATAAGGTACGAGTAGCGCAAACGCACCTCGTTTCCTGGCGAAAGGCGGAAATATTTCTTTGGAGGATTCTCCATAAAGTCATCACGCTCGATGTAGAGTACCTTCGAGAATGGCACCTCACGCATACCTGCCTCCTCGTTCTCTGGGTTATTGACAGCCTTACGCATCTCGACCTTACCCTCCTCCCAATTTGTGATAACAACTTTGAGAGGGTTCAAAACTGCCATACGACGCTCGGCAACCTTGTTTAAGTCCTCACGCACGCAGTACTCCATCTTGCCCAAGTCGATTACATTATCACGCTTTGCAACGCCCACCATCTCGGCAAATGCACGCACCGAAGCAGGGGTGTAACCCTTACGACGCAAAGCACAGATAGTCGGCATTCGTGGGTCATCCCAGCCCGATACTGCACCCTCCTGAACGAGCTTCAAAAGGTTACGCTTCGACATCATTGTATAGGTCAAGTTCAAACGAGCAAACTCGTATTGGTGCGATGGATAGATCTCCAACGCCTCGATGAACCAATCGTACAATGGGCGGTGAACATCGAACTCCAAAGTACAAATCGAGTGCGAAATCTGCTCGATCGAGTCGCTCTGACCGTGAGCATAGTCGTACATCGGGTAGATACACCACTTGTTGCCTGTACGGTGGTGGTCGGTGTGCAAGATACGGTACATAATAGGGTCACGGAAGAGCATATTAGGGTGCGCCATATCAATCTTTGCACGCAATACCTTTGCGCCATCCTCGAACTCGCCGGCACGCATACGCTCGAACAAGTCCAAGTTCTCCTCTACCGAGCGGTCACGCCAAGGCGACGGCTTACCGGGCTCCGAAACGGTACCACGATTGAGGCGAATCTCCTCCTGGGTCTGGTCATCGACATACGCCAAGCCCTTCTTGATAAGCACGATTGCCCAATCGTAGAGCTGGTCGAAGTAGTCCGATGCATAACGCTCGATTGCCCAATCGAAGCCGAGCCACTTGATATCTCGCTTAATCGAATCTACATACTCGGTATCCTCCTTTACAGGGTTGGTATCGTCGAAGCGGAGGTTACACTTACCGCCATACTTCTTCGCCAAGCCGAAGTTGATGCAGATACTCTTTGCGTGTCCAATATGGAGGTAGCCGTTTGGCTCCGGTGGAAATCGTGTCTGCACGTGCGACAAACCATTCGCAATCGACTCCTCGATAATCTCTTCAAGGAAGTTCAAAGATTTCTCCTTTACTTCAACATTTTCAGTTGCCATAATTCTTTTTGCTTTTAGCCATTGACCTTTGGTCTTCACTGCTCCGCTTCGGCAAAGTCTGCAAGCAGCCTATGCACTCAGCTTAATCGCAGCGGTAGCCATTAGCCATTAGCTGATTAAAATTCTATTTTGTTCGTTTGTTGTTTTTGTCATACAATTTTGGCGCAAGGTTCACAGCCAGCGAGATAATCTGCTGATTATACAATCGCTCGCCGTCGGTTTTCAGCACAAACTCCGCCTTTACATTTATGCGCTCCTTCCAGAAGTTGCGCTCGTAACCTATGCCTGTGCGGTTGTAGATGATATTCTCGGTGCGATAGAACGGATCGCCGGCATAGAGGTCTGCGCCATACAGAGTGCCCTCCTTGCCCACCGAGTTGTAGAGCGGCATCAAATCGTCGCCCAAAAAGAGATTGTTCGAGATAAAGACTCCCCAACGGCTCATTCGGAAGTATAGCTCCGTGCCGTATGGAGTTTGCCAGCCCCCCCCCGTAACTCTATCCTGCTGCAACGACTGCAAGTAGCCGAGGCGGATATCAAAGTCGAAAAAGGCCTTGAAATCTACACCGATATATGGGTTTATCACCACATCATCTACCACATTGTGGCTAAAATCGGCACGATTGGCATAGTGGTGCAACTGAGCCGATGCTCCTGCATACATAACCTTTGCAAAGCAACCCTCGCCCGAGAAGAGAATGCGGAACTGCTCTCGTGTTTCCAGCGAGTACATACCGTTCCAATCGGCAACCAACTCGACAAAGCCGTGTTGATCGTGATATTGGAGTGCCAAACCCTGCACCAAGCGATTTTTTGCCAACCACGCATTGCTGAAAAATGCCTCGGAGTAGCGACCTATGAGCTTATCACGACGGAACAGGCCCGCCAATGCGCCATACTTCTCATCCTTGTATTGGTAGTATGCCACCAGGTCGATATCATCGAGAAAACGCACCGAGCCAAACCACTTCTGCATATTGACTCCTGCCGCAAGCGAATGTTTTTCGCTCCACTCGTAGCGCAACGCAGGCGCAAGCGATACTCCAAAGAGTGTTTCCGAAGGAGCAAGGTTGCTGCCCGAGTACTCCGTATTGTCGAAATCGAAGTTGAAATCGGTATCCAGATAGAGCCTCTCACTCTGCGCCAAAGCGCTGAATGAGAGCAACAAAGCCACTACCGATATGATAACTTTTCTAACCATCTCGCCTATGCGTGCGTATAAATCGGTCAAAAATAGTGAAAATTTTTGAAATAATGATTACTTTTGCACTAAATTTAAGTGTAAAAATCAGCTAATGGCTAATGGCTAATGGCTAAAAGCCCCTAAAAAAGGGAGATTGCCACGGCTTGTACCAAGCCTCGCAATGACGATATTATAGCGATTTACGATATGAAAAAG
The DNA here is from genome assembly GCA_045124955.1 of Alistipes sp. Lineage (GTDB taxonomy): Bacteria > Bacteroidota > Bacteroidia > Bacteroidales > Rikenellaceae > Alistipes. The sequence goes on along the minus strand of JBGVMU010000002.1, from coordinate 191,536 downwards.
ACAACCAATGCCGAGCTCGGTCGCCCTTCGGTCGAGGAGTTTCGCCAAATGAAAAAGATGCCCGTAGTGGTAGTTTTGGACAATGTTCGTTCCGCCCAAAATGTGGGTGCTTTTTTCCGTACGGGCGATGCCTTTGCAGTCGAAAAAATAGCCCTTTGCGGCATCACCGCAACACCCCCTTCGAGGGAGATTCACAAGAGCTCGTTGGGAGCAGAATTTTCGGTCGAATGGAGCCATTTTCAGACCACCACAGAGTGTGTGCAACAACTTAAAAATGAGGGATATACAATTGTTGCCATAGAGCAGATTAAGGAGTCGGTGATGTTGGACAAATTCGAGCCTGTTTCGGGCGAGAAATATGCCCTTGTTTTTGGCAACGAAGTGGAGGGTGTAGCACAAGAGGTTGTGGATATGTGCGACTCGGCAATCGAGATACCTCAACTCGGCACAAAACACTCGCTCAATGTCTCGGTTTCGGGTGGCGTGGTGCTGTGGAAATTCGTGGAGAAATTTTTATAGGGGCGTTAGGGGCGTTAGGGGCGTTAGAGAAATTAGGGAGTTTAGTGATTGGTCGCTAAACTCCCTAATTTCGTTAATTTCTCAAAAAACTTTCGTCTTTTGTCTTTCGTCTATTTAATATCCTTCACATACTTCACAAAAAACGGATCGGCATAGGCCATAGTCGCCTTATGTGCAATAGAGTCGAAGGTGTGAAACACCACCTTCTCGGCCCATTTTTCATCCTTCTCGACCAGGGCTTTGAAGTTCAGATAGCGTGCGTATCTATTCTCGCCCTGCTTCATTGCCGGCGGGGTTTTATCCAGACTTTTCTCGCCAATATCCAACGAGCCACATCCGTGCAAGCAACGGCGTGAACGAAGATTCTCCATCAACTTTTCGTCGCTTGTTTCCAAGCAGTAACGAGGGCGATTGCTGATGCCGTAATGCCAAGTGTCGGTAGAGTTTGGCAAGAGGAAAGTCGAAGGCGACATCGCTGCATACTCCAAAGTAATACCCTCACGCACAACGCCTTTACCAACGGCAACATATCGACCAACAAACTGTCCACCGGCCGAAAATCCCACCATCACAATCTTTTTCAAATTAGGAAACAATCTCTTTTGCGAGAGTTGGGCAAGCAGTTCATCCACAACATCATACGAACTCATTGTTGTTCCATTGGCATCACCTCCGCCTCGCCAATCATCGTGAGGAGTTCCCGGAATAGTAAGATCTCGTGGCCACGAATCATTCCAAATTGCACGATCATCCTTGGCGATATTATACTTCTCCATAATCTGGGTGCGAGGATACAATGGCGACACCACATAAACCCTGCCCAGCGCCTTCTGCAAGGCAAGCTGTTCCTTTAAGACCTGCACTCCGCCGCCCCAACCTTGAATCATAATCACTGCCAACTCACCTCTGTCGCCATTGGACAATGGTTTTGGCGCAGCATAGTAGACCGGTGCCTCCATACCTTCAAGCTGATATATTTCAGCAGTAGGTTCCTTAGGTGCACATGATAGAATCAGCGCCAAAAGTGGCAACAAAATTGTCAATCGAAAAATTGCACTTTTTTTCATAGCAATATTATAATACAATACTAACGCAAATGTAGCGATTTATTTTTGATTTTGCAAAACAAGTCACTCCTAACTAAATCGAAAAATTTAGCGGCTGGTCGCTAAACTCCCTAATTTCGTTAATTTCTCAAAAAACTTTCGTCTTTCGTCTTTCGTCTTTCGTCTTTTTATTATCTTTGTACCCTAACCTCCTAAAAATTTGAGGTAATTAGATTAGACTCATAACACAAAGAAACTAAAAATCAGAGGCGGTTAGGCTATTTTTGTGCGTTGCAAGGCGGCAAGTCCGCAGCATAGTAAGCCTATGTGAGGAACTTGACGACCGCAGCAAGGTGCAAAAAGAGTCAACCGGAATGATTTTTCTAAGAGTATGGAAATTAAAGAGCTTATAAGGCGTCTGGACACGCTGGGGAGGTGCCTTTGACATCGAACAGAGAAGAATAGACCTCCAAAATGAGGAGGAGAAGACACTTGCGCCCGACTTTTGGGATAACCCCGAAAAGGCGCAGGAGCAGTTGCGCAAGGTAGCCTCAATAAAGAGCTGGGTCGAGGGTTACGACGAGGTAAAGAAGGCGGTAGATGAGGTGGAGTTGATGCCCGAATTTATCACTGAGGGACTTGCCACCGAGGAGGAGGCAGAAAAAGCCTACGCCCGAGCAGCCGAACTCATCGAAAAGCTCGAACTTCGCAATATGCTCTCAGGCGAGGAGGATAAGATGGGAGCCATTGTCGATATCAACGCCGGTGCAGGTGGCACGGAGGCTCTCGATTGGGCTTCGATGTTGCTCCGTATGTACACCCGTTGGTGCGAGGCGCACGGCTACAAAGTGAAGATGCTCGACTTCCAGGAGGGCGATGAGGTGGGAGTAAAGTCCTGCACAATGGAGGTGGAGGGCGACTTCGCCTACGGATACCTTAAAAGCGAAAATGGCGTGCATCGTTTGGTGCGTCTTTCGCCATTCAATGCCAACAATAAACGACAAACAACCTTCGCATCGGTGGCAGTTACGCCTGCCGTAGATGACACTATCGAAGTGGTCATAAACCCCGCCAATATCGAGTGGGAAACATTCCGTTCGAGTGGTGCGGGAGGTCAGAATGTAAATAAGGTCGAGACTGCCGCACGCTTGCGCTATCACTTCAAGGATGAGCAGACGGGCGAGGAGATTTCGTATGTGATTGAAAATCAGGAGACCCGTTCGCAGTTGATGAACAAGGAGAATGCGATGCGCATTTTGCGCTCAAAACTCTATCAATACGAGTTGGAGAAGCGCCGTGCCACACAGCAGGCAATCGAGGCGGACAAGAAGAAGATTGAGTGGGGCTCGCAAATTCGCTCGTATGTGCTTGATGATAGGCGAGTTAAGGACCACCGCACAGGTTTCCAAACTACCGATTGCGATGGCGTACTCGATGGCGATTTAGATGGATTTATCAAGGCATACTTGATGGAGAGTTAGGAGTTAGGAGTTAGAAGTTAGAAGTTGAAATGAAGAGATCAATAATACTATTTTATATACTATTGGCGCTGCTTTGCGTGGCGATATCGTCGGTCAAGGCGCAGTCGCCATACAAAAATGCAGTGAAGGTGACTTTTCTGTCGTGGTTTAGCGGAAGTACTAAAATTTCCTACGAGAGAGCATTTCCCGAGTGCAAGCAGAGCGGCGAGATTTGCGCAAGTATGATTGGTGCAGGCTACGACAAGTACAAGAACGACCCTCTTGGCTTTACGGTGCGCTATGGTCACAAGTTTTTCTTGGCTGGCTACAATGAGGATAGACCTATGATGGGCTTCTATCTCCGCCCCGAGGTAATCTATTCGCACTACGACTATACCAACTCCGCAACCTCGCTCCGAATGCCTGTTCGTATGGGCGCCATTTTGGGCACTATCGGCTACCAATACTGCGTAAAACGCTTTGTGGCAGATGCTTGGGTCGGAGGTGGTTACTGTTTTGGTAAGAGTGCCGAAACGGGCTACTACCACGGTTTCCAGACCTTCGAATGGTTAGGCAAGCACAGCGACAACATCGCACTCAGTTTCAGCATTCGACTCGGAGTGCTATTTTAGTTGAGAGTGGAGAGTGGAGAGTGGAGAGTGGAGAGTGGAGAGTGGAGAGTTGAGAGTTGAGAATTAGACGATAAAAAACAAATACAATGCAAGAACAAAAAAATCAGAGGTGATTGAGGAAATTTTACGCCAAGCCAGGCGGCTAACCCACAGCATACTTTGGCGTATGTGAGGAGTTAGACGACCGCCGATTGGTGGAAAATTTACCAATCAGAATGATTTTTAATTCTTAATTTGTATCTTTGCGACAATGATTGATAGAGATACCATAGATAAAATCTATGCTTCGGCAGATATTGTCGAGGTGATTAACGATTATGTCACACTCAAAAAGAAGGGTGTGAACTATCAGGCGTGCTGTCCGTTCCACAACGAGAAGACGCCTTCGTTTGTTGTATCTCCATCGAAAGGACTCTACAAATGCTTCGGTTGCGGCAAAGGCGGAAATGCTGTGTCGTTTGTGATGGAGCACGAAAATATCACCTACCCCGAGGCGTTGAAGATCGTAGCGAAGAAGTACGGCATCGAGGTCAAAGAGAAGGAGGAGAGCGAGGAGGATAAGATTCGCCAGAACAACCGAGAGAGTATGTTTATGCTCAACTCGTGGGCTTCGGACTACTTCACAAACACACTCCACAACACCGACGAGGGTATAAGCGTTGGTCTTTCGTACTTCCGCCAGGCTCGTGGTTTTTCGGAGAGCACAATCAAGAAATTCGGCTTGGGTTTCTGCCCTTCGGGTGGTGACAAGATGACGCAGGATGCTCTGCGTGCGGGCTACAAAGAGGAGTATCTGCTCTCGACAGGTCTTACCCTCAAACGAGAAGAGGATGGTCGCATCTACGACCGTTTCCGTGAGCGAGTAATGTTCCCCGTGCACAATGTTTCGGGTCGTATCGTAGCATTCGGAGGTCGAACTCTCCGCACCGACAAGAAGGTTGCCAAGTATCAGAACTCGCCCGAGAGCGAGATTTACAGCAAGAAGAACGAGATTTACGGTCTTTTCTTTGCAAAGAAGGCTATTCAGCAGCAGAACTACGCCATTATGGTCGAGGGTTACACCGATGTTATCTCGATGCATCAATCGGGCGTAGAGAATGTTGTCGCCTCGTCGGGAACATCGCTTACGACCGAGCAGATTAGGCTCCTCTCACGCTTCACCAAGAATATCACCGTAATGTATGATGGCGACTCGGCAGGTCAGCACGCTTCGTTGCGAGGTATCGATATGATTTTGAAGGAGGGTCTTAATGTTCGAGTGGTACTTCTGCCTGTGGAGCACGACCCCGATTCGTTCGCTCGTTCGCACTCTGCCGAGGAGGTTCGAGAGTATATAAAGCAGAATAGCCAGGACTTTATCTCCTACAAGGCGAAGTTGTTACTTGTCGATGCCGGCAACGACCCGATAAAGCGCAGCGAGGTGGTGCGAGATATCGTGCAGTCTATAGCCGAAATTCCCGACACAATTCAGCGTTCGTTCTACATTAAGGAGTGTGCGCAGTTGATGTCGATGAACGAAAATCTGCTCGTTACCGAGGTTGCCAAGCGCAGAGTAAATTCGTTGGGCGACAGAGAGGCGAGCGAGTTTATTCAGCGAGAGAGTCGCCAATATTGGAAGCGTCGTGAGGAGGCACCGCAGAGCGAGGAGAACTTGGTAATCGGTAACCTCAGCATAGGCAGCAGTTTGGAGTCTATCGAGAAGGAGTTGATATACTATTTGGTTGTGCACGGAGCGAAGAACTACGAATTCCGTGAGGGTCGCAAAATTGTGCCGATGAATGTTGCCGAGACAATTATCGACGAGATTGAAGTTGATAGTATGCGCTTCCACAACGAGGTATATAACAAGATTTACGATATGTACCGTTCGGCATATAAGGCTGGTCGCATCATTATGCCCGACGAGTTGGCTACGCATAGCGACATAGAGATTTGCGATGCGGCAACCGACCTGCTCTTTATCGACGATCAATACGCAATGAGCGAGATTTGGACCAAGAAGGATGTTCATACCACCACCGAGTCGGAGGTGCTGGGCAAGGGCGTACCAAAGGCGATACAGCTCTTCAAGACCAAGGTCGTGACAGGAATGTTGGCGGAGTTGCAGGCACGATTGGCAGACGAGAATATCAGCGAGGAGGAGCAGTTGCAAATCGTATCGGAGATGGCAAGAATCAACCGTCTAAAAGTGATGCTTGCGCAGAAGACAAATCGCTTGACGATATAATATATCTTCACACAATAGAACAAGAGAGCGAGGTTAATCCTCGCTCTCTTCTATTTTGAGTCGCTTGGCAGTCTTAACGCCCAACTCCTTTATTCCCTCGACCCTCGACAGCAGATTACCCTTACCGCTCGATAGTTTCTTGTGAGCCTCCTCATATACGGCACTCGCCTTGTCGAGATGTTTGCCCACCTCCTCCAAGTCGCCCACAAAGCCTACGAACTTGTCGTACAACTTACCCGTCTCGTCGGCAATTTTCAGTGCATTCTTGGTCTGCTTATCTCGCATCCAAAGTTGGTACATCAGTTTCAACACCGAGATAAGGTGAGTTGGGCTGATAATCACGATATGGCGATTGTAGGCACTCTCCCACAACTCTTTGTCGGCATTCAATGCTGCCAGGTATGCCCCCTCGTTCGGCACAAACATCATAACGAAGTCTGCCGAGTTCTTCACATACTTCGGATACTCCTTGCGTGCCAACTCGTCGATATGGCTCTTTATCGAGCGCAGATGCAGAGCAAGCTTTGTCGGTTGCTCCTCCGCCGAGGCGTTTATATAGTCGGTATATGCCGTCAGCGACACCTTCGAGTCGATAATCAGGCTCTTGCCCTCGGGGAGGTAGAAGATTGCATCAGGGCGCAACTGACCGCCATCCTCGCTCTTGATTTTGGTGCCATCCTCATTCTCGGTAGCCTGCAAAACATAGTTGGTACCCTCCTCCAAGCCCGACTTTTCGAGCAACTGTTTCAGAAGCATCTCACCCCAATCGCCCTGCACCTTCGAGTTGCCTTTGAGAGCCAAAGTCAATTCCTTAGCCTCACGGCCAATGGTGGTATTGAGTGTTGTCAAATCCTTCACCTGTTCCTTCAACGACTTAACCTCGCTCATCTCGCCAATGTAGCAGTCGTTGATGGTCTTTTTGAGGTTTTCGAGGTCGCTCTTGAATGGAGTCAATATCTCGCCAAGCTGCGCACGATTGCTCTCACGCATAACCTTCGACTTCTCGTCGAAAATCGAAGTGGCAATCTCACGGAAGGCACGCTCCGACTCCGAACGGAGATTTTTGCGTTCCTCCGCCTGCTGGCGCAGCTGCTCCTCCAAGCGAGCATTGTCGGCACGCAAAGAGCTATTCTCGGCACGGCACTCCGCCAACTCCGATTTGCTTTGCTCCGCCTCCGCTTGCTTTTGGGCAAGCAATGTTTCGGCCGCCACACTGCGTGTGCGAGCCACGAAATATCCACATACGGCACCCACCACGAGCGCCACAACTGCGACGGCAAAGATTATAATTGTCTGCATAGGGTTATCATTTTGTTACAAAGGTAACAAAAAACGGAAAACGGAAAACGGAAAACGGAAAACTTTTTAATCAGATTTGAGAAATTAGAGAGATTAGAGAATTTAGAGCGGTTAGGGAAAGGGATATGTTGCAAATTCACTAAATTCACTACATTCACTACATCCCAATTTCTTGTCAGAAGTCGTGAGATTCCCACAACTTGAAAATCAGAGATGGTTGAGGGAATTTTTTGACAAACGAAAAACCCGATGCGCAGCATACTAAGCGTATGTGAGCAATCGGGTTATTGAAGTATGGTGAAAAATTCACCAACCAGAATGATTTTACTCCTCGTCGCCTGGTACAAGAATACGACCACAATACTCGCAAACAATCAACTTCTTACCAAGACGAATGTCAGCCTGACGCTGTGGCGGGATGCGGTTGAAGCAACCAGAGCAAGCATCACGCTTTACGGTTACTACTGCAAGGCCATTGCGCACCTTCGAGCGGATACGGCCATAAGCCGAGAGAAGACGCTCGTCGATCTTTGCCTTTGCAACCTCTGCCTTAGCGGTCAACTCCTTAACCTCGTCGGCAGTCTCGCTCTCGATAGAGTCGAGCTCCTGACGCTTAACATCGAGGTCTGCCTTGCGCTCGTTGAGCTCAGCCTCGGTAGCCTCTACCGAAGCCTTCTTGGTCTTGCTTGCAGCAGCATACTCCTTCAAACGCTTCTCAGCGAGGGTGATTTCGAGTAACTGGTACTCAATCTCTTTCTCCAACGACTCGTACTCACGGTTGTTGCGAACATTGTTCTGCTGCTCCTTGTAGCGAGCGATGAGGGCGTTAGCCTCCTCGATCTCACGCTGACGCTGACGAGTAAGCGACACCAACTCGTCCATCTCACGATTGATATTGTCGAGGCGTGTGTTCAAACCTGCAACGGTATCCTCCAAGTCCTCAACCTCCAAAGGCAACTCACCCTTAACCTTATTGATTTCGTCAATCTGCGAGTCAATTTTCTGCAACTCATAGAGAGCAACAATCTTCTCATACATAGAGTAATCTACCTCTGCTGTCTTCTTTTTCGTAGCCATATATCTTAATTTTGTTATTTTCTCTTAACCGTAAATGTGCCCTAAACACACCTCAAACCCCTATCGTTCAATCCGTTACACGAAATAATGCACAGGATTTTTCGATTGAGCGCTCTTATGGAGCGCAAAGTTAATAAAAATTTTTGATAAAATATCAAATAAAATCGCAATTGCGCAAAATTCGCTCTCAAAATGTCCCATATCGACCACAACAAAGTGTGAATCAGGGGTATAGAAATCGTTATATTTGAGGTCGGCAGTGAGGTACACATCGCACTTCGATGCCTTTGCCTCCTTCATCAACGACGCACCTGCTCCGGTGCAGATTGCCACACGGCGCACCTCACGGGAGAGCAATGCGCTATGTCGCAGCGCATCGACCGAGAAAGTATCCTTCACCTTTGCCAAAAAGTCGCCCTCGGTCATAGGCTCAGCGAGTGTTCCGACAACGCCAAAGCCAGCACCCTCGACAGTTGGTTGGAGCACCTCCATATTCTGCAAGCCGAGCATCTCGCCAACTCGCCAACTCATTCCGTTTGGTGCCGAGTCGAGGTTGGTATGGCAGGCGTAAAGTGCTATATTATTGCGAATTGCCTTCTCTACACAACGCTCCACCACCGATGCCGAATTGAGGCGTTTCAGAGGGTGGAAAATTATCGGATGGTGGGTAATAATCAAGCCACAACCCTTCTCTATTGCCTCGTCGATAACCTCCTCGGTAACATCGACAGCAAGCAGCACGCCGCCCTGCAACTCATCTTCAAGGCGACCGACAATCAGTCCGGCATTGTCATACGACTCCTGCAACGAGAGAGGTGCAAACTCCTCTATCGGCTTAACAATATCACCTATCAGCATCTTCCTCTATTTTTTGTGTTATGGCAGTTGTATCGAAGAGTGTCTGCTCGAAGAATGGCAACAAAGGTCTTTCGACTACTCCCTCCTCGCCTATCAACTTACGGCGTGGAGTGCGTCTTCTTCTCTGTACGAGCTCCACCTCCTCCGACTGTGGTGCTACCTGCTTGGCAGGAGCGACAACCTCAGGCTCCTCCTCGCCTATGCCCTCACGCATCTCTACGAGCATCGAGCGCAATAGCTGCAACTGCTCCAACAATGCGACATCCGAATCCTTCTCCTCGGCCTCGATATTGCGCTTGCGCATAGCCTTCTGCGCACCCTCGATGGTCATCTTCTTCTCCTTCAAGAGGTGATGAATGCGCTTCAAACGCTCGATATCCTGCTTCGAGAAGAGTCTGTTACCCTTAGCATTACGCTTTGGGCGCAGACAGCTGAACTGCGAACACCAATAGCGAATCAGAGATGGCTCGACATCGAACATCTCGGTAACTTCGCCCATAGTGTAGTAAAGTTTATCCACCATATCTTTTACATATTCATAATTTTCAACGAATTGGGATAGAGATTGTTACATCTCGCACCCACCCTCTTGGCAAAGCCCAATGCTCTACCCTTGTGCGTTATGAGGTTTATACCCTCTGCCATATCGCCTACCGCAATATCCCTCTTGCGAAGATAGTCCAATGCTCGCTCTTCGTCGACCTCCTCGACCGCCACTGCCGTGCGCTCGAAGCCGATATATTGCGACAATGCCCAATCGGGCTTGAGCTTGCCCTTAAAAATCTGTCCCATAGCCACACCCGAGTAGATTGCAGTCAAGCCTTCGGAGAGTGCCTGCACCGCTTTGAACTGCACGGAAGGATAGGCATAAATCGTATCAGCAACCATTGCAAAGGTGTAATTATCAGGATGTTGCAACCACTTTGCAAGTTCCTTTCGAGAATTCTTATCCACCTCTTGCATCACCCTTTTTCTCGCCTTCGGTGTGCGTTGTGTAGTCGGCTCCGCCTTGCGTGCTATCGCCACAAACAGACCCTCGCTATCGGTTTTATGCGGGAAGAAACGGAATGTCTGGAACGCTCCAACCTCGCCCTTAACAATGCCCCACGCATCGTCAATCTCGACGCTCTGCGACGGCTCGAAAACATCACCCGTCTCCTCGATAAAGGCTCGCAAAAGCCCCTCATCCTCATCCTCATTGAAGGTGCAGGTGCTATATATGAACAAACCGCCATCTCGGAGCGACTGCCACGCCTCACGCACAATCGAAAGTTGTCGTGCAGCACACATCTTGACCGCCTCCTCGCTCCAATCCTCACGGGCGACCTCCTCCTTGCGGAACATACCCTCGCCCGAGCAAGGTGCATCGACGGCAACCATATCAAACCACCCCTCGAACTGCGCAATATGTTCGGGTGCATTGTTGGTAACCAACACATTGCCCATACCCCACTTGCGCACATTGTCAGCCAGGACATTGGCACGAGAGCGAACATACTCATTCGCCACAACCAAACCCTCCTCGCCCACAGCAGTCGAATAGATGGTGGTTTTTCCGCCTGGTGCCGAGCACATATCCAAGACTCGCTTGCCCTGCAACTCCTCGCCGGCGATGATATAATCTATAAACTGCGATGCCGCCTCCTGCACATAGTATGCACCTGCGTGAAATGCCGTATCAAGGGTAAATGATGGTCGTTCCTTCAATTTACGGCCATTCTTGCTCCACGCAATAGCCTCGCCATTGCTCCATACGCCCTCCTCGCCACACTTGGCAGGATTGAGGCGCACGGCTACGGGCGACACCGAGTCGAGGGCTGCGAAAAGGCTCTCCGCCTCCTCTGCTCCCAACTGCTTGCGCATACGCTCCGTAAAGGCAATAGGCAGTGCTTTCATCGGCTACTTCTTCTTCGAGGCTTTGATTGCGTCTAAACGCTCGTAGAGAGCCTCCAAAACCTTGGCATTCTCCACAAAGTCGTTGTTATCCTTGTCAATTACAAAGACCTCGCCCTTGTAGTGATTTTCGATCCAATCGTTATAGCGATTGTTCAGGCGGTCGAGATAACCCACCTCGATATTCTGCTCGTAGTCACGACCTCGCTTGCAAATCTGCTTTACGAGTGTAGGCACGCTCGCCTTCAAGTAGATAAGAAGGTCGGGCTGCGGAATGAGGTTGGTCGAGATGTCGAACAGCTTCATATATGTTCCAAAATCTCGTGACGACATCGAGCCCATCTGGTGAAGGTTGCCCGCAAAGATGTATGCATCCTCGTAGATGGTGCGGTCCTGGAAGATATCCTCCGAGCCATCCGACAACATATCCATAGTCTGACGAATACGGCTTGCAAGGAAGTGCACCTGAAATTGGAACGCCCAACGATTCATATCCTCGTAGAAATCGTTGATATAAGGATTGTCGATATCCTCATAGTAGGCCTTTGCGCCGTAGTGTTTGGTCAAAATCTCGGTAAGTGTAGTCTTGCCACTACCGATATTTCCTGCAATTGCTATATACATAAAGGTTCAGTATTTATTATTTTATTTTTCTCGCTAATTGAAGAACTCACCGACATTTGCGATTGCCGACGGCATTGCAAAGACCACTACACGGTCGTATGCCGCAATCTCGGTCTTGCCCGAAGCGATAAAGACCTTATCGCCACGCACGATACCACCGATTGTAACATCCGCAGGCAAGCCCAAATCCTTGATCGGAGCCTTCGTAGCCGGCGAATTTGGCTTAACGATAAACTCCAACACCTCGGCATCGCTACCCGTCAAACACTTGATAGCCAAGACATCGGTCGACATCGTGAAGCGGAAGATATTCGATGCCGAAACCATCTTCTTGTTGATAATCGTATCAACACCCACCGAGTCTGCCAAGTTGATATAGTTCAAGTTCTCGACCGCTGCAATAACCTTCTTTACGCCCATACGCTTTGCCAACATTGCAGTGAGAATATTGGTCTCGCTACGGCCCGTAACTGCGACAAAGGCATCCATATTCGCCAAGCCCTCCTCCATCATCGCCTCGGTGTTACGACCATCCTCGTTGATGATAAGGGTCTTTTCGAGCTGCTCTGCCAAACGATACGCCTTGTCGGCATTGTACTCGATAAGTTTGATATTTACATTCTCCTGTATCTCCTGTGCAATCTGAACACCGATGCGGGAGCCACCAAGAATCATCATATTCTTGATATCGACATTGCGCTGACCCGACAACGCCATAATCTCGCTTACAGAGTCGTGACGGGCGATGATATAGACCATATCATCGACCATATAGGTGTCGTTGCCGTGCGGAATTATGGTCTTGCCATCACGAGATATAGCGACGGTGCGATATGCGGCATCCTCATCCACCGAGAAGCTCGACAACTCACGACCAACAAGTGGCGAGGTCGGCTCCAAACGGAATACAGCCAACGAAAGACGACCACCCGAGAAATCGACAAACTCCGTGGTCGATGTGTGTCCGAGCAGTGCAATAACCTCCTCGGCAGCAATCTTCTCGGGGTAGAACATATAGTCGATGCCCATATTGATGAACATCTCCTTGTTGTTCGGTTCGAGATACTCGTTGTTGTCGATGCGGGCAATAGCCTTTTTTGCTCCGAGTTGCTTTGCCATAATAGCCGAGAGAATATTGGTGTTCTCTACGGGATGTACCGCAATAAAGAGGTCGCACTTACGCACCGACGCCTTGCGCAATACGGCAAAGGTTGTCGAGTCGCCCTCGACAGTAATAACATCGGCAAGGCTCGCCACCTCCGCCAACGCCTTCGGCTCGGCATCTATAACGGTAATATCGTGGCCATTACCACTCAACATCTTAGCCAAATGGCTACCCATCTCACCTACTCCGGCAATAACTATCTTCATATCTTTTGCTATATATGCGCACTATACACGCAATTTAATTCACAAATATAAGCAAAAAAGTTGAGAGTTGAGAGTTGAGAGTTGAGAATTAAAGGAATTTTTTATATAAAATGGGGTAGATTGCCGATAATCAGCAAGAAATAGGGGGGGGTAGGGGCGTTAGGGGTGTTAGGGGCGTTAGGGGTATTAGGGGCGTTAGGGGTGTTAAAGGGTGTTAAAGGGTGTTAAAGGGTATTAAGGGATATTAAAGGATATTAAAGGACATTAAAGGATATTAAAGGATATTAAAGGATATTAAGGGCATTAGGGAGTTTAGGGATTAAGAACTACTCACTACTCACTACTCACTACTAATTACTCACTACTCACTATTTCTTGTCAGAAGTCGTGAGATGCGGTGCATCGCAAAAGAAAGACCTTCGGGATAGTACAAATAGTACAGCCCGAAGGTCTTTACTTTTAGCGATGTGCCGCAGATTGCGGCTTATCACAAGAAATTAGAAGAATTTAACAGTATTATCAACGATATTCGCCTTCTCCTGAACCGCCCACATTGCACGGCGTGATGCCATAGACTCTGCCTCAGCCTGAGCCTTAACACGCTCTGCCTCTACGGTCTGAGCCTCCTCGGTAGCAACCTCGTCAACAACTACGGCAAATACACCGCTGTTGCCCTCAACGAGTGGAAGGAGCTTGCCTGTCTCGGCTGCAACAACTGCGCCAAGTACTCGTGGCTCAACGCCCAAGCCCTTAACATAGTATGCCGACGACTTTGCATCAGAGAACTCCTCAACCTTAGCCTCTGCGTTTGCAGCAATCTCCTCCAAGGTTGCACCCTGCATCTTCTCCTTCAACAAAGCAGCCTTCTTCTGACGGAGCAAGGTGTTCTTAATCTGTGCCGAAACCTTATCGAGCGACTTGTACTCTGCATCATCAACAGCAGTAACAACTGCCACTACATAACCATCGTCGAGCTTGATGAGATCCGAAACCTCGCCAACCTTTGCGTCAGATGCCCAACGAACAACCTCCAACGAGTTAGCCAAGCCAGGAACATTGCGGCTACCCTGCTCAACATTCATTGTCGAGGTCGAGAGCGAAGCAGCAGCCTCGTCGAACTTCTCTACCGAGCCCTTAGCATTTACTGCGAAGAGGCTTGCCTCCTTGTGGATGTTACGCTGAGTCTCCTGCGAAGCCTCAACAGGATAGGTCAATGTAGCAAGGCGATAGTGACGGGTTACAGGACCTGTCGAAAGCACCTTGAAAATCTGAATTGCATTGCCAAAAGCAACCTTGATAACTGCACCCTTCTTTGCCGAAACGAAAGCGTCAGCGAGCTCAGTCGACAATGTCGAGTACTCAACCTTGCCAATCATACCGCCCTCAGCAGCAGTCTCTGCAACCGAATACTTCGATGCCAAAGCTGCGAAATCTGCGCCCTTCTTGCTTGCTACGGTGTAGAGGCTATCAGCCAACTCGCTATCCATATACGAAACTACGATGTGCTGCAACTCAATCTCCTCAGGTACATTGCGAGTCTCGAATACACGAGAAGCGTACCACTCATCGCCCTGCAACTCAGGACCATAAGTCTTACCTGCACGGAGAGCCTTTGCCTCGTCAGCGTCGAGCGACTTAGCTGCTACATAGGTAGTTGCCAACGATGCGTGAGCCTGCTCACGAACATATGCCTTCAAATCCTTTGTCTTTGCGAATACCTCAGCATTCTTCTTTGCTGTATCCTCAACTGCCTTCTTGTCTGCCTCGGTAGGCTCAATCTCGAAGTGAGCATACTTAACAGTGCAATATGGAGTCTGCTCGTACTGCGACTTGTGAGCCTTGTAGTACTTCTTAATCTCGCTCTTCGACACCTTTACCAACGAGTCGGCAACCGACGAATACTTGCAAGCAACGAAGTGACCCTTGTAGGTGTTGTTCTCTGCAACAATGCCCTTGTTCAAGGTGAGAGCGTTAGCATAAGCACCGCCACGCACCAAGTCCATATACTTGTTCGATGCACGCTCGATGCGAGCCTGCTTGTCGATCAAGTTCCAAACACGCTGCATCTCGGCATTGCCCTCAGCCTGTGCGAGGAACTCGGTTACAGCTGCAACATTGTAGATACCGGTACGAGGGTCAGCAAATACGCTTCCGAGAACGCCCGATGCAACCTCGCCCTTCAACATAGCCTTACGCTCTGCCGGAGCAACGGTCAAGCCCAACTTCTCGAAGCCCGGTACGAATACACGGTCTGCCAAGATCGACTGCCAAGCCATCTGAACAGCCTGTGCCGACTGGTTGTAATCGAAGTTGTCGCCACCCATCTGGGTCTTAACATCCTCGTAAGCGGCAACGAACTCCGAATAGTGGATCTCATCGCCATTTACCTCACCTACCTCCGGATCATTGCCGGAAAATCCCATCTCTGTCTTCAACGAGAGAATAAACGCCAAAAGCGCACCGCCGATAACGATCGACAATACTACGCCAAATTGGGTTCTTAATGTGTTCAAACTTAACATATTACCTATTTTTTAATTATTTAATTTGTCGTTTAACTTTCAAAGATAGTTATTTTATTTCGATTTCAACCTTTTTTTTCGGTTTTTTTATCTTTCCGAGCTATTTTTTCCTACTCGCTCCACTCGTGCGAGCTCAATTCGAGAGCGTGTAGTGCGCAAAATCTTAATTCGCAAACCGTCATACTCCATAACCGTACCTGCCGTAGGCAACTCCTCGTAGCGGGTGATGATATAGCCCGCCAAGGTGTCGTACTCGTCGCTTTCGGGGATGCCGATTTCGTACTTATCGTTCAGATACTCAACCTCCAAACGACACGAAAGCACAAACTCTCGCTCCGAGATACGCTTCTCGACCATATCTGGTTTGTCGTGCTCGTCCTCGATTTCGCCGAAAATCTGTTCCAACACATCCTCCAACGAGATAATACCTGCCGTACCGCCGAACTCGTCGATAACTACGGCAATACTGCTCTTATTTTTGGTGAATTGGGTCAGCAAGTCTTGCAAAGGTAGCGTCTCCGCCACATAATCGACCTTTATCAACGCCTCCTCTATGCTCTTCGGGCTCTCGAAAAGGCTCTTCGAATTGACATAGCCGATGATATTATCTATTGAGTCCCTCCAAACGAAGATTCTCGAATACATAGTCTTTACAAATCGCTCGGTCAACTCCTCCATTGTGCAGTCGTCGATATCCACCGCCTCGACATCCACTCGTGACACCATAGCATCACGCACTCGCAAGTCGGCAAAGTCCAACGCATTTTGGAACATCTTAATATCGTTGTCAGACTCACTCTCCGACTCTGCCGAGTTATTATTTTCGAGCAGACTCTCCAAGTCGCTGCGGTCGAACTCGATTTGTCGCTCCGCACCACTCGCCTTACGACCCGTCAGACGCAACATTCCATACGAGAGGAGTGTCGTAGCACGAGTTACAGGATAGAGCAGTATGTAGAAGAAATACATCACAGGCGAGAGGTAGCGATAGAAGAAGTTTGGATTGCTTCTCGATATCGACTTAGGCAGATACTCGCCAAGGAAGATGATTATAATGGTCGGGATAATGGTTTCGATAAGTATGGAGCCCTCCTGCACCGACTCCCAGCCGAGTCGTCGTGCAATCTCTCGCAACACCACCGACAAGCACATAGAATAGAGCACCAGGGCGATATTATTACCCACCAAAATCGTGGTAATATACTCTCCCTGATGGCGGGAGAAAAGTCCCGCTATATAGTCGAACATTCGGCTCTGCTTGCGGTCGATTTCAAGGCGCAGACGGTTCTTGTTCAGGAATGCAATCTCCATTCCCGAAAAGAATGCCGACAATACCACCATTATCGCCACAATTACAACCGAAACATATATATTCTCCATCTCTTTAATTGGTCGATGACGAAGTAGCCATTCGTCGGGATTGCATCTCGGCAGGCTTTCTTCGTTCTGCATTTGGTGTTTGAGATATAGGGCGGCGTGCAGGTCTGTTCTGCGGCTTTACCGTTGGTTTTGCCTGTGGTTTTTCGACCCGTATCTGCTCCGCTGCCTTCACCTCGCTCTTCTTGCTCTCTGTTTTGCTCTCTGTTTTGCTCTTGTCACCCTCTTCGTCATCCCCGCCTTTGGCATCGTTGCGCAACTGCTCGGTATCGACCTGCATACGCCCCTTCCAACGACGGAAACGAGGTTCGTTCATCTCCTCATCCGACTCGAAGCCCTCACCGATAACCTCATCGGTATCGGTTACAAGTTTGGTATCGACATTCGAGTAGATACGCTTGGTTATCGAGTTCCAGAATAGTTGCTGGGTATAGAGGCGTGTGCCGTCGTGTTTGGTTATCACAACATCGCCCTTCGCCTCCCACAACTTTCGATTTTCGTAGTAGATGGCGTAGTTTGCCACCAACACGGCATTTACGGTTGTGAGCGAGTCGTCCTTGTAGGTCGTAATCGAGATACCCTTGCGGAACTCACGATATGGGTCACGACCCAAAGTGTAACCTTCGAGCAACGGAGTGGTGAAGAGGTAGGACTTGCGTCCATTCTCCGACATAATAATTGTCAGATTCTCGCTCTCCTCCGTTTTTATGGCGTCGAGCGACTCCTCTGTTGTATTCTGTTTGGACTTGCACGAGAATAGCAAGATAGCACTTCCCATTATAAGAAGTGCTACCATACCTACTCTATGTAGCCCTAACGACATATATTATATATATAGTATATATCGCTACTCAATTACTGCGCACGATAGCGCACTGTTGTCTTCAAGCCCTTAGCCAAACCGCAAGTAATGGTGTAAGCCACACCCTCCTTCAACTCTGCGAAGAAGCACTCCTCGGCTGTTGGGAATACCGAACGGTAACTGTTTGCCAAGTTCTTTGCAGCCTCAACCTGCGAGATACCTGCAACCTCCATCATAGGGATAGCCTTCTGTACGAGGTCGTAAGCAACCCAATATACCGAGTGCTTTGCCAACTCCGAGCCACAATCCTTCGAGCCTGCAACATAGCACTGAGCCAAGAAGTAGAGTGCCAAACCGTCATCATCGGTCTCATCAACAGCAATCGACTCGTTGAATGCCTTAACAGCCTCGGCGTAGTTGTTTGCGGTCATTTCGAGGATACCGATACGAGCCAACAACTTCTCACGCTCCTCGGCTACGGTCTCCTTAGCCAAAGCCTCACGCAAATACTTGTTAGCCTTGCCGAACTCCTTCTTGTTCTGGAAGATCTGCGCCAACAACATTGCAACGCTCGACTGAGGATTTACGCCGTAGTACATCTCGCCAACCGAGAGGTAGAAGTCGCTCTCGCAACCTGTCTTGCTCATCAACTGGAATGCGTGAGCAAGGAGCTTCTCGTCGCTTGGAGCAGCTGCAATCTTAGGCTCGAAAATCTTCTGCAAGTTCTCGCACGAAGCGGCACCGCTGGTACCGAAGCTTGTCTCGAACTGATTCTTGAACTCTGCCTGCGACTCGTCTGCGTTATTGAAGTACTTAGAATTCTCCTCGTAAGCATTTACGATGGTCATAGCATCCACGATATCGTTCTTGTAGTCGTCGCACAAGTTCTTAAAGTAGATTGCTACCAACTCTGCATCTGCTGTACCATTTGCCTCAACCTGTGCAGCGATAGCGATCTCGAAATCCTTGCGGATACCCTCACGGTCGCTCTCACGATA
This sequence comes from Alistipes sp., assembly GCA_045124955.1. Taxonomy (GTDB): domain Bacteria; phylum Bacteroidota; class Bacteroidia; order Bacteroidales; family Rikenellaceae; genus Alistipes. The sequence continues at coordinate 172,831 of JBGVMU010000002.1, read as the reverse complement.
GGTCAAGTGCTCACGAGCCTTACGGTCGAGGATATACGCCTTACCACGCTTTGGATGCGCACCGAAGTGCTCCAAACGAATATCGTAGAGGAGGAGCAACGAATCTACATAGCCATTCTTCTCTGCCAACGAACGAGCACGGTTAATCTTCTGCTTGTAGAGCTTGATACCGTTTGCGTAGGTATTCTCCGATGCAGCAGGGCAGTTCTGCAACAACTGCTGCAAATACTTTGCTGCCTGGTTGAAGTTACGATTTGCCAACTCCTCCTTCAAGAAGGTGCTTGCCAAAATGTTCTCCTTACGCTGCTCGGGAGTCTCACCCCACTTTGCATACTGCGGATCGCTGAAATCCTGCGCTGAGGCACTGCCTGCAACGAGCGCAAATGCCAAACCGATAAATAATTTTACTGCTTTCATTTTTTAATGATATTTTGTAGTTAAACTTTAATCGTACTTAGGTCTTACAAACCAGTAATCCTCGCCAAAGAGTGAGAAGCCGAGTCCCACCTTGAAGTAATCCTGACGAATCATTCCAATCTTCGGTGCCGAGTTCATCAATGCGTGCGAGCCTCGCAAACCATACTCCAACGACACATCGATGCTCGATGTTCCCATAAATTTGAGCGGGAAGCCGAAACCTGCCGTAACTGCATATTGCGGAATAGCTCGGTCGTTGTAGGTCTGGTAGTAGTTGCTATAACGAAGACCTACTCGATAGGATACTCGTTTGAGATAGTTTCGTACATCGAAACGACTCGGAGTGTAGGAGAAGCCGACCTTTGCGGTGTGGGTATCAACATACTTAACCGTCATATTGTTATTGACTTTCTCCTCGAAGCGACCACTATTGCCACTACCCCACGCCTGGAACTCATACTCTACGGCTGCCATAAATTTAGGGTCGTGATACATAACACCCGCCTTTACGCTGTGAGGCAACTGCATCTGCGAAATACCCGTTTCACGCACCACATCAGTTTCGTAGGTATTGTTCAGAACCAAACTCTTTGTAACCTTTGGTCGCAAGCCACCACCATAGTCGTAGGTTGCACCAAAAGTGAGCATTCGTTTATCGTTGGCTATCGCATTCCACTGCAAACCCACCTGGAATTTGAAGTTCGAGATTGCATACTCATCCTCGCCAATTACCGAGAGGAACGAGCTGCTGCCGACAATATTGTTTGCCACCTCCGAGACATAGTTGTGCGAAATCTTACCCCAATAGTACTTGGCAGCTACTCCGAATGAGAAGTTCTTGAAAGGCTCCCAGCCGATACCGAGCTTCACCTCCGTAACATCGCCATCACCCGAATAGGTATATGCCGCAGCTCCCACATTTCCGGCAATCTCATCTCGCTGGTCTAGGAACGACATCTTGTAGCCGACACTGCTATACGGCATAAGGCTCAAACCCATACCCAAGCCCTTCACCAACGGGAACTGAATAGCTATCTCGTGGATATTGACAGAGTTTTTGCCATTCTTCGCCATACGGGTAAAGTCGCCACTTGCGCCATACTGCTTCTGAGCGTTCTGCAAGAAGTTACCCTCGACGCCTACATTGAAGAGGAAGCTGTTTTGCAAAGTTGCGCTATAACCTGCGGGGTTTATCATACTCGGCATCTGGGTCGAACGCCAAGCGACACCCACGCCACCCATTGCTCGCATCTGTGCCGTGCCAATGGTCTGCAACTCGCCAATACCGAACATCGTATATGGCGAGTAGGCGGTAACTGCCGCACCACCCTGTGCCGAAGCCTTGTCAAAACCGAGCAACGACAAAGTGGTTGCAACCACTACAACCTGCAAAAATCTATATATTGTTTTGCGATACATTATACTCCAAAATCCTATTCAAGCCCGTAAACATAAGTTTACGAGGTGCAAATATCGCACTTTTAATTCGATTAACAAAACTTTCGGCGTCGCCACCGCAAAAAATTATGCTTTTTTTATTGTTTTCTGCCGAAATTCGCTCGACATAGCCCTCGATTTCGTGCAAAATGCCCTGCATCACGCCCTGTTCGATAGCCTCTTTGGTCGATTGCCCGAACTTATCATTCGGCTCGGTCGCCTCGCACAACGGCAACGAAGCGGTAAATTCGTTGAGAGCCTTGAAACGCATCGCCACACCGAGTGAGATATTGCCACCCTTGAACACTCCGTCTTCGACGATGTCGTAGGTTATGGCACTGCCCATATCGACGATGAGCGCATCTCTTATTCCCATCTCGCAAACTACGCCAACGGCTACTGCAATGCGGTCAGCACCAAGGGTTTGGCGTGAGGAGTACTCTATCTCGATTGGCACCTCGGTTTGCGACGAGAAGTGCAAAACTCGGTCGATTTTCGAGCGGAGTTGTTCGCAAATCTGCTCCGCTCCTCCACGGGTCGAAGCGACCACCGCCTTATCGACAGAAAACTGCTCGACAAGTTCCGCAGCCTTTGCCATATCGAACTCACCTGCCGACCACTCGAACAGCACCTCGCTTTTATCTAAAACGGCAATCTTACACAAAGTATTGCCCTCATCTATGATTAAATTTCTCATAAATTTAATAATTGAGAATTGAAAATTGAAAATTGAGAATTAAATGTATTTTTATTTTCAATAATAAAATAATTAAAAACGATTTTATCGTTTTACCACTAATTGTCAACTGTCAATTGTCAATTATCAATTTAATATATCGTTCATTTACAATGCTTTCAGCACCTCTACTGCCGTTGCAATATCGGCCACTTGTCGTACCGTCATTGCCAACTTACCGTCCTTCTGTTTCAGAACAAAGCGGTCGGGTTGAGCGGTTATTTTACGGAGTAACTCCATAAAGACCTCACTACGATAGTATGGCGATTTATCATCGCCCACAAAGCGCACTATCATCAAGCCATTCTTGACCTTCACACGCTCCATACCAAGGCGCATAGCCTCCCAGCGCAGACGCACCGCATTCATCAACTCCTTCGCTGCTTGTGGCATCTTGCCGAAGCGGTCCTCCAACTCCGACTCCAACTTCACGAGCGATGCCTCGTCGGTCATTGCGTCTATTCTGCGATAGAGTTTCAGACGCTCCGCCTGTTGGCGTACATAGCTATCAGGCAACTCCGCCTCGACACCGAGTTCGAGCGTCACATCTTCGACATAGCGCATCTCCTCGACCACGGTCTGCTCCTCGTTGCTCAAACCTGCAACATCCAATCCCTCGGCACGCAACTCTGCAATAGCCTCGTTCAAGATTTTCTGGTAGGTTTCGAAGCCAATATTTGCGATAAAGCCACTCTGCTCCGCTCCGAGCAGATTTCCTGCACCTCGGATATCCAAGTCCTGCATCGCAATATTGAAGCCCGAGCCCAAGTCCGAGAACTCCTCGATAGCTCGCAAGCGACGGCGTGCATCGCTCGACAAAAGCTCGTCGGGGCGTGAAAGCAGATAGCAATAGGCCTTTCTGTCGCTTCTTCCCACACGACCTCGCAACTGATGCAGATTGCTCAAACCAAAGCGGTCGGCATTGTTGATGATTATCGTATTGACATTCGGAATATCCACTCCACTCTCCACAATCGAGGTTGCGACCAAGATATCGAAGTCGTGGTAGATAAAGTCCATAATCGTCTTTTCGAGTTCGGCAGGCTTCATTTGTCCGTGCGCCACTGCAACCCTTGCACCAGGACACAAGCGCATCAGCATACCCTTCATCATCATCAAGTCCTCCACACGGTTGTGGATAAAATAGACCTGACCATCACGCTGCAACTCCGCATCGACAACCTCTTTGACAAGCTCCTCCGAGAAGGTGTGCGACTCGGTCTGGATAGGTCGGCGATTTGGTGGTGGAGTCGATATAATCGACAAATCTCGTGAGCCCATAAGCGAGAATTGCAGGGTACGAGGTATTGGCGTAGCGGTAAGTGTCAGTGTATCGACACTCACACGCAACTGCGTAAGTTTCTCCTTCGCTGCCACGCCAAATCGTTGCTCCTCGTCGATAATCAGCAAGCCGAGGTCGTTGAACTCTACCCCCTTGCCGAGCATCTTGTGTGTGCCGATAAGGATATCAATCTTGCCCGATTTTAACTCCTCCAAAATGCGAGTAGTATCCTTCGTGCTCTTGGTACGGTTGAGATACTCTATCGTAACGGGGAAGTCACGCAGACGGCTCTTGAACGAGCGGTAGTGTTGCAAAGCCAAAATGGTTGTAGGCACCAACACCGCCACCTGCTTGCCATCGGTTGCCGCCTTGAATGCTGCACGGATAGCCACCTCGGTCTTTCCGAAGCCGACATCGCCGCAGAGCAATCTATCCATTGGGCGCTCCGACTCCATATCTCGCTTAACCGCCTCGGAAGCCTTCAATTGATCGGGCGTATCCTCCCACTCGAACGAAGCCTCCAATGCCTGTTGCAGATAGCTATCGGGCGAGAAGGCAAAGCCCTCGCTCGCCTTGCGCTTGGCGTAGAGGGCAATAAGCTCTCTCGAAATATCTTTGACCGCCTTCTTGGCGGCATTTTTAATTTTCTGCCACGCTCCACTACCGAGTTTATGCACCTTTGGTGCATCCTCGTCGCCACTCTTGTAGCGAGCAATGCGGTGCAACGAGTGGACATTCACAAAGAGGACATCGCCATCACGATAGACCAACTTTATTGCCTCGTGCATCTTGCCACCCTCTTCAATCTTGACCAGACCGCCAAAGCGACCAACACCGTGGTCGATATGGGTGACATAGTCGCCCACCTGCAACGAGTTCAACTCGGCAATAGTCATCTGCTCGTCACGCTTAATCTGACCATTTATCTTGTAGCGACGATAGCGCTCAAACAGACGATGCTCGGCATAGAGCGAAATTTTGAGGTCGTGGTCGGTGAAGCCCTCGTGCAGGGTCAGGCGTGCCAATTCGAACTTCGCACCATCACGCCCCGTAGCGTAGAGCAAACCCTCCAAACGCTCCGCCTGCGCCCTATTCTCCGACATCAAGAGGGTACGATAGCCCATCTCGTGGCGTACAACGAGTTCGTCGGCAAGCACCTCGAAGTTCTTGTTGAAGCTGTTTTGTGGAGAGGTATGGAACAAGATTGTCTGCGAAGCAGGTCGTTCCGAGAGCGTATTGCGCATAAGCACAACGCACGACTCCGTCATCTTGTCGAGCAGATCCTTGCGAGAGGTCAATTTCGATGCCACCTCCTCGGGCTCATCGCTCTCCTGCAACGCCTTGCGACGCACATCATCGACCTTGCCCAACACAAAGTCGGCATCCGAGAACCAATAGGTTGCCCCTTGGGCAAACTCTGCCAGCGACACCCTGCCGACATCGGCACGGTTGATATTGGAGATGACATCCACCTCCTCCAATCGTTCGTTCGAAAGCTGGCTCGACAGCTCAAAGCGACGAATCGACTCTATCTCGTTGTCGAAAAAGTCCAATCGGAAAGGTCTGCTCTCCGAGTAGGAGAATATATCGAAGATACCGCCTCGCACAGAGTATTGACCCGGCTCATAGACAAAATCGACCTTTTCGAAGCCCAACTCCCTGACTCGCTCCTCCAAGTAGGCAACTTCGATGCAGTCGCCTCTGCGCAGATGTAGCGACTCCGACGCCAAGCCCTCCATATCGGCAACTCGCTCCGCTAACGCCTCGGGGTAGGTCGAAACAACGACAAACTCATCCTTGCGATTTTTCAGAGCATTGAGCACTCCCGTGCGCATTACCACGCTCTCTGCCTCCTCTGTACCATAGACAATGGAGCGTTTATATGCCGACGGGAAGAATAGAACTCGCTCCTCGCCCAACAAGGCGTAGAGGTCGTTCAAGGCGTATGCAGCAGCATCCCTATCCTCACTCACGATGATATGCACACCACCCTTGCGAGCAATGGTTGCCGCCATATAAAATAAAAAGGCACCGCCGACCATCTCGTTGAGAAGGACGGTGCTGCCTTTTTTCTCCAACACTTTACCGAGTTGCTCAATTTGAGGCGAGCCCTCGGCAAATCTCAGTATTTCGTGCATAAAGTATGCTCCCTACCTACTTTTTCTTTTTAGACTTTTCAGCCTTCTTCACATTCAGAATATCATTTCCATCCTTATCCTCGTAGCGCACCTCGATCATACCGACACTCTGATCGGCTACCACCTTGATTGTAGCTCCATATCGCCACGACCATCTGCGACGCAACGAAAGGAAGCCCTTCTTCAAGAAGGCTGCTACATAAGGGCTCACCACCAAGCGAATATATTTGTGTCCTCGCTCTACGGTAAGCAACGAAATCTGATTTTCGATCTTGCGATCGAGAAGAATTGTAGGTTCGACCCTTCCTGTTCCTCCACACGCCGGACAGATATCCTCCGTATTGTGTACCGCCACAGGGCGAATACGCTGACGAGTAATCTGCATCAATCCGAACTTCGAGAGTGGAAGGATGGTATGCTTTGCCTTATCCGATGCCATAAGTCGCTGCATCTCCTCGTAGAGGAGTTGGCGATTTTGCGCCTTATGCATATCAATAAAATCGACAATGACCAAACCGCCCCAATCACGCAGACGAATCTGTCGTGCAATTTCGGCGGCGGCAGCGAGATTTACCTCCATTGCCGTCTGCTCCTGATTATCCTCGGCCTTGGTGCGATTTCCCGAGTTTACATCTATGACATGCATAGCCTCGGTGGACTCCATAATAAGGTAGGCTCCACGCTTCAACGACACATACTTTGCGAACAGCGATTTAATCTGTCGTGAAATGTCGAAGTTGTCGAAAATCGGCACTGTGCCACGGTATAGCTTCACGATGCGCTCCTTCTCGGCATCTACGGCACGAATGTAGGAGCGAATCTCATTATACATCGCCTCGTCGTCGACACAAATCTGCGAGAACGAGCCATCGAGCGTATCACGAATAATCGTATTTGCTCGGCTCATCTCGCCCATCAGCAACGATGGTGCGGTGCGTTTGCGAATCTGCTGGCAGGTCTTGCGCCACTTCTCTACTGCTGCCAAAATATCCTGCTCGACATCGAGGTCGGAGGCATTGACCGCAGCCGTGCGGATAATCACACCGAAGTTCTTCGGCAAAACGCCCGCTGCAACTCGCTTCAATCGTTTTTTCTCCTCGTTGGAACGAATCTTCTGCGAGATCATCACCTTCGAGGTAAATGGTAAGAGAACAATATTTCGACCTGCAAGCGAGATATCTGCTGTCAGACGAGGACCCTTGGTCGAGATTGCCTCCTTGGCAATCTGCACCATAACGGTCTGTCCGACCTGCAAATAGCTGGTAATCTTACCATCCTTCTCAACCTCTGGCGTAGAGTCGATCTTCATAGTGTCGAGGCGCAAACCACGACTGCCGGGTTGATAGCTCTTTACAATCTTGCAGAGCGAAGGGAAGTGTGTTCCCAAATCTTGGTAGTGGATAAAGGCATCACGCTCGTGACCAATATTCACGAACGCAGCATTGAGTCCGGGCATAATCTTATGCACCTTACCGAGATAGATATCACCAACCGCAAAGCCCGTATGGGCAACCTCACGGTTCAACTCCGCCAAGACCTTATCCTCGCACAAGGCGATATTAATCTCGGTGGATGTTACATTTATGATCAGTTCTCTATTCATCGTTAGTGCTTGATTATTCAGCTTTTAGCCATTGGCCATTAGCCATTAGCCTTTTCTTTTTTTAGCTAATAGCCAATAGCTAATGGCTAATAGCTAATTAAAATAGGTAATGCTAAGAGGCATCCTGCACTCTTAGCATTAAAACCTATGAGAAGTTTATACTACTACTTCTTCTTGTGACGGTCCTTACGCAGACGCTTCTTGCGCTTGTGCGTAGCCATCTTGTGACGCTTATGCTTCTTTCCGTTTGGCATAGTTGTAAATGATTTATATGGTTTATATTACTTAATCTTCGAAGTGAACGACTTTGCAGGCTTGAATGCCGGAATGTTGTGTGCAGGGATAGTGATAGTGGTGTTCTTCGAGATGTTGCGAGCAACCTTCTCTGCACGCTTCTTGATGATGAACGAACCAAAACCACGAAGATATACATTCTCCTCCTTCTCGAGCGAGATCTTAACCTCCTCCATAAATGCCTCTACGATAGTCTGAATCTGTGTCTTCTCAACACCTGTCTTCTTCGCAATTTCGTTTACGATATCTGCCTTTGTCATAACTATTAATACTTTATAAAAATTTAATATCCTTTTTTGCGGTTGCAAATATACATTTAATTTGGAAACCGAGCAAAATTTTTCGTTATTTTTTACAAAATTAAGCAATTAGAGAGTTTTTGCCTACTATTTGCGGAGCTCCGAAAGTGGTCAAGGCGCAACGAGATTAAGGGTTGTTAAAGGCTATTAAGGGCTATTAAGGGTGCGCAGACACTTTTATCTCTCAACTCTCCACTTTCAACTCTCAACTCCTATCTTCTATCTCCTAACTCCTAACTAAATATGATTGAACGCTTTTGCCAACCCCTCGACTGCCTGGTCGAGTCCGCCCTGCAACTTCTTGCCAATCATCATTCGCATCATCATATTCAGCTCGGCGTGCAACACCAAGCGGATGCGGGTATCGCCCTCCGACACCTGGTGCAACTGAATCCAAAAGGCGAAGTCCATAGGCACGGTACCGCCGTCACCTACGACCTTAATATGCTTATTCTCAACCTTCTCGGCAATACGCAAGCCCACGGTAAAGCCTTTGAACTTGAACGAGCAATGCTCTTCGTCGGCCTGCCACTCCTCGACCTTATCCGCAACTGCGGGGGTAAGAAGCGAAAAGTTTGATATCAGCGGGAAAATCTGCGCTGCCGAACGGAAAATCTGTTGTTGTTTCGAAATATACTCCTGCATACTTTATTTAGCTGTCAGCCATTGGCCATTAACCATTAACCCTTTTTTGTGTGGCAAATATACAACATTTCAACAATTTTTCATATATTTGTAAAGTTTTTGCAACATTACAAACTATTTTAACGATAACTTATTATGAAAAGGGCTATAATTTTGTTGATTGCTGCCGTAATTTGCATTTCTGCATCGGCACAGTGTAAAGCGCCAAAGATTGTCGCCCACAAAGGTTATCATCAAAGAAATGGTGCTCCAAGCAACTCTATCGAGGCTCTGAAAATGGCTCAAAAAGAGAAGTTCGATTTGGTGGAGTTCGATGTAAATATGTCCTCTGACGGAGAGTTACTCGTTCTGCACGGAGATTGGCACCCAAATTCAAAAGCAACAAACAGAGTTCACGCTCAATACGCCACCAAGAGTAGCATCACATCCATCCCTCTGGCCAATGGCGAAAAGGTGCCTACATTCGAGGAGTGGATAGCTCAAGCCGCAAAATCAAAGAAGACAAAGATGCTTATCGAGATCAAGGGACACGACACCCCTGCTCTGGATAGGGAGGTCGTTGAGAAGATTCAGGTGGTACTCAAGAAGTACAATATGCAGGAGAAGGTATTCTACTTGGTGGGGCATGAATTCTTAGTGCGAGAGTTAGTCCGTCTAACACCGAAAGGTACTCCTATAGCATTGACCAACAACTACTACTCACCATCATATTGCCATAGCATCGGTTGCAAAATAGCCGGTCGCTCCTACGGCAGCTGGCGCAAAAACGGTCATCTAATCAAGCAGGCTCGAGACCTCGGTTTGGAGACTATGGTTTGGACTGTGAACAAGCCCGAAGATATCGAGTGGTGCATTAAGCAGGGTTTCGACTATGTTCTGACCGACAACCCGATAATGATGCGTGAGATATTGAAGACGACAACAAAATAACTTTTCAATACATCTAAAATTTATATTATGAAAAAGACTTTAATTTTATTGGTTGCTGTTATGATTGGTATTTCAGCATCGGCGCAGTATAAGGCGCCAAAGATTGTTGCTCACCGAGGTTTCCACGCTTCGGAGGGCGCCGCTCGCAACTCGCTCAATGCATTGAAGGCTGCTCAGGAGGCAAAGTTTTGGGGTTCGGAGTGTGACCTCCAGCTCACTAAGGATGGCGAGGTTCTCGTTGTTCACGGTCCTAACCACCCAGGCACAAAGAATGCAAAGCCTCGTGTAAATGTTCAGCGTAGCACCAAGGAGAAGGTGCAGGCTATTCTTCTCGAGAGCGGCGAGGTTGTGCCTACATTCGAGGAGTACTGCCAGCAGATGACAAAGTCGAAGAACACAAAGCTCATCATTGAGATTAAGGATCAGCCTACTCCACAGCTCGAGACCGAAATCGTACAGAAGACCGTTGATTTGGTAGCTAAGTATGGTTTGGAGAACGAGGTTGAGTATATCGCATTCCGCCCATTCGTTTGCTGGGAGATTGCACGCCTTGCTCCAAAGGGCACCAAGATTGCCTACCTCAACGGCGACTACTCGCCACAGTATTGCAAGGGTATGGGCTGCCAGGGCATCGACTACCGATACACCGTTTTGAAAAAGAAGAAGAATTGGATCAAGCAGGCTCACAAGCTCGGTATGTATGTGAATGTTTGGACCGTAAATAAGGATGAGGATATCCGCTGGTGCATCCAGAATGGTGTAGATTACATCACTACCGACGATCCGGTACTCGTTCAGAACATCATCAACGAAATGTGCAAATAATCAACCCGTAAAAAACAGACTTAGATATGAAAAAGATATTTTTAGCGATATTGGCAGTAGCCACAGCATTTGCTGTATCGGCTCAATACAAGGCTCCGCAGATTGTAGCTAATGGCGGTTACCACAAGGCTCCGTCGAGCGGAGCAAAGAACACAATGAGTGCTCTCAAGGCGGCTCAGAAGTTGAAGGTGTATGGTTCGGAGTGCGATGTAAACCTCACAAAGGATGGCGAGGTATTGGTTGTTCAGAGTGGCTGGCACCCTAACCGTAAGGCATCGCCAAAGGCTGATGTTCAGCGTTCGACCTTGGAGAAGATGCTCAACATCCCTTACGCAAATGGCGAGTATATCTCAACCTTGGAGGATTTCCTTAAACGAGCAAAGAAGAAGCCTACAACAAAGCTTATTCTCGATCTTAAGAGCCAGGCTACTCCACAGCGTGAGACAGAACTCGTAGAGAATGTCATCGCCATTGTAGAGCAGATGGGTATGCAGAACAATGTAGAGTATCTCGCAGCTCATCCTTGGACCTGCTTCGAGTTGGTAAAGAAGGCTCCACAGGGCAGCCAGATTGCATACTTGGGTAACTCCAATAGCGACTGCTACGAGCCTGCATACGTAAAGGCGATGGGCTGCACAAGCATCGACTACAACTTCAGGGTATTGAAGAAGAAAAAGCATTGGATCAAGCAGGCGCACAAGTTGGGTTTGGTTGTGAATGTTTGGACCGTGAATAAGGAGGAGGATATCCGCTGGTGTATTCAGAACGGCGTTGATGTAATCACCACTGACGAGCCTGTTCTCGTGAAGAAGATCGTCAAGGAGATGTGCGGCGCAAAGAAGTAGAGATTAGAGGCGTTAGGGGCGTTAGAGTCGTTAGGGATATTAGAGTAGAGATATAAAAATCGACAACTACGACTACACAAATGGCCATCTTCTAACGAGAAAAACCTTAACTTTTAATTCCTTAATTTAGTGATACTGAAGTATAACATAGATGACAAGTTGGGTATTGGCGCACTGCTGCTCTACGGTTTGCAGTGGCTGATGATTTGCATCCCCGTAGTGCTTACGAGCACATTTATAGCTCCTGCGGGCGAGGTGGTTTTCTTTACCCAAAAACTCTTTATCATCTGTGGCATCACCATTATTATACAGGTATTATGGGGGCATCGCCTGCCTTTGGTGGCAGGCCCTGCCGCCGTACTGTTGATGGGCGTTATCGCCGCTGCTTCGCAAGGACACGGAGCGTCGACAATCTACCCTTCTATGATTGTTGGCGGAGCGTTGGTTACACTCTTGGCGGCAGTCGGAGCAATGAAGTATGTCAAGCGCATCTTCACTCCTCGCATCGTTGCGGCAATCGTCATTCTGATTTCGTTCACAATGGCAAAGCCTATCGTAGGGTTGATTTTTGCCGATAAGGCTCACGCAGGGCTGGCACTCGTTTCGGCAATCGTCGGCACGGCGATTATGGCGTGGGCAAACAATGTCTTTAAGGGCATTTGGAAGTCGACCGTCGTGATTTTGGCGATGATTTTCGGCTCTATCTTCTACTATGCGATGACCGAGTTCCCGAAGGAGTTTGTGAGCGATACGGTCGCTCCGCAACTCATCCTTTCGGAGTACAATCTCGATGCAGGTGTCATCATCGCCTTCCTCTTCTGCTACATCGCACTGCTTATCAATCAGGTGGGCTCGGTGCAGTCGCTTGGCGATATGGTGGGTGCATCGGAGATGGGCAAACGCCAGACACGAGGACTCCTCGTTACGGGTATTATAAATATGGTAAGCGGAGCAGCAGGTGTTCCGGGCGTGGTCGATTACTCGCTTTCGCCGGGCGTTGTGGCTTCGACATCGTGCGCATCACGCTACACGATGTTGCCCGCAGCCGTGGCAATGATTCTGTTGGCACTCTTCCCGAAGGCGGTGGCAGTATTGCTGACTATTCCGCAACCAATTATGGGTATCGTTCTGCTCTTCCTTATGGCTACGCAGGTGGCAGCCGGTTTGGAGATTATCCACTCGTCGAAGGCGGTACTTTCGTTCAAGGATGGCTTGATACTCGGTTTGCCGATTATGCTCACGGTTATTCTCTCATTCGCACCACAAGAGGCAATGGCAGCAGTTCCGTCTTTGTTGCGCCCAATCGTCGGCAACGGCTTTGTAATGGGCATTATCGTGGTGCTGGTGCTGGAACACTTTGTTTTGAGAACGGAAAGCGGAAAAGGGAAAACGGAAAACTAAAAGAGGATATTGGCTGTCGCAACTTTTTCGACAGCCATTTTTTACAATTTATATAATACAAAAACCGAAAAACGATTAAAACTGAAAACTTTTCCGTTTTCCGTTTTCCGTTTTCCGTTTTTTGTATTACCTTTGCCCCCGCATATCAACCTCTTATATAGGGTAATCGAGCAAAAAGTGCTTCGGCAAGGATTAGACGGCAGTGTCCGACTATGGTAGCGAGATTGCAGCGATAATGTTGAATGGAAACTTATTAAATTTTTGTTGCAACAATGAACAAGGATTCATTAATCAGACTCGTGAACGAGCAGATGTGGACAAAGACTGATGCCGACATCCCTCAGTTCTCAGCAGGTGACACAATCACCGTAACTTATCGTATCATCGAGGGAAGCAAGGAGCGTTTGCAGAGCTTCCGTGGTGTAGTTATCCAGATCAAGGGTACAGGTAAGACCAAGATGTTTACTATCCGTAAGATTTCGAACGGCGTAGGCGTTGAGCGTATCTTCCCTCTCTACTCACCACACATCGACAAGATCGAGGTTAACAAGTATGGTGTTGTTCGCCGTGCTCGTATCTACTACTTCCGTGAGTTGACTGGTAAGAAGGCTCGCATCAAGGAGCGTCGTATGCCGGTTGCCCCAAAGGCAGAGTAGTAGCGCTACAACTTACATTTTGGGTTGCCTTCGGGCAACCTTTTTTTTGCTATTTTTTCGTGTTTGACATAAACTGTCAAAAATACATCGGATATTTGCACCGTGAACCAATAAAACGATAATAGTATGATGGATTTTTTGATTTTGGCAGGCGGTGTTTTGGCAAAGGCTATGGCAGTAGGTGTAATTGCGGCGAGTGGTATTGCGATCTATTTAATAGAGAGCAGAAGCGTTGTAGAGGAGGCGTAGGTATGTTTGCGATTTTAGTATTTATAGGTATGGCTGCCAATGTATTGGAAACAATATGTGGCGGTAGTGATGGTTGGAGCAGATAAGGATATGGGACTATTTCTATTTATTTTAGTATTGGGAGCCATTGGTTGGTTCGTAGCAAACGCAGCAAACAATAGTGGCGATGCGACTCGTGAGTGGCGCTGTCCGCACGGCTACGATGAGTATGCGTGCAACACAGGGTGCCCGTTGCACCACCATTGCGCCGGCAATGGCGAGGAGGCGTTTATTCCGCACATAGACCCAAACAATAGCAAGTACGACTACGACTCGCTTCCTGCGAGTGGCAACGAGGATGGCGATTGGCGCACGGTCTATATGGACGACGAGCGCTACGACGACCAAGAGGAGGATGAGATGTACGATGACGATAGAGATGAGAATGGGTGGTAGGCTCTCACTACCTTAGCCAGCAAGACGCATCCGGGGTTCTCGCCCGAGCGGGCACAAAGTATGCAACTCACCGACAAATAAAGCCCCCCCCCTTACAGAGCCGCCGCCAAACCGAGTGCATAGGGTGCTTGTACACTATGCCGAGGTGCGAAGAAGGAAGACCAAAGGTCAAAGGGGGTTTGGGGGATAGGTAACACACTGGTACGAAAAAAGGAAGACCTTTCGATCTTTCTTTTTCGTACCCCCTCAGGGGCAGGCATTTATTTGGTCTGGGGCATTGTGGCGGGGATTTTCATTTTTAACTCACCACTATCTCTCACAATTTTGTCTATTGAATAGACATAGTTTTTCAGCCCTCAAATATAGTAATGAAATCGCAACCTTTTCGCAAATTTTAAGGTACAATGAATAATTGTATAAGAGTGAAATTATTTCAAAAAATCTTTTAATTCAAAAAAATGCACTATCTTTGTGAATAGATAATAAAATGATTTGTTTGGCAGTATGAAAGAAATATACAATGCTATCAGTAGCGAGGGCTTCTCTGAGCAAACAATCGAGATTATTGATAACTACATAAAGCAGATAGTCAATGGCAAAACAGATCTTACTCAGTTCAATCAAAAAGAGCATGGAGGACTCTGCTGTGCAGGTGAGGCGTTCATTGGGTCGTACCTCGTATGCGACTACGCACAGTCAAGCCTTTCAGCAAGCGAAGATGTTGGAGCAAGCAAAGCAGGTCCAGCAAATTGGCAAATAGACGAATTGCAGGAGAAGTTAGTTGAACAATGGGCGACTGCGAAAGGCCTATGGTTTGCTAATGCTATTTCCGACATCGAATCAGAGTATGGACCGATGATTGCTCAGGGAGCAGAGTCTATGGTCTATTACAAAGACGGAGACACTTCGGTCGTAAAAGTTCGCACCTCAATCTATGCGACTTTGGGAAGAGCGATGGAATCTATCGTACTCCACAACACATTGTTCCCCGAAACACCTATGACCGTAATTGGTTTCACTCGTGACCAAGATGGTTTATTTCGCACAATCTGCACCCAACCATATATCGGCTGCAAACGACTTGCCACAAAGTCGGAGATAGACGCAATGGTTGCAGCGAAAGGATTTCGCGACAATGGCGATGGCAACGGAGTAAACTATATCGGCGACCGCCTCCATTTGGAGGATATGCACCCTGCAAATGTTTTTATCGACACAATCTCCGAAACTCCAATCTGCATTGATTGCATTGTGAAATTTATTCGGAAGTAATTATCTCCCCAGCATACACTAAAAGCGACCTTCAACAAAGGCCGCTTTTAGTGTCTAATAAGTTAAGCACTATATTTTTAAGAGTTATGCACTGTTTCCCTTTATTAGTTGGGAAATTACGATTTTGAATAATGTCCGATTTTTATTACATTTGTGAAAAATAAAGGTAATGAGGGAAGGAATTATAAGATTAACTGAGGAGCAAATAAACTCAAATTATTATAAAATTGAGGAGGTTTTTCGGTCTCAATATGATTTTATGGAGTTAAATGCTTTGCGAGATGAAATATGCAGATGTATTGTTTGCGGCTTTTCTCAGGCAGTTCTCACCCTTACTAATACATTATTGGAATTGGCGACAATCTCGGTTGTGAATAGAGCTCGAAAACTAAAAATAGAGATGGACACAACAATGATAGACAAGAAACAATATGGTAGTAGCGACTCCAATCTGGGTTATCGCATAGAGATGTTATATTATGGTAGAATAATAACCGAATTGCAACGAGAAGATTTGCACAAATGCAGAATATGGCTTCGTAATACTTTTTCTCACGCCGACCTTAAAAGTGTAGGAAAAGAAAAGATGCCTATCGAAATTTTGAATTTAGACGAACAAACTAAAACAGATTGCACTAAAAGTCTATTAGATCTACCGATACTTAAAGGTATAGCATTCCAAATGTCGGCAGAAGAGAATTACATAAATTACTTCCTTTATGTTGATAACTTTATCAGATATGTTGAATTAAAACTTCAGAACTATGGTAGCTGATATCTACCTATCCCCACGAAAAATATTGGAGCATCTTTGTTTGCTCGAAGAAAAGATTCCTCGTAAATCAAATGAGCCCTATGTTCCGACAGGTGAAATTCTAGTTGGTGAATCAGCTTTGGATAAAGAGGCTGCTAAAATGTTTGCCTATGTTGGATTAGGGCAATATATACCCAAATGTAAATTTGCAGAGCTACAAGATGGGATAGCAGGCTGTATAGAGATGGGTAAAAGTGGATGTTTCGCAAATATTAGTATAGATAAACGATATCAAGGAAACACTACTGTTATTTTGGCAATTCTTGCTCATGAAATATGTCACAAGCTCATATACTTTTATGGTATTGACTTTCCAATGATGCAGACTGCTAATGAGGTATATACCGAATTGTGTACTATATATGTAGGGTTTGGAGATTTGATTATAAAAGGTTATAGAACGATATCACACGAATCTGACACAACCATTACACACATTTTGGGTTATCTCAAGTACGATATGTATGTTGACACCTATGAAATATTAAAGTCTGTATATGGAGGCTATAGCACTAATAGCAATCATTATAATGATATTCTATTGCAGGACTGTCTCGAGAAATACACTAAAGCAACAGATAAGAAATCTTTAATAATTGAAAAGTTCAAGAATAAAGAAAGTGAAATTGCAGAATTACACCGAGATATCTTAATATTAGAACAAGTGTTAAACAAATGCTATATTCGCAATCGAGATGATATTAAACGATATAATGATATTGCAATAAGCAGTAGACTTTTCGAAAAATCAAACATAGCTCAAAATAAAATTAGAGTGTTAAAATCTTTGTATGATTTAGAAGTAGAAAAAGAGAAGAGAAGCAATATAAAATCTTGTATTAAAATTATTGAGAGAAGTTTTATTACACTTGGTGCATATTGTCGCAATAGCGATAGGGATATAAATTATGGTGTTGTCAAATGCCCATCTTGTGGATATATTTCGAAAGAAAATATTAAAAGTGGGAACATTTCTATAATACGATGCCACAAGTGCGAGGTTATGTTTGTTAAGAACTCTACTGAAATAGATTTAGTTCAATGGAATCAACAATGCAACGATTTTGTCAGTGAAGAAATGAGATAAGAGCAACAAATGGATAAAATAAAGGAAGAACAGACAAAATTGTATAATGATATGATGTTGTTTAACCAAGAAAAACAAGAGTTTAGTTCCTATAAGATATCCATTGAAGAACAAGCTGTAAAAAAAGTGCAACAACGAAAAGATGAACTAAAACAAGAAGGTAGAATACAAATGGTAAATGAATTACCTATAATATTAAGATGGCTCGTTAAAAGACATCTATCCCGAAAAAAGAAGAAATCGTAACTGTCTCCAATTCTGCACATGTGTGTAAAAGGTGAGTTAAAAAAAGGGAGTTTTCGAGTGACTCTCAAATTACTCTCAACGATTTGTCTTTCGGGGGGGGGTAAAAATAGAGGGGTAAAGTGGACAACGAATAGACAAATAATAGACAATGTAAGAAGCGCTGTTTCAAAGGGTTACACCCAATGTCATCGTAACTAACTGAATAGCAACAAAAAAGCGAGAAACTTTCGTTTCTCGCTTTCTGTACCCCCTCAGGGGCTCGAACCCTGGACCCCAACATTAAGAGTGTCGTGCTCTACCAACTGAGCTAAAGAGGCATTACAGCTCTCGGTTTTACCCGATTGCGAGTGCAAAGATAAAGCAAAAATTTCTTTCCACCAAACTTTTTTCAAAAAAAAATTACTTTTTTCACCATTTATCACCCAAATAGGCGATAAAATCGGCATAAATCTTGCCCCAAGTCCCTCGAACATATTAAAAATTTCGCACAATGAAAAGCATCAAAGGAACACGCACCGAACAAAATCTATTGAAGGCTTTTGCCGGAGAGTCGCAAGCACGCAACCGCTACACATTCTTCGCCAAGCGTGCCCGCAAGGAGGGTTACGAGCAGATTGCTGCCATATTCGACGAAACAGCGGCGCAAGAACAAGAGCACGCCGAGGTATTTTTCAAGCTCCTCGAAGGTGGCAAAGCTACAATCGTAGATGCGACCTACCCCGCCGGCGTTATCAGTTCGACCTTCGAAAATCTTCTCGCCGCAGCCGAGGGTGAGCGTGAGGAGTGGGATGTGCTCTACCCCACCTTTGCCACCATTGCCGAGGAGGAGGGTTTCCCCGAGGTAGCGAGTGCCTTCCGAATGGTTTCGACCGTGGAGGTAGAGCACGAAAATCGCTACTTGAAGCTCCTCTCTCGCCTAACCGACGGCAACTTCTTCCATCGTGACGACGCCATCTGGTGGCAATGTCGCAACTGCGGTTTTGTCTGCAAGGCGAAGGATGCCCCTCGCTCCTGCCCGACCTGCCAGCATCCGCAGAGCTATTTCGAGCCAAAGCGAGAAAACTACTAAACAAGTTGAGAGTTGAGAGTTGAGAGCTAGGAGTTGAGAAGTTAGGAGTTGAGAAGTAAAATTCTTGACTCTTATTTTTTTTAATTTTAATTAAAAACCAAAACTTTTTCTTATCTTTGCGTGATAAATTGCGCAGACTATGAAGATTAAACTTTTTACCATACCCAACTGCATTACGCTGACAAACCTCTTGTGTGGCGTGGGTTCGATTATCTCATCGTTGGTTTACAACGACTTACAGATGGCGTTCATCTTTATCATCGCATCGGCCGTAGCCGATTTCTTAGATGGTTTCAGTGCCCGACTACTCAAACAATACTCCGCACTTGGCGTTCAGCTCGACTCGTTGGCGGATATGGTATCGTTTGGCGTTGCACCGGCAGTAGCAATGTCGGTACTGTGCGGTCAGATGCCTTCGGCATTCGGCTTGAACGAGATGTGGAGCGAGGTGGTTTGCTATATTCCACTCATCGTGGTGGCTTTCTCGGCACTTCGTCTTGCGAAGTTCAACATCGACGAGACCCAGAAGGAGGAGTTCGAAGGACTCCCAACCCCTGGTGCAGCAATTCTGCTCGGCTCGTTGGCAATGTTGTGCGAGCGTAACTCGCTCGTTATTGAGTTGGAGTGGTTGGCACTTATCTCGGTACTGGTAGCACTCTTGCTTATCAGCCCGATAAGAATGTTCTCGCTCAAATTCCACGAGTGGGGTCTCGGTAGCACCGACAATAAGATACGCTACGGATTCCTCCTTACTGCGTGTTTAGCAATAAATTTAATTCGTTTATACGCAATTCCTGCAATAATCGTTCTATATATAGCAATCTCGACCGTGCGTTGGGTGGCAAAAAAGCGATAAACGGAGTGAAAATCGGGGCAAAAATATGGCGTGCGATGCTTGCTGCAATCCTTGTGGTTGCGGTGAGTGCTGGTGCGTCGGCACAGATAGATGCCAGAGCCCTAATGAATGCCCAGCGCAATCAGCAGAGGGGATTAGATGCTAACGGTATGCCGCTCGACCCATCGCAGCAGGGCACAGATGGTCAGCAGTTAGACGAGAATGGCAACCCGATAAATGGAGAGCAGGCTGACACCACAAAGAAGAAAAAGCCTCGCAAGCCGTTGGAGTCCTACTTCTTCAACGACTCGATTAGAGCCTTGCGCAACTTCCAATGGCGCATTAACAGAGAGTACAACACCGTAGAGGTTGAGCCGATAGACACCACATTGATGGCGTGGCGTTTGGACTACCCTCACTACCACAAGCGACTCGGAAACAACTCGGTGGGTGGTTTGGGACAGGCTTCGACCGAGGTAAATTACTTCGAGCGCACTCGCTCACGAGAATTCACATTCTCTCAGCCATACGATGCCTACTCCTACAACACGGAGAATGTGCCGTTCTACAATATGAAGCACCCATACATCTGGATGACCTACCTCGAATCGGGACAGAAGCGTTACCGTGAGGAGCATTTCGAGATTATGGCATCGCAGAATATCAACCCGTCGACCTCTGTGTCGTTGAATTTCCGTTCGAGGGGCTCACGCAGTAAGTACGATGTATCGAGGGTGCGCAACAAGAATTTCTCGGGTACGGTAGCGCATACCGGCAAGCGATACTCGGTCTTTGCGGGTTACACTCACAACAAGGTCGAGCAGCAGGAGAGTGGTGGTGTCGTAGGCGATTGGGCTATTACGGATACCATTTTCGAGATGCCTTCGGGTGTGCCGATGCGTTTGGCGGGTGCCGAGGCGAAGAACACCTATCGCAACAACGCCTTCTTCATCAAGCAGTCCGTAGGTATTCCATTCGTGAGGATGACCGAGCGAGATTTCTCGATGTCGGATCTTCCTGCGATATATGTGGGACACACCTTCGAGTATAACGAGTGGAGCAAGGTCTATGTCGACAAGTACTCTACCTACAAGGATGAGCGATATCAGCGTAATCCGAACGGATCATTCACCTCGCACACGGATACCTACTATAAAGATTGGTTCTATAACCCCGAGAAGACACGAGATTCGACCTACGAGCGCATAATCACAAACCGCATATTCGTACAGGCGCAGCCTTGGGATCGAAATGGAGCCGTAGGAACACTCGACGGCGGTGTGGGCATTGATGTTCACACCTACTCGCAATTTGCCGAGAAAGATTACCTCTCGGGCAAAATTCAGCGAGAGAACCTCGTGTCGTGGTTTGCCTACGCAGGTGTGCAGGGCAAGATTCGCAAATATGCCGATTGGGGAGCAAACTTCAAGCTCTACCCTTCGGGCTATCGTGGTGGCGACTACGAGATTTCGGCACGAGCATCGTTCAGCGCATACATCAAGAAGAAGCCGATTACCCTCTCGGGCTCATTTTCCGAGTCGATGACCTCGCCGGCATATTGGCAAAACCATTGGAACTCGAACCACTACCGCTGGTCGAACGATTTCAAGAAGGAGGGCGAAACACGATTTAACATCGCCTTCCTCGTACCTGATTATGGTATTGAGTTAGGTTTCTGGCAGAGCATTTTGCGCAACAAGATATACTATGGAGCCGATTGTATGCCTAAGCAGCACGACGGTGCCGTGAGTGTAACGAGCATCTATGCGCAGAAGAATTTCAACATCAAAGGTGTGCATCTCGACCATCGAGTTTTGGTGCAGCTCACCTCAAATCGTCAGGTTGTTCCATTGCCACTCGTATCGACTTTCCTCTCGTACTACTACGAGTTCTGGGTTAAGCGAGATATTCTGCGCTTGCAGGTAGGTGTCGATGGAAGATTTAATACTCGTTACTTTGCACAGGGCTATAACCCTGCCCTTTCGGTCTTCTACAACCAGAACGAGACCGAGGTGGGCAACTACCCTTACCTCGATGCATTTATTGCTGCGAAGTGGAAGCGTATGCGCATACTCTTGAAGTATCAGCACTGGAATTATGGACTCTTCGGCAATCAGGAGTACTTTGCCGTTGCCCGATACCCACTTAACCCCGGAATGTTCAAATTTGGAATCTCGTGGACCTTCTACGACTAAAACTTATGGGTGATGTGGAAAAAGTTTATATCTAACGCTATCCTACCGATACTCTTTGTCTCGGTGGGTGCACTCTCGGCACTCATTGTCGCCAACATCAGCAAACAACATCAGAACGCTACTCAACCATTCGGAACTGAGGAGGTTGCATCATCGTATGCCATCTCCCCCTACGACCATATCTTCCAGGCGGTAGGCGAAAAGTATGGCATAGATTGGCTACTCCTCGCCGCCATCGCCCGCACCGAATCGCAATTTCGCTTCGATGCCGTATCGAAGGTTGGAGCGGTAGGCTTGATGCAGATTATGCCGCTCGTAGCTCGCAATATGGGCTATGCCCGAGAAGCGCTCTTCGATGCGCAGACAAATGTTGAGATTGCGGCACAACTACTCCTCGAAAACAACAGGATGCTTCGACTCTCCGCCGACTTCGACAAGGAGGAGCGATTGAACTTTATCCTCGCCTGCTACAATGCCGGCTACCCACGCATTGCCGACGCCCGACGACTCGCAGAGTACCACGATGACGACAACGAGAGTTGGAACGCCGTAGCGACCTACCTCTCACTCCTCTCCGAACCCGAATATGCCGACCACGAGGTGGTGCAGTCGGGGGCCTTCCACGGCAGCAACGAGACTATCACCTATGTTAATAAGGTCACTCATCTCTACAACCGCTATCGCAACCGCATAGTGCTGTAAATTATGTCTCTTTGCCCCTTTTTGGAAAAAGCGGCACCAAAAACTTTCAGAAAAACTGCGTTTTTCACCACTTTTGATTGCGAGAGAACGACATCTACGATGTTATAAAAACAAAAATAGTCTTAACCGCTCAAACAAGTTTGAGGTTAGACTATTTTTTGTTTTTAGTATCCTTGCGGATACCCATTCCCTCGAAAGCAAAGTTATACTATCACTACTTAAAAACGATTTTCATTTCGTAAACAAAAACCACAATATAGACAAAATTGGATTTTAAGCAGATGAGAGCAAGGCAAACAAGAAGCCCGATGCGCAGCATACTAAGTCGTATGTGAGCAATCGGGCTATCGAAGTTTAACGCAGCTATCGCTGCTTAAAAACAATTTTACTTCAATGATGCGAGATTAACATCCTTCGCAGCCTTCTCCTTCAACGAAGCGTCCTTAGAGATTGCGCTGTTGAGCTGAGCCTTAGCACCCTTAACATCACCCTCTTTGCAAGCGATAACTGCACGGAGGTAGTCAGCCTTAGCCGACATATCGCTAGCGATGCACTGCTTAGCAGCTGCGAGGTTACCATTCTGCAAGTTTACGATAGCAGCGTTGTAGCCAGACTTGAGAGTCTGTGCAGCAGCAGCGTAGTCACCCTTTGCAGCAGCAACCAAAGCCTTAGCCTCAGCAGAAGCGTTTGCAGCATAGCCCTCAGCCTTTGCTACATCGCCCTCAGCAGCGTATGCCAAAGCGTAGTTGTTG
This sequence comes from Alistipes sp., assembly GCA_045124955.1. Taxonomy (GTDB): domain Bacteria; phylum Bacteroidota; class Bacteroidia; order Bacteroidales; family Rikenellaceae; genus Alistipes. The sequence goes on along the minus strand of JBGVMU010000002.1, from coordinate 149,667 downwards.
TTCAACTCAGCAGCAACGCTCTTGTCAGCCTTGTTCAAGCACTCAACAGCCTTAGCGTAGTTGCCAGCCTTTGCATAAACCAATGCGAGGTTGTTCCAAGCACGAGCGTCGCCCGACTTAGTAGCCTCAACCAATGCAGCCTCTGCAACGCAGTCGCAAACCGATGCAATGTGGAGCAACTCCTCCAACTTCAAAGTCGAAGCCTTACCCTCCTTGATGAATGCGATCATCTCCTCATCGCTCCAACCTGTAACATCTGCGCTATTTACAACCTGTGCACGACGGAGCTGTGGCAAAACATCAGTTTTGAGCGACTTGAATACAGTCGACATATTCTTGATCTCCTTCTCACGCTCTGCACTCGACGAGTACATCTTCAAAACTTGGAGAATGAGGTCCTTATCTGCGATGTTCGATGCAGCAACAGCAGCCTGGAAGCCCTCCCAGTCCTCGCCGTAAGCAGCAGCGTCGATGTTCAAACCAGCGTCAGCGAGCAACTTCTCAACAGCCTTCAAACCGGTGTTCGAACGCTTCTCCGACAACTTGTCGTTGAACTTCTCTGGACCATCTGGCGAAGCATAACCGTTAACATAGAGCGACTGTGCAACACGGTCGTTAGCCTTGTTAGCCTCAACACCAGCCTTCAAAGACTTCAACTCCTCAGTCTCAACAGCCTTCTTTGCAACACGAGAAGAGTTGATTTTGTAAACGATATCAGCCTTTGTTACTACGGTAGTTACACGCTTGTAGTTGTTAGCTGCACTCTGCATAGCCTCCGAGAAGTCGAGCTCAGCCTGCAAGGTGTTGATACCCTTAGCGATTGTCAAACCATACTCAGCAGGAGTAAGCTTTGTGTCTGCTGCGAGAACCTCGCCTGTGTTAGCGTTGATGAGAGTAAACTCCTTGCACTTACCGCCCTTGCACTTAACCTCAACGATGAGTACGAGGTTCGAGAGCTGCATCTCTGGCTTGTAAGCGAACTCGATGTGACGCTTGATAGAAAGCGACTCACCATTCTTAACGAGCATACCGTTGTCAGCAACCTTCTCACCCTGCAAGAGGAGAGTGTTACCCTTGGTTACGCCACCTGCATAAACCAAAGCAGGAGTAACCTTCAACGAAGCGGTCTTGTTGAAATACTTTGCAGGTACCTCAGCTGTGATGTCAGCAACAACCTTACCGTTGTTGAGAACGAGGACATCCGGAGTACAAGTAACTGTGATAGCCGAAGGGTTCTTCGCCATCTTCTTGAAGCAGTCGCAACCTGTCAAGGTCAAAGCGGCAGCCGCAAGAACCAATGTCAACTTAAAAAGATTTTTCATAATGTTTTGAATGATTAAAAAATTAAAAACTTGTTATCTATTCTTTCGTTTTTTCTCTGTCGAATAGGTATATACCTATTTCGGCACAAATATAGCAATTATTATTCAGTTTGCAAAACACAAACTTACATTTTTACACATTTGCTATTTATCACCTACTTACTTTGTAAGTTCGCCACGCAGAGATTGCTCCATTTCGACGGCGAGAGCATCACCCGACAGCTCTTTGCCGAGCAGCCACATCAGTTTTGTAACCGCAGCCTCGGTGGTCATATCGTAGCCACAGATAACGCCTATCTCCTGCAACTGTTTGCCTGTTTCGTAGAGGTGCATAGCCACCGCACCACCCTGGCACTGTGTGATATTTACGACCGAGATACCACGGGCAATAGCCTCGCTCAACGCCTCGACAAACCACTTTGCCGTAGGTGCATTTCCCGTTCCGTAGGTTTCGAGCACCACGCCCTGCAAGCCCTCTATCGCAAGCATTGCTCGCAACGACGCCTCCGACAAGCCAGGGAAGAGTTTCACGACAATAACCTTGTCGTTCATCTTATCCAACACTCGCAACGGCTCATCGAGCGTTGTCGGGTGGTGGATAACCTTGTCATCGTACTTGATATTGACACCCACCTCGGCAAGCGGAGCCAAATTTCTCGACTCGAAGGCGCTCAATGCCTCCGCCGAATGTTTCGAGGTGCGATTTGCACGGAAGAGTCGGTTTTGGAAGTAGAGCGCAACCTCGGGCACCAAAGCATTACCCTCGCAGTCGGTTGCAGCAGCAATCTCTATCGCTGTAATCAGATTTTCACGGCCGTCGGTACGAAGGATACCCATCGGAATCTGGCTACCCGTAAAAATCACAGGTTTCGACAGATTGTCGAGCATAAAACTGAGTGCCGAAGCGGTGTAGGACATCGTATCAGTGCCGTGCAACACCACAAAGCCGTCGTGCGCATCGTAGTTGTCGGCTATGATGTGTGCCAACTCGCTCCAACGAGCAGCTGTCACATTCGAGGAGTCGATAGCCTCCATCTTGCAGACCGAGATATCCACATTCAGATTTCGCACCGCAGGGAACTCCTGCTCGATGGTGTTGAAGTCGAATGGCACGAGTGTTCCATTCTCGTTTCGGCGCATACCGATTGTTCCTCCCGTATAGATTATCAGGATAGATGCCTTTTTCATATCGTTTTACAGATTAAAAATTCGTTTTGCATTTGCAGTGGTTCGTTCGGCTACCACCTCGTAAGTTTCGCCCTTCAATTCGGCTATTTTCTGCGCCACAAAGCGCACATACGACGACTCGTTGCGAGTACCTCGGTGTGGCGCAGGAGTGAGGTATGGCGAGTCGGTCTCGATTACCAAATCCTCCAATCGCATCGCCTTGACAACCTCTGCCAGCGCACTCTTTTTGAAGGTCACAACACCTCCAATACCGAACACAAAATCGCCCGCTTTACGCAGTCGCTCATACATCGCCACATCCGAAGAGAAGGCGTGAAATATACCTCTCAAACCACGACCTCGATACTCCTCGACAATCGTAGCCATCTCCTCCCACGCATCACGAGTATGCACAACGATTGGCAAATTGTGCTTCAACGCCAACTCCAACTGCGCCCTGAAAGCCTCCTCTTGCTCCGACTGCCAATCACGGCTCCAATAGAGATCCAAGCCTATCTCGCCAACGCCATAGAAGCGCTCTATGCCCTGTGGCGGAGTTGCGAGCAGTCGTTCTACCTCGGCTAACTCCTCACGCCAACGAGGGTTGTCATTTACCGATGTCGGATGCAGACCCATCAACGGCACCACATAGTCGCCCCACTCTCGACACATATCGAACAACCGTTCGTTGCTCTCGCCGTCGATTGCCGGCAAGACGATGCGCTCCACGCCCTCGGCTTTGGCTCGCTCGACAACCTCTTGTCGGTCAGAGTCAAACGCCTCATCATATATGTGCGAATGAGTATCGATTAGCATATCACATAGACCTTTCCAGGGAGTTGGCGTACCATACCCGACAACTCCATATTCAACAATATAGCGCTCACCTCTGCCACCGAGAGGGAGGTCATTTCGGCAATCTTATCCATAGTCAAGCCGTCGGAACTATCCGCCACAACATTATAGACACTACGCTCCTTTGGAGTAACCTCGTGCGGAGCAAAGTGCATCTTCTCGGGTACTGCACCCGGTATATCCCAGCCCAACGCCTTGGCAATATCCTCTGCCGAGGTTACGAGTTGAGCGACATTTGTCTTTATCAGATGATTTGTGCCCTCCGAACGTGAGTCGGTGATACGACCAGGCACCGCCATAATGGTGCGAGAGTAGGCATCTGCCGCCTTGGCTGTCGAGAGCGAGCCACCATTTGACGGCGATTCGACAACCAACAAGCCCTCCGCCACGCCCGCTATAATGCGGTTGCGAGGGATGTAGTATGCGCCATTCTGCTTGGTCTGCGAGTGCAACTCCGTAACGATAGCGCCACCATTTTCGACCATATCTTTGGCGAGATTTCTATGTTGGGCGGGTATCACATCGGGCAGAGGATTTGCCACAACGCCAACTGTTCGCACTCCTGCTGCCAAAGCTGCACGATGTGCCGCAGCATCTACGCCGAAGGCCAGACCACTAACTACGACCAAGTCGGGGAACATCTCCGCCAACTCGGGAATAAACTTGGCGCAGACACTCTCGCCATACGAACTTATGCGCCTTGTACCTACCACCGAGAGAATGTGTTGCGACTGCAATGCCCCGATATCGCCCACCGAATAGACAATGTGCGGTCTATCCGACGCCTCACGCAGAAGTGGTGGATAGTCGCTATCGGTGTAGGATGTAGCCCTTATATTATGCTTGTTGCAATACTCCAACTCTCGCTCAGCCTCGGCACAACCCACCTTCCGGGCTATTCGTGAGGCGATATCCCTGCGCAATTCGGCACAAACCACAAGGCTGTGTTCCGGTTGCGCATAGACCATTGCCGCATCATCGTATATATCCATAAGATGCGCCACACCTCGTGAGCCGAGGTCGGGAACAAAAGTCAAAGCGAGTTCGTCAAGTATCATAGTTAAATTTCGATTTACAAATATATAAAAAATCTGCTCAATCATCGAAGAATGAGCAGATTTTAATATTACTAAAATAGAATTTTAGTTGGATGAAGTGAGCGTACCTGTCCAGTTACAAGTAATCTTCTTATCCTTCTCGGTGGTGAAATCGGCAACGATAGTATAGGTGCCATCCTCGTTCTCGGTAACGGTAAGAGTTCCACCCTTAACTACGCTATACAAAACTGTTCCGTCCTTGTCGATAAACTCCACAAATGTTCCGAGAGCCAAAGAGCCCCAATAGCAACCAGGATAGTATACCCAAGGCTCCTTTTGGAGCAAATACTTTTCATCGGAGAGTGTTCCGATGTGGTAGGTTCCTGTTACACCCTTACCCAACTCAGGATAGATATCCAATTGAAGTTTGATACCGCCAATCTTATTTGGATGCATCTTATCCTCGGTCAATTCGGTTACATTGAAGAGCGAGATAACATAGTTGTCGCAATTTGCCGATGGGTACGACTCATAGAATCGAATATCACCATATACAGGTTCGAGGTTGATATCCTCTTCGAGCGCCGGCAACCACTCCTCGTCGTCGCTCTGATCCTCGAATACGATTGCTCCGTCATAAACAAATGTGAGCTCCTCATCATTGGTGGTTACTACCACAGTTTCGATATGGTAACCATTATTGGTGTGAGTTACGGTTACTGTACCCTCTTTGAAGAGAATATCCTTGATGCGGTACAACCACTGACCATCAACCAACACCTGCTCCAAGTTGTTCGTAGCAAGCGAGTATTCCTGATAGAAGCAACCGAAATCACGGCTCTTGCCAAGAGTGTAGGTTCCCTCCGGCAATACAGCGTCATAGGTCTTCTCGGAGAGTGTTGACCACAAGTCAAGATAGAGAATCCAACCGCCCTGATGCATAGGCACCTCGAAACCGTTTGCGCCCATTCCAAGGGTATCGTTGGTCAACATAATATAGTAGTCTGCGACACCATTATCCCAAACATTGCCGAGATAGCAAGCATAAGCCACGCTGTTGAGCGCAATTTTGCCATCAGCACCTACGCCATTATTCTCGATAATCTCGGGAGCCTCAGGGGTTTCGGGAGTTTCGGGGGTCTCTGGGGTTTCTGGGGTTTCTGGCTCATTGCCACCCACATCGGGGTTACAAGCCATAAAGATGGCAGCCGTAAATACGGCCACCATCATTGCAATATTTTTCACAATCTTAGTCATTTCTCAAAAAGATTAGTTTGCAGGAGCAAGCTGATTGATCTTAACCGATGCGTCAGCAATCGAAGTAGTCGAAGTCTCATTAGCATAGTATGCAATATATAAATATGCATAGTGCGAGTACTGCGATGCATCGTAAGGATTAACCTCGAACTCAATCTCGCAAGTCTCTGTGTTAATCTTCCACGAATCCTCCTTCAATACGCCATAGTAGTTGCTCTGCGAGCCTTTGAACTTAACTACACCACCCTCAACAGGGTTTGTTACAATGTACTTAATCTTGTAAACGCCGCCCTCGGCCGAAACCTCAAATGGAGCCTTCTCGAACGAGAGAGTTGGCTTGTCGTAGTTGATGAGGACCAATGTCTTTACAACATCAGAGGTTGCAACAGTCTCATCCTCCGATACTGCATAAGCGTAAATATACCAATCCTCAGCCTTCGATGCATCGATGCTCAACTTATAGCTGGTCTGAACACCTGTGAGGATTGTTGGCTTGTAGTACGAAGATGTAAGATCTCTCTCCTGCAATGTTGCGTCGCTGCTATTGTAAGTATAGCCCTCAAAATCCGACTTCGAGATACCCTTCAACGCATACTTAACATTTGTATTCGAAGGGGTTACATTCACGATAACATGGTCGAAGTGGCTCTCGGTAACTTCGAGTGTGAAGGTTATAGTCTCGGCATTAGGATTTGCAGCCTGCTCGATAGTTACAACCTGTGGAGCGTCTGCACCCTCATACGAGAACGAGAGGCTTGCAGTACGAGCCTTTGCATACTCGTTAGCATCGTAAGCGATAGTAATCTTGCTCTCCTCAATGGTGATATTTACCCAACCAGCCGTGGTCGAAACAGTAGGAAGTACACCCTCCACGCCGTGCTCTACTGTGTAGTCGAGAGTGATAACACCCGACTCGTGCGATACGGTGTGAGCAAGCTCCGAGATAGTCAATACAGGCTTTGGAACAAGTGGCACCTTGAAGGTATAAACAGGAGTGGTGAATTCGTAGCCATTATCACCCTCTACGGCACCTGCAATAATAATGTATGCCTCGCCGTAGTACTCTGAAATCGACTGATTAGCAAGCTCACCTTCGCTGAGAGTTACAAACCACGAGGTTGAAATCTTGTTCTGCAACCAAGCTTCGTGCGACTCAAAGCCCTCCAATTCGCTCGACGAAGCCTTCTTCCAGTAGTAGGTACCTACGCCCTCAACCGGAGTGATTGTTGCCTTTGCCGATGTTGTGGTGCAATCAGTGAATGTTACGCTGAAATGCGGAGCCTGTGCATCCTGCTTAACAGTTACTACAACCGACTCTGCACCCTCGTATGCAAAGGTGATAACAGCCTCACGAGGCTCAGAGCCTGGGGTGTCTGAATTTGCCTCATAGGTGAAAGGAACTGCATCGGCAGCAATCTCACCAACTGTCAACCAAGCAGCCTCGGTCGAAACTTCGAGCGCCTTGCCCTGCACAGGGTTCTCGATAGTGTAGTTCAATGTAAACTCACCAGCCTCGGGAGCAAAATTTGCCTCCGGAGCATTGGTTACAGCAATTACAGGAGCCTTAGGATCCTGCGGTTCCTCCGAAGGAGTACACGATACGCCTACGAACAATGCGCAAGCGAGAGCCATAAAACAAGAAAATAAATTTTTCATAGCCTAAATATTAAAGTTAAAAAATCTGTGAAAAAATTTGTAAAAAACCTAACAGGTTGCAAAGTTAATAAAATTTATTAAAAACTACAAAACCAGAAAGCGGAAAAACTTTGGGATAAGTTAGGAGTTGAGAGTTGAGAGTTGAGAGTTGAGAGTTGGCGCAAATTTTAATAATGGTTGTTAAGGGTGATTAAGGGTAGTTAAGGGTTATTAAAGTTTTTTTATTGCATCAGCGCACCTCTAACTACCTCTAATCACCTCTAACTACCTCTAATCAACCTTGCGCCGCAACAAGTTAAGGAGTCCGCAGTCCAATGCCGAAATCTCTCGCCAAACAGCAAAAAGGCGGAGAGGGCGGAATCTCACGACTCTGCCCTCTCCTGAAAAAATGCTTATGAAAAATGGTTGGTTAGGGTTTTCAATTACATTTTTACTTAAACATTTTTATAAGGCTCTTAGCCATTGGCCATTAGCCATTAGCTAAATATATTTTCTTGTATTGCAGTACTAAAAATTGCTTATGATTGAGGAAATTTTGTGCGAGGCAAGGCGTTGAGTCCGCAGCATAGTAAGCCTATGTGAGGAACTCAACGACCGCCGCATTCGTGCAAAATTTACCAATCAGAACAATTTTTACTCCTCGTCGGTATCTGTATAAGCCTTCAACAACTTCTCCTGAACATCGCTTGGCACCTGCTCGTATGAATCGAACTTCATAGTGTAGGTTGCAGCACCAGAGGTGAGCGACGAGAGAGTTGTAGAGTAACGATAGAGCTCTGCGAGTGGCACACGAGCGTTGAGCTTATCGAAGCCCTTTGCCGACTCCATACCCATAATCATCGCACGACGATTTTGGAGGTCGCTCATTACCGCACCCATATAGTCAGTTGGAGTAAGCACCTCAACATTGTAGATAGGCTCCATAATCTTCGGACCTGCATTGCGGAATGCCTCCTTGAATGCGTTACGAGCAGCAAGCTTAAACGAGATTTCGTTAGAATCTACCGGGTGCATCTTACCGTCGTAGATAGTAACACGGATATCACGAGCATACGAGCCTGTGAGCGGACCCTCGTCCATCTTCTCCATAATACCCTTCAAGATAGCCGGCATAAAGCGTGCATCGATAGCACCACCAACAATCGAGTTGTAGTATTGAAGCTTACCACCCCATTCGAGGTCGTACTCCTCCTTACCCTTGATATTTACGGTAATCTCCTTGCCGTTTACCTTATACTTCGATGGCTCTGCAATGCCCTCATAGTATGGCTCGATGACCATATGTACCTCACCAAACTGACCTGCACCACCCGACTGCTTCTTGTGGCGGTAGTCTGCCTGAGCAACCTTGGTGATGGTCTCACGATACGGAATCTTCGGTGCGAAGAACTCCATCTCGATCTTGCTCTCGGCAGCAATGCGGTTACGCAAGATATTGAGGTGGTGCTCACCCTGACCCTGGATAATGGTCTGCTTCAACTCCTTCGAGTACTCAACAAGAATGGTTGGATCCTCGAAACGAGCATCGAGCAACAACTTACCGAGCTTCTCCTCGTCAGCCTGAACCTTCGCCTTAACAGCAGCACGGTAGCGTGGCTCTGGGAATACGATAGGCTCCAAAGTGATAGGTGCGGAAGGTGCAGCCAAAGTGTCGTTTGTGCGAGTGCCCTTCAACTTCACGGTGCAACCGATATCGCCTGCCGACAATTCGGTAACCTTGATACGGTTCTTACCCGCTACGGCAAACAACTGCGAAAGCTTCTCCTTGTTGCCGGTACGAGAGTTCACCAACTCCATACCCTCGGTCAACTTACCACGAACTACACGGAAGTAGTTGATTTCGCCAATATGACCCTCCATCTGCGACTTGAATACGAACAATGCCACAGGTGCAGTCTCGTCAGCAGCAACCTCCGAGCCGTCAGTTGCAGGGAATGCAGGAGCTACAGTTGGACCAGGAGCAACATTGATGATAAACTCCATCAAACGCTTGGTACCAATATCTTTCTTACCGCTTGCGCAGAATACAGGCATAGCCTTACGCTTTGCAACGCCAATCTTCAAGCCTGAGCGGATATCGTCTTGTGTCAAAGTGCCCTTCTCGAAGTAGAGCTCCATCAAAGCGTCGTCGTGCTCGGCTGCGGTCTCGATAAGTTCACGATTCAAGTCGAGAGCCTTCTCCATCTCGCTCTCTGGAATATCCAACTCCTCACGAGTACCATTCTCGTCGGTGAAGCGATACATCTTCATCATCAAGACATCGATGAACGAGTTGAAACCAGGGCCCTGATTTACAGGATACTGAACGATAACAGGCTTAACCGAAGCCTTATCCTTCATCGTTTCGAGAGCATTCTCGTAGGAAGCCTTCTCGCCGTCGAGCTGATTGACAACGGCGATGAGAGGCTTGTTCAAGATGCGAGCATAACGACCTTGGAGGACATTTCCTACCTCCCAGCCGGTCTGTGCATTTACGAGCATTACGCCCACATCACCAACCTTGAATGCCGAGAAGAGGTTTCCGCAGAAGTCGTCAGATCCCGGGCAGTCGATGATATTGAGCTTGCGACCCATAAACTCGGTGAAGAGAGTTGTCGCATAGATTGAGCGCTTGTATTCGTGCTCGATATCGGTGTTGTCCGACAAGGTATTGTTGTTTTCGATACTACCACGACGGTCGATAACCTTACCTTCGTAAGCCATAGCCTCCGCCAAGGTAGTTTTACCCGAGCCTGGGGCTCCAATCAGAACGATGTTCTTAATCTCTTTTGGTGAGTAATTTTTCATAGCATTATAGTTTTAAGTGTTCAAAGTTTTTCGGTTTTACCTCAAATGGTATTATAAAGTTACAAAGTTTTTTTTGAATTGCAAACTATTTGCCCGAAAAAGTGGATTTTTCGGTCGTTATTATTGGGTTTTATGGGGGGGGCTCTACTGGGGACGGGCTGCGCCCTTAACGGGGATGCTACGCTTAACTGGGGACGCTCGCAAGGCTCGCTTTACTGGGGGGCGGGCTGCGCCCTTAACGAGGGACGCTGCGCTCTACTGGGGACGCTGCGCTTTACGGGGAGGGGTAGTAACACCCAGTAAAGCACCGAAGGTGCGCCCCCAGTAACGCCCAGTAATCCCCAGTAATCCCCAGTAACACCCCACACCCCACAAAAAAACTCTCACAAGAGTTGCACAAGAGCTTTATTTGTAGTACATTTGTTTCAATGAAAGAGTTAAAGTCAAATACTGGTAGATATCGCACATTGTTAGCTTATCGCAAAACAGAGGTTATTTACGATATGACCTTCTATTTTTGCAATAAGTACCTCAATCGTGGCGACCGCACAATCGACCAAATGGTGCAGGCAGCACGCTCGGGCAAACAAAACATAGTCGAAGGTGTTGAGTTCTCTACTACCTCCTATGAAGTCTTTCTGAAACTATTGAACACCGCAAGTTCGAGTTTACAGGAGCTACTCGAAGATTACAAAGACTACCTGCGTGTGCGCCGTCTTAGATTATGGGAGAGCGACTCTGCCGAAGTCAAAGCTATGAGCAAACTCGGGCGCAAATACCAGAAAAGCGACTACTTCTTATCGTTAGCCGAGACACGAAATGATGAGGTTGTAGCCAATATGGTTATTGTGCTGATACACCAAGCCGACATATTGATAACCGGCTATCTCAATCAACAGTATCAAAAATTTCTAAAAGAGGGTGGCTTCCGAGAAACACTCACAAGAGAGCGCCTATCTAATCGTAATAAATAGTTTTTTTTCTGGGGGCGGTGCGCTTTTCTGGGGGGGGGCTACGCCCTTAACGGGGGACGCTACGCTTTACGGGGGACGCTCGCAAAGCTCGCTTAACGAGGGACGGGCTACGCCCTTAACGGGGGATGCTCGCAATGCTCGCTTTACGAGGGGCGCTACGCTTTACGAGGGGCACTCGCTATGCTCGTTTTACTGGGGTGCCCCAGTATTCCCCAGTAATCCCCAGTAAAGCACCGAAGGTGCGCCCCCAGTATTCCCCAGTATCCCCCAGTAAAGCACCGAAGGTGCGCCCCCAGTAACACCCAGTAAACCCCTACCACCCCTATCGCACAAAAAAGCCCGACCACCGTTGAGTGGTCGGGCGAAATATCAACTAATATGATTTACTATTTGTTCTCCTTGAAGAATACCAAACCATATTTCAAATTGGAATCATCAGTGTACGAACGGAGGATTTTGCTTGTAGCACCTGCGGTACCCAAAATCACTGGATTCTCAACACTTGTCAAATAGATACCACCCTTAGCACCATTCGAAGCAACCCACTCCTTTGGCTCGTCACCACCTCCAAGCTGACGATTAGCAGCTGATGCAGAATAAAGATACTTACCATCAAGCTTTACATAGTAGGTATTAGCCTTACCCTCAACAGCCTCGAGGGTAGTAATCTTTGCTGCATAGCTCTCACCAGCCTTCATTACCAAGTCACCATCAGTGTAAGCATAAGGAGTAGTATACAAATCGGTCTTGCCGCTCGATGTACCATAACCCTGAGCGATATGATATGGGTTAGCCGACCAATCATTAGTTGTACCATTATATGAATACTCTGTGAGGTAACCAGCCATATAGTACTCACCTGCTGTCAAATCCTCAACCTTCTCAATCTTCGAGAACTTCTCTGCAGGAGTCTGTGGCTCCTCGAAAATGAACTTGATAGTTGCCTGAACACCCCAATTATCCTTCTCTGCGTTAGTGTAGCTGAAGTATACAGATACTGATGGAGCCCACGACTTATTCCAACCTGTTGGGTAGCCATTAAGCACAACCGAAACAGTCTTGTTAGCGTGATCGAAGATTGGAAGATCGTTGTTCTCAACAAGGTTGTTAACATCCGAAATCTGGCTACCGTTGAGCTGCAAAGATGCGCCCTCTACCGGATTCTCAACCTCGTAGTTGAAGGTATAAGTACCAGCCTTGCTTACCTTAATCTCATACTGGTCGTTGCTCTCGTTCCAAGCAAGACCCTCGCCCGACAAAGTGAGCTTTGGAGTGTCGCTAACATCTACTGTAGTCTTAATGTGCGAAGCCTCTCCTGCAGGAGCGTCCTTAGCCTCGTTTACTGCAAATGCATATACGTGATAGTCGTAACCTACCCACTGGTACATATTGATGTTGGTCTTGATGAGGTGGTTGGTCAAAGCACCCTGGAAGATCTTATTCTCCTCCAAATATGTCTGAGAAACCTGCTGCAACCAGTCAATTTCAACTTCCTGACCGTCCCAATCCTTAGCAGCTACATAATCCAATGCATAGTATGCGTTGTTGTCCGATGGAGTTACATTTACAACGATACCATAGAAGTGAGTCTCAACAACCTGAATGTCGAAAGTTACATTCTTAGCAGCAGCATCCTTCTCCTGAGTGAGAGTTACTTCTGCCCAAGTGATAGTCTCCTCCCAGAAATCTTCTGGACCGTCGCCATACACATTCTTCTTTACATACTCAACCGAGATAGTAGCCTGACGCGAAAGAGCAGCTGTATTAGCCTCGTAAGCCAAAGTCAACTTGCCATCAGCATAAGTAGGAACTACCCAAGCAGCCTCGGTCGAAGCCTTAACATAAGCGCCCTCCATTGCGTTCTCAACAACTACATCAATAGCGAGCTCGCCAGCAGCAGCCGATACAGTGTGCTCGGCAGCAACAGTAAGAACTGGCGAAGGGAGAAGCGGTACCTCGAAGATGTGTGCAGGAGTAGCGAGTGTAGAGTTATCGTATGCCCAATCGTTCATATCAGCATCTACATTGTAGCCCAAAACAAACATAACGAGCTTGTCGCCTGGCTCTGCATTATAAGGCAACTGGCACATAATAGGATCTGCAGCATCGCCCTTACCCATTGAGCCACCGCCCATATAAACCTGCTGGAGCAAGCCCAAGTATGGCATACCCATCTCCTTTGCCTGATTGTACAAGTCGTTAACATACTCTACAGGAGTACCTACAGCAGCAATCTGCGACGATGTAGCAAAGATGCACAACCAATCCATCTCCTGATCAGCAGACTTCAAAAGTGCGATAGCCGAGTTTGGAGTGCACTCAGTGAACTCAACAGTAAAAGTTGGCTCAGCAGAGTTCTGCTTCAAGGTTACGAGAACATCCTCTGCGCCCTTGTAAGCAAACTTGATGACAGCCTCACGAGCAGGAGAGCCCGGAGCATCGGTGTTAGCCTCGTAGGTAAGAGCTACGGTAGCCTCACCAATCTCACCAACCTTAACCCAAGCAGCCTCGGTAGTTACAACGAGAGCGTCAGTCAAAGTAGGGTTCTCGATAGCATAGCTCAAAGAGAGCTCGCCAGCCTCAGGGGTGAGGTTAGCCTCAGGAGCACCGGTAACGGTGATCGTTGATGTGTAAGTTGGACCCTGAGGATCGTCCTGCGGAGTGTCCGGAGTACACGATACGACTGTAAGCGCAGCGCATACAATCGCCCACATAAGTGTAAAAATCTTCTTCATAATTGTAAGAATTTGAAATTAAAAATAAAAGTTTAGTTAAAAATGTAAGTTTTGTCACTTTTCCGTAAAGCACAAAAAACGGCTTTTATCCCGTTTCGTTATTGCAAATTTATATTTTGAATTTGATTTTTGCAAATATTTTTTGAGATTTTTTAATAATTTATGAACAAATTGCGAGGGTTTTAGCATATATGCAGAGGATATGCAAAAAAGATGAAAGGCGAAAGACGAGATATTACCCAACCACAAAAAAATATTTTAAGGAGGGAAGTGCAACGCTGTCAAAGAGAAATGAGATGGGCGCATACTAAAACGTATGTAACCATCTCATTTTTTGAAGACAAGGAAGCAATTTTCCCTTAAAATGCGTTTTTACAGTTTGGAGCCGTAACACAAATCCCCCGCATCGCCCAGACCGGGAACAATATACTTGTGTGGGTTGAGAACGGGATCGACAGTTGCAACCCAAAGGTCAACATCGGCTGAATTTGTGTGCTCCAAGACATAATCTACACCCTCGGTACAGCCAAGAACAGACACAAGGTGGGTATGAGCAGGTTTGCCACCGTGTTTGCAAAGTACTTCGTATGCTGCAACCATAGAGGCTCCCGATGCAAGCATTGGGTCGCAGAGAATAAGAGTTTTACCCTCTAACGATGGGCAAGCGATATACTCGACCTTAATCTCGAACTCGCTCTCGCTGGTGTAGCTACGATATGCCGACACAAATGCGTTCTCGGCATCGTCGAAGTAGTTGAGCAAGCCCTGATGGAGTGGCAAGCCGGCACGAAGGATAGTTGCAAGCACGATATTATCGCCAATGCACTGCACGGTCGCCTCGGCAAGAGGGGTTTGCACCTTTTGTGGCGCATAGTTCAGCGTTTTCGACAACTCATAAGCCGAAATCTCGCCAATGCGCTCCAAGTTACGACGGAAACGCATCGAGTCCTTCTGCACATCGATATTGCGCAACTCGGCGAGATACTTATTTACGATAGAGTTCTGATGGTCTAATATGTGTAGCATACCTATATATTATTAAAGACGAAAGACGAAAGACAAAAGACGAAAGACGAAAGCTTTTTAGTATAAAAAGTTATTGAATGGGTAGCGACCGCAGTGAATCTCTCGCACCATACCGTAGAGGTCGGTGCGGAACTTCTCGATATTTGTGCGCTCGGCTGCCGAGATGAAGATGCAAGGGGTGTTCTGCTTTGCAAACCAGCTCTGGCGCAAGTCGTCGAGCGAACGATTCTCCTTGGTTGCAGGGGTGAGGTCGTCCTCATCCTTCGGCGTGTAGGTGTAGGCGTCAATCTTGTTGAATACCAGATAGACAGGCTTCTCGCCTGCGCCAATATCCTGCAAGGTCTGCTTCACAACATCAATCTGCTCCTCGAATTGAGGGTGCGAGATATCCACGACATGGATAAGCAAATCCGCCTCACGCACCTCGTCGAGGGTCGATTTGAACGACTCGATAAGCTCGGTAGGGAGCTTGCGAATGAAACCTACGGTATCCGACAAGAGGAACGGAAGGTTGTCGAAAACCACCTTACGCACCGTAGTGTCGAGCGTAGCAAAGAGCTTATTCTCGGCAAAGACCTCGCTCTTGGAAATCAAGTTCATAAGGGTCGATTTGCCGACATTGGTATATCCGACCAACGACACACGCACCATACCGCCACGGTTGGAGCGTTGCACCGCCATCTGCTTGTCAATCTTTTTGAGATCCTCTTTGAGCTTTGTGATGCGGTTGCGCACGATACGACGGTCGGTCTCAATCTCACGCTCACCGGCACCACCACGGGTACCCGTACCTCCTCGCTGGCGTTCGAGGTGGGTCCACAAACCCGCCAAGCGAGGCAACATATACTCGCACTGCGCAAGTTCAACCTGTGTCTTGGCGTAGGCAGTCTGCGCACGCTGACGGAAGATGTCGAGGATAAGGCGTGTGCGGTCGATAACTCGGCACGGCATCACCTGCTCGATATTTCGGGTCTGCGATGGCGAGAGCTCATCGTCGAAGATAACAACATCAATCTCGTTCGCCTCGCAGTAGGCTGCAATCTCTTCGAGCTTGCCAGGACCCACATAGATGCGTGACGATGGCTGCGACAAGCGTTGTGTAAAGCGACGCTCGGTCTTGATAGAGGCTGTTTCGGCCAAGAACTCCAACTCATCGAGGAACTCCTCCGCCTGGCGTGGCTCCTGGTTGTCACGAATTACCGCAACCAAGACTGCTCGCTCCTCACGGTTGACATCAACCACGACACCCTTCTCTTTTTTATCTGTTTTCTGTTCTGACATTTCTATTTTGTTTAATAAAAGCCGAGCGTTGCTGCCCGGCTTTTTAGCTTTTAGCCATTAGCCCTTAGCCATTGGCTTTTTTAATTGATAATTGACAATTGATAATTGACAATTAAGGCATTTTATTTAGGCCTGCGGCGCATTTTCTACGCCCCCTCCTATAAAAGTGCATTATAAATTGTTTTACAAAACACTCTACTAAATTCAGTTGATGAGGGGATTTCAAGGCTTGCGAAACTTTTTAATGCGGAGCATACTCGGCGTATGTGAGCAATTAAAAAGTGAGCGTAACGCAGAAATCGCCCATCAAATGGATTTAGTTCTGGATGCGGAAGTCAATTGGAAGAGTATACTTAACACGCACCGACTGATTACGCTGCTTACCAGGAGTCCACTTTGGAGAGGTCTTCAAGATACGAATAGCCTCGTCAGAGAGTGAGCTATCAGGAGTTTGGAGCACCTGAATGTTGGTGAGCGAGCCGTCACGCTCGATGACAAACATAAGCAATACACGACCAGAGATGTTGTTCTCCTGCGCAATCTGTGGGTAACGAACCTTCGACTGTACCCAGTTACGGAAGGTCATAAGGTCACCACCCATAAACGAAGGCATCTGCTCTACCTTTACGAATGGCTGGTCATCCTCGATATTCTCCTCCTCTACTGCAACCTGCTGGATAATCTCCACATCCTCGGCAAACTCGGCGAAGTCGACACTTGTCTCGATCTTCTCATCGTTGGTTACGATGTTGAGGATGTCGGTGATAACGGTAATCTCGGTACGCTTTGGAGGCTCTGGTGGCTTCTGATCCTGACGAGTAATCTCGGTAATCTCCTCCTCAACTACTGCTGCAACCTGCTCGATCTGCTCAATCTGATACTCACGAGGAGTGTAGAGGAATGCGCCGATAACTACGAGCAGCGACAATGCCAAACCAATTTCGAGCAACAAGACACGCTTGTTCTGAACATCTACTTTGGGGTTTTTCTTAATCTCCATTATTGTTTAAATTTTTAATTTATTTTCGGCTTTGCGATTGGGTAAAATATGCTACGAACCTAATCAACCACAAATATAGAGATTATTTTTCAAATAATACCATATTCGCAGAAATTTTTGGTATAAAAAAGCAAAATCACCTTATTGAGCTATTCGCAAACCGAAATATCCATCACCGTAGGGCGGTGGTCGGAGACAACAGGTAGTTCTGGAACCCAGTAATCAAATACCGTAGCCAAAGCCCCTCTGCCGCTATAAAGGCAGATATAATCTATCTCTGAACTAGGAGAATCGGCAGGGAATGTGTAGATAGGAGGACGCTTGTCGAATATGTAGAAATGTTGCGCCAACATTTGCATCGACTCTTGGTCACGAGATGCATTGAAATCGCCAACCAAGAAGAGAGGTTTGTTGAGCTTTTTCGCCTCCTCGACAATGATTTTAACCGCTTCGACACGATACTCGGCAAGGAGCGAGAAATGGGTACAACAGAAGTAGTAATTCTTCATCTCCACCACCAACAAAACTCTCGGCTCGGAACTACAAGGAAGCGGCACACGATAATGTGAAAGCGGTTTCTCCTTAGTGAGCACACCAACTCCATACTTGCCACCCTTATAGTCGATTGCTGCTCCGAAAATCGGATACATACCTGTCAAATCGGCAAGTTTTTGCAGAACATCCAGAGGTCGGCGTGTCGTCACGCTATCCAACTCTTGCAGACCCACAACATCAACATTGTGCGCTGCGATAGCATTTGCCACACGCTCGTAGTCGACAACTCCATCGGTGCCACCACAGTTGTGAACATTGTAGGACATCGCCCGCAAACGAAATATGTATGTTTGGACAATATCATCGAAGGAAGGGAGAGTAACGCCCTGGCTTATTGGCTCTTGCGGTTGCGCAGGCTCATCGGGCGGTGCAATAACAGGCGTATCGGAATCGCCACAACACACCACTCCGCAGCATACAAGCAACAGAGTTGATATTGAGGCGATGATATTTTTTATTCTGATAGCCATATCCAAAATTACAAATCGGCATATTGCAACTACAAATATAAGTTTTTTCCATGAAAATATGGCAAAAATGCTCTTTTTTCGCTACTTTTGCATCAAATTAAGTGCGGATGGAGAGAGAAATCCTATATGGCAAAACTTTGACGGAGTTGCAAGCGGTGTGTACCGAGTTGCAGCTGCCTCGCTTTGTGGCGAAGCAGATTGCCGATTGGCTCTACCGCAAAGGGGTGCGCTCAATCGACGAGATGACCAATCTATCGAAGGTTGCCCGTGCCGCTTTGAGCGAAAAGTTCGAGCTCGGATTACACGCTCCGGAGCGAGCAGACGAGTCGGCTGACGGCACCAAAAAGTATCTCTACCGCACTGCCGAAAATGAGTTTATAGAGTCGGCTTATATCCCTGATCGTGAGCGAGCTACGCTCTGCGTTTCATCGCAGGCGGGTTGCCGTATGGGCTGTAAGTTTTGCGCTACGGCACGACTCGGTTTGAAGCACTCGCTTTCGACCTGCGACATACTCAATCAGATAGCATCATTGCCCGAGCGTGAGAGGCTCACGAATGTGGTATTTATGGGTATGGGCGAGCCGTTGGACAATATGGAAAATGTGCTTCGTGCGCTCGAAATTATGACCTCAGAGTGGGGCTTTGGTTGGTCGCCGACACGCATCACACTCTCGACGGCAGGTGTTGCGAGGGAGTTGCGTCGTTTCCTCGATTCGACACAGGTACATCTTGCCGTTTCGCTCCACAACCCTTTCCACGAGGAGCGTGAGCAGATTATGCCGATTGAGAAGGCCTACCCTATTCGCCAAGTGGCTGATATTCTGCGAGAATACGACTTTACGCACCAACGCCGAGTGTCGTTCGAGTATATCGTGATGAGTGGCTTGAACGACTCGCCACGACACATTAAGGAGTTGTGCCGATTGCTCGATGGCATCAAGTGTCGCATAAACCTTATTCGATTCCACAAAATTCCAGATTCGCCATACTTCTCGCCATCGGACGAGAAGATGATAGCCTTCCGAGATGCACTCACCCAACGAGGCATTATGACCACCATCCGAGCCTCTCGAGGCGAAGATATCAAAGCCGCCTGCGGACTCCTTTCAGCGGAAAACGGAACCGACGCACGAAGCAAGAGCAGAGACTGCTTGCAGACTATGACTTGCAAGAAGGAAGAAAAGCCTGCGTAGCAGGATTAACGGAAAACTAAAAATGGAGAGCTGAGAAAATTCTCAACTCTCCATCTTTTTCATTTTGTTAGTTACTCAAAATCTTTTATCGTAGGCTATTTCAAGGCTTGCGAAGTCCGAGAAACCGCAGCATACTTGTCGTATGTGAGGATTTCGAGAACGAGCGTAACGCCGAAAGAGCCTGCGAGAAATGATTTTACAACGCCTCTACGGTAAGAGTCTGCGCAATATTAGCCGAAGAGTTTCCGATGTGCAATGTGTAAGTACCCTTATTGACCTCCCAAGCGTGAGTCTTATCATTCCAGAACGCCAAATCCTTGTAATTCAGCTCAAACTCAACAGTGGTATGCTTGCCTGCCTCGAGGTGTACCTTCTTGAACGCCTTCAACTCCTTCTTCGGGCGGAGTACGGTTGGGTTGTTCTCCTGAACATAGAGCTGAACAACCTCAGCACCTGCCATTTTACCTGTATTCTCCAAGCGAACAGTAACCTTCAAAGGTTTCTCTGCCGAAATCTGCTTAGCAGCCTTAGCCTTGCTCAACTCGAAAGTGGTATAAGACAAACCAAAGCCGAATGGGAACAATGGTTCGATATTCTTAGCCTCATACCAACGGTAACCAACGAGAACCGACTCCTTGTACTCTACATCGTAGTGGCGTGGAGCAATCCACAACTCATTGACATTCTTTTCTGTGTGGCTAACCTTTAAGCCCTTTGGAATCATACCGTAAGCAGGAGAATCCTTGAACGACTTCTCGATAGTTGCAGGGAGCTTACCCGATGGGTTAATCTTACCTACCATAATGTCGGCGATAGCCTGCATACCTGCTTGACCCGGATACCAGCCGTAGATGATAGCCGACACCTTGTCGTGCCAAGCGCTCATATCGATACCCGAACCTGAAAGAACGAGAACGATAACCTTCTTGTTAGCAGCGCAAGCCATACGAACCAAAGCCTCATCCTTGCGCTCCATAGCAAATGGGCGCTCGATACTCTCGCTATCGAAAGTACCCGTAGCAACAACCACAACATCAGCATTCTGCAACTCAATGAAATCAGGATTTTCGACCGCCTTAACTCGTGCACGAAGTGCAGCACGGAGAGCCTGCTCCGAAGTTACACAGTTAAAACCATCAACCTGCGAAGATCCACCACCCTGCGGTGCAACCTTTGCCCAACGGCCTACGAGCAACACCTGCTGACCCTCATTCAATGGGAGAATACCGTTGTTCTTCAATAAGATAGAACCCTCGGCAGCAGTCTGATACGACACCTGCTCGTGGTGAGGGAACTTCGCTTCGAGAGCGTCCTCGTTTGGCTGACCATTCTTGAAACGCTCGTATAAACCAAAGCGAATACAAGTGGCAATCATTGGACGAATCATATCGTTGATATTCTGCTCTGTCAACTCGCCCGAAGCCAATAAGCCTCGTACAGAGTTGATGTGCTGAGGTTGGTTACGATCACCTGGCATCTCAACATTCTGTCCCGAAAGAACAATCTTCTTCCAATCGAATACCGAGCGCCAGTCGGTCATTACCAGGCCCTTAAAACCAAGTGTACCACGAAGTAAATCTGTGATAACATACTTACTCTCACCAGCCCACTCGCCATTTACGAGGTTGTACGAAGTCATTACTGAGCCTGCACCTGCGTCGATGCCTGCCTTAAATGCAGGAGTGTAAATCTCCATCATCGCACGCTCATCAACAATAGAGTTCGATATTCTACGCAAGAACTCGGTATTGTTGCAAACGAAATGCTTCAAGCACGCCATTGTGCCTGTGCTCTGCATACCTACAACATAGTTTGCTACCATCTGACCTGCCAAATATGGGTCCTCGCCCATATACTCGAAGTTACGGCCACACTGCGATGAGCGGTAGATATTCAAACCTGGACCGAGCAATACGCCCGCACCAGCCATACGAGTCTCGAAACCTACTGCCTCGCCATACTTGTAAGCCAAATCTGGGTTGAAAGTCGATGCGAGAGCGATAGGTGCAGGAAACTGAGTGGTTTTCTGAGGGTGACGCACCTCGTTCTGATTAGTCAATCTATCGTTGATGCGCACACCTGCCGAAGCATCCACCGTATATACATGTGGTAAACCCTTTGCTGGCGCACCCGGAAGGAAGAATCTGTTGTGACCTTGTGTCATCTCAACTTTCTCGTCAAGCGAGAGAGTCTTCAACACCTCATCAGCCTTAGTATAAGCCTCATCCCACGACATCATCTCGCCCTTCTTCTGGGCAAATGTGGTTGTTGCCAACGCTACGGCAACAAACAAAAGAATAAGTTTCTTCATATTTTTCAGAATAATTTTTACAATTTACGCAACTTAACTGTGAAGTGGCGCATAAGCTCAGTCTCCCAAACAATCTCCACACCTCGGGTAATCTCGTTGCGACGGTCAAAGACATTTTTGAGAGCAGCAGCGATAACTCGCATATGGTTGTCGGTATAGACACGGCGAGCGATGCAAAGGCGAAGAAGGTCGAGACCTCCGAAGCGATTTTCACGGGTTACAGGGTCACGGTCAGCAAGGATATAGCCAATCTCGCAACCACGAACTCCTGCTTCGAGGTACAATTCGATAGCGAGAGTCTGTGCTGGGAACTCCTCCTTTGGCACCTTGGTAAGCACCTTGTCGGCATCTACAAAGATTGCGTGACCACCCACAGGGCGCTGATAAGGGATACCATACTCATCGAGAAGGCCTGCGAGGAATTCAACCTGGTGGATACGGGTTTCGAGGTTATCAAACTCGGTATTCTCGTCAAGACCAACAGCCAAAGCCTCCATATCACGACCATTCATACCACCGTATGTGAGGTAACCTTCGAATGGGATACAGAAACGCTTTGCACCCTCGTACCAATCCTCGTGGCGAGTAGCGATAAAGCCACCCATATTTACGATACCGTCCTTCTTTGCCGACATTGTCATACCGTCAGCGAGTGAGAACATTTCGAGTGCGATTTCCTTGATAGTCTTGTCGGCATAGCCCTCCTCACGGGTCTTGATGAAGTAGGCATTCTCGGCAAAACGAGCCGAGTCGAGCACTACACGCTTGCCATACTTATCGGCAATAGCACGCACCTCACGCAAGTTCTGCATCGATACAGGCTGACCACCTGCGGTGTTGTTGGTGATAGTTACGATGATAAACGGCACATTCTCGTGGTGCTCTGCCAACGCCTTCTCCAACTTCTTCGGGTCTACATTGCCCTTGAACGGAATTTCGAGTTGGGTATCCTTCGCCTCGTCGATAGTGCAGTCGAGGGCCGTTGCCTTGCGGCTCTCGATATGACCCTTGGTGGTGTCGAAGTGCGAGTTGCCCGGAACAATCGAGCCCGCCTTCACAAGGTGCGAGAACAATACATTCTCGGCAGCACGACCCTGGTGGGTTGGAATAACATACTCAAAGCCTGTGATTTTGTTGATTGTCTCTTTGAGGTGGAAGAACGACGACGAGCCTGCGTAGCTCTCATCGCCCATCATTACGGCTGCCCATTGACGGTCGCTCATTGCACCAGTTCCCGAGTCGGTCAAGCAGTCGATATAGACCTGCTCTGAACGCAACTGGAAGAGGTTATAATCCGCCTCTTTCATCCACTGCTCTCGCTCCTCACGAGTACTCTTTTTGATTGGCTCAACCATCTTGATGCGCCAAGATTCTGCAAAAGGTAATTCCATAGTAGTTTAGTTTTATTTAGTTTTAGGTTACTTTTCGTCTGCAAAGGCTTTGAGTTGGGCAATCTCTTGCGCCCAAATCTCCTCGTTCGGGGTTTCGAGGGTCAAAGGCATCTCCTCGAAGAGTGGCGACTGCGCTATAAAGCGGAAGCACTCCCAGCCGATAAAGCCCTCACCCAATGAGGTGTGTCTATCCACATGCGAGCCAAGCGGTTTCAATGCATCATTGAGGTGCATACCACGAAGGTATTTTATACCCACAATGTCATCAACCATTTGGAAGGTCTTTTCGCAAGCCTCCACGCTCGAAAGGTCGTAGCCCGCAGCAAAGGTGTGGCAAGTGTCGATGCAAAAACCCACTCTCGACTTATCCTCTACCTTATCTATAATATGGGCGATATGCTCCCACGCAAAACCGAGGTTTGAGCCTTGTCCTGCGGTGTTTTCAATTACGGCAGTTACGCCCTCGGTGCGGTCGAGAGCCATATTTATCGACTCGGCAATGCGGTCGAGCGACATCAACGAGGTGATTTTGCCGAGATGGCTGCCAGGATGGAAATTCAACCTATCCAAGCCAAGCAGTTCGCATCGCTTCATCTCCTCGAAGAAGGACTCTCTCGACTTCTCCAACCCCTCACGCTCGGGGTGTCCGAGGTTGATGAGGTACGAGTCGTGAGGCAAAATCTGCTTTGCCGTATATCCACACTCTGCGCACGCCGCCTTGAAGCGCTCGCACTGCTCCTCCGTAAGGGCAGGGGCAAGCCACTGTCGCTGATTCTTCGTGAAGAGCGCAAACGCAGTCGCACCTATCGCCTTGGCGTTATGTGGAGCATTCTCCACACCACCCGACGCACTAACATGGGCACCAAAGTATTTCATAATTTTTTTTTAGCTTTTAGCCATTAGCTTTTAGCTTTTTTTAGTGAGTTTAGAGAAATTAGGGAGTTTAATGAATTTAAGGATTGGCGCAATCCCTATTCTCCCTATATTCCCTATTTTCCTTAAATTCCCTATCTATTGCGCCTTTTATACCAATCCTTCTACATTTCCATCCTCGGCAAGTCGGATATTCACCGCCTGCGGAGTCTTGCTAAGTCCAGGCATACGCATAATATCGCCAGCGAGAACTACGACAAAGCCACTACCGGCATTGAGCTCGATATCCTTGATTTTGAGGGTGAAGCCTTCGACGCTACCGTAAAGTTTGGCATCGCCACTGAATGAATATTGAGTCTTGGCGATACATACAGGGAGTTTGCCCATACCCCACTTTTCGAGCAAGGCAATCTCCTTCTGCGCCTTCAAGCTAAACTCAACAGAGCCGGCACCATAAATCTTCTTGGCAACCTTCTCGATCTTGGTCATAATGCTATCTTCGAGGTTGTAAGCGTATTGGAGCGGTGCCGATGGTTGATTTTCGATAAGCTCAACGGCTGCCTCTGCAAGCTCCTTCGCACCTGCACTACCCTCCATATAGGCGTTGTTGATTACGCAACGAACACCCTTCTCGGCGCAATGCTCCATAACGAGAGCAATCTCCTCGTCGGTATCGCTTGCAAAACGGTTGAAGCAGACCAAAACTGTCTGACCGAACCTCTGCAAGTTGGCGATATGGCGGTCGAGGTTAGCAAAGCCCCTCTTCAAGCCCTCCACATTTGGCAACTTAATCTCCTTCTCATCCACGCCACCGTGCATCTTCAACGCCAAAGTCGAAGCAACCAAGACTGTCAAATCGGGCTTCAAGCCCGCCTGACGGCACTTAATGTCGAAGAACTTCTCTGCACCAAGGTCTGCACCGAAGCCAGCCTCGGTTACTGTGTAGTCCGACCACGACATTGCCAAACGGGTTGCGATAACCGAGTTGCAACCGTGTGCAATATTTGCAAATGGACCACCGTGGATAATCACCGGATGGTGCTCGGTAGTCTGCACGAGGTTAGGATTGATAGCATCCTTCAACAACGCCACGATAGCGCCCGTAACGCCCAAGTCCTCGACGGTAAATGGGGTGTCGTCGTAGCGCACACCCAAGACGATGCGACCTACACGAGCATACAAGTCGTCGATATTGCGAGCAAGGCACAAGATAGCCATAATCTCCGATGCAGGGGTGATATCGAAGCCTGTTTCAGTCGGGATACCATTCACCGAGCCACCCAAGCCCGACACGATATTACGCAACGAACGGTCGTTGATATCGAGTACTCGTCGCCACATAACCTTCTTCAAACCTACCTGCTTCGAGCGGTTGTGATAGAGGTAGTTGTCGAGCAAGGCTGCGATAAGGTTATTTGCCGAAGTTACAGCGTGGAAGTCGCCCGTAAAGTGGAGGTTGATATCCTCCGAAGGCAACACCTGGGTATAACCACCACCTGTTGCACCACCCTTCATACCGAAGCAAGGTCCGAGCGATGGCTCACGCAGAGCGATGATAGCACGCTTGCCGATATGGTTCAAACCCATACCCAAGCCGATGCTTACGGTTGTCTTACCCACGCCCGCCTTTGTTGCAGTGATAGCTGTCACGAGGATAAGGTGGCTCTTTTTCGCCTTCTTATCGTCGATAAGTTTGTACGGAATCTTGGCAATATGCTTGCCGTAGTTAAACACCTCATCCTCCGGAAATCCCACCTTAGCAGCAATCTCACGGATGTTCTTCAACTTTACTGAACGAGCAATTTCAATATCAGATTTCATAATATTTTATATTTTATAATTGTTTGTTTCGTTTTTTCGTAGTAATACTCTACAAATATACAAAATTTATTCTATATTTGTATGTTCAAATCGACAACAAACAACAAAAACATATAATTATGAAGAGATTTTTTACACTTTTTGCATTTTTTGCATTTGCAAGCACAGGTATCGCAAGCGCACAAGCAACCGTTGAGTCGGCTACTCCACAGGAGCAGGTAACCTTTGCTAACGAGGTTAAGACCGACAATGCAGCAGCCGCTTTTCAGAGCGAGGCTCAGCTCAAAGCCGAGAAGGCTGCACTTCGCAAGGAGCGCAACACCATAGAGCTCAATGCAACTTTGAATGGTTCGTTAGCACACTTCAACGATAAGTGGTTGGCAGTAAATGGTAACACCAACTCGCTCACCGGTATTGGCAATGTGCTCTTCACCCACGCCTACACCAAGGGTAAGTTCACTATCGGCACAAAGGTAACGGGTAAGTTAGGTTACGCCTATAACTTCACTAATGAAGAGAGCGCAAGCACTGTATCAAAGAGCCAAGACGAGTGGTTTATTCAGACCTCACCCGCTTATGTAATCTCGAAGAGTTGGAATGTCGGAGGTTCGCTCTCATTGCGTTCGCAGTTTGCAAATGGTTGGGATAGCACCGATAAGGAGTCACGAAAACTCACCAGCGCAGGTTTTGCTCCGGCATACCTTATCGCTTCGCTTGGCGTAACTTATGTTTGTCAAAACAAGAAGTTCCCTATCAAGATTAACATCGCTCCGCTCTCTATGAATGCAACATTCGTAACTAACGACACCGTACACTCGTACTACTATGCAGTTGCCGACAATGGTCTTGCTAACCTTCGTACCCTCTACCCTACCTATGCCGATTATGAGGCAGCACGAGTTGGCAACACCCTCGACAAGAGTGACGCAATGAAGGATTTGTATAACAAGCCTTATGTCTATGGTTTGACACTCCAAAATGGCAATCAGCGTTATGAGGGTGGTTCGTCTATCCAGATTGACTTCGATAAGACTTTTGGCAAGAAGGGCATCTTCCGCTACCGCACTACTCTCTACTCATTCTACGGTTGGATCAACCAGGTTGCGCAACAGCAAGCAAGCCGTAAGACCGGTGTTGAGTACGATAGCATTGCTCCTACCGTTCGTTGGGAGAACACCATCGACATCAAGGCTACAAAGTACTTCTCGACACAGTTCTACTTCCAGCTCTACTACAACAAGGCTCAGAACGCAAAGATTCAGACACAGACTGTTCTTGGCGTAGGTCTTGCATATACGTTCAAGAACAAATAAAGTAATTGGGTTAGCAGGGAGGTTTTTCCCTTGTCGGACGGGCGCTGATGCGGTGTGCCACCGCATTTACAAATCTACCCACCCCTAAATCCCCTCCGGGGAGGGGACTTGGTCACCAAAGGCGATAAGGGGGGGGGTATTGTAAAGTTTAACGAAAGACAAGAGAAAGCGAAAAGTTGAGAATTGAGAGATTGCGCCAAAAAGATTATGAAAGGGATAGACAAGCATCTTCTCAGAACAGTAGTTCTGCTCGTAATACTATTTGCAGGTTGGTTTGCCGGGGTTTACTCCGGCAAACAGCTTGCTAATAACCAGATTAGCAT
Organism: Alistipes sp.; assembly: GCA_045124955.1. Classification (GTDB taxonomy): domain Bacteria; phylum Bacteroidota; class Bacteroidia; order Bacteroidales; family Rikenellaceae; genus Alistipes. Next base: position 122,320 of record JBGVMU010000002.1, on the reverse strand, counting down.
CTATCTCAACAACTACAACTCGCACAACGATAAACTCACCCGAGTGCTTACGATGATCGAGAAGGAGTATGTCGACTCCATATCCCGTGATTCATTGGCGGAGTTGGCAATCCCGGCCATACTCCACAAACTCGACCCCCACTCGGTATATCTTCCGCCAAAGCAGTTCGAGGAGGCGGATGAGCCGCTCAAAGGCGAATTCGACGGCATTGGCGTAGTCTTCAATATGGCAACCGATACGGTTATCGTATTGAATGTTATCCCATCGGGACCAAGCCGCAAGGCGGGTGTTCAGGGTGGCGACCGCATCATCAAGGTCAATGACACGCTTATTGCAGGGCAGAAGATGTCGCAGATTTCGGTTATGAAGCGTCTGCGAGGTCCTCGTGGCACGAAGGTAAAACTATCTATCGAGCGCAAAGGCATCAAAGATTTAGTCGACATCGTCGTTACACGAGATGCCATTCCATTGCACAGCGTCGAGGCGTCGTTGATGCTGACCGAGAATATCGGCTTTATCAAGCTTTCGCAGTTTGCACGCACCTCGTATGCCGAGATTAAAAAGGCCCTCGCATCGTTGCGTGCGCAGGGTATGACATCGCTTATCTTCGACCTTCGAGGTAACTCGGGAGGTTTTCTCGACCAAGCAATACTTATTGCCAACGAGTTTCTGCCAGCAAAGTCGCTTATCGTATATACCGAAGACCGCAATGGCAAGCAGTTACGCCAATACAGCGATGGTCGAGGTGGCTCGACCGATCTTAAAGTGGCGGTTTTGATTGACGAGGCGAGTGCTTCGTCGAGCGAGATTTTGGCGGGAGCATTGCAGGACAATGACCGAGGCACTATCATTGGTCGTCGCTCCTTCGGTAAGGGTTTGGTGCAGTCGCAGACACCTTTCAAGGATGGCTCGGCACTCCGCCTCACCGTAGCTCGCTACTACACCCCGACAGGTCGCTCAATTCAGAAACCATACACTGCGGGCGATGGCGAAAAGTATGAGCACGATATTATCGACCGCTTCAATCGCAACGAGTTCTTCTCGGCAGATAGCATCCACTTCGCCGATTCGTTGCGCTACACCACCCCGAAGGGTAAGGTGGTATATGGTGGCGGAGGTATTATGCCCGATATTTTTGTGCCGCTCGACACACTCAACATTACGAAGTACTTCTCGCAGGTGTCGGGTCGCAACATCCTCTATCGCTACACCATCGACTACTCCGACCGCAACCGCAAGGCATTGGAGGGAGTAAAGAGCATTGCCGAGTTGAAGGCTCTGCTCGATAGCGATAAGTCATTATTCAACGACTTTGTGCGCTATGCCGAGAAGCAGGGCGTAAAGCCAAATTGGAAGGAGATAAATCGCTCACGAGAGATTATGGAGGCGCAACTGCGAGCCTACATCTCTCGCAACTCCGACCTCGAAGATAACGCATTCTACTACTTTATCTACCCGATAGACCGCACGGTACTACGGGCTGTCGAGGAGTTGAAAAACGAATAAATAAAAAAAATGGTCGAGCTTCATTTGCTCGACCATTTTTTCTACTCTATCACGGCCTCCAATATTCCGACCGCCTTCTTTTGCTGTGGCGTAATAATCAGGCGTATAGCCTCAGCTTCGATTGGTTTGTCGGGATGCACCATATTGAATTGGTTGAGAAGCACGCCGTAGCTATCGGTAATATATGGCTCGTATTCGTACCACTTACCATCAAACAGATACTCTGCTCGCCAACTCGCAGGGCGCATAATAGCTTTGCCATCCTCGAACCAATAGACCGAAACACTCTCGATTGGCTGGCGTCTTTTCAACTTAATCTCAATGGTCTGCACCCTACCCTCTTGACGATATGAGGTCCAACGCAAAATAGACTTATCGCTCGACGATTTAGGATAGACTCCATCTATAACTGCATAGGCATCATCGCCCTTGCGAGAGTACGAAGCCTTTACGGTCTCGATATTTTGGGCAACCTTATCTCTGCCGGCTATTGCAGTAGCCTTATCACGAGCAAACCACACATTCATAGCGGCATAGTCGCCACGGTTGTTCCACGCATAGTATGGCACAAGTGTCAAGGTCGAAGTTACAGCCTCATCGCCTGTCAGAGCCGAGCACTCTTGCTTGATATATGGAATGCCACTCATTACACCCGAGCCAAACGACTCCATCGAAGTTGCCCCCATATTGCTATCCGAGATAAAATAGGTGGCAACATCGTGTGCATTATCCACCTCCTCGGCACAGAATACAATCGGACCACGAGTGACACAGATACGGTTGCGGTCGGCCTCCACCTTATCTATCGCCTTCGAGTAGCGCACCTCCATAGGCAAATCGAGCTCCACTTTGTCGCCCTTGCGCCACTTGCGCTCGATTGGCACAAAGCCATTAACTGCCTGAGCAACAACCTTCTCGCCATTAACCACAAGGCTATACTGCATCTGCTTGCCATCGGCATAAGAGTACAACTCGCCCGGCACAAACTTATCATTCACCCACGACGGAATACGCACCCAGAGGGTAAATTTCTCACTTTTAGCCTTTGGCTCAACCGTAATAGAGATTTTACCGTCGAATGGATAGTCTGTCGTTTGACTCAACTTTACGACACCGCCACTGAGCGCCACCTCGGTTGTCGTTCCTGCATAGAATGAGCAATAGATATTATTGCCAATTGTAGAATAGACCATACCCGAAAGTTGTGGCATAAGTCGTGCGAGATTCGATGGACAGCAAGCGGTACTAAACCAAGGAGAACGGCCACCATTGCCCTGATTGAACGCCTTATATTTATTGTTCTGCAACGGGTTGACATAGAAGAACTTGTCGCCTTTGAGATTTACTCCTGCAAGGATATTGTTATAGAGCGAGACCTCTGCCACATCGACATACTTCGCCTCGGCCGACATCAAGAACATTCGATAGTTGAAGAACAAATTTCCGATCGCTGCACAAGTTTCGTTGTAGGTATCACGATTTGGCAACGAATAGGCCGCACCAAAGCCCTCAATAGCCGGCACAGTACCCAATCCACCAATTATCTGCATCTTCTTATCAACAAGGTCGTGCCAAATAGCATCCAAGACTGGCAGAAGGGTTTTATCTCCTTTGGCCGCAACTATATCGGCCATACTTGCATATTGGTATGTAGCTCGCACTGCGTGACCTACCGCTTCGTGTTGCTCTCGCACCGGCTTATGTTCCTGAATTCGATAGCTGCCACCTTTTACACCACGGATATTTATAAATCGCTCAGCCATATCGAGATAGAGTTTCTTACCCGTAGCGTGATACATCTTCACCAACGCCAACTCTATCTCCTGATGGCCCGGAGCCTGCATAACAGGCTTTCCACCATTGTAGTTGGCATCGCCCTCGAAGAATACCTTATTTACGAGCTGTGCATTCTTCTCCGCAACATCAAGCCACTTACGCTTGCCCGTAGCCTGATAATAGGCTATTGCACCCTCGTACATATGACCCATATTGTAGAGCTCGTGCGAACTTCCCGCATTCGAATATGGCGTTTTGCCTGCATCTCTGTTGTTCGACCTATTACGCAGATGCGCAGGAAGTATATGGTGCTCGTAGAGATATCCATCCGGCTTCTGTGCTGCCGCAATGATATCTATTATTTCGTCCATCTTCGCCTCAAGAGCCGCATCCTTCTCGAGCATAAGCATATAGGCTACACCCTCCATCACTTTGAAGAGATCCGACGAGGAGTAGGATCGACCTACAAACTTACGGGTAACCTCCTCGCCTCTAAGGTATGCGCCCACGCCACGGAGGTTCTCTATCGAGTACTCCATCTTGTTGAGCGAAAAAGGCACCAGCACCTCCTTCTGAATCTTCAAACGAGGCAACCAGAAGTTATCGTTGAGCTCAACCTTATTGAACGGTACTTGCGTGAGCGACTGCTGCTTGGAGTTCTCCTTTGCCGAGATAAAAATCGGCAAACACAATGCTACCAGCACCACATAAAAAATCTTCTTCATAATATTATAGATAGGTATTTATAGGTTTATGTTACAAAGATAGCAAATATATTCGGAATTAAGCAAGGAAAATATCACCCACAACCTATTTTTATTGCCAGAAGTCGTGAGATGTGGTGCATCGCAAAATAATGGAGGGCGGATTACACCACCCTCCATCTATTCAAAATCAGAGATATTCTACTTCAAATTCCACAACTTCAAATTGGATTTTAAGGAGGTAAGACACCCCCCCCTCAACCTATTTCTTGTCAGAAGTCGTGAGATGTGGTGCATCGCAAAAGAATGGAGGGCGGATTACACCACCCTCCATCTATTCAAAATCAGAGATGATTGAGCTATTTTTGTGCGATGCTAGGCGACAAATCCGCAGCATACTTGGGCGTATGTGAGGAATTTGGCGACCGACGCACTCGTGCAAAAAGAGCCAATCAGAATGATTTTCTACTTTTTAGCACGGCTTGACTTTTTCAAAGTCAAAGCCTTCTCCACCTCAATCTGGAAATCAGACAAAACATTCATATAGTTGATGAATGCCTCGTAAGACGAGCCATAAGGGTTGAAGTAGGAGTGAACATCGCCGTCAGAGAGCCACTTGGTAGCCATATAGTAGAAGTGATCCGAGGTCTGCATAAAGTTCCATACATACTCGAAATCCTTGTTCTTCAACGAGCGAACCTTATCCTTCATAGCGTAGAGCTTCGAGAATGCCTCGTTCTGCAAGTCGTTACCGAGCCAAGCGGTGATATCACGCTCCTCGTCTGCCCACGACATTACGTGAGGGCAGTGGAGAACTGCAACAGGCTGGTGCTCGGCTGCACTCTCCGAAACGGTAGCGAACTTCAAGTCGCCACGCTTCAAGATTGCAGCTGGGAGGTTCTTCATAAAGTCGAAGATACCGGTCGAAGCCTTCTGGTGCTCACCGAAGGTCTCGTAGTCCATAAAGAGGTTGATAACCTCACCCTCCGACTCCGAAAGCCAAGCGGCATACTTGTCGGCTGTGAGTGGGTACTCAGCCCAACCCTGATTCGAGAAGCGGAATGCGATATCATCAGAGAGCTTGTAGTTGCGGAGCAAAAGACGAAGGCTCTGGTCTGCTGCACCGGCATAAACGAAGTCTGGCGACTTCCAACCGAGGATATGCTTTGCACCCTCTGCCAACATTGTCTTGAAGCCGAGCTCACCAACCATCTCGCCAATCTCATCCGAGTAGATAAGCTCGGTGTTGCGGAATGCCTTTGGCTTAACACCAAACTCCTCCTTCAACATTGCGGTGTGCTTCTTAACCTGATCCTTGAAGTCCTCCTTCGACGAGAGGGCTGCCAACGAGTGCGAGTAGGTCTCAGCCAAGAGCTCTACGCAACCTGTGTCGACCAATGCACGGAACGAGTCGAGTACCTCGGGAGCGTAAGCCTTGAACTGCTCAACAACATTACCGGTGAGCGAGAATGTTACACGGAATGCACCCTTGTTCTCCTTGATAAGCTTCAAGAGGAGAGCATTCATAGGCAAGTAGCACTCACGAGCAATCTTCAACATAATTGCACGATTGGTCAAATCGTCAAGGTAGTTGTGATCCTTGCCGATGTGGAAGAAGCGGTATGTCTTCAATCGCCAAGGCTGATGTACCTGAAAATATAAACAAACTGTTTTCATATTTTTTGTGTTTTTGTTTTATTCGTTTTAGGTTATTTCATCGATGCAATAGCATCCTCGTAGACCTGCTTAACCTTCTTAGCAGCATCGTTCCATTTGAGGTTGGTAACCTCCTCCAAGCCCTTCTGTGCAAACATCTTAGCCAATGCAGGGTAGGTAATCAAACCGTAGATTGCGTCTGCCATAGCATCCACATCCCAATAATCAACCTTAACCGCATAGTCCAATACCTCGGCTACACCCGACTGCTTCGAGATAATCGAAGGGACATTTGCACGCATAGCCTCCAATGGCGAGATACCGAATGGCTCCGATACCGACGGCATAATATATACATCCGAAAGCTGGAACATCTTGTGCACATCGTCGCCCTTCAAGAAGCCTGTGAAGTGGAAACGATCGGCAATACCGAGGCGTGCAACACGACGAATAACATGGTTCATCATATCGCCCGAACCCGCCATTACAAATCGTACATTCGGAACCTGCTTCAACACCTTTGCAGCAGCCTCAACGAAGTAGTCAGGACCCTTCTGGAAGGTGATACGACCAAGGAATGTCACAATCTTATCGGTAACACCACGCTCAGGAACTTCGCTCTCGTTCTCGGCAAAACGCACTGCATTGTGAACTGTTACTACTCGCTCAGCAGGAATGCCGTACTTCTCGATAACGATGTTACGAGTGAGGTTCGACACTGCGATTACACGGTCGGCAGCCGCCATACCTGTACGCTCAATCTCATAAACACGAGTATCGATATTGTCGCTCGACGAACGGTCAAACGATGTTGCGTGCATATGCACTACCAGCGGCTTGCCCGACACACGCTTTGCAGCGATACCTGCATAGTAGGTGAGCCAGTCGTGTGCGTGGATAACATCGAACTGTCCTTCGAGTTGTTTTGCAACCTGCGCAGCAACAATAGCGTAGCGTGCAACCTCCTCCATAAGGTTTGCACCATACTTACCCGAGAAGGTGTAGCGCTGACTCCAAACATCGCTTGTCTCCCAACGCTTCTCTCCGGTCTTTACAAACTCATCGTGATACGACTCGTAATCCTCCGGCGAGAGGTATGGTACGAGGTTGGAATCGACATGGATGAACGACATTTTCTCGATAATGTCAGAACAATCTGCGCTAACATTTCCGAATACGGTCTCGATGTCGCTCGCATTCACCACCTTAATAAAACGCTCGTCCTCATCGCCCGATGCACGAGGCATAACGAATGTAACATCTACATCGTTACGAGCCAATCCACGGGTCATTCCGTAACAGGCGGTACCGAGTCCTCCCGCAATGTGCGGAGGAAACTCCCAGCCAAACATTAATACCCTCATCTTACTATATTTTTATTTCTTAACACTCTTTTTTGTTGTTGTGCGCTTGGTTGCACGCTTTGCCTTCGCCTTGTACTTCTCGATAAGCGATTTGATGTACAATACACCACCTACGCTCCAAGCCTGCGATACTGCACCACGAGGTGCGAACGGAGGATTTGCGTCGTAGTACTCGGCAACCGAGCCAATACAGTAGGTCTGGATGTTGTCGTCAAATGCTGCCAACATCTCCTCTGCGTGAGGCAGGAAGCGTGCGCCATCGAGACGCAAAGCACACTCAACATAGAACATCAACGGCCATACCCAAACTGCACCATTGGTTGCTGCTGCCTCCTGCTCGATAGGATTCTCCTTGTAGGTCGACTCGAACAATGGGTTACGAGGCGACAACGAACGAAGTCCCGCAGGGGTGAGCAAGTGCTGACGCACGGTACGCCATACATTTACGGTCTGCTCCTCGTTGAGCATTGTGTATGGCAAACCGCAAGCGATAATCTGGTTGCAACGAATGTCGTCGTTCTTGCCACGCATATCTACATAGTCGGCGAGGTAACCCTCCTCCGAGAGGTAGAATGTATCGACAAACGACTTCTGAATTTGAGCAGGAAGTGCCTTCCACTCCTTCTCGAAATTCTTGTCACCCATCTTCTTCGCCAAGGCCAAAGCATACGAGATAGCGTTGTACCACAAAGCATTTATCTCGACTACATAGCCCGCACGAGGGGTAACCGGCTGACCATTCATCACGCAGTCCATCCAAGTCAATGCTACGCCATCACGAGCGGCCCAAACGAGTCCGTTCGAGTGCATTGCCACGCATCCGCCAAAGAAACCACGACGATATGCTGTAAGGATGCTCTTCATTGCTGCGCCATACTTCTCCCAGATTGCCTGTGCGCCGATATGCTCCTCCAACTGCTGCAAGGTCCAGAAGAACCAGAGTGGAGCGTCTGCCGAAACCTCAGCCGAAGCCGAGCCTGCGAAGTCGCCATTGTGCATATCGCCAACCATAGTGTCGAGGACTGCCATACAATCCTCCTTATATCCCTGCTCCAAAGTCAAGCCCGGAAGCGAGATGAAGGCCGAACGACCTGCCTTGCCATACCAAGGATAGCCCGACATAACCTCGGTGCGATCGCCCGGACGGCGGATGATGAACTGACGAGCCGAGTGGTGCAAGCAACTCTCGAAGTCTACCTTGTGAGTACGACGAGCTACCGAGGTCTCGTAAGCCTCAACAATAGCCTCGCCCGAAGGCATCTCGTCTACCGAAGCCGAGAAGATGATGCTCTCGCCCTTCTTGATATTCATCTCGAAATAACCTGTGGTCAAGAGGTCCTCATAACCCTCGTAGCCACGCTCCAACTCCTTCTGGTACTCGAAGTCGTAGTACCAATCCGGCGCAGGAACAAACTTCGCATCTGCCTTCGACAACTGCATATGCAACCAAGGGAAACCGTCGTAGAGGCGGTTCTTCACACCATTGGTAACCGGGTAAGAGCGACCATTAGCGTACATATTAGCCTTCGACAATTCGTGCTTGTTACGGAAGGCAAGGAATGGACGCAAACGCAAAGTAGTCTCGGAGTGAGCATCCACGAGCGTATAGCGAATCATCATCTGGGTACGCTTGTGAATCCAAAGAATCTCCTTGCGGAGAATCACACCGCCGACACGATAAGTGATGGTTGGACACGGAGTATACTCGAAGTCGGTGATATACTTGTGTCCTCGTGGCTCATATACACCACGGAAGCGGTGCAAAGCCAAGTTGAAAGACTGGTCGTGCTGCACGATTGTCTCGTCCAACGACGAAAGCAGCACATAGGCATTGTTGCTCGAATCGATCGGGGCAACAATCAAACCGTGGTACTTGCGAGTGTTACAACACACGATGGTGGTACTCATATAACCGCCTCGACGGTCGGTAGCCAACATCTCACGCTGCAACGAATACTCCAAATTACCAAGTTCTTGTTTGTCGAATTTTAATCCCGGCATAAGGTATATTTGTTATAGATAATAATTCTGTTTTGTAAAGTTAGTAAAAATTTCGTGTAATTGTTCCGTAAAAACCAAATATTTTCAAAAATATTCGTTTTATTTTACAAATTTAGACGAAATAGTGCATCTAAGACTCTCTTTGCCTACTCTATCACACACCAAATACTGCCGAGCAATCGGTGCCCAACAGTATTGATGTATGTTTTTTAAGCTATTAGCCGTTAGCCATTAGCCATTAGCTAATTGAGAATTGAGGATTGAGAATTGAGAATTTACTCTCAATATCTCCCTTTATATAAAATTGCTTTTAGAGGAGCAGTTTCAAGGCTTGCAAAACTCTATTACCACTACCCTATTTAACAATTTTGAATATTGGAGTTATTTTTTTTGCGTTGCGCTGTGGCTGAATGCGCAGCATACTAAATCGTATGTGAGCAATTCAGCCGCAAGCAAGGTGAAAAAAGAGCCCAATAGGCAAATTGTTAAGCCCACTTTACGAGAGCGAAGTCCATACGATATGGCAAGTTCTCGTTCTTTGGATATACACGCAATGCAAGGTCGAATGCACCGGTACGGTTTGGAGTAAGGTCGAGAGAGTATGTTACCTGTGAGCCCTCGACATTTACAACCTGCAACTGCTCGGTGAGGATAACCTCAGGAGCCTGCTGACCTACCATCTGCTTTGCAACTACGAGCTCTACGCCAATCTCCTCAGGAAGGAGGTTTGCGATGTCGAGCTTAACCTCGAAGTGATACTTCTCGCCGAGCATCATCGACTCCTTATCTACACGCACACGCTGCGAGTCGAGAACACGAATGCTATCCCAAGCTGCCGAAACACGACGCTTCCAAGCAGCAATCTCACGAGCGAGGATATAGTTGTTCGATACGAGCTTCTTCTTACGATCTGCCAACTTGTAGTAGAAACGCTCCTCGTAGTCGATGAGCATACGGTTGGTGGTGAAGTTCGATGCGATATCCGAGATACACTTCTTAACCGAAGCTACCCAATCGGTTGGGATACCCTTCTCGTTGCGAGCGTAGTACTTAGGTACGATCTGCTCCTCGATAGTGGTGTAGATCATCTCTGCATCGAGTTCATCCTGGTGACCCTGGTCAGCGAAGGTGCGCTCCATAGGGAGTGCCCAACCGCCATTCTCCTTGTAGCCCTCAACCCACCAGCCGTCGAGTACCGAGAACTGCATAACACCGTTCATCACACACTTCTCGCCTGATGTACCCGAAGCCTCCAATGGGCGGGTAGGAGTGTTCAACCATACATCGACACCCTGAACCATACGACGAGCCAACTCCATATCGTAGTTCTGCAAGAAGATAATCTTACCTACGAACTCAGGCATCAACGATACCTCAACGATACGCTTGATCAAGTCCTGACCCGGCTTATCTGCTGGGTGAGCCTTACCTGCAAAGATGAACTGAACAGGGCGCTCCTTGTTATTTACAATCTTCGACAGACGCTCCAAGTTAGAGAAGAGGAGGTATGCACGCTTGTAAGTTGCGAAACGACGAGCAAAACCGATAGTCAACACCTCTGGCTTGATGCGGTCTGCAACCTGTACCATCTGGCTTGGGCGGTCGAAACGAACCTGTGTAGGGTCGGTATAACGACGCTTGATAGTCTTGATAAGGCGATTCTTGAGGAACATACGCTCGTTCCACAACACCTCATCTGGAATATTGTAAACCTTCTGCCACTCTGGGATGTTATATGTGTGTCCCTCGAAGCCGTTAGGGAAGTAACGAGAGTAGAGGCGACGCATATTCGATGCTGTCCAAGTTGGGAAGTGAACACCATTGGTTACATAGCCGATGTGCAACTCCTTCTTGAAGTATCCAGGCCACATATTGCCGAGGAGATCCTTCGACACCTCGCCGTGCAACCACGATACACCATTAACCTCCTGCGAAAGGTTACAAGCGAGTACCGACATCGAGAAACGCTCGTTCGGATCGTTCGGATTAACCTTACCGAGGTTGATATACTGATCCCAAGTGATGCCGAGAGCATCTGGGTAGTGCGACATATACTGACGAATCATCGACTCAGGGAATGCGTCGTGACCTGCTGGTACAGGGGTGTGGGTAGTAAAGAGCGACGACGAACGAACTACCTCCAACGCCTCCGAGAACGAGAGCTTCTTGCGTGACATCAAGTTGCGAACACGCTCAACACCGATAAATGCTGCGTGACCCTCGTTGCAGTGATAAACCTCCTGCTTGATACCCATCTTTACGAGGGCACGGATACCACCAACACCGAGCAAGATCTCCTGCTTCAATCGGTTCTCCCAATCGCCACCGTAGAGGTGGTGAGTAACCTGACGATCCTCCTCCAAGTTAGCCTCGTAGTCGGCATCGAGCAGGTACAACGGAGTACGACCTACCTGGCAGCACCATACACGAGCGCTCAAAGTACGACCTGGCAACGCTACCTGGGTTGTTACCCACGAGCCATCCTCCTCACGAACAGGGAAGATTGGCAACTTAAAGAAGTTCTGTGCCTCGTATGTAGCCTCCTGAGCACCCTGTGCCGAAAGACGCTGAGTGAAGTAGCCATAACGATAGAGAAGACCTACGGCAACCATTGGGGTATTGCGATCCGAAGCCTCCTTGATATAGTCACCTGCCAAGATACCAAGACCTCCCGAGTAGATCTTCAACGAGTGGTGCAAACCATACTCCATCGAGAAGTAAGCAATCTTCGGAGCCTTTGGATTTGGCTTCTCGTTCATATACTCCTGGAACTGTGCATATACTGCATCCATCTTTGCGAGGAACTCTGCATCCTTCTCAATCTCTGCCAAACGCTCCATAGGCAACTTGTCGAGCAATGCGATAGGGTTGCGATCAACCTCGATCCACAACTCCTTGTCGAGAGCCTCGAACAAATCACGAGCGCCTAGAGTCCAGCTCCACCACAAGTTGCGTGACAACTCTTCGAGTGGGCGCAAGCGTGCAGGCAACGACTTCTCGACCATTACACGCTGCCAATTAGGGCGCTCAACAAAGAGCTGCTGACGCACAAAGTTAATCTGCTCGTGCGAAGCACCTCCATCGCCCAACACTGCACGGTTGGTACGAGCGATGCAACCCTCGATAGCCAAGTCATAAGCCTTGCGATAGTATGTGAAGAGGTTGTCCCACAAAGCCTTCTTCGACATCTCGAATGCTGCCTTGCGAACAGCCTTAACCTCCTTGTCCGAGAGGGCGAGGAAGCGAAGTACCGCATCTGCAACCGAAGCCACAGCCTCTGGTGCATTAGCATCGTTGCGCTCAACGACAACTACGCCGTCGTTCTTCTCCTGCTCTGCTGCCCAAACACCAAAGCCAGCCAATGTGGTAGTGATTGTAGGAATCGAGAATGCAATCGATTCGAGTGGAGTGTAGCCCCATGGCTCGTAGTACGATGGATAGATAGTCAAATCCATACCAACGAGCAACTCGTAGTAGTTCTTATTGAAAATACCGTCGTTCTGATTGAGGTATGTAGGAACGAAGATAACCTTAACCTTCGACTCTGCACGGTCGAGTACCGAGCCATTGATAGCGTTTGCTACCTGATCCCAAGCCTGATACTCCAACAAATGTGTCGAGTAGCGATACTGCGAAGCGTCGATAGGCTGCGACTTATCCTGCAAGTGAGCCTGCAAGTCGTGGCGTGCGCCAAGGTTTGCAGCAGGTACGGTAACATAAGCCAACACCTCACGGTCGAGCTTACCCGATACTTCGAGAGCCTTCAATGTATCGAAGAAGATATCCAAGCCCTTGTTGTGGAACTCGTAGCGACCGCTTGTGCCGATGATAAGCGGCTCCTTCTCGAACTTGTGCGAGAGGCAAGCCTCAGCAACTGCAATCATAGCCTTGCGAGCCTCCTTGCGCTTTGCGTCGTACTCCTTGCCTGTCCAAACGAAGTCGTTCTCGAAGCCGTTAGGAGTTACAACATCAACCTCCTTGCCGAGCAAGTGTGCGCACTCACGAGCTGTGATGTCGCTAACCGAGAGGAATGCATCGTGGTTCTTTGCACCCATCTTCTCGATAGAGTGCTTTGCCATAACATTGAACTGACGAGCCAAGTCGTCGGCATTGAACTGCTCCAAGTTGCCATAGAGCGGAAGGTTGTTACCTGCGATGCAACGACCCATCACGGTTGCGTGAGTACTCATCACGGTTGCGATGTATGGCGAGTGCTTGCGCAAGTAAAGACCACCCGAACAGGTCATCCACTCGTGGAAGTGAGCCACCACCTTCTCGGTAGTTGCGCAGAAGTTATCCACATACGACTCGATAACCTTACCTGCTAAGTAACCGAACAATACAGGCTCTACATAATCCCACTGACCAGAGATAGAATCAACCTTGTAGTCATCCCACAACTCCTTCAACACATCATCCTTGCTTGCAAAGAGTGTGGTGAAGTCGATAAGGATTGCAATAGGGTTACCGCACACATTCCAACGGCCGATACGAACACGAATACCGTCGTTATAGAGAGTCTGACGCCAAGTCTTCATCAACATTGGATCCTCCACAAACTCCGAAACCTCGCTATCCTGCGAGAAGTCGGGACCGATAGTGATATATCTATCGCTCAACTGCTTTGTAACTGTCAAAGCCTTGGTAGCCAACACGGTGTGGATACCGCCAACTTTGTTACATACCTCCCAGCTTACCTCAAAAAGTACATCCGGGTTAAATTTAATTTCACTCATAATTATCTGATAATTTGTTGTTTTTATCTCCAAATTTTATCCAAATTTTGCCGCAAAGATAATTCCATTTCTCGACAAAACAAAGCATTTATTAAAAAATTTTAATAATTTATACCAATATATATAATATGGCCCGCTAAAACGCCATCAGAGCCTCTATTGCAAAGTCCGACATGAGCATATTTTCGGGCTCAATTCGCAAATATCCGTTATCGTTTATCAACAACGAGCGCAGCCCATCTGCCGAGGCTTCTCGCTCCAATCTCGCACGCTCTTTTGCGCCAAAATCTCGTTCGACCTTCGCCAGCGACAGCCCCTCGGCGCAACGCAGTGAGGTCATAACATATTCATTCAACTTATTGATTTGAGTGAGTTCTTCCGAGCCATACTCCACCCCACCGATATACTCCTCTATCGGCTGGTCGCACCAACGACGCACTTCGCCATTGAACGAGTGGGCACCAGGACCGATACCGAGATACTCCACACCCTGCCAATATGACGAATTATGTTTTGAACGATACCCCTTCAATGCGTAGTTCGACACCTCGTAATGCTCGAAACCGCCCGCAACAAGGGCATTATGCACCCACGAGAAGTGCGACACGCTGCTACACTCGTCAATTTCGCAGAACTCGCCCTTCGCCATCATTCGACCAAAGCGTGTATTCTCCTCAATAGTAAGGTGATAGGCGGAGATGTGTTGCACATTCATAGCCAAAATCTTTTGCAGTGTATCGTCGAGTTCGGTTAGTCCAAAGCCCGGAATACCAAAGATAACATCCACCGAGATATTATCATAGCCCGCCCCTTGCAACATCTGCACGGCATCGACCGCCTGTTGTGCCGAATGACGACGGCCCATAAATTGCAGACACCTATCGTCGAGCGACTGCACACCCATAGAGATACGATTGACCGAGGTTTTGCGCAACTCGGCAACATACTCCACAGTAATATCGTCGGGATTGACCTCTACGGTTACCTCCTCCAACTGCGAACAATCAAAGAGCGAGCGTACCTCCTCGACAAACCTTTCTATTTCGCTCGGTGCTAGCAACGACGGAGTTCCGCCACCAAAATAGATTGTACGAATGGTTTTATCGTGCAAAAAATCGACCTGCGCCGCCAACTCGGCGTGCATTGCCTCGACCACTTGCGGCATATATTTCAGCTTGACACTGCGATAGAAATCGCAATATCCGCAAAGCCTTTTGCAAAAGGGAATATGGAAATATATAGCCGCCAACTTAATCGCTTGGTTTATCTTAACAAATATAGCAATAAAAACGGAAAACGGAAAACGGAAAACGGAAAACTTTCAAAAAAAGTTATACAAAGTTGCATTTCGTGAAATTTTCGTTACCTTTGCACTCACAAAAGCCCAGATGGCGAAATGGTAGACGCGCTCGTTTCAGGTGCGAGTGCTGAGAGGCGTGTAGGTTCGAGTCCTATTCTGGGCACTTCAAAAGGAGTTTTCTTTGAGAAAGCTCCTTTTTCGTTTGCCCGAATAGGACTCGTTCAGCTTGTTGCGCCTCGGGTGACTAATCTGCGTATGGCTGTTGTTTGCTGTGCAAATAATTGTCTTTGTCAGATGATTGTCTTTGAAAATAAATTTTCAGCCATCATCTGCCAAACCCAACAATCTTCGATTGCAACAGCCACATTGCGGTCACCTCTCGGCTTCTGCCGCCGTTCGAGTCCGGTTCTGGGAAAGAGGGAGTTAGAGGTGGTTAGAGGTTGTTAGAGGTTGTTAGGGGAAATAGGGAATATAGGGAATATAGGGAATATAGGGAGTTTAGGGAGTTTGGTGATTGTTGCTTATTATCTTCTCTAAATTCTCTAAACTCACTAAGTTCTCTTTGCTCTCAACTCTCAACTCTCAACTCTCAACTCTCAACTCACTAATTTGAAAGTTTTCCGTTTTCCGCTTTTCGTTTTCCGTTTTTTTTATTACCTTTGTGGAGGAATGAGCAGAGAAAGAACAATTTTTTTGACCAATGATGATAGTTACCGCAGCAAAGGTTTTGCGGCATTAATAGAGATTGCACGACAGTTTGGTCGTGTGATTGCCATTGCGCCCGATGCGCCTCAAAGCGGTATGAGCCAAGCAATTACCATCTACAACCCTCTCTACTTGCGCAAGGTGCGTGAGGAGGAGGGAGTCCTGGTATATTCGCTCAATGGAACGCCCGTAGATTGCGTAAAAATGGCCTTCGATCACCTCTTTGTCGAGGAGAAGGTCGACCTGGTAATCTCGGGTATCAACCACGGCTCGAATGCTGCGGTGAATGTGCTCTACTCGGGAACTATGGGTGCAGCCATAGAGGCGGCATTCTACAACATTCCGAGCATTGGTCTTTCGCTTACCGACCACAACCTCGATGCCGATTTCGAGGGGGCGATAAAGTATGGAACGCAGATTGTTAAGTCTGTTTTGGAGAGCGAAAATCTTCCGATGCCACTCTGTCTGAATGTAAATGTGCCGAACATACCTTGTGCCGAGATTAAGGGCGTGCGTCTATCTCGACAGACACGGGGATATTGGCGTGAGGAGTTCTTCAAGCGTACCGACCCTCACGGCAGAGATTACTTCTGGCTTACGGGAGCCTTCGCAAACGCCGAGCCAAATGCCGAAGATACCGACGAGTGGGCATTGGCAAACGGATATGTCTCGGTCGTACCTGTACAGGTCGATATGACGGCATACAGGCAAATTGAGCAGTTGAAGAGTATACTATAAAAGCTTGCAACGATGTTGAGCCTTGGACTTAAAATAACAATGGGGGTGATAATGGCCATTCAGTTATTAGCCATAGGCTACGCAACGCACCTTGTACGACGCACAAAGTATAGCGTCATCTGGATATTGTGCATCGTCTGCTTCGTAACATCCTTTGCACAGCATCTCATCTACATCCTTTCGAACGGAGTGGTCGATTTTAGGTTGTTCATAACCTTCGACCTGATACTCTCGGCAGCACTTGCCATAGCGGTACTATTTGCCAATAGACTTGTAAATTACATCGACCGACTCAACTATCAGCGTAACCTTTTGAGCAAACGACTGCTCTCGACGGTACTTCGTACCGAGGAGCGATCTCGTTCGCAGTTTGCCAAGGAGTTGCACGACGGTATGGGACCACTGCTCTCCTCGGCAAAGATGTCGCTCTCGGCAATCTCGACCGAAAATATGAGCGAACGACAGCAGGAGATTTTGCAGAACACCCGATTTGTGATTGACGAGGCTATCCGCTCGGTACGAGAGATATCGAACAATATGTCGCCACAGGTCTTGATGGACTTCGGCTTGGCGCAAGGCATTCGCAACTTCATATCACGCATAAAGTCGCTGCACACAATCGAGGAGATCTCATTCGAGACAAACCTCTACGACGACCGTTTCGACAACGACATCGAAGTCGTGCTCTATCGTGTTGTATGCGAGTTGATTAATAATTCGCTCAAACACTCCCACTGCACAAAGATTGAGGTTGTTTTGATGCTTAAAAACAACTCTTTGGAGTTGCGATACCGAGATAATGGCTGCGGCTTCAACCTCAATTCGAGCGCACTCGCAGGTATGGGATTATCGAACATCACCTCCCGCATCGACTCATTGAACGGAGCGTTGAGCATCAATAGTAGCGAAGGAAATGGAATGGAGGCATTGGTATATATCAGCACCAAGCCCGATGAGCCTTCGCCAAAAACACGAAAGCGTTATGGAAGAAAAAGAGATAAAAATAGCATTAGTTGATGACCACGCACTATTTCGCAACGGTTTGCGAGGCTTGATTGACGGCAATCACAACTGTCGTGTAGTTGCCGAAGCGAGCGACGGAACGGAGTTTTTGGAGTGCGAGGAGGCGATGTCGGCAGATGTTGTCTTTATGGATATTGCTATGCCTACCCTCTCGGGCGATAAGGCTACGGCGATGGCTTTGGAGCGCAACCACGACCTCAAAATCATCTGCTTGTCGATGTTTGGCGACGAGAAGTACTACTCACGAATGGTCGAGGCAGGAGCAAAAGGCTTCCTGTTGAAGGACTCATCTATCGAGGAGGTTTTCGCAGCTATCAAGGCGGTGACCAACAACGAGGAGTATATCTGCCACGAGGTTATGCAGGCTCTTTCGGAGGCGATGCGTCGCAACGAGGATACCGAGGTGTTGTCGGAGCGAGAGATGGATGTACTGCTTGGCATCTGCCGAGGTCTTTCGACGCAGGAGATTGCCGATCAGCTCTTCCTCTCGAAGCGCACGGTTGATACCCACCGAGCAAACATCCTCGAGAAGACCGGCTCGAAGAATACGGCAAGCCTTGTGGTCTATGCCATAAAGAATAACCTCGTGGAGGTTTAATAAGCGGGAACAAAAAGTGAGTAGAGAGTAGAGAGTAGTGAGTTGAAAACTCAAATTGACAATTGATAATTGATAATTGACAATTAAAGGAATTTTTAATTTAGCCATTGGCTAATAGACTTTCAGCGCACCCTTACTAGCCGTTAATAGCCGTTAATAACCCTTAAATTGGTTGCGCCGTGACAAGCGTCAGAGTTCGCAAAACTAAAAAAAGCTAATGGCCAATGGTCAATAGCTCAACAACAAAGAATAAACTTAAAATATAGTAATAACATTAAAATTTACAAGGTTATGAAAGTAAATGAGATTATGTCAAACTTGGAGCAGAAGCATCCAGGTGAGAACGAGTACTTGCAGGCAGTACGAGAGGTATTGGAGTCTATCGAGGAGGTTTACAACCAGCACCCTGAGTTCGAGAAGGCAAAGATTGTGGAGCGCATCGTTGAGCCTGACCGCATCATCACATTCCGAGTAACTTGGGTGGATGACAACGGCGAGATTCAGACCAACCTCGGCTACCGCATCCAATTCAACTCGGCTATCGGCCCTTACAAGGGTGGTATCCGCTTCCATAAGGCGGTAAACCCTTCGATGTTGAAGTTCCTCGGTTTCGAGCAGACATTCAAGAATGCCTTGACTACCCTCCCTATGGGTGGCGCAAAGGGTGGCTCGGACTTCGACCCTGTGGGTAAGAGCGATGCCGAGATTATGCGTTTCTGCCAGGCATTTATGTTGGAGTTGTGGCAGAATATCGGTCCTGATACCGATGTTCCTGCTGGCGATGTTGGTGTAGGTGGTCGTGAGATTGGCTATATGTACGGTATGTACAAGAAGTTGGCTCGTGAGTACAACACAGGCGTATTGACAGGTAAGGGCTTGACTTGGGGTGGCTCATTGATTCGCCCAGAGGCAACAGGTTTCGGTGCTTTGTACTTCGTAGAGCATATGCTCCACCGTGCAGGCAAGGAGTTGAAGGGCGCTACAATCGCAATCTCGGGCTTCGGAAATGTGGCTTGGGGCGCAGCGAAGAAGGCTACCGAGCTCGGTGCAAAGGTTATCGCAATCTCGGGTCCTGATGGCGTAGTTCTCAACCCTAACGGAATGAACGACGAGAAGATCGACTATATGTTGGAGTTGCGTGCTTCGAACCGCAATATCGTTGCTCCATTTGCAGAAAAGTTCACAGATGCGACATTTGTTCCTGGCAAGAAGGCGTGGAGCGTGAAGTGCGACATCGCACTCCCTTGCGCATTCCAGAACGAGTTGACAGGTGCTGATGCTGAGGAGTTGCTCGCAAATGGCACTTGGTGCGTTGCCGAGGTTTCGAATATGGGTTGTACTCCGGAGGCTATCGCAGCATTCCAGAATGCGAAGATCCTCTTCGCCCCTGGTAAGGCTGTAAATGCTGGTGGTGTAGCAACTTCGGGCTTGGAGATGACCCAGAATGCTATGCACTTGTCGTGGTCGGCTGCCGAGGTTGATGAGAAGTTGCACTACATTATGCAGTCAATCCACGAGGCTTGCGTTAAGGCTGGCGCCGAGGGTGACCGCATCAACTATGTCAAGGGTGCAAATATCGCCGGCTTCTTGAAGGTTGCACAGGCAATGTTGGAGCAGGGAATTGTATAGTGCAAGCACTACACAATTCAGTGTGTTACCTATCCCCCAAACCCCCTTTCTGTAAAGGGGGCTTTTTTTTGGGGGGGGGTAGGTAGAGAGGATAGTGGAGAGTTGAGAGATTATCCACTCTTTTTTTTGCTATTAGCCATTAGCTAAATTAAAGCGGAACCGACGCAGCGGAACGAGAGCAGAGAGTAAAGAGAACTTAGTGAGTTTAGAGAATTTAGGGAATTTAGAGAAGATAATATGCAATAAGCAACAATCCCTAAACTCCCTATATTCCCTATTCTCCCTATATTCCCCTAACAACCTCTAACAACCTCTAACAACCTCTAACAACCCCTAACTTCCCCTAACTTCCTCTAACCACCTCTTTTCCCGCCCCCACCGACTCGAACGGCGGCAGAAGCCGAGAGCAGACCCAGCAGAAGGGATATTGGAGCGGAGGTGGGCAACCAAGTTGCAAGCGTTGGGTGGATAGGCGAAAAAGGAAATTTATTTACTTTTTTGACTATACACACAAGGCTTACGATTGCGCAGCAATACACCTACGCTACAATAGCACCCACTGCGCAGACAAGTCTGCCGAGGCGCAACAAGCTGAACGAGCCTATCCTGGGCACAAAAAAAGCGATTGCCGAATGACAATCGCTTGTGCCCAGGATAGGACTCGAACCTACACGCCTCACAGCACCAGATCCTAAGTCTGGCGTGGCTACCAATTACACCACCTGGGCCTTAGTGCGAGTGCAAAGGTAACCATTTTTTCGCAATTCGCAATCTCGGCACCTCTTTTTTGAAGATTTTTCGAAGAAAAGTGCTAAATTTGCACATTCTAAACCAAAGAGTATGCCGAAGATTGTAACCCTTACCCTCTCGCCCAAGCAGGCCTCCGATGCGAAGTTCTACGCTCCGTTGGTGGCTCGTGAGTTGCGCATCAAGGAGAACGACATTGCGTTGTTGCGCATCGTAAAACGCTCGGTAGATGCAAGACGAGGGGCATTGAAGGTCAATCTTTCGCTTGAAGCCTACATCGACAAGGAGGAGCAACCCGCTCCACTTCACTTCGACTACCCTTCGGTGGTTGGCAAGCCCGAAATCATCATTGTGGGTGCAGGCCCTGCGGGCTTGTATTGCGCCTTGCGACTCATAGAGTTGGGCTACAAGCCTATCCTTTTCGAGCGTGGCAAAGAGGTTGTCGAGCGAGGTAAGGATATCGCCAAGATTCAGCGCAACCAAGGTGTTAATCCCGACTCGAACTACGCCTTTGGCGAGGGTGGCGCAGGCACATTCTCGGATGGTAAGCTCTTTACCCGCAGCAAGAAGCGTGGCGACTACAACCGTGCATTGCAACGCCTTGTTTTCCACGGTGCATCGCCCGAAATTCTCTACGAGGCACACCCTCATATCGGCTCGGACCGTCTGCCACGCATTATCGCCAATATGCGTGATGCAATCCGTGCGGCAGGTGGAGAGGTGCATTTCGAAAAGAGAGTCGAGGAGCTGATCGTCCGCAATGGTAGGGTCGAGGGCGTTATCGCAGGTGGCGATAGGGTCGAAGCCCAGGCGGTAGTTATCGCTACGGGCCACTCGGCACGAGATATCTACTATATGTTGCACCGCAGTGGTGTGCGCCTCGAAGCGAAGGCGTATGCTATGGGTGTGCGCATCGAGCATCCGCAACAACTCATCAACAATATCCAATACCACCGTTCGCCCGAGATGGAGTATCTGCCGTCGGCATCCTACTCGCTTGTGGCGCAGGTGGGTGGCAGGGGTGTCTATTCGTTCTGTATGTGCCCGGGAGGTTTTATCGTGCCGGCATTGACCGATGAGAGCGAGTCGGTGGTGAATGGTATGTCGCCATCGCATCGCAACTCGCCATACGCCAATTCGGGCTTCGTAACCGAGATTAGGGAGGAGGATTTTGCCCACCTTTCGGAGCAGTATGGAGCCTTGGCAGGACTTGTATTCCAACAGCAGTTGGAGCAGGCAGCACGAGCGCAAGCACCCGAAAATCAGACCGCTCCGGCACAGCGAGTTGCCGACTTTGTAGCGGGTCGTCGTTCGACATCGTTGCCTAAGTGCTCCTATGTTCCAGGCATTGTGGAGTCGAGATTGGATGAGTGGATGCCGAAGTTTATGTCGTCACGCTTGCGTGAGGCGATATCGGTATTCGACAAGCGAATGAAGGGTTATCTGACAAATGAGGCGGTTGTTGTGGGTGTGGAGTCACGCACCTCGACACCTGTGCGTATTCCTCGTGATAGGGATTCGTTGCAACACCCCGAGGTGGCAGGGCTCTACCCTACGGGCGAAGGTGCTGGTTTTGCGGGAGGAATTATCTCGGCTGCCCTCGATGGTGAGCGCATTGCCGAGGCGATAGCAACAACAGTTGAGAGTTGAGAGTTGAGAGTTGAGAGTTAAGAGTTGAAAGTTAAAAACTGAGAACTGTGGAGAAAATCTATAAATACAAGTTGGGGCGCAAAGTTATATATAGTTCCGTACTATATATATTGCTCGTTGCTGGTTTGAGCGTATTGCTCGCCTTCGTCTATGAGGGCGGATATATCTCGGCGTGGTTTATCTCGCTGATTTTGGCGGTGTTGGCGCTGATGGCACTCTCCATTCCTCGCCGTGTAGTGGTCGATGAGGAGGGCATCGAAATTCAGTGTATCGCCGAAGATACTACCCTCGCCTACGAGGATATCGCAACGATTCGCAAGGTCGAGAAGCGAGAAATGAACGCCTGTCTGCCGATTTTCGGAGCGGTGGGCTTCTTCGGTCACTATGGTCGTTTTCTCAATCTCCGCACTATGGAGTTCGTGCATATCTACGCCTCACGCTGGGGCAAGTTTGTGGAGATTACCGACATCGACGGTGGCAAATATTATATCTCGTGCGAGGAGCGTGAGGATATAATAAAGCGTGTCGGAGAGTTCGTAAAACCCCACGACACGAGAGAAAACATCTAATAAACGGAAAACGGATAGCGGAAAACGGAAAACTATATATTACGATATAATAAAATGGCATTTTACGGAAATATATTAGAAGAGGAACTCAAAAATAAAGTTGCACACGACTATTTCAGCGAGTTTGATACCACTCAAATTGTTGGCAAAATAGATTTTTGCATTGCCATAAACAACAACTCCGCCACCCCGGCAGACGGGGGGGGGGTATTTGTTTGATACTCAACAGTTTATAAAATCGGAACATCTTTTATGGGCTGAGGCAAAATCAGGCGATAGGAAAGATATATATAAATCTTTTGTACAACTAATCCTCACTATCGGAAAGGCGCGAACATTCGACCAACATCTTCCTCCTGCCTTTTTAGGAGCATTTGATGCCGAAAAAATAGGTTTCATTCCTTACAATTATATTCTGGACATATTCTATCAGACCGATTTTAATTGGAATGTAACTCCATCTGACCACGAAACGAAAGAATTTCAACAAGTTTATGACATCGTTAAGAACATTATCGAAAGCAATGTTCTCTTATTTCATTTTGACAAAGATGATAAAGAGTTAAGAGCCTTTATCAAGCGAAATTTCGTAGTTGGCAAATCTCAAATTTCAAAAATAAGAGTAAACAAGAATAACTTTGTTTCGGTATATCAAAAGTGGCTTAAAGAGGTTAAACCTTCCATAATTGCAAATTGGGATATAGCAAAGAAGAACAATATTTTAGATGCAGATTTTTATCTTGCAGATTTATTGTCAAAAAACAACATATCGTTAAAAGACAAGCTCTATGTGTTATTGGAGCAGGACCACTACTTGATTGGCAAGCAGATAAATCAAATGGGCTTGTTTAACAGTCTAACCGCAGAATTTAACGACAAACAAGTTGCTCATACTCAGTTTTGGAACAGATATATCCGCCCACCAAAACAAGAGTATTGGGATTATATAATTGGCAGACGAGATTTGCTTGTTCCGCAAGATGTGAGAGAGCGCAAAGGCTCGTTCTTCACTCCTCAAAAGTGGGTTGAACTATCTCAACAATACATTGCTGATGTCTTGGGTGAAAATTGGCAAGACGAGTATTATATATGGGATTGCTGTGCAGGAACAGGCAACCTTCTTAACGGACTGACCAATAAATATAATATATGGGCATCAACGCTTGATATGGCAGATGTTGATGTTATGAGGGAACGAATTAAAAATGGTGCAAATTTATTGGAATCGCATATATTCCAATTCGACTTCTTGAACGATGATTTTTCTATGTTGCCACAAGGTTTACAAGAGATTATCAATGATAGCGAAAAACGCAAGAAGTTGGTTATATATATCAATCCTCCGTATGCCGAGGCAACATCAGCTACCACAGTAACAGGAACAGGTCAAAATAAGGCAAAGGTTGCAACCGAGAACAATATCGCAAAGAGATATAAGTCACTTATTGGTAATGCTTGCAATGAGTTATTTGCTCAATTTTTCATCCGAATTCAACAAGAAGTCAAAGGTTGTGTGCTTGCAGAATTTTCAACTTTGAAAATTCTGCAAGCACCGAATTTTGCGGAATTCCGCAAAATTTTTTCGAGCAAACTCGAAAAAATTTTTGTCGTGCCAGCCGACACATTTGACAATGTAAAAGGACAGTTTCCTATCGGATTTATGGTTTGGAATACAAATATAGATAACACATTCACTACTACTCATGCGGACATTTTTAATCACAATGCTGAATTAATAGGTCAAAAACGATTCTTTACCGAAAGAAACACTGATAGTCTCAATACTTGGATTAGGAAACTTACGAAAAATATTGACAACAACCATTGTATTGGGCACATCAGTTTCTATCCTTCAGACTTTCAAAACAATAAAATGTTTTCTATACTATCGAAGCCTCAAAAAAGATATTGTATATCGATTAATAAAAATAATCTGTTTCCATTAACAATATACTATGCTGTTAGAAAAAGTATAGAAGCGTCTTGGCTTAATGACAGAGACCAATTTTTTGCTCCAAATCAGGAATGGGCGGGCGACACGATATTTCAGAACAACTGTCTAATATACACCTTATTTCATGGGCAAAATAACATAACATCTTCAATTGATTCAAACCACTGGATACCTTTTACCGAACAGCAAGTAGATGCAAAAGATTGTTTCGAGAGCCACTTTATGTCGAACTACTTAGCAAAGATTGGTATCGAGAATTTATCTGCGCCTGCCAAGGCTGTTTATGAGGCAGGGCTTGAACTGTGGAGATACTACCACACTCAACCAAATGCAAATCCCAATGCCTCACTGTACGATATAAGGGAACATTTCCAAGGACGAAATGACAAGGGCAAGATGAATAATGATAGCAACGACTCCCAATACACCGCACTAATTGGAAATCTTCGTTCAAAACTCAAAGAGTTAGCCAAAGAGATTGAACCAAAGGTCTACGAATACGGTTTCTTAAAACAATAACAAGCAGAAACAACAGGGCGAGTTTTTCGCCCTGTTGTTCTTGTTTACATACCCCCTCCGCTTCGCTCGTCCCCCTAACTTTGGGGGACAATATATTTTTTATTATTCCTCCCCTAAGTTAGGGGAGGTGGCTGGAAGCCAGAGGGGTCTGTCAGTTTTCCGCTTTCCGTTTTCAGTTTTCCGTTTTTATCTATTGCCCTCCTTTATCAATTTCGCTACCCTCTCATTATAGTCGCTTGCAGAGAGTAACTCTTCGAGCGAAAGGTGCATACGGTAGCGCCAATAGTGATGTGTCACGGCAGGGATATTGATGCGCTCACGCTCGATATCCTCCGCACGCAACTCCTCCGACAATGACAACCAATCCTGCAACGGCAATATCGCCAACATCGAAGGCGAAGCGAGGTGTCGTGCGACGATCTTCTCGCACAACTCGGCAGTTGCCTCCTCTGGTGCATCGCCCTCCAAGCCGAGAACATCTTTATAATAGGTATCGTGCTTTGCCTCGTCACGCCACCACAAGCGGAGTGGTGCCATATCGTGCGTAGAGGTCGAACATACCGAGAGATACGGATAGCGCATAGTGTCGCCATACGCCACACCATACTCCTTCGGCATACGCTCAATTTCGAGCGAGAGAATCTGCTCCTCGCCCATAACTTGTGGCACACAAGCAGGTATCATACCCAAATCCTCGCCACACGCCAACATCGAGGTCGAAGAGGCAAGTTTTGCCAATCGCTCGGCTCCCGTCATACCCCACAAAGCGTTGTGACGGCGGTAGTAGAAGTTGTCGTGCAGGCGCACAAAAGCCTCCTGTTGCGACTTCGGCAGAGCCTTGAACTTCTCGGTCGTAAATGGCGAAATTCTCGGTACAAAGCCCTCGCCATACGCCAACCAGAGCGCATTGTCATCGCTTAAATCGGTTGCGACATCCTCCTTCTCGTCGAAGGCAAAGCCCTCGCAGCGAATCTCCGAAGCCGAGTATGGCAACGATGGAGCAAAAGCACCGAGCAGAGCATTCTTCGCACCCTCGGGCACCGCCCAGATGCGGAAGAAACCGAGGATATGGTCTATGCGATAGGCATCGAAATAGTCCGCCATCTTGGCAAAGCGAGCACGCCACCAAGCGTAGTTATCCTCCGCCATCTTATCCCAATTGTAGATTGGGAAGCCCCAATTCTGACCCTCTGCCGAGAAGTCATCAGGTGGAGCTCCCGCCGATGAGGTCGTAACAAAGAGGTCAGGGTTTTGCCAAACATCTACGCTCGTGCGAGATACGCCAATCGGAATATCGCCCTTCAAGACCACCCCCTTCGAGTGGAGATAGTCACGCACCTTGCGCAGCTGACGGTCGAGGTGGTACTGCATATAGTAGTAGAAGCCAACCTCCTTCTCGTTGCGCTCGGCAAAGGCTGCGCATCGTTTTTCGATAAACTTCGAGAAGGTTGCCCACTTGGTAAAGTCTGCCGTCTTGTACTTATCTCGCAACACCGAGAATACCGCATACGGCATCAGCCACGAGCGATTCTGCTTCTCGAAGTCACGATACGATTTACTCTCCATACAACGAGCTCCAAGCAGTTCGTACATCTTGCGCAGATACTTTATCTTCGCCGTCACAACACGCTCGTAGTCCATCTCGGGCAGTGCGTTCAGCTCGGCTTGCAGAGCCTCCATCTCGGCTCTATCCGCCTCGTCACGCAGATAGCCCACATCGCTCAAACGGAGATAGAGCGGATGCAAAGCAAACGATGATACGGTATTGTATGGATAGGAGTCCGCCCAGGTCATCGACATCGAGGTGTCGTTGATAGGCAAAATCTGAATTATGCGCTGACCCGTCTCGGCACACCAATCGCCCAAGAGTTGCAGGTCAGCAAACTCGCCCACGCCAAAGCTGTGCTCCGAGCGCAACGAGAAGACCGGAACAGCAACACCTGCACCTCGCCACTGCACCTCGTCACGCAGACGCAAGCCGAGTGTAAGGTGCATCTTATCGGTCGCAAGCAGAATTCGGTTACCGCCACGCTCCCAGCGCAAGAAGTCGCCCTCGGCAGTCGTCACTACAAATTTATACTCCGTGTGTGCGTGCGTGCGCAAGGCTATACACCAGCGATAGTTGCCAAGATAGACCATCGGCAACGCCTTCTGCTCTTGCCACTCGCCCAACTCCTTCGAGGAGCCGAGAATAGCGAGTCGCTCAGTCAATGGAAGAGCCGCCTCGACCTCGACATAGTGGGTAGCACCAACCATCGTCGGCGCAGGTTGCACCGTGCGAGAGAATAGACGCTGACGGAACATCGACGAATAGAGAGGTTTCTTATTCTGCGGAGCATCGCACCAATGGTCTGCCACCTCTACGGCAGGAACGCCTGCAATCTCGGTCAGCGAGTGACCCTTGCCCCACTCCTTGCGGAGGAGCTTACGGCCTTCGACAACCTGATAGGAGTAGCGATAGGGACGGTCGGAGTGCAACTCGATAGTGGTACTCCAAACGCCATTGCCCTCGTTGTGCATATCTACGGGCTTACCCTCTGCGGGCACAATTTGCAACTTGGCACCCTCATGGGTGTAGTAGTGAAGTTTTAGGTTTGCTTTCATATAAAAATAAAACGCAAGCGTATTTTTCTTTTCTCATTTTCTCGCAGTGTTCCACTGCGTTTACAATTCTGACCCACCCCCAAACCCCCGCCTCAGGCGTGGGCTTATGTCCGCCAAGGCGGATAAAGCGGAAATTTTACTTTCGTAAAATATTTTATCAAATTTATGCATTTTTTCTGAAAAATGCAACAGTAGTTTGCATTTTTTTTGCAAACTACTGTTGGAGGGGGGGGGCGTTAGAGGCGTTAGAGGCGTTAGGGGTTATAGGGAGAATAGGGAGTTTAATGAGTTTAGGGAGTTTAGGGATAGTTCACTAAATTCACTAAATTCTCTAAAAAATAACCCACAACCAAAAAAAATTGCTTTTAAGCAGATGGTTGCAAGGCAAACAAGAAGCCCGATGCGCAGCATACTAAGCGTATGTGAGCAATCGGGCTATCGAAGTTTAACGCAGCAAACGCTGCTTAAAAACAATTTTAGCCGAGGAAGGCAAGCAAAATACCTGCCGCCACCGCCGAACCTACCACACCCGCTACATTAGGTCCCATAGCGTGCATAAGGAGGAAGTTAGAGCGGTCGTACTCCTGACCTACGGTCTGCGATACACGGGCTGCCATTGGCACTGCCGATACACCTGCCGAACCGATGAGTGGGTTGATTTTGTTACCCTCCTTAGCAAATACATTCATAAGTTTTGCAAGGAGAACACCACCTGCCGAGCCTGCGCTAAATGCGAGGATACCGAGGCAAAGGATAAAGATAGTCTTGACATTGAGGAACGAATCGCCGGTAGCGGTAGCACCAACCGAGATACCGAGGAAGATAACCACGATATTCATCAACTCGTTCTGAACGGTCTTTGCAAGACGATCAACAACACCACACTCCTTCATCAAGTTACCGAGCATCAAGCAACCAACGAGTGGAGCAGCCGATGGGAGAAGCAATGCAATAACGATGGTGATGATAACAGGGAAGAGAATCTTCTCTGTCTTCGACACCTGACGCAACTGCTGCATCTTGATAACACGCTCCTTCTCGGTAGTCAAAGCACGCATAATTGGCGGCTGAATAACCGGTACGAGAGCCATATACGAGTATGCTGCAATAGCGATAGGGCCGAGCAACTCAGGAGCAAGACGAGCGGTGAGGAAGATTGAGGTAGGGCCATCGGCACCACCGATAATACCAATCGAACCGCACTCGTTTGGAGCAAAGCCCAAAGCGTATGCACCAATAAATGTTGCAAAGATACCCAACTGTGCAGCAGCACCGAGCAAGAAGCTCTTAGGGTTAGCGATAAGCGGACCGAAGTCGGTCATAGCACCTACACCGATGAAGATCAAGCAAGGGTAGATACCGAGCTTAACTCCGAGGTAGAGGATATCCAAAAGACCAGCCTCGCCGTGAGCAAAATGCTCCCAATGAACATGACCACCTGCGAAGAACTCCGAGTGGAACATCTCGGCACCCGGAAGGTTGGTGAGCAACATACCGAATGCGATAGGGAGCAACAAAAGCGGCTCGAACTGCTTCTTGATAGCAAGCCAGAGGAGGAAGCAGGCAAGACCAATCATCACTGCCATCTTCCAACCGCCAGGTGCGAAGAAGAGTCCGATTCCCGACTGACTCACGAAGTCGTTGAGCGAGTCGAGAATAAAGTTAGACTGCAAGAGTGTAATCATAATCGTTACTCAATAACAAGTAAAACATCACCCTCCATTACAGTTGCACCTGCCGAAACAAGCACCTGCTTAACAACACCACCACGCTCTGCGTCGATGTTGTTCTCCATCTTCATAGCCTCCAAAACTACTACGGTCTGACCAGCAGCCACGGTGTCACCCTCCTTAACATTGATAGAGAGCACTGTACCTGGAAGTGGGCAAGTAACCTTCAAGCCCGAAGCAGCAGCCGGTGCAGCAGCTGGCTTGGTAGCGATAGGGGTCTGCGGAGTTACCGAGATGCTGGTAGCAGCCTGCGGAACAGCAGCAACCTGTGGCTTCTTAACTACCGAAGCCTTGCCACCCTCAATCTCAACATCGTATTTTGTGCCGTTAACGGTCACACGAGCCATAGTCGACGACTCGTTAATATCCTCAATCTTAACCTCGTATGGGTTACCGTTGATTTTCAATGAATACTTTTTCATTTCCTTCTTAAATCTTAATTATTTACGCTCAGGCAACTGAGTCAATCCGTGAATTTTAGAGCTCCAAGGCGAGTATGCACGAGCAATACGGTGGATGGTAATCATCTCCGACTCCTGGTCGTGCAAATTGCTCTTGTAGAGTTTCAACGCAGTGATGATTGCAGCTGCAATCTCCTGGTCGCTGATAGCATCGTGATGATCATCTTCGGCAAGGACAACGCCTGCGGCAGCAGCCTTTGCAACCTTCTCGGCCTTCTTCTGGCGAGTAAATGCCCAACCCATACCCTTCATAATGAAGATGAGGAGTACAAGCACAACAAATACTACCGCAAAGCCAATAAGAGTCATCAAACCCATCTCGCCCCAGCCTACATTTGCAAATTTATCCATAGTTCAAATTTGTTTTGTGGTTTGGACTACAATGGAATGTTCGAGTGCTTACGAGCAGGGTTCTGCAAACGCTTGGTTGCGAGTGACTGCAAAGCACGGATAATACGGAAACGAGTGTTGCGTGGCTCGATTACATCGTCGATGTAGCCATAGCGAGCTGCGTTGTAAGGGTTAGAGAACAAATCCTTGTACTCCTGCTCCTTCTCTGCTACGAACTTAGCCTTAGCCTCAGGGTCAGTAAACTCTGCCAAAGCCTTTGCGTGCAATACCTCAACTGCGCCCGATGCACCCATAACAGCGATCTCTGCCGATGGCCAAGCGTAGTTGATATCGCCACGGATATGCTTCGACGACATAACAATGTAAGCACCACCATAAGCCTTACGCAATGTAACAGTTACCTTTGGTACAGTAGCCTCGCAGTATGCGAAGAGCAACTTAGCACCGTGGCAGATTACGCCACCATACTCCTGGGTTGTACCTGGCAAGAAGCCTGGAACATCAACGAGGGTTACGAGTGGAATATTGAATGCGTCGCAGAAGCGAACGAAGCGAGCAGCCTTACGAGAAGCGTTGATATCGAGCACACCTGCCATAAACTTAGGCTGGTTAGCGATGATACCTACCGACTGACCGTTGAAACGAGCGAAGCAAGTGATGATATTCTTGGCATACGAAGCTGCCGACTCCAAGTACTCGCCGTTATCGACGATAGCCTTGATAACATCGTACATATCGTAAGCCTGGTTAGGGTTATCAGGGATAATCTCGTTGAGCGAATCCTCCAAGCGAGCGATAGGATCGGTGCACATTGCCAATGGAGCATCCTCCATATTGTTCTGTGGCATATACGAGATGAGGTTGCGAATCAAAGCGATACCCTCCTCCTCTGTATCAACTGCAAACTGAGCAACGCCCGACTTTGTGGTGTGAACTACTGCGCCACCCAACTGCTCCTGGGTTACATCCTCGCCTGTTACGGTCTTAACAACCTTAGGGCCGGTCAAGAACATATTCGAAGTGTTCTTCTTCATAATGATGAAGTCGGTCAATGCTGGCGAATAAACTGCACCACCTGCGCAAGGGCCGAAGATAGCCGAAATCTGCGGAATAACACCCGACGACATTACATTGCGCTGGAAGATATTAGCATAACCTGCCAAAGCATTTACACCCTCCTGGATACGAGCACCACCCGAGTCATTGAGGCCGATGCAAGGTGCGCCATTGCGCATTGCCATATCCATAACCTTGCAGATCTTGTCTGCCAAAGCCAACGACAACGAACCTGCGGTAACGGTGAAGTCCTGTGCAAATACATAAACGAGGCGACCGTCGATAGTACCATAACCGGTTACTACGCCATCACCAAAGGTGTGCTTCTTCTCCATACCGAAGTCGTAGCAACGGTGAGTTACGAACATATCGAACTCCTCGAAGCTACCCTCGTCGAGCAACATCTGAATACGCTCACGAGCGGTGTACTTACCCTTCTCGTGCTGCTTTGCGATAGCCTTCTCGCCACCACCCATACGAGCCGTTTCACGATTCTCGATGAGTTTGTTGATTTTGTTTTGAATTTCGCTCATAGCTATTTATTGTTTTTTAAGATTATTTCTTTTCACACAACTCGGTGAGAATTCCCTGAGTTGATTTTGGGTGAAGGAATGCGATAGTCATATCGTCAGCACCCTTGCGTGGAGTCTTGTCGATAAGACGGATGCCCTGAGCCTCGGCGTCAGCCAACTGCTCCTCGATACCCTCAACAGCGAGTGCCATATGGTGGATACCGATACCCTTATTCTCGATAAACTTAGCGATAGTCGAATCCTCTGAAGTAGCCTCCAAAAGCTCGATCTTGGTCTGACCAAGCATAAAGAATGCGGTGCGAACCTTCTGGTCTGCAACCTCCTCAATCTTGTAACACTTCAATCCAAGTGCGCCCTCCCAATAAGGAATCGCCTCATCAAGGCTCTTAACTGCGATGCCGAGATGCTCAATGTGAGATACTTTCATAGTTGTTTTGTTTTATTTGGTTAAAGAAAATTAGTTTTAGCCGTTAGCCATTAGCCATTAGCCATTGGCTTTTTAGTTTTATGCCATTACCACATAAACCTCACAAAGATACTATTTTCTTTGAAAATAAACAACTAATTCGAGAAATCTTTTTTCTTTTGTGAAATAACCGACAAAAGCATCGCACTCTTGCGTTTTTTTTGTATATTTGTAGTTGATTCGGCCCAAAAGCGGGGATATAAATATGTTTAGAAGTATAGTTATTACGATATTTGCATTGTTGGCACTATCGTCGGCAAGAGCGGAGAGGGTGGCACCCGAGCAGCGAGTGCAGCTTGCCGACCCGTTTATACTGCTCGACAATGGCATCTACTACGCTTACGGCACTCACAACCGCAACGGCATCGAATACTACACTTCGGATGACCTTCGAAAGTGGCACTACGGAGGTATCGCTCTCCACAAAAATAACTCCTACGGTACAAAGTGGTTTTGGGCACCCGAGGTCTATAATATCGAGGGTAAGTTCTATATGTACTACACTGCCGAGAATCGCATCTGCGTAGCAACAGCCGACTCGCCGACGGGTCCGTTCAAGCAGGTAGAAAAGGTTTCGATGTTGCCCAATGAGCACGCCATAGACAATACGCTTTTCATCGACGATGATGGCACGCCATACCTCTTTTATGTCCATATCAAGCATGGTTTCCACATCAAAGTGGCGGAGTTGGAGCGTGATTATATGACCATAAAGCAGAACACCATAACCCACTGCATAAAGCCAAAGCAGCGTTGGGAGCAGGTTGAGGGCAAGGTAAATGAGGGTCCGAGCATCGTCAAGCACGACGGTTTGTACTTTATGTTCTACTCGGGCAACGGCTACAAGAGCCGAAACTACGGCATCGGCTGTGCCATAGCCCGCAACATCCGAGGCCCTTGGCGTAAGCTGCCCGAAAACCCAATTCTCCAACTACCCGGCAGATTGGTAGGCGTAGGACACGGAGCACCTTTCTTCGACAAAAAGGGGAATATGCACTATGTATTCCACGCCCACAACAGCAATGAGAAGGTTCATCCTCGTTGTATGTACATCACACGAATGGCAATCAAGCGCTCGGGCAAGGAGTACTACCCCGTAATAAACAACAAATACTTTACACCAAAAGTTATCAAATAGCGATGAGAAGAGTTTTACTTGCAACCATATCGATTCTTTTGACGCTTTCGGCAATGGCAGAGCCAAAGAGGCACGCCAAGGCCAGAGCCGAGGTGCTATCTCGTGGCAAAGGTTTTTACAAGGAGGTATTGATGGATGGCGGCATAGCTCTGACATCTCGTTATTTCCTCCCTGCAACACGCTTCTTGGGCGTGAAGATGGACTATTTTACATCGGCACCTACCAAGAAACTCTCCCCACAGGATACATTAAGGCAGATAAACATTATATGTGGCAGCAAAGACGACACAAACGGTTGGCTGTTATACCCCGACGGAGCACCACGCTATCGTATGATATATGTAAATGGCGGAAAGGCTAACCATCACGCTCTCTCGCTCGGCGAGGAGGGTCGCCAACGCATACAGGAGTATATCGCCGCAGGTGGCTCCTATGTTGGCACTTGCGCAGGTGCATATATCGCAACAAAGGGCTCCGTAAGACGAAGTGGCGGAGTTGCATTTGCCGATCTATATTGGAACCTTTGGCCTGGTTATGCGCAAGGCACACGACTGACTAAGAGCGCCACAGCGATGAGCCTACCAAAGAGGAGCCCATTATTGCGTTATTTCGACTTCGGTGGCGACAAAACGGTTACGGAGATACGCCACAATGGAGGTTGTTCGGCATACGAGGGAAAGATTGCCTCGCTCCCCGAGGGCACCGAGGTGTTGGCACGCTACATCTTCGACAATACCGAGAAGGTGCAGATTGATGGCAAAATCAGCGTTTGGGGATACAAAGCGAACGAGCAGAGTGGCCGTGTAATACTTTGCGGCTCGCACCCCGAAAGCGTAGCCGAGGGAGAGAGGTTGGAGTTTATGTCGGCAATGATGCTCTATGCTATGGACGGCAATCCTGCGCCAAAAATCAAAGGCGTATTGCGAGAAGGCGAGGAGAGGGAGATGAATAAGCGCACCGAGGATAACGACCCTGCATATACCCGCATTGGCGATAGACAATACCACCACTTCGAGATAGATGTACCTCGCAAATGCAAGAGGGTAACAATAAAGTTGAATGGTTACAAGGATGAAAAGCGTTACGACCTGACACTCTGTGCCAAGCGTGGCGAGTTAGCTTTCCACGACAACACGCTATTAAAATCGGTTGCAAGAGGTTTTAAGAAGAGCCTGACAATCGAGCAACCAAAAGCCGGCAAGTGGTATGTATCGGTATTATGCGAAACTGCAATCACCCCATTGGTGGGCAAATATGGCACATACTATCGTGGTCGCATCGGGGCATTGAATGGTGTTCCATATAAAATTTCCGTAGAATATGAGTAGATTTTATTACATACTTGCAACACTCTGCTTGCTGTTGTCGGCAGCGAGTGCCGAGGCACAAACTATCGCTCTCGGCGAGCGCACTCCTCGTGTAAAGAAGGCGAAGTGGCTCAATGGCAACATACCGCAAAAGTGCGACTTCATCTACATCGAATTTATCCACTCGGCAAGTGCTCCGTGTCGTAGTTCGGCAGAGCGTATTCACAAGATTGTCAATGAGTTTGGCAATATAGCCTTTGTGCTTATCTCGCATCAGGACGCAAGCATTATCGACCCTTGGGTAACCGAGCACATAGACCCAAAATCGGGCGTTATTGTGGATGATGAGCGCATACGCACTTCGTTTGGTGTGAATTATGCCCCTTATGCCGTAATTCTCGACCACAAGCGCCGAGCACTGTGGTTTGGAAACCCACAGTTATTGGAGAAGCAAACAATAGAAAAACTAATAAAATAAAAGCCAATGGCTAACGGCTAAAAGCAAATTTAATATGTCTTTCACTAAAATAGACCACTACGAAAGCGGTGAGTACCGAGACACCCACCACGACAGCGCACTCTCGGTTGCAGATGGCGTTGCCGACCAGCCGATTGTAAATCCCTACTTCGTAAAGAAGCGTCGTCGTCACCTCACAACCGACGAGTTTGTAGAGGGTATCTTGGCGGGCAATATAACCATTCTCTCGCAGGCTATCACGCTGATTGAGAGCAACAACCCCGACCACTACGCCCAAGCACAGGAGATTATCGAGCGTTGCTTACCGTATGCCGGCAAGTCGGTGCGCATCGGCATCACAGGCGTTCCTGGCGCAGGAAAATCGACTTGGATTGAGGCGGTCGGAAATATGGTTACATCAATGCACCACAAGTTGGCAGTATTGGCTATCGACCCATCGTCGGAGCGCAGTGGTGGCTCGATTTTGGGCGATAAGACCCGTATGGAGACCATCTGTCATAACCCCGACATCTTTATCCGCCCTTCGCCATCGGCAGGCTCGCTTGGTGGCGTGGCTCGCAAGACCCGTGAAACGGTGGTATTGTGCGAGGCTGCCGGCTTCGATGTTATCTTTATCGAAACGGTAGGTGTCGGTCAGTCGGAAACTGCCGTACATTCGATGGTCGATATGTTCCTCCTCTTGCAAATTTCGGGCGCAGGCGACGAGTTGCAGGGTATCAAGCGAGGCATTATGGAGATGGCAGACTTGATGGTTATCACCAAGGCCGACGGAGAAAATAAGATTAAGGCAGAGGTTGCACGCCGTCAATTCCAGAATGCTCTCCACCTATTCCCTACCCCTGCAAGCGATTGGAAGGCAAAGGTTTATACCTGCTCCTCGCTCGAAGGTGTCGGTTTGGAGGAGATTTGGAAGGGTGTCGAGGAGTATGTCGAGCATATCAAGGCAAACGGCTACTTCCAACACCATCGCAACGAGCAGAATAAGTATTGGATGTACGAGAGCATAAACGAAACTCTCAAAAGCCGCTTCTACCTCAACCCAGAAATCGAGAGTCGCATTGCCGATGTGGAGCAGAGGGTTCTCGATGCAAAGTTGAGTTCGTTTATAGCGGCGAAAGAACTTTTAGACATTTATTTCAAGAAATAAAAGGCTATTAGCCATTGGCCATTAGCCATTAGCTTTTATTAAATTATGCTTAAAATAGTAGTTCTTACGGGTGCGGGTATTTCGGCCGATTCGGGCATTCCGACATATCGCAGCAGCGACGGTCTGTGGGCGAATTATAAGATTGAGGAGGTTTGTACGCCTGAGGCGTTGGAGCGTGATAGGGCGAAGGTGATAAACTTCTACAATATGCGTCGCAAGGAGATGGCTGGCAAACAACCCAATGCAGGTCATAAAGCGTTGACTGAGTTGGAGAAATACTTTGATGTAGAGATAGTTACACAGAATATCGACAACCTACACGAGGCAGCGGGCTCGACCAAAATCACCCACTTGCACGGCGAACTTACGAAGTTGCGCAACGATGCAAGCGACTACATTGTCGATATCGGCGTGCGTGAGCAGACGCTCGACGAAACCGCACCCGACGGCTCGTTGTTGCGCCCTCATATCGTCTTTTTTGGCGAGGCGGTGCCGATGTTCGACAAGGCGAGAGATTTGGTCAAAGAGGCGGATATGCTGATTATCGTTGGCACCTCGCTGGCAGTCTACCCTGCCGCTTCGTTGGTGGGCTGGGTCAAGAACAACGATGTTCCGATTTATGTGGTTGATCCGTCGGTGCCAAAGATTCCGTTCTTGCGCAACAAAATCTTCCACAAGAAGGAGCGTGCAGCAGTCGGACTCCCAAAGCTCGTCGCACAACTGAAAGAGTTTGCAGAAATCAAAAAATTATAACACTATGAAGTACGCAATTATTTCGACCGAGAAGGGCGATATGAAGGTGGAGCTCTACGAGAAGGAGACTCCGATTACAGTAGAAAATTTTGTTAAGTTGGCGGAATCACGCTTCTATGACGGCTTGACCTTCCACCGAGTAATTCCCGAGTTTGTAATTCAGGGCGGTTGCCCTATCGGCAATGGCGCAGGTGGTCCGGGTTGGACTATTCCGTGCGAGACCGATGCCGAGCGTCAGTACCACGACCGAGGTGTGCTCTCGATGGCGCATCGTGGCAAGGATACCGGTGGCTCGCAGTTCTTCATCTGCCACAACCGCCGCAACACCCAGCACCTCGATGGTGTTCACACCTGCTTCGGCAAGGTGGTAGAGGGCGAGGATGTGATCGACGATATCCGCCCTGGCGACCTTATCTTCTCGATTACTATCGTAGAGGAGTAGAGCCTACCCCACTGCACAAAAACAGCCCTCGTCGAGGGCTGTTTTATTATTCTAAGGGCAGGGTTTCATTCTTATATCGCAGTGGCGTACCATCAAAAAGCACCACATCGACATCAACACTCATAATATCACCGCTCTTCTGCATCTTGATTGTTCCCGATTGCGGACGGCGGAACGGCGCATAGTAGCACTGCGGATCCTCATAGACGATAATATAATCATCGTTGCAGTAGTAGCGCTCTACGTCGAGTTCCTCGCCAAGCAACTCGTTCTTTACGCAAAAAATCGCACTTGTCGTGAGATTCGAGGGGTCAGTCAATGGCGACAATATCACCAAAAGTATATCTTCGTTATGGTAGGGTTGCACAAAGTTTATCGGTATCTGCTCCTCTCCAAGTTGGAGAGTGCCATACTTGCCACCTTGCGACTGCTCGCCACCATTCTCGCCTGCCACGCACCCCACAGCAAGTAGGAGCGTTGCGACAAGAGCCACTATATTTGTCCACTTGAACATAATCGCACCTATTTAACCTCAACTACGCCTGTGTAGTTGAATTTTACATCGCTATTATTGAAGAACTCCAACGCCAGATTGTTGGTCGCAGCATCGTAGGCAGAGATAATTGTACCCGAATAGCCGTTCGCCTTGCTATAAACCGTGCCGTTGTACTCCACCGTAAAATCCTTGCTCTGCGAGAAGCCACGACCGCCATCGCCCGTATTGAAGAACTCCTGCGGAGCATTCAGCACCACGCTCTTACCATTCGACAGAGCGACCTCGACACTCCAAACCGACTCGCCTTTGGTGAGCGTAGCCGAGAGGGTCTGGCACTCGCTACCCTTATAGTCGAAGAAGTTGATTTTCTTCTCAGGGGCATAATCTACCGAGATACACTCACCCTCGAATTCAACCATATACTGCACACCCAAAATCTTGATTGCGATATTGGCGATATACAAGCCGTCGTCACTCTTGCTTATGGTAAAGTTGCCCGAGCCACCACGGAGATAGCCAGCCATAATCTCGATAGTTTTCGAGCTCGAAACATTGTCTATCACACCAAACTCGAAGCTCGACGAGCCATCCATCTCGGTAAGCGAGTGCGCCTTGCCGTCGAGATAGTCGTTCGACACGCCCAAATAGATATACCACGAAGCGTTTTTCAACTCGTCAAAATACTCCACACCCGCAGGGGTAAAGTAGAGCGTTGTCGAGAAGTCGCCCTCGTCGTAGAATGCCGCACGAAGTGGCTTTACCTCATCGCCACGAGCAATAGTATTATCATTCACCTTAACCTCCTTCTCTGCCGAGAGGTGCAACTTGAACACCCTGTCATTTGCAAGGGTTATCTCCGCCTTTACGACCGCTACACCACCCTCGTAGGTGAATTTCACGGTTCCAGCCTTAACCTCGCCATTACTCTCGGGTGTAACCTCTTTGAGAGGTGCGCCACCAAGGGTTGACATAATTGTATAGAGTGACGACTCGGTTTTGAGGTCGAACTCCTTGCCCACCAAAAGCGGACTAACCGCCACATAGATATACTCCTCACTCTCGAAAATCTCCTCGGCAGTAGCGAGGTTTGCAGTAGGTGAAGCCACGATGTAGATATTCTCATCGAGCATATCCAACGCCACACTCTGCAACGAGGTCGGCTCTCCAAAAATCCAATAGCTATTTACAGGCAACTCCTTGTCGCCATTGCCACCGTTATTATTGTCGGGCTCGCACGCCACAGCAAAGAGAGCCATAACAACGAGCAAAATAGGTGTAAAAAATCTCTTCATAGTTATATTAGTAAATTATTATTTTATCGTTCGCAATTGTTGTGTCGGCAGTAACCGAGAATGTAGGCGAGGAGCAATCCTGCAAGTTGCAGATGAAGCGATGCGAGCCATCTGCACCACGCTCTACGGTTATCGTTCCGCCATCAATGCGGGCATAGCTCTCGCCCCACGCACTGTCGACATAGCTCACATACCACGAGCCTGCCCAATATGGTGCCACAAAGCGATTTGGCAAACCCGAAACAGCACGGAACGGCACAATAGACTCTTTGTCGAACGAGGTGTCGACATTTCGTTGTAGCATCTGATAGGTGCCGGCAGGAATACCGTCGCCCTCCTTGATATTTGTAGCCCACGGCACAAGCAGTTCGAGGCGCAGCACCTCGCCCGTACCCACAGGCTTACCCCACTCGAACGAGATACTCTCCTCGGCAAGGAAAATCAGAATATCTCGGTAACTCTCATCTCGGAGATAGAAGTTATCGCCCTTATCCTGCATCAACGCTTGGGTAAGGTTTTCGATTTTGATATCCGACTTGATAGTCGAATTTGGCACCTCCTGCTTAACCTCCAACTTCGCATCCACCACGCCACGCCACACGAAGTTGCGCTTGCGGCACTGCTTACCCACAAGCGTACCTTTGATTGTGGTTGTGCCGTCGGCATTGTTCACAATCTCCAACTTGCCGTCATCCAAGAGGTCGATATTCATCTGCTTCGAGCCTTCGGGAAGCGAGGCGTAGAATGTACCATCGGGCAACTCGTGACGACCATCGGGCAGTTCGAGGATGTCGAGGTAGCCATATATGAAGGTGAAAGGCGAGTAATCACCCGAATTGCTCTGGGCGATATATACCCCTTCGAGTTGCTCGATATTTGGAGTCTGCGACTCCTCGTAAGGGGTATTCAACACCAACTGCATAACCGAGCCGGGACCTATCGGGTTGCCCAACTCATCAATCTCCATATCGGTATAGAACTTTATCTGCCAGATGTCGAACGACTGCTCTCTCGCTGTGTCGCCGAGGTAGTAGATTTGTGAGTTTGTGAAACAGACCTCCGTCGCCTCCTTCTCGGTGAAATCGGCACCACCCTCATCGCTCGTTCCGTTATCGACACAAGCAGCGACAAAGAGCAATACCGACAATATCGCAATGGCAGAAAAACACCTTCTGCCCAACTTCGCAACTTTATTAAACATTTGCAATTGAATATTTAGATTTTAGTAGTACAAAGATAGTATAACTTATCCATATTCACAAATATATGCAATCGCTATGCTTTGGCAACCGAAAAATTTGGTGGGCATAACGATATTTATGGTATAGTTTATGCGAGGTTTTGCCACTGTATAACCTTAAAATTTCAAAAAGTATAGTTATGAAAGAGAAAAATTGCACAACCATTCACG
Organism: Alistipes sp.; assembly: GCA_045124955.1. Lineage (GTDB taxonomy): Bacteria > Bacteroidota > Bacteroidia > Bacteroidales > Rikenellaceae > Alistipes. The sequence goes on along the minus strand of JBGVMU010000002.1, from coordinate 81,479 downwards.
ATGCACGCCTTGTTGCGGCACCAACCGACAAGATTCCACAGTCACCAACCTCGCCACATGTGGCGTACAAGATGGTCAAGGATGAGACCTATCCGCAGACGCAACCTCGCCTTAACCTCGCAACATTCGTTACGACCTATATGGACGAGTATGCCACAAAGTTGATGAACGAGGCGGTGAATATCAACTACATCGACGAGACGGAGTATCCTCGTGTGGCTGTTATGTGTGGTCGTTGCATCAACATCATCGCAAACCTTTGGAATTCGCCCGAGAAGGCGGAGTGGAAGGCGGGTGCGCTCGGTATCGGCTCGTCGGAGGCGTGTATGCTCGGTGGCGTGGCGGCACTCCTACGCTGGAAGGCTCGCCGCAAGAAGGAGGGCAAGCCGTGCGACAAGCCAAATATCGTATTGAGTTCGGCATATCAGGTTGTATGGGAGAAGTTCGCCCAGCTTTGGAGCGTAGAGATGCGTGAGGTGCCGTTGTCGTTAGAGCATCCGTCGCTCGATGCAAAGCAGGCGGTGGCGATGTGTGATGAGAACACCATCTGCGTAGTGCCTATCGCAGGTGTTACCTGGACAGGTCTGAACGACGACATCGAGGCTCTCGACAAGGAGCTCGACGCCTTCAACAAGAAGACAGGTTACGAGGTTGCTATCCACGTGGATGCCGCTTCGGGTGGTTTTATTCTGCCATTCTTGAAGCCTGAGTTTAAGTGGGATTTCCGCTTGAAGTGGGTATATTCAATCTCTACCTCGGGACACAAATATGGCTTGGTCTATCCGGGCTTGGGCTGGGTTGTTTGGCGTGACAAGAAGTGTCTGCCCGACGAGATGTCGTTCAGTGTCAATTACTTGGGTGCAAACATCACACAGGTAGGTTTGAACTTCTCTCGCCCTGCTGCGCAGATCTTGGGTCAGTACTACAACTTTATCCGCTACGGTTTCGAGGGTTACAAGCAGATTCAGCAGGAGTCGATGGATATCGCCTGCTACTGCCACGAGCAGATTGGCAAGATGAAGTGCTTCAAGAACTATGTCGAGAAGCTCGACAATCCGCTCTTTATCTGGTATATGAACCCCGAGTACAACAAGACAGCAAAATGGACTCTATATGACTTGCAAGCAGTACTTCAACAAAGTGGTTGGATGGTTCCGGCCTACACAATGCCGAAGAACATCGAGGATATGGTGGTTATGCGAGTGGTTGTGCGCCAAGGCTTTACTCGTGATATGGCGGATATGCTCTTGACCGACATCCGCAATGCCGTAGCCGAGTTCGACAAGTTGAAATATCCGACCTCCTCACGCCTCAAATACGAGCAGCAGGAGAAGCAACACGGTAAGGTATTTACCCACTAAAAACAGTAGCGACCGAATCATCGGTCGCTACTGTTTTTTTAACGCAGAATTTCGCCTTTACACCCTATCTCGGCAAGCAAATAAAAGGATGAAATTCAAGGCTTGCGAACTCCGAGAAACCGCAGTTTACTAATTGTAAATGAGGATTTCGAGGAGGAGCGTAACGCAGAATTTCGCCTTTACACCCTATCTCGGCAAGCAAATAAAAGGATGAAATTCAAGGCTTGCGAGGTGCTGAGTGCGCAGCATAGTAAGCCTATGTGAGCAACTCAACATCCGATGCGTAACGCAGAATTTCGCCTTTTATTTGCTTGCCTCCTGTGCTTTGAATACGGCTAACACAGTACCATTCTGCATCAACATCAACATATCGTAGTCGATGTCGTAGTGAGTGGTTTTGGAGAGAATTTGGGTCAAACGACTCTCTAACTGCTCGTTGTGTGGGCAGAGCATCTTGGTAGAGCCGAGGTGAGAGAAGCGCAAAGCGAACTTATCGCCTGTTGCATACTGACCAAGAAGGCTGTTGCAAGCACCACGACCGCCAAGGCCATTCTCGTTAAGAATAATGTTAAACTCATCGGCAGGAAGAGTAAGGCTCTCTCCACCAATCTTTGTGAGGTGCCATACGGTACCCTCCAACGGCTTAGCATTCTTAACTCGCATACGGCAAGTTGAACAACATCCTACTGCCAAGGCGGCAGCCAACATAACTGCAAATAACTTCTTCATAATACTTATTATATATTTATTGTTTTGAAATTTCACGACGATTCATCAACGCCTGTGTAATGGTCAATTCATCAACATACTCCAACTCATCGCCAAAGCCAATACCTCGGGCGATGGTGGTAACCTTCAAGTGAGGGAAGCGTTTGAGGCAGTTCATCAGATAGAACATTGTGGTTTCGCCCTCGACCGATGCCGAGATAGCGATAATAACCTCTTTGACCTCGCCCATAGCGATACGGTCGAGCAATAAATCGATGCGCAAATCCGACGGCGCAATGCCCTGCATTGGCGAAATTACGCCACCCAACACGCTATACACGCCACGATATTGGTGGGTCTTCTCGATTGAGAGCAGGTCCGACACCTGCTCCACCACGCAGACCGTGCTTCTATCACGAGATGCGTCGGCACATACATCGCATATTTCGGTATCGGAGAGGTTGTTGCACTTTGCACATCGGCAAATCTTGGTGCGGAAGTCGATAAGCGACTCGCCCATCGACACAACATCCTCCGTATCCATTCGCAAGATATGCATCGCCAAACGCAAAGCCGTTCTGCGACCAATACCCGGAAGGCGAGAGAGCTCACCTACTACATTATCCAAAAGTTTCGACATAAATCTTTCTAAGGCTTTTAGCCATTAGCCATTAGTTTTTTTAATTGATAATTGATAATTGATAATTGATAATTAATGGTAAAAACGATAAATCGTTTTTGCTGTTATTACTATCTTAAATTAAAAATTCCTTTAATTGTCAATTGTCAATTGTCAATTTGAGTTTTAACTCTCAACTACTCTCTACTCACTAATTAAATTTCCTCAATGTTACTTTCAAGAGTCCAGCCCTTCTTGCCGTCGGCAATGGCTATCTCACGCCACTCATCGACCTCGGACAGCAGCTTAACCTTTGTACCCTCGTGCAGAACGAAAAGGTCGGTTGCCGAACGGTCGGGCGAACTCTTTACCGAGATTGCCGAGCCCATAACAATCGCCTCTTCGTGTTGGAGCATATCGTTGCGAGCCGATACAGCAAATGAGGTCATTGCCACAAAGAGCAGAAATGCGAACATTGCACCATAGAAGCCCGCCTTGCGCCAACGCAAGTGCGATGCAAGCAAAAAGAGCAACGCAAAGGCAAGCAGCACGCCAAACGCCACAAGCGACAAAACGCTCCACGCCGTGCAGCTCATCGAGTTGCGCACGGTGCGCAACCAGCGATTTAGGAAGAACTCGGGTATTACCGCAATTCTATCTTTGGTTTGCGCCTCGGCAATAGCGAGGTTGTGGCGCACATCCTCCTGCGAAGGGGCTATGCGCAACGCCTTGTTGTAGTAGAGTATCGACTTGCCGATTGCTCCCGTTTTGAAGTAGGCATTCGCCAAGTTGTAGTACAACTTCATAGAGTACTCACCACCTTCGAGAATAGCGCTGTACTCCTCTATCGCCTTGTCGTAGTTGCCCTCGATGTAGGCTTTGTTTCCCGCCTCCCAACGATCGACCGAGGCACTTGCCGACAACGACACAAGGAGCAACAAACTATATAACAAAAATCTCTTCATAGCCACTACTTTTTAATTGCCGACTCTATTTTCGATACTGCATCGACACCCTCTTCGTAGATATCGTTCATCTCGCCCGACGAAGATGGCGAGTATTGAGCCTCCTCGCATCGAGCAATTACGGCAACTATATTCTCCGCCTCTGCCGATGCTCCACGACGACTCAACTCCGCACGCACAACCTCTCGGGTGAGGTCGGCAACAGGGATATTGAACTTGTCGCCCAAGTAGCCCCACAGACCACGCAACATCTCCTCGTAGAAGGCTCTGCGATCCTGCTCACGCATATACTTTTCGGCTATGCGGAAACGCTTGATTGCCATTTTGTTGGCTCGCTTACCCTTGACAAGCACCACATTGCGGTTGTCGCTGATATGCTTGCGGATAATGAAGTATGCCACTACCGCAACCAGCAACATCGCCACAATCGCTGCCCAATAGATTGGTGAGAGTGCCAACGGAGCCACCACCGAGCGCAAAGCCGGCGCACCGAGCTTTATAAAGCGAATATCCTCGCCCAAAAGGCGCACATCCTCACGCTTTATGCCCACCGTCTGCTGCGGTTGAGCGGTTGCATTTTGGTCGGGCGTAACCACCATCTTCAACGGCGGTGTCGAGAGGGTTATATACTTTTTCTTATCCAAATCGAAGTATGAGAACTCGACAGGCGCAATCTCGTAGTCGCCCTCGGCACGCACGATAAACGGATAGTCGAAACGGCGATAGCCTACGCTACCCGAGGCGTTGGTCTCGATCTTCTCCTCGCTCTTCACATCGTACAACTCGAACGACGACGGCAACGAGAGAGTCGGTGCCGAGAGGAAGTTCAAGTTTCCGCTACCCGAAATGGTGATTTGGAGTGTTGCAGCCGAATTTGCTGCAATCTCTGCCGAGGAGAGACGATGCGACATTGTGTAGCGGCCAACCGCACCTGCAAACGATGCGGGAGCTCCGACAGGGAACTCCTTGACCTGCACCTTCACGGCAGGTGTTTTCAGCGGCCGGCGCACATTATAGACCTCGTGTCCGCCACCGAAGAATGGGTCAAAACCACGATTGGACTGCACCACAACCTGCGCTATAACGGTCAATTCCGCCGGCTCGATGGTGAGCGTACCACCCTGCTGAGGGTAGAGCAGATACTCGGCTATGTTGTAGGTCTCGTAGACTTTACCATTGAAGGTCTCACGGAATGGACCCTGCTCAATATCGACCTGCTGACTCCAAAAGCCATTGAATGCCGGCATCTTCGACGAGTCGGAGCCGGCAATATTTACACGGCTATAAAGTTTGAGAATTGCACGCACAGGCTCGCCCTTGTATACCGATTTCGACGATAATTCGAGGCGAAGGATAAGGTCGTCCTTCTCGATTGTACGGTTGGCACGACTCTCTGCCGACTCGTTTTGCGAGCGACCATTACCCTGCTGTGCCGAGCCGCTCTGCGCACCATCACGCACCTCTATTGCTGTGCGCTGCGTGGTGTAGCTCCTCTTTTTGACAGCTATCGTGGCTGGGTCAATCGAAAAAGTACCCGCCTTCTGCGGTATGAGCACATAGGTTATGGCATAACTGATGCTCTTTGTCATCTCGCCATTTATAATCTGCACCGAACTACCCTGCGACACCGAAGGACCAGCCACAACATCGAAATTCTCGAATGAAGGCGGCACAAAGGAGTCACTATCGGGCTTGGCATTGAGCTCGAACTCCACACGAAACGCCTCGCCCACCGATGTAATCATCGGCGCATTGAGCGAAAAAGTCACCTCCTCGGCACCACGCACCGAGAAGATGGCAAGGAGTGCCACCAACAGTAACAGTATCTTCTTCATAAAGGTTTGCATACGAAAAACAAACGCAAAAATTCCATTTTTATTTTGCCAAAGCAGAGGGTAATCAGCCCTCTACTTTGTTTTAATTGACAATTGAAAGTTGACAATTGACAATTTTTATTACGGATTTACCACAACCTCAAAATTGCTTATGAGCGAGTAAATCTACCTCCTCATTCAAAATCGGAGGTGGTGAGATTATTTTTGTGCGAGGTTAGGTAGCGAGTCCGCAGCATAGTAGGCCTATGTGAGGAACTCGCTATCCGACAACTCGTGCAAAAAGAACTCGCCAGAACGATTTTCTTAATTAATGTGCGAAGTCTGCGAAGAAGTCGTTGCCTTTGTCATCTACAATGATGAAGGCTGGGAAATTCTCCACATAAATCTTGCGAACGGCCTCCATACCGAGCTCTGGGAAGTCTACAACCTCAACAGACTTGATAGAGTTCTTAGCGAGGATTGCAGCAGGACCACCGATAGAGCCGAGGTAGAAACCACCATTTGCCTGGCAAGCATCGGTAACATCCTTTGAGCGGTTACCCTTTGCTACCATAACCATAGAGCCACCAGCCTTCTGGAAGAGGTCTACATAAGAGTCCATACGACCTGCGGTGGTAGGACCAAATGAGCCCGATGCGTAGCCCGCAGGGGTCTTTGCAGGACCTGCGTAGTATACAGGGTGATTCTTGAAGTACTCTGGCATTGGCTCGCCATTGTCGAGCATCTGCTTGATGCGTGCGTGAGCGATATCACGAGCCACGATAAGGGTGCCCTTCAAGTTAAGACGAGTCTTGATAGGATACTTAGAGAGGGTCTCACGAACCTTATCCATACCCTCGTCGAGGTCGATATCTACGGCAGGAGTCATTGCAGGTGCCTCGGCAGGAAGGAAGCGTGCAGGATTCTTCTCCAACTGCTCTACGAAGATACCCTCCGGGGTAATCTTACCCTTGATATTGCGGTCTGCCGAGCAGCTTACGCCGATAGCAACAGGGCACGAAGCGGCGTGGCGTAGAGCACGAATTACACGAACATCGTGTACGAGGTACTTACCGCCAAACTGTGCGCCGATACCCATCTCCTGGCAGATTTTGAGGATCTTCTCCTCCCACTCCAAGTCACGGAAGCAGCGACCACCCTCGTTGCCCGATGTTGGGAGCTCGTCGAGGTAGCCTGCCGAAGCCTTCTTTACGGTTGCAAGACACATCTCTGCCGAAGTACCACCGATGCAGACTGCGAGGTGATATGGAGGGCAAGCCGAAGTACCGAGGTCCTTGATATGCTCCTTGAAGAACTTAACAAGCGACTCCTCGTTCAACAACGCCTTGGTCTGCTGATAGAGGAAGGTCTTATTTGCCGAGCCACCACCTTTGGTGAGGAAGAGGAAGTCGTACTCCATACCCGGGTGACCGCCATAGATGTCGATCTGTGCAGGGAGGTTAGTGCCGCTGTTGTGCTCATCGGTCATTGTGATAGGCACAACCTGCGAGTAGCGGAGGTTGCGCTCCTTGTAGGTCTCGTAGACACCACGAGAGATGTACTCTGCATCCTCGGCACCTGTCCAAACATCCTCGCCCTTGTGAGCAACGCAGATTGCAGTACCTGTATCCTGGCAAGTTGGCAACTCTCCCTCGGCTGCTACGCACGAGTTCATCAACATTGTGTATGCTACGAACTTGTCGTTGTCGGTTGCCTCCGGGTCATTCAAGATGTTGTTCAACTTCTGCAAGTGTGCCGAACGGAGGTAGAACGATACATCGGTGTAAGCCTCCTTTGCGAGGAGCTCGATACCCTTTGGATCGACCTTCAAAATCTTGCGGCCGTCGCACTCTACGACCTTCACATAATCCTTCGTCAAAAGACGATACTCTGTGTTGTCACGCTCGATTGGGAGCGGCTCCTGATAGATAAATTCTGACATAGTTTTTGGTTTTTATTTTGTGTTAATATTGTTCCTTTATGTTGTTGCCCTTTGCAGCCATAGTGTTTGGGCTTTTAGCCATTGGCCATTAGCCATTAGCTTTTTTGTTGTGCAAACTCCGGCCCTAATCACGGCGCAACATTTCTGGGGGCGCAGTCTACGACTGCTTTATGGGGGCGGGCGTTCCGCCCTTTATGGGGACGCTCCCGTTGCTCGCTCTATGGGGTGCGCTAAAAGTTTATTTCTCCCCCCCCAAAAAAAAATCGGAGATTATGAGATTATTTTTGTGCGATGCTAGGCGACAAATCCGCAGCATACTTGGGCGTATGTGAGGAATTTGGCGTCCGACGACTCGTGCAAAAAGAACTCATAAGAACGATTTTATTTCATTACTCGTTCGAGTAGAGATTTCTTTGCTGTGCCGACTACGAAGTCTTTAAGGTAGAACGGTTCGAAGTATGCCACATCCTCGGTTTTGCCCTCGGCGAAGGCCTTTTCTGCAAGGCGTGCCATACCTCGTGCTGACGGAACAACCTCGATAAGGGTTGCACCCTCCAACACCTCGGCGCACTTTTTTGCGCCACTGCCGAAAATCACAAACGGCTTGCCGTTACGCTCTGCCGAGAAGCTATCCGCATCAATAATCTTCGCCTCGACATCGCTCTGCGCCACGCCCTCCGAGTTGAAAGTCTGCGTATAGACCTCCATACGGCGTGCATCAATCATTGGGCAGAGGGTTGCCTCGCTCCAATTCTCGACATCGATAATTCCCGCCTCGAAATCCTCACGAGCCACCTCGACCAACGAGTCGAGCGAGCCTACCGCCACAAGTGGAATATTCTGTCCGTAGCACAGACCCTTTGCGAACGACACGCCGATGCGCAGACCTGTGTAAGAACCAGGTCCTTTACTTACCGCCACCGCATCCAAGTCGTCGGCTGCCACACCGCACTCTCTGAGAAGTTCATCTACGAAGACGGCTATCTTCTTGGCGTGGTTGCGCTCCTCGTCGCTCTCACGCAGTGCCACAAGTTCGCCATCACGAACTAACGCTACCGAACAGATGTCGGTTCCTGTCTCTATTGCTAAAATCAACGCCATATTCTTTTCTAATTGACAATTGACAGTTGACAATTGATAATTAAAGGAATTTTATTTGACAATTAAAAACGATTTGTCGTTTTACCATAAATTGTCAATTTTCAATTATCAATTTTCAATTCTATTTGTAGGTTTTCATTGCTTTGTCCATTTCACGCTTTGCGTCGTTTGCTTTCAGATACTCACGCTTGTCGTAGGCCTTACGACCACGAGCAAGTCCGATGGCTATCTTTGCGAGTCCTCTATCGTTGAGGAATAGACGAAGACCGACAATGGTTAAACCCTTATCCTGCAAGGAGCGTTGGAGCTTCGAGAGCTCCTTTTTGTTGAGCAGGAGCTTGCGGTCACGCTTGGGGATGTGGTTATTGCAGGTACCCCACGCATACTCGGAGATATTCACACCTCGTATCCACAGCTCGCCCTTCTCGAAGTAGCAGTAGCAATCGACCATCGAGGCTTTGCCAAGGCGGATAGACTTAATCTCGGTACCCACCAAAACAACGCCTGCGATATACTCTTCGAGTATCTCGTAGTCGAATGTCGCACGCTTATTGCGGATATTTATCTTCTTAAAATCTGCCATATATATACAATATTGCACAAAGATAGAAAATTAAACGGAAAACGGAAAGCGGAAAACGGAAAACTTAATTAAAAATTAAGAACTACTCAAAAATGCGCTTTTAGTTTTCAGTTTTCAGTTTTGAGTTTTCCGTTTGAAAAAGGAGGGCCGGTGTGTGCAAACAGAAAATAACAGAAAGATGTGTAAACATATCAAAGATAAAAAGAAAATTACCTTTTTCCCGACCACTCCCTTTGCCCTGAGATAGGGCAAGAATAGTGCCAGAAGAGAACAAAGCAAAGAGAACAAAGCAAAGAGAACTTAGGGAGTTTAGAGAGTTTAGAAAAAGCAACAAGCAACAAGCAACAAGCACTAAATTCCTTATATTCCCTATTCTCCCTATTACCCCTATAATCCCTATTACCCCTAACCAACTATTAACGCAAAAAAGCCAATGGCGCAAACCATTGGCTTTCACTTGTTAAGAGTTATTTTCCTATCCCAAATACGACTTCAATGTCGAACTCTTCTGCGAAGTACGAAGACGGCGGATAGCCTTCTCCTTAATCTGGCGAACACGCTCACGGGTAAGGTCGAACTTCTCGCCAATCTCCTCCAAAGTCATCTCGGAACAACCGATACCGAAGAAGTAGCGGATAATGTCACGCTCACGCTCGGTGAGGGTCTCCAACGCACGGTCCACCTCGGTAGCCAACGACTCATTGATAAGACCACGGTCGGCATTCGGAGAGTCGGTATTCACAAGTACATCGAGCAACGAGTTATCCTCGCCATCGGCAAATGGTGCATCCACCGAGATGTGGCGACCGGCAACACGCAGAGTGTCGGTAACCTTCTCACGAGGCAACTCCAACTCAGCAGCCAACTCCTCTGGCGAAGGGGTACGCTCGTGCTCCTGCTCGAAGCGGGCAAAAGCCTTGTTAATCTTGTTGAGCGAGCCTACCTGGTTGAGCGGAAGACGCACGATACGAGATTGCTCGGCAAGAGCCTGCAAAATCGACTGACGAATCCACCACACAGCATAGGAGATAAACTTAAAACCACGAGTCTCGTCGAACTTCTCGGCAGCCTTAATCAGACCGAGGTTACCCTCGTTGATAAGGTCGGGAAGGCTCAAACCCTGATTCTGGTACTGCTTGGCAACCGACACCACAAATCGAAGATTTGCCTTTGTGAGCTTCTCCAAAGCCTCCTGGTCGCCTTTGCGAATTCGTTGGGCGAGTTCTACCTCCTCCTCAACAGTAATAAGTTCCTCTTTTCCAATCTCCTGCAAGTACTTGTCGAGCGAAGCACTCTCACGATTGGTGATGGATTTCGTAATCTTTAATTGACGCATAAATTATAAATTGTTTCTTCGTTACATTTTAATTGACAATTGATAATTGACAATTGACAATTTATGGTAAAAACGACAAGTCGTTTTTTGAATTATTTGTTGATTCTATATTAAAATATAAAATACCTCTAATTCTCAATTTTCAATTCTCAATTCTCAATTTGTTATCGTGCTACTGCACGATAACATAGCTTGCCGCTCTGCCGTCTGGATAGACTCCGTCAATCGACTGAATCTTATCGGTCAGGCGACCAAGGTCAGCCACTGTGCGCACCGCCTTGTCGTTGATGTGAGTGATAACAAAGCCCTCACGCACACGAGCCTTGGCGAGCAAACCGCCACTCTTTATCGACTGCACCTGCACACCACCCTTAATGTCGAGTTTCTTGGCAATTTTGCTGTCGATATCGGCAAAGCGACCACCCAAAACCTCAACGACATCTACATCGTTTTTGGTGAGCAACTCTGCTTTACCTGCTTTATTACGAAGAACAACCTCAAAATGTTTCACTTTTTCGCCTCTTTTTACAACCAACGATATTTTATCGTTAGGACGATGCTTGCCAATCTGCTCGGTGAGGGTCGTAGGAGCGGTAATCTTCACACCGTCAATCTCGGTGATGACATCACCCTTGCGGAGTCCTGCCTCCGATGCCGAGCCACCCTCCGAAACAGCTGCAACATATACGCCGCCTACCTCTGTAATACCGGTATCTTTGCCAAACTGGTCGATAAAGTCCTGGTCGATGTAGCGATACGAAATTCCGAGCAAAGCACGCTGCACGATACCATACTCTCGCAAGTCATTAACTACCTTACGCACAATACTTTCCGGCACCGCAAACGAGTAGCCGATATAGCTTCCTGTCGAGGATTTGATTACGGTGTTGATACCCACCAACTCGCCACGAGCATTGACCAATGCACCACCCGAGTTGCCCGGATTTACCGCTGCATCGGTCTGGATAAACGACTCGATGCGGAACTCGTTAGGAATAACATCCAATTGGCGAGCCTTTGCGCTCACGATACCTGCGGTGATTGTCGATTGAAGGTCAAACGGCGAGCCAATAGCCAGCACCCACTCACCCAATCGCAAATTGTCCGACGAGCCGAACTTGATGATTGGCAACTCCTCCGCCTCGACCTTGATAAGTGCAACATCGGTGGTTGGGTCTTTGCCTATGATTTTCGCATCGAAGACACGACCGTCATTCAACTTTACACGCAACTTTGTTGCGCCATCAACAACGTGGTTGTTGGTTACGATGTAGCCATCGGTCGAGATAATCACACCCGAGCCACCCGACTTCTGCTCACGCTTTTGAGGCTGTCCGTTGCCCTGCTGTGGCTGTGGAAAGCCGAAAAACTCGAAGAATGGGTTATATGGCATCATACTCTGCTGGCGCACCTCCACCTCGGTAATTGCCTCGATATTGACCACCGCCTTAACCGCATTTTCGGCTGCGTAGGTCAAATCGGGATAGCTTGCCGACTGCTCCAAACTTACGAATTGAGTTTTGGCAACGGGCACGGTGTCGCCGTCACGATTTACATACTCTATGGTTGTTGCAACCTGCGAATTGCGAACAACCGCATAAGATGCCACGCCCGCACCGAGGAGTGCCGAAACGAAGCATACTGCTACCAATACAAAAGTGTTTTTTCTCATAATTTGTGTTTTAGTTTCGCCCTTCAAAACGAATATCATTACAAAAATATTGTAATTTGGCTGAAAAATCAAAATTTTTCAATTAAATATTGTACCTTTGTGGAGATTATTTAGAGGCGTTAGAGGCGTTAGAGGCGTTAGAGGCGTTAGAGGCGTTAGAGGCGTTAGAGGCGTTAGAGGCATTAGAGAGTTTAGAGATAACTTCTAATTGAGCTAATGGCTAATGGCTAACGGCTAAAAATTAGAGGTGATTGAGGAAATTTTGTGCGAAGCGAGGCGATAAAAGCGGAGCATAGTAAGCCTATGTGAGCATTTTGGAGTCCGATGCTCTCGTGCAAAATTTACCAATCAGAATAATTTTTAATATGAAGGTAGTAGTAGGATTATCGGGAGGAGTCGATTCGTCGGTGGCGGCGTACTTGCTCAAAGAGCAGGGACACGAGGTCATCGGTCTGTTTATGCGTAATTGGCACGATACGACGGGTAAGCTCGAAGGAGAGTGTTCGTGGCACGACGACCAGGTCTTTGCCGAGTTGGTAGCCAAGCGATTGGATATCGCCTTCCACTATGTCGATTTGTCGGCAGAGTACCGCAAGCGAGTGGTCGATTATATGTTTTCGGAGTACGAAAAAGGTCGCACCCCGAACCCCGATGTATTGTGCAACCGAGAGATTAAGTTCGATGTCTTTCTAAAAGAGGCTCTCAAACTTGGTGCCGAGGCGGTTGCTACGGGACACTACTGCCGCAAGGAGGAGCGCATTGAGAATGGCGAAACGGTCTATTCGTTGCTTGCAGGTAGCGACCCAAATAAGGATCAGAGCTACTTCCTCTGCCAACTCTCGCAGGAGCAGCTCAAATATGCGATGTTCCCTATCGGACACCTTCTTAAACCCGAAGTTCGTCGTATTGCCGAGGAGCAGAAGCTGGCTACTGCCAAGCGCAAAGATTCGCAGGGTATATGCTTTGTAGGTAAGGTCGATTTGCCAATCTTTCTGCAACAACAACTCGCAGCCAAGAAGGGAAATATTCACGAGATTTTGCCTTCGTGGCGCAGATATGCCGAACGTGCGGAGCAGACTGCATTGGAACAGTTAGCCGAGCCATATCGCTACACCGTGCGTGACGGCAAGAAGATTGGCGAGCACAACGGAGCGCACTTCTACACCATAGGTCAGCGCAAAGGCTTGGGCATTGGTGGTCGCAAGGAGTCACTATTTATAATAGGTACGGATGTCGAGTCGAATACCATCTATGTCGGCGAGGGCGATAGCCACCCCGGTTTGTACCGCAAGGCGTTGCGCATAGACAACTTGGAGGTGCATTGGGTGGAGCCGTGCGAGGCTCTAAAAGTGGGCGAAGAGCGTCGCTTGAAGGTGCGCATCCGCTACCGTCAGCCACTCGAAGATGCTACGCTTATTCAGCACGAGGATGCACTCTACATCCTCTTCGACCAGCCTCAACGAGGCATTGCAGGTGGTCAGTTTGCCGCTTGGTACGAGGGCGACAGGTTGATTGGTTCGGGAGTGATAAAATATTAGTAAAACTAATATTTTAATTGACAATTGATAGTTGATAATTGACAATTATATGAAGAAGTTTATTCTCTTTGCGATTATGGTTTTTGCCGTTGCCTTGGCAAAGGGCGAGACCAAGTGGGTGGATGCTACCACTCTTAACATCTGCGGGCACACCATTGAGAATGCGAAGAATCCATATTCTCGCATTAACAGCAAGGAGTACGGCTTTACGAACAACGCCATAAATAGTTATTCGCGCTACTCGACAGGCTTGTACATAATGTTCAAGACCAATAGCAAAAACATCTATGCCGATTGGATCGTATCGTCAGCAAAGCAGCGATACAATGTAAGATACAACATCACCGCAGCCACACAATTCAGCGTCGATCTCTATATCAAGGTCGATGGCAAGTGGCGTTTCTGCAATATTGGTCGTGTGTCGACCGACAAAGAGGTGGTAAACTTCAAGAAGGCCCTCGCTAAAAACATGGCCGAAGGCGAGAAGGAGTGTATGCTTTACCTTCCATTGTGGAGTGAGGTAAAGGAACTGAAGATTGGCGTGGACGAAGATGCCACAATCAAGGCTATACCTTCACCTTACAAACACCGCGTTATATTCTACGGCACAAGCACTACACACGGAGCGTCGCCATCACGCCCAGGGCTTTCGATGTTGGCACGTATGAGCCGTGACCTCGGTATCGACTTCGTAAACTTTAGTTATAGTGGTCAGGGTAAGATGGAACCAGAGAGCGCAGAGGTGATTGCCGACTGCAAGACCGACGCAGTCATCTGCTACTGCTTTGGCAACACCACGGCACAAGAGGTCGAGGAGCGAGTAGATGGTTTCACCGAACGATTGGTCAAAGCACATCCTGGCAAGCCGATTATCTTTATCCGTCCGTTCCATACGCCAGAGCGATTCTTCGACCTCAAACGAAAGGCTATGTATGCCGAAAAGTTAGAGGTCATAACTCGCAAGATGAAGGCTCTGACCAAGCGATACAAAGATGTCTATTACCTTGACATACCAACCGCACACGGTACCGACAACGAGGACACAATCGACAACTCACACCTCAACGATATGGGATTCGACCGCGTATTGAAGGCCTACGAGCCGAAGATTGCTAAGATTCTCAAAAAGTACGGAATAAAATAGTTGGGCTATTAGCTATTAGCCATTGGCCATTAGCTTTTCGATTGAGAATTGAGAATTGAGAATTATTTGAATGACATTAAATAAAAACACAATATGAAAAAGACTTTATTACTTTTGGCGCTGATTTGCTCGATGGCGTTCTCGGCATCGGCACAGCTCAAATTTGTTGATGCAACCGAATTGGGCATTCACGGTCACACCCAAAAGACGAACAAGAGCCCTTACTACCGCTTTGACCACACCCCATACGAGGGTTTCAGCAAGGCTATCATCAACCACTCGAAGTGCCCATCGGGACTCTATGTCGTATTCAAGACCAACTCGTCGCAGATTTCGGCTTCGTGGGAGAATGCTCCAAAGCGTATGGGCGACAATATGACAGGTATCTCGCAGCACGGCTTGGATCTCTATATCAAGAAGGATGGCAAGTGGCGTTTTGCTGCCGTAGGTCGTGTTTCGACACTTCCGAGCAACAACAAGCGCACAAAGTCACTTATCAAGAACTTGGCAGAGGGCGAGAAGGAGTGCCTGCTCTACCTCCCTGGTTGGTGTCAGCTCACCAAGTTGGAGATTGGTGTGGATGAAAATGCTACAATCGAAGGTATCCCTTCGCCATTTCGTCACAAGGTCATAGTTCACGGTTCGAGCATCACTCACGGTGCTTCGGCATCACGCCCTGCGATGAACTACCCTGCTTTGATGAGCCGCAATCTCGGCATCGACTTTATAAACTTCGGTTTCAGCGGTCAGTGTAAAATGCAGCCTCAATTCCTCGAATTCTTGAAGAGCTGCGAGGCCGATGCATTCGTATTCGACGCCTTCTCAAACCCAAGCGAGAAGCAGATTAAGGAGCGTTTGAACAACTTCGTAGAGGAGTTGGTGAAGGCACATCCGGGCAAGCCGCTCATCTTCATTCAGAGCCCTATCGACCAGGATAGCGACTTCGACACCAAGAAGTATGCGGCACGAATGAGCCTTACAAAGACCGCTGCCGAGATGATGAGGGTCTTGGCAAAGAAGCACAAGGATGTCTATTTCCTCGCCGTGCCAAATGTATTGGGTACCGATAGTACAATCGACAATTCGCACCCTACCGACCTCGGCTTCGACCGCTTCTTGAAGGCTTACCAGCCAAAGATTGCCAGAATTCTCAAAAAGTACGGAATAAAGTAGCATTATGAGAAAGTTCCTTCTGTCCGTTATTGCGGCACTCATTGTTGCGTCGGGCGCATCGGCACACAACCCGAAGGCGTGGCGCAAGTTGCGACAAGATATAAATATCTTTTGGGCAAGCGACCTCGATCGTGGCGGTTGCTACGACCAGAAGGTCATCGCCAACATTATGGGCGAGATGGCGGGCAAAATCAAACCTCAATGTATCATCTCAACAGGCGATACTCACCACGGCAACGGTGTGAAGAGTGTAACTGACGACGATTGGCAGGAGCATCTCACAGATATGTATAACCACCGCAACCTCGCCAAGCTCGATTGGTGGGCAGTTGCCGGAAATCACGAATATCGTGGTAACTCGCAGGCACTCGTCGACTACTCGAAGGTCAATCCTCATTGGCGAATGCCATCAAAGTACTACACTACGGTATTCAAAAAGGGCGGAGCGACCATTCGCTTCGTTATGTTGGATACCACCCCGCTGATTGAGAAATATCGTATGGACAAGAGGTATCCCGATGCAGCATTGCAAGACCACGAAGCTCAATTGGAGTGGTTGGACAAGGTATTGAGTGAGACAACGGAGGATTGGGTTATAGTGGCAGGACACCACCCTATTTATGCCGACACCAAGAAGAGTAAAAGTGAGCGAGAAGATATGAAGAGTGCCATAAACGGCATTCTGCGCAAGCACAAGGTGGCGATGTATCTTTGTGGTCATATCCATAGCTTCCAGCACATCCGTCGCAAGGGTTACGACATCGACTATCTTGTCAATTCGTCGGCATCGTGGGCTCGTGATGTCAAGAGAACCAAGGATATGCAGTATTGCAGCGACGAGGCGGGTTTTTCGGTCATCACCGCAAGCGAAAAGCGACTCTCGGTGCATATGATTGACAAGAACGGAAACATCTTGCACACGGTAAATAAGACAAAGTAGGAACTCCGAAGGTGGGCAAGGCGCAAGGATTATAGGAGGCGCACCTATGGTGCTTGATAGGAGGCGGGCTACGCCCTTGATAGGAGGCGCAGTTTGCAACTGCTTGATATGGTGCGCTGAAAGTTTTTAGTTTTGCGGGCTCCGAAGGTGGTCAAGGCGCAGCAGGATTAGAGGTTGTTAGAGGTTGTTAGGGGTTGTTAGAGGTGCGCTGAAAGTTTTTTAACTCCTAACTCCTCTCTCCTAACTCCTAACTAATTAAAAAGTTTTCCGTTTTACGCTTTCAGTTTTCCGTTTAAGTTACTATCTTTGCACCGCCTTTGGAGTTATCCGAGGGCGGTGTTCTATTCCGAAAGTTAGGTTTTAAGAGTTATAAATATGGAATGGTTAGTTAATCTATTCACGGGCGACGGCATCGCTACGGCGGTGATTGTGCTCGCATTGACTATCGCCATCGGTCTGTTTCTGAACCGTATCAAGTTCGGCTCGGTATCGTTGGGCGTAACTTGGGTTTTGTTTGTCGGCATTGTGCTGTCGCACTTTGGTCTTACAATCAACCCCGAAATCTGCCACTTCATCAAGGAGTTTGGTCTGATTCTCTTTGTCTATTCGATTGGTATTCAGGTTGGACCAAGCTTCATCTCGTCGTTGCGTGACGGCGGTATCAAATTGAATATGTTGGCAATGTTGATTATCTTCCTTGGCTGTGTGATTTGCTACGGCATTCATATCATCACAGGCGAGGAGCTCACCACAATGGTCGGTGTATTGTCGGGCGCTGTGACCAACACCCCTGGTTTGGGTGCTGCGCAGAGTGTGGTAGATAGCGCACAAGCTTCGACTATGGCAACAGCCTACGCCGTAGCCTATCCGCTCGGAGTTGTGGGTATCATCCTCTCGATGTTGCTTATCCGCTGGATCTTCCGCATCAAGATTGAGCGTGAGGCTGCAAAGGCAACCCGCTCGGATGCACCTCGCACCGTTCGCATCGATGTTCGTGTTACAAATCACGCCATCTTTGGCAAGACCATCGAGGAGATTAGCCGCATCACTCGCAGTCACTTCGTGGTGGCTCGAATCTTCGACCACGAAAACCAGCAGCGCATCGCTTCGGGTCAGACCGAGTTGCAGGAGAACGACATCTTGCGTATTGTGGTTAGCAGCCAGGAGGTGGAGCTCATCCAATCGATTATTGGCGATGTAGTGAAGGTGAATGACGAAGAGTGGGGCTCGGCATCGTCGCACCTCGAAAAGCGTCGTATCGTAGTTACAAAGCCTGAACTCAACGGAAAGCATATCGGTGATTTGCACATCCGTGAGAACTACCATGTAACAATCACTCGTGTTGTTCGTGCAGGTATCGAGCTCGTTGCAACCTACGAGTTGCGCTTGCAGATGGGCGATGTTGTGGTAGTGGTGGGTCGTGCAAACGACCTCGACCAGGTATCGACCATCCTCGGTAACTCGGTTAAGCGTCTCGACCGTCCGAACCTCTTCCCTATCTTTATCGGAATGTTCCTCGGAGTATTGTTCGGATCCATTCCGATTGCTATTCCGGGTATCCCTATGCCTGTTAAACTTGGTTTGGCAGGAGGTCCGCTTGTTGTGGCTATCCTCTTGGCAAAGTATGGTCCTAAGTTCAAGTTGGTAACCTTTACGACCAACTCCGCAAATATGATGATTCGTGAGATTGGTATCTCACTCTTCTTGGCAGCCGTAGGCTTGGGTGCCGGCGAGGGCTTTATCGAGGCGATTGCCAACGGCGGTTATTGGTGGATATTGTTCGGTTTCCTAATCACCGTACTGCCACTCCTTATCGTGGGAATTATCGCTCGCAAGGGTATGAAGATGGACTACTTCTCGTTGATGGGCTTGATGTCGGGTGCGATGACCGATCCTCCGGCACTCGCATACGCCAACACCGTGGCAACCAACGACAGAGCAGCTGTGGCATACGCAACGGTATATCCGCTGACTATGTTCTTGCGAATTTTCACAGCGCAGATTTTGGCACTTATTGCTCTATCGTAGAGATATTTCGGGCTATATTCGCCTCAAAAAGATAAAAAATTGCAGAAATTTTGCATTTTGCATTTTGCATTCTGAATTTTCTTTGTATCTTTGCGGGCTGAATTATGTTCAACACATAACAATTTTAAGTTAAATGTTTGTAATAGTAGAGATTGCAGGTCAGCAGTTCAAGGCTGAGAAAGGTCGTAAGCTCTTTGTTCACCGTCTTGCAGGCGAGGTAGACTCGTCGGTGAGCTTCGACAAGGTCCTGCTCGTAGAGAATGGCGGTCAGGTTAAGGTTGGCGCACCTGTTGTAAAAGGCGCTAGCGTAAAGTGTAAGATTCTCAAGCACCTCAAAGACGACAAGGTTTTGGTGTTTAAGAAGAAGCGTAGAACTGGTTATCAGAAGTGCAACGGTCATCGCCAGTATCTTTCGCAGATTTTGATTGAGGACATTGTTGCATAACCCTAAAAAACTGTTAGAGAAGTATGGCACACAAAAAAGGTGTTGGTAGTTCAAAGAACGGCCGTGAGTCAGAGAGCAAACGACTCGGTTTGAAGCTTTTCGGTGGTCAGTTTGCTAAGGCAGGCAACATCATCGTTCGTCAGCGTGGTACTGTTCACAACGCAGGTGAGAATGTGGGTATGGGTAAGGATCACACCCTCTTCGCATTGGTTGATGGTACAGTTGTCTTCACCAAGAAGCGTGACAATCGTTCGTATGTAAGCGTTAAGCCTTTGGCTTAATCATTGAACGAGAGATCGACAAATAGTAATGGCGAGATTTTTTCTCGCCATTATTATTTTTTATTACCTTTGCGGTAAAATCTCAAAAATAATAAAATAGTATGGTAGCAAGTCCAAAAGACATCAATCCTAACAACGAGCCAACAATCCTCTGCCCCGAGTGCGGAGTACCAATTCCCGTAAGTATGGAGCGATGCCCATATTGTGGCATCCGTATGCCAAGAGGTTGCAAGATGTTGGCAATCAGAGTAGCAGTAGGCATTGTAGCACTTATTGCTGCAATCATTCTCCTCGTGACATTCACCAGTTGCGAGAGTAACAAGCCTTACAAGATGGTCGATGGCACAATCATCTGCCACACCCCCGAGCGCCCGAAGGGACAGCAGGATATGTTGCAGTTTGCAGCCGAGCCACTCGACACTGTGCGAGTAGGTTTCATCGGTCTTGGCTCACGAGGCAAGGGCGGACCAAAGCGTTGGTCGCAGATTGAGGGTACAAAGATTGTTGCATTGTGCGATTTGAAGCAGGAGTGCATCGATAGAGCACAGGGCTACCTCGACAAGGCTGGTCGTCCTCGTGCTGCGGAGTACACAGGTTCGGAAGATGCGTGGAAGAAGGTGTGCGAGCGTGAGGATATCGACCTCGTATATGTTGCTACACCTTGGGCAAGCCATGTGGAGATGACGCTCTACGCCATGGAGTGCGGCAAGCATGTGGCGGTAGAGGTGCCGGCAGCCTTTACAATGGAGGAGTTGTGGCAGATTATCGACACCTCGGAGCGCACTCGCAAGCACTGTATGATGCTCGAAAACTGCATCTACGACTTCTTCGAGCTCACTGCCTTCAATATGGCAAAGCAGGGTGTTTTCGGCGAGATTTTGCACACCGAGGGTGCCTACATCCACAGTCTTGACCACTCTATGCGTCGTACCGACCGCACTTGGCGTGTGGATCACCTTCGCAACTTCCGTGGTGACGCCTACCCTACCCACGGACTCGGTCCATTGTGCTTGGTGTTGGATATCCACCGTGGCGACCGCTTCAAGACTTTGGTGGCTATGGATACAAAGTGTGTTATGGGTGCAGATATCTACGCCTCGGCACACGGCGAGAAGCTCGACGACTTCCAGAATGGCGACCAGACAACCACCCTTATCCGCACCGAGAATGGCAAGGTTATTCAGTTGCACCACAATATCGTAACCCCACGCCCTTACTCTCGTGACTATGCGTTGGTAGGCACTAACGGCTATGCCGTAAAGTACCCTATTCAGGCATTCCGCATCGGCAACGATGTTCCCGAGGGTGTAAATCCTGTAAGTTTGAAAGCACATCCATTTATGTCGAACGAGGAGCGAGATGCGTTGTTGGAGCAGTACAAGCACCCTATCATCAAGGAGGTCGGCGAGATTGCCAAAAAGGTGGGAGGCCACGGCGGTATGGACTTTATTATGGACTACCGCTTGGTATATTGCTTGCGCAACGGTTTGCCACTCGATATGGATGTCTACGACTTGGCAGAGTGGAGTTGCCCTGCGCCATTGAGTTCTATCTCGATTAAGCACGGCTCGGCACCTGTTCAGGTTCCCGACTTCACACGAGGAGCGTGGAAGAGAATTAAAGGATATGAATTTGCCTATGCAGAGTAAATAGAAATGCGACCCTCGGGTCGCATTTCTCTGTTATTGTATTTCAGCGTATAGATCGAAGTCGTCGGCATCGGTGATGCGGACCTCGTAGAACTTACCCTTCATCAGTCGCTTGTGGCTGGTGATAAGAATCTCCTCGTCGACCTCGGGTGAGTCGTACTGCGAACGACCGATATAGTACTCGCCCGACTTGCCGTCGATAATCACTCGCTCGGTGTTGCCCACACGAGCCTCATTCTTCTTGTGCGAAATCTTCGCCTGAATAGTCATCAGATGCTCGGCACGATAATCTTTTACTCGCTGCGGAACATTGTCGGAGAGTTTTGTGGCAGAGAATGTACCCTCCTCCTCCGAGTATGGGAATACGCCAAGGCGGTCGAACTCCAAACGCTCCACCTCACGGCACAACTCCTCGTAGTCCTCGGCACTCTCGTTCGGATAGCCCACCAACATTGTGGTACGAATCGCTATATCGGGAATTGCCGTGCGCAGACGCTCAATCAGCGAAAGAGCCTCCGCCTTTGTGTGGCGACGGTGCATAAGCTCCAACTGATTGTCCGAGAGGTGCTGCAACGGAATATCGAGGTATTTACAAATCTTCGGCTCACGAGCCATAACCTCGATTACATCCTGCGGGAAGTCGGTCGGATAGGCGTAGTGAAGGCGAATCCACTCGATACCCTCCACCTTGCACAACTTTTCGAGCAGCTCTGCCAAGCAACGCTTGCCGTACAAATCAACTCCGTAGTAGGTGGTATCTTGTGCTACGACCATAATCTCCTTAACGCCCTTCTTTGCGAGGTTTTCGGCCTCCTCGATGACTTGCTCCATAGGCACGGAGCGGTGCTTGCCACGAATAAGCGGAATGGCGCAGTAGCCACATCGCCAATTGCAACCCTCGCCGATTTTGAGGTAGGCGTAGTGCTTCGGGGTTGAAAGTTCTCGCTCGGTTTCGACATCCTGGCGATAGTCGCCCGTCAAGGCACGAACTACGCCATCGAAGGTGCGTGCGCCAAAGTAGTCATCCACCTCGGGTATTTCGGTGCGCAATTCATCGGCATAACGCTCTGAAAGACAACCGATTACGAACAACTTTTCGATAAGCCCTGCACGCTTTGCCTCCACGCAGTTGAGGATAGTGTCGATACTCTCCTCCTTGGCATCGCCAATAAAGCCGCAGGTATTCACAACCACCACCTTTGCATCGGTCCTGTCGCTATCGAAACGAATTTCGTATCCCGCCTTTGCCAACTGCGCAGCGATATGCTCCGAATCTACACGATTCTTCGCACAACCCAGCGTTATGATATTTACAATCTTCATTGCCTACTATTTTTTACCAAAGAGAGCCTTCACAAACTGATGACGGTCGAAGATACGGAGTTGGTCGATACCCTCGCCGATGCCGATATAGCGCACAGGCACCTTGAAGGTGTCGCTGATACCGATTACCACGCCACCCTTGGCCGTACCGTCAAGCTTGGTGATTGCCAACGATGTAACCTTTGTCGCCTGGGTGAATTGACGAGCCTGTTCAAAGGCGTTCTGACCTGTCGAGCCGTCGAGTACGAGCATAACCTCGTGCGGAGCGTCGGGAATAACCTTCGCCATAACATTGCGAATCTTCGTAAGCTCATTCATCAAGCCCACCTTATTGTGCAGACGACCTGCGGTGTCAATCAGCACCACATCGGCATTGTTTGCCACTGCCGAGCGCAAAGTGTCGTATGCCACCGATGCAGGGTCGGAGCCCATATCTTGTCTAATCATCGTTGCTCCTGCACGCTCTGCCCACACACCGAGCTGGTCAATTGCCGCAGCACGGAAAGTATCGGCAGCACCGATATAGACCTTCTTGCCGGCACGGGTGAGTTGCGCAGCGAGTTTTCCGATTGTAGTGGTCTTGCCAGCACCATTTACGCCCACAACCATCACCACATACGGCTCGCCCTCCTTTGCATCGAGTCCGAAGTTCTCGGCAGAGCCTTCGGCTTGCTCCATCAAGAGGGCAATCTCGTCGTAGAGCATCGAGTAGAGCTCATCGCTATTCACATACTTGTCACGAGCTACTCGCTCCTCAATCTTGCGGATAATCTTCACAGTGGTATCAACGCCCACATCCGAGGTAATCAACGCCTCCTCCAAGTCGTCGAGCAGATCCATATCTACGGTCGAACGACCCGCTACGGCACGATGCAACTTCGAAAAGAAACCCTCCTTTGTCTTCTCCAAGCCGCTGTTGAGCTCCTCCTGCTCCTGCTTCTCCTCCTGCTCAATCTGTTGTGCAACCTCAGGTGTTACCTCTGTCGCAACAACCTCGTTACTCTCCTCTGCCTTCTTCTTTTTGAATATGTCAAAAAATCCCATAATCTGCGTAAATTAAAAGTTAAAAACGCTAATGGCTAATGGCCAATGGCTAAAAGCCCACTAAATATGCACGCAAATATACAATTTTTTCTTATATTTGCGTTAGTATTTATATAAATAGAGGCTATTATGAAGAGATTTATGATATTTGCGGCGACAATGTTGCTCGCTTTTTCGACTTCGGCACAAGACCTGCTCGTTAAGCGCAATGGCGAAAAAATGAATGTTAAGGTGCTGAAAATAACCAAGAAAAATGTGGAATTTGTACGCCACGGCACCGAACTGCCTGTCTACAAACTCCCAATTTCGGATATCGAGTATATCGAGTATCCAATGGGTGATCGTGACACCTTTGGTCGCAATGTTGCCACCGAGCAACCTGCCACCAAAGAGCCTGAGAAGTGGCACGGCTCGGTGCCTACACCCGACGGCAAGAAGCTTGTGGAGTATGTACCGGAGAGTAATGCCGAGCAGACTCCGAAGCGTTGGCACGGAGCTGTTCAGCACAAGCCTATCCAAAGCGTAGAGGTAATACCTGCCGAGAATGAAACAATCTACGGCATTGGCGATATCTACGACAAAAACGGCATAAAGGGCGTGGTGGTAATGCTCACCGATGGTGGTCGTCACGGTCTGATTATGTCGCTCGACGAGGCGTGTTTGCCGTGGTGCAACCTTCATCGCAAAAAGCAGAAGAAAGCAATGGGTGCATCCGACCGTCACGATGGTATGATGAATATGCTTGCGATAGAGAAATATATCGCCGAGAACAACCTTTCGTGGAGCAACTTCCCCGCCTTTGAGTGGTGCAGAGCAAAGGGCGAAGGTTGGTACTTGCCATCCATAAACGAGATTTGGAGCGCAGGAACAATGTTCCTCGGAGGCTCCCGTGTCGCCTCAAATCGTAAGGCTCGCAAGAACTTCAACAACAACATTATAGTCGCTGGCGGTACCCCGTTGAGCGGTATTATGATATACCACTCCTCCACCGAGGATAAGGATGCTCGTTATGCACTCTACTCCCATATGAACTCCGAGCCTCCGTACATAAATAGTGGCTACAAAGCAGACGATATATTTGTGCGAGCATTCCATAAATTTTAGAGCATTGTCGCTATGAAAAACATCGTTAGAATTCACTGTGTAAATAGTGGCTCGACCTGCGATGTCGAGATGGGTACTTCGTTGGTGGAGTTGGCCGAGCAACTCGGATTGAAGGGCGAGAAACCATACCTTGCAGCCTATGTAAATCACAAGTTGAAGGAGTTGAGCTACAAGGTCTATACCCCTGCCAAGGTGGAGTTCTTCGATATTACGCAGCTGGCCGGTTTTCGTGTCTATCAGCGTTCGTTGATATTCATTATGCAGGCGGTTGTGTCGAAATTGTACCCACAGCAGAAGTTCCACGCCCGCCACGCCATTGGCGATAGTATCTACTGCGAGGTGGAGGGCAAAACGGAGTTCTCGGCAGAGGAGTGCCAGGCGTTGTGCAATGCTGCGCACGAAATTGTGCGTGCCAACACTCCGATTACACGAGAGAAACTCCCTACCGAAGAGGTTATTGCCGAGTTCGATAAGCGAGGTTTCGACGATAAAATAGACCTGTTGCAGACACGCCAACGCCTATATAGCGCAGTGCAGCGATTGGGCGACGAGGTGGGCTACTTCTTTGGTGCACTCGCCCCTTCGACGGGATATATAGACCGCTTTGAGGTACATCCATATTTCAAAGGCTTCTACCTCTCGATGCCGTCACGCACCGCACCCGACACCATTCTCCCGCCACCAAACTTAAAGAAGATGTTCTCCATATTCGACGGTTATGGCGAGTGGGTAGAGATTATGGGTGTAGCGACCGTAGGCAAGCTCAACAAGCGCATCGAGCAGGGCGACACCAGCGAGATGATACAGATTGCCGAGGCGCTGCACGAAAAGCGACTCGCACGCATTGCCGACACTATTGCCGAGGCTAATCGTGAGCGAGGTTTGCGATTGGTGCTTATCTCGGGACCTTCGTCGAGTGGCAAGACCACCACATCGAAGCGACTTGGTGTGCAGTTGCGAGTGCTTGGTCTGCACCCTGTGTTGGTATCGACCGACGACTACTTCGTAAATCGTGAGGATACCCCTCGTGACGAAAATGGCGACTACGACTTCGAGGCATTGGAGGCTATCGACCTCGCACGATTGAACGACGATTTGGGCCGTTTGATGGCGGGTGAGAGTGTCGAGATTCCTCGTTTCGACTTTATCAGCGGCACACGCAAGTGGCACGACAACCCGCTCCAACTCGACGACCGCTCGATACTCATTATGGAGGGTATTCACTCGCTCAATCCACGCCTTACACCGAGCATTCCCGACTCAGCAAAGTTCCGTCTTTACGCTTCGTGCTTCACCTCGGTGGCTATGGATAACACCTCACGCATCCACACTACGGACAACCGTCTGTTGCGCCGTATGATCAGAGATAATGCGACCCGAGGTACAAGCGCAGCCGATACGATTGCTCGTTGGCCGAGTGTGCGTCGTGGCGAGGAGCGCAATATCTTCCCATATCAAGAGGAGGCAGATGTGATGTTCAACTCGTCGCTCTTCTACGAGATTGCCGTACTGAAACCATTTGCCGAGCCGTTGCTCCGAGCTATCCCAAACACACGCCCCGAGTACGCCACAGCGCAGGGGTTGTTGAAATTCCTCGACAACTTCCACGCCATAGGCACCGACGAGATACCACCAACCTCGGTCTTGCGAGAGTTTGTAGGCGGAAGTGCTTTCAAGTATTAGAATAGAAAGAGTGTGTCCAAAAAGTTTTTTAGACACACTCTTTTTGTCGGAAGTTGTATAACAAGAGGGATTTCAAGGCTTGCGTAGCCCGAAAAAGCGGAGTTTACTAGGCGTAAATGAGCATTTTGAGGGCAAGCGTAACGCAGAAATCACCTTGTTAGACAGCTTCACTATTTCTTGTAGAGCACAGGGAAGACTGTCAATCGAAGTTGCGTCTGTCCGTAAGGTACAAGCTCAATGGTTTTACCCTTGCCGTTTGCCGACGGAGCAACAGGGAGATCTGGTGTAAGCAACTCGCCCTTTGGACCCTTTGCGAACTCCCAATCGATTGGATAGACCTTCAAGCGAAGGCGAGGACCCTGCTTAGTCATCACGGCCTTAGGCTCGGCATCTGCCGCTACGGCATAGTTCCAATCGCCCGCCGGAGTGATTCCCCAGCAAGGGAATGCGTTGTCGTCAGCCGGATATTTGCCATTCATATTTGCGTAGCGAATGGTATCCTTCTCCCACTTCTCAGGAATTGCATAAGCATATACGAGCGGACCTCGCTCAAACCATACACCACCACCGTGTGCGGTCTTGCGAACGCTCTTCATTGGCAAGTCGAGTACGATGCAATCGCCATCGGCAAACTTGCGATTGAGAGTTACAAATCCGCCCTCATTAGCCTTAACCTCAACGCTCTTGCCATTCACCGAGAGTGTTGCACCCTCGCACCAGGTAGGTATGCGGAGATGAAGCGCAAATTTCTTCGCCTTCTTGGTCTCGACACGAATGGTTACTCGCTCGTTGTATGGGTAGGAGGTCTGCTGAACAAGTGTCAAATCCTCGTCGTACTTAAACTTCGATGGGCCATAGAGTGCCGCTACTACACCATCCTTGCTACGGAGCCACATTCTTGCAGCGTAGTTCGGCATAAGGCGGTGGATCTGACCTGCACAGCACTCGGTCTGGTGTGTTGGGCGATATGCCATCCAGGTCGAGCAGTAGTTATCCTTGTTGTGGTTCGAGGTGCCGGTGCAGATAAACTGATTGACCGACGAGTAGTACTGCAACGACTTGAAGTCGTTTGCCACCGAGCCCATACCTGCATTGAAGACAATCTTTTCGAGCATATCGGCATACTTTGCCTCCTTCAAAATTTCGAGGTAGTAGCCAAGAGTCCAGCTCATATCGATAGCATCGCAGGTCTCGTGGCTGTGCATAATGCCACGACCACGAGTCCATTCCGACGAGGTAAAGAGTCCGTCAGGAAGTTCATTCTCGTGGAAAAGACGCTCCAACGATGTTACACCGAGGTGTTTGTAGTATGGGTTGCCCGTAGCCTCGTAGAGCATAATCGGTAACTTCAAGAACTCGCACATTGTAACGCCGTGCATCTCGTAAGGCTTCTCTGCCGAGAGCCACTCAATTGTTACACGAGAGTCACGGTGCTTTTGGTCACCACCAACATAGTCTTTACGGTTGCGGAGTACGAAGTCCGCCTTCTCAATGAGCTCCTTATTGCCTGTGCGAGCAGCGGTCCAGAGCAGACCCTCAATCGAGATTATATTGCGACGATAGGTGAGATGCTCGACGGTATATGCCTTATAGTTACGCTCCAACGCCTGCAACATCTCCTTCGATGGGTTGGCATTGTAGGCAGCCTGCATCGCACGGAAGAAGACCGCTGTAGGCCACGAGATATCGACCTTCGGACTGCCGAGAGTGCCGTCGGGGAGCGGATTAGCCAAGGTGTAGCGAATACCCGCCATCGCCTTTTCGATCATCGCATCGTCGTCGATGAGGTAGCCCAAGCGGATAAGTCCGTCGGTATAGTAGGCGGTCTGCTCGTATCGCCACCAATCACGGCCGTGTTTTCCCATTCGGGGAATCTCGCCATCCCAGAGATTTGTGGTGTATGGATACGACAGTGCCTCAGGATGGCCCGTAAGACCAACCTTCTGGGTCTGCAAATACTCCATAAGCCAACCTTGTGGCTCAACATCTTTCAGACTTACATCCTCCCACTGTTGTGCGCTTACAACAGCTGAACAAGCAAGGAGAATAGCTGTAACAATAATTTTTCTCATAATCTTATAATTAGTATGGTCTAATCGTATAAACAAAAAACATCTGCCTTGTCATTCAACAACTCGCAGATGTCTCTTAAAAGTGGACCCAGAGGGGCATGATCCCACGACCTTCGGATTATGAGTCCGCTGCTCTAACCAACTGAGCTATGGGTCCAAAATCTTTTTGCGAGTGCAAAGATACAAAGAAAATTCAAAATGCAAAATTCAAAATGCAGAATTGTAGTTATTTTACGCTATCTAACAAATTATACTGACGAAATTTAGATACGCAAACCCTCTTATAGCACCTGAAAAGCATCGTTATTCTCTTCAACAACATATCCGTCAATAGCGCCCATCAACGGCATAAGTTTTTACTTAGGTAGTTCAAGCTATGAGCCTGCCACGATTTTAAGATCTCTTCTATTCTATCCCACTTGACCGATTCGGTTGGAAGTTCTCCGCAAGTTGAATCAATAATGACACGGTCAAGCATATCAAACTTTTCAAGCAACGATACAAATCGGCTCGCTCCACGATCACGGTTTATAATTGCAACAAAATCTTTGCGGAATATGGTCGAGAATGCACATCCGTGGAAGGAGTCGGTAACCACGCTCTCGGCATCACGAAACAGAGCCAACCACTCCTCTACCGATAACGAGACATCACTGCCTGCGCCATATATCCTATAAGACACACCTCTACGCTCAGCCTCTTGCTTCACATACTCAACCTTCTCCGGCGTAGCATCAAGAATGTAGGCTGCAACATATCGGTCTTCGCTCTTCGGAACATTCGCACACACGGCCTTATAATCATCTGCCGCAAGCAATAAAGTTGGATCCAGCACCTCTGTCGCCTCTATATGCAAATAGTCGCTACATAACGCAACACCCGAACTTTCACGCACAGACACCGCATCTAATCTTTGCGCAAGTTTTCGACATTTACGCTCGTTGCTAGGTTTATATTCCCAATTATCAACTCCGAACGATGCAGCATAAGCAATCTTCTTAGCTCCGCTACCCCCGGGAACAAAGTCGAGAAACATATTAGTTAGCACTCGCCGATTGTAACAAGGTCGCCACACCTGATCGCTACCTGTTATAACCGCCTCCAATTGATACTCCGTCACCAATCTCGGCGAGTATTTATGCACGCAGCGTGTTGTAGAGATATTCTTCTCGATAAATTCCGCAAAATAGCGATGACGACGATGAGTAATCCTGCTTTTAAGCAGTTCTCTTTTTGTAGTATGAAATAGATTGTGGAATAAGCCCCTAACCCACAACTTCACAAATCTTCCTCTCGTCATCTGAGGAGTATAGTCGATGGTTATTGGCTCGTGTCCAAGTTTACGCAGGGTTTGTTGCAGGGCAAAGTTCTGCAAAACACCACCGTAGTTATTCAACAGAGGTTGAGTTACAATTCCTATCTTCATTATACATAAATTTGAGTCTGTTCTTTGTGTAGCCATATTTCAACGAATAGAGCCACTTCTGCCCTTTGCTCCACTTTATATAAGGCACAACTGCCAATGCCTTAGCCAACCCCTCGCTGTTGAATATGCGCCAAAACTCTTGGCGAACACTCGGTCGTTTCGGGTCCAAAATGATTGCCGGATTATATTTGAAAGCCTTGTAGTAGGAAGCACTCCTCCTCTCAACCAACAGCGACGAGGTCGTCTCTGCGCCTTTTTTGCTCCATACAAGTTCGAGGCTTGTACCCTTGTCGTCATCCTCGCCCTTCATCACATATCTAAAACCCCAGAAATCAGCCAAAGATATATCGGCTCCGCTACGACCATTGCGACACGCACACTCGAAGCACGAAGGGCGAATCGAAAGGTCCTTCAAGAAGGCCTGCATATGGAGATTTTCCGTCATCGGCTCAAACCTCTCGCTACCATCTTTGAATGCTATGCATAGTCCGTAATTGTTCCAACCATTTCGTTTGTCACGGAAGGATATAGCGGCAATTTCGCTACGCTTTTTATTTGAAGTTGCAAGCGTTTGGTCGAGATAGTGTTGCCACACCTTATTGCTCGGTGCTCCGTGACACACAACATCAATCAAAAGCAAGTTATCGTAATCCTTACGCAGGAATTTTCGCAAAGCTGCTACCTGGCAAGGCGTGCCGCTAAACAGGACTTTTCGACCATCTTTTAAGCATCTGCGCACCTCGCTGAAAGTCGAGCCTAAACGGCTTTGGACATATTTGCTACCTACAAATGCTTTGCACTCCTCCAATGTCTCGGCCGATGCGTGAATCACGCTCCAATCGCTATCGAACTTTGCGCCAAAGACTACTCCGCCGTCTCGAATTATCTTCTCTGCAAGGAGTGTGAATAGACCACCCGATGAGCTTTTCAGTCGCATCGACAGATCTTTGTTGCGAGCGGCATAGACATTTTTTGGCAACCGTGCTCTATCTCTGTTGATGAATGGGCACACCTTATTGCATAGACCGCAGTCGTTACACAAGCTACTATCGGTAACAGGATATAGAAAACCTTCTTCGTTGAACCGCATAGTTATAGCCTTGTGAGCGCACACCTCTGCACACGCTCCGCAGCCACAGCATACTTCTGGTCGTTCTATCTCTATCATCTATTCCAAAATTACGATATCATTCTTGCGAGTGTCTGATATCCCGATGCCGCCATACGCAACACCATTTTATACTTATATTTATAGTTGGAGCGCATAAACTCCTCCTTATATGGTGCGAAGATTTCGGCAAACTGACGAGCCGAGAGCGCTCTTCGTTTGTAGCACTCTATCGCTACGCTCGTTATGGTATCGGCCATTCCTACGCACTCTACGCCCTCCACCACATTGCTGAGTTCATCGATGAACAACATTCGTTGGCGCAGTGTTTCGATGGTATATTTACGGGTGATACTCGCACTATTAACAATCTGGTCGTAGTAATATAGCGCCTTGTCGTGGTATGCCACTTTGATGTCGTGCATAAACATTTTTGCGCATACAAGATAATCTTCGCAGTAATTCAGCCCTCCGACAAATCGGATATCGAACTTGCGGTACAACTCCGTGCGTATCAGTTTGGTACACAGGCTGCCATTCATCTTGTTCTGCAACAAATTATTCAAGCACGCCTTTGGCGAGAGGTCGTTGCCAAACCTCTGGGTAGAGGGCTTACTCTTCTTCGGATAGACGGCCACAAAGTTGCATATAACCATATCGGCTTGGCACTCAACGGCTTTGGCATAAAGTTCCTCCAACATCGTCAGTTCTACCCAATCGTCAGGATCTACATGTATGGAGAATAGACCTTGCGCCATATCGACACCTCGTTGTCGAGCAACCGCCACGCCACTATTTGATTGATGAAACACATTGACACGCTCATCTCGCTGCGCATACCTCTCGCACATCACGCCCGAGCGGTCGGTGCTGCCATCATCTACCAAGATTATCTCGATATTGGAGAGAGTCTGCCCAAGCAGACTCTTCATACAACGATCGAGATACTCCTCGGCATTGTAGACAGGAACGATTACAGATACTAACGGCTGTGCGGTCATAATGCTATCGTCTAAAAAGTCGTTTAATTGACAATTTCAACCTCACCATCAAGTTCTTGAAGCGAGTGGAGTGCTTCTGCCAGAAATTTGTTGGTGCGGGCTCTATCCACGATGCAGCATAGCGGTGTATGCTTCGTGTATTCTCGGTTATGGTAACATCTCCTGTGTAGTAGTTCATCGGGTCAAAATAGTCGTCAGGATAGATATAAATACCTTCGCAGAGCGTTATATTATCCAAGTCGATACTTTGATGCTTTTGAAGCAACTTTGTCGCAAGCACGACAACCGTACTCGAAAACTTACCTCGCCACGATATAAAGTGGTGCTTTTGGTAGTACTTTACCATCTCTCCAAAATATGGCAACTTTGGGTACGAAGCCATACCCAAACCCGCAGCAACTGCCACCGAGCGTCCCTTCTTCGAGCCCTCCATCTTCTCTAACCCCATAAAAGGGCCTCGTGCCAAGATGTCGTCCATAGGCTTCAACACCTCAACATCGACATCGAAGTAGATACCTCCGTGATGATAGAGGATATAGAAGCGGGCAAAGTCGCTCACAAAGGCGTACTTCTTCATATAGTAGGCCTCCTCGACATAGGAGTTCATCGTCACATCGAAATTCTCCTCGTTCCACTCCTTAATCTCGTAGTCAGGAAGGTATTTGCGCCAAGAGGCGATGCACTCCTCTGCAAGTGGTGGCAAGGGTTTACCACCAAACCAGCAGTAGTGAATTATTTTGGGTATTTTTGGGCTCTCCATTCTTACTTTTCTCTATACAAACGGCAACTTCACAACCTCGGCTTTGAGCAAGCGGTCACGAATGATAACGCAAACCACCGTGCCGACCTTTGCGAACTCGCTCTTGACATACGCCATACCGATACCCACCTTCAAGCAAGGCGACATAGTGCCCGATGTGATGTGTCCAATCTCGTTGCCCTCGGTGTCAGCAACCTTATACTCGTGGCGAGGAATACCTCGGTCAATCATTTTAAGACCTACCAACTTGCGCTCTACGCCATTTGCCTTCTGCTCGGCAAGGAACTCACGGTCGATAAAATCTTTACCCTCGACGAACTTGGTAATCCAACCCAAACCCGCCTCGATTGGCGAAGTAGTATCGTCAATCTCGTCGCCATAGAGGCAGAAGCCCTTCTCCAAGCGGAGGGTATCACGAGCGCCCAAGCCGATATTTTTGAGGCCATACTCCTCGCCAGCCTTCCACAACTCCTCCCAGATATGGTCGGCATCCTCGTTGTGCATATAGATCTCGCAACCGCCCGAGCCTGTGTAGCCGGTCATCGAGAGGATAACCTCGCAACCTGCCAACTGCAACTGACGGAAGGTGTAGTACTCCATATTCTCAACCTCCTCTTCGCACATCTTCTGCACGATTTTCATTGCGAGAGGTCCCTGCACCGCCAACTGCGAGATGCGATCCGATGCGTTCTCCAACTCTACGCCCTCACGCATACCGAACGCCTTGCCCTGCTCCAAGATATGCGCCCAATCCTTCTCGATATTGGCTGCATTTACGCAGATAAGGTACTTCTGCTCCGAGTAGCGGTAGATGATGATATCATCGACAATTCCGCCCTTACCGTTAGGCATACACGAGTACTGCGCCTTGCCGTCGTAGAGTTTCGACACATCGTTAGTGCCGATGCGCTGCAAGAGGGCTGTGGCGTTCTCGCCCTTAACCCAAATCTCGCCCATATGGCTCACATCGAAGACTCCTGCACCGTTGCGCACGGTCATATGCTCGTCGTTGATGCCCGAAAACTCGATAGGCATATTATAGCCTGCAAACTCCGCCATCTTGGCACCATTTGCGATGTGATACTTTGTAAATACGGTTGTTTTCATAGTGTTATGTAGTTTTAAGTTCGTTCCGTTTTTGGGCTATTAGCCATTAGCCGTTAGCCATTGGCTTTTCCATCACTACAAAATTAAGAATTAAAAAGCAAAAAAGCAAAAAGGTCGAGCAATAACTCGACCTTCATTTTCAGTTTTAGCATTTCCGCTTACTCGACCTTCTTCCAGTAGCGAGAGAGCGAGATTGGACCCAACGAGCCCTTCACACGCAAGGTGTGCTCATCGTCGAACGAGCACTCCACCTTGTAGGTCTTGCCGTTGATTGGCTTATAGACAGTACCACCGCCCCAAACATTCTTCTCGGCATTATAGCGGATACCCTTTACGACTACAATCTGATCCGAAGGGGTGTTGCGCAACTCGGGGTTAGGGTTCTTGACATCCATCTTGCGAGTTCCGTCGGGATGGTTAGGCTGCGAGAGCCAGATAATCTGTCCCTGATAGGTGCCATCCTCGCACTTTGTGAAGCGCACCTTCGACTGGTTACCCTCCTCCTCAACTTTGTAAATACCAACGATTTTGTCGGCTGCTGTCTGGGCAAATGCGCTCACCGAAAAGAGCATTGCAAGTGTGCATACGCCCAACCTGAAAAGATTTTTCATACCTATAAATAGTTTTGTTTGCAGGGCAAATATAAGAAAAATATGGGTAGTTATCGTTTTTTGTCGGATAACCACCCATAAATTCGGTATTTTTACCTACTGTTAATCCTCGTTTTTGCAAACAAGGTTGCGGTCGCCATAGCCGTTGTCAATCTTGGTGACATACGGGAAGAACTTCGAGCGGGCAACCCACTCCAATGGGAAGGCAGCCTCGTGGCGTGAGTATGGGTGCGACCACTCGCCCGCCAACTCCTCGGCGATATGCGGAGCATTTGCCACCACATTGTCCGTCTCGCCATTTATCTTCTCCGCCTCACGCTTAATCTGCACCAAAGCCTCGATAAAGCGATCCATCTCCTCCTTTGGCTCCGACTCGGTAGGCTCAACCATCAGCGTTTCGTGCACAGGGAACGACAAAGTCGGTGCGTGGAAGCCGTAGTCCATCAATCGATGAGCCACATCGCCACAATCTACGCCATAGTCACGCTTGAAGTTGGTCAAGTCGAGAATCATCTCGTGACCTACTCGACCCGTCTCGCCCGAATAGTAGGTGCGGAACTCATCTTTGATTGCCGATGCCATATAGTTGGCATTCACGATAGCCATCTCGGTAGCCTTGCGCAACCCCTCCTCGCCGAGCATCTTGATATAGCCGTAAGTGATAGGCAACAACATTGCCGAGCCCCAAGGCGATGACGAAACGGCTGTGATACCCTCCTCGCCACCGGTAGGAACTACCGAGTGCGACGGAAGGAATGGTGCGAGGTGCGAAGCCACGCAGATAGGTCCAACACCAGGTCCACCGCCACCGTGCGGCATTGCAAAGGTTTTATGCAGGTTGAGGTGGCAGACATCAGCACCGATAAAGCCAGGGTTTGTCAAACCCACCTGTGCATTCATATTCGCTCCGTCCATATAGACCTCGCCACCTGCATCGTGGATAGTATCGACAATCTCACGAATACGGCTCTCGAAGACTCCGTGAGTCGAAGGATAGGTCACCATCAGGGCACACAACTCCGAGGAGTACTGCTCCGCCTTTGCCTTCAAATCCTCGACATCAATATTGCCGTGCTCGTCGCACGCCACGGTCACAATCTTCATACCCGCCATTGCAGCCGATGCAGGGTTTGTGCCGTGAGCCGATGCAGGGATAAGCACTATGTTACGATAGCCCTGATTGCGACTCTGGTGGTAGGCACGGATAACCATCAATCCCGAATACTCGCCTGCTGCGCCCGAGTTCGGCTGAACCGAGCAAGCTGCAAAGCCTGTAATAGTCGCCAAGTCACGCTCCAACTCCTCGATAAGGGCGGTGTAACCCTCTCGTTGGTCGGCTGGGGCAAATGGGTGGATATTCTGGAAGCCCGACAACGAGAGTGGCTGCATCAAAGCGGCAGCATTCAACTTCATTGTGCAAGAGCCGAGCGAAATCATTGAGTTTGCCAACGAGATATCACGCAACTCCAACTGCTTGATGTAGCGCATCAACTCGCTCTCCGAGCGGTAGCGGTTGAATACAGGCTCGGTCAGATATGGTGTTTTGCGAGCCATAAAGTGCTGTGGCTCGGTTACGAAAGCGACCTTCTTCGTTTTGCGACCCTTTGCCTCGGCAAAGATTGCGATAACCTCATCTACTTCGGCAGGTGTTGTAACATCGTCAAACGACAAGCGAACACGGAACTCCGATGGGTAGTAGAAGTTTATGTGATGCTCTTCGGCTACCGACTCCACAACCGAGGCTTCTGCCTCAACATCGAGCGTGTCAAAGAAGTTTGTATTTGTCAGTTTATATCCGAGAGCCTCGATGCCCTTCGCAGCGGTCAAGGCCGCAAGATGGGCGGTGAGAGCAGCACGATGCAACCCCTCGGCACCATTATATACGCAGTAGAAACCAACAATCGAAGCCATCAAGGCCGATGCGGTACAGATATTCGAGGTTGCACGCTCACGCTTGATATGTTGCTCACGCATCTGCAACGACATACGCAGAGCACGGCGACCAAGTCTATCCACCGAAACACCGATAATACGGCCCGGCATATTGCGCTTGAACGCCTCCTTCGTAGCCATATAGCCTGCCGAAGGACCACCAAAGCCCATCGGGCAACCCAATCGCTGGGTTGAGCCTACGGCGATATCTGCACCCCACTCGCCTGGCGAAGCAAGCAATGCTAACGAGAGCAAATCTGCATTGGCAGTTACGAGCGCACCTACGGCGTGGGCAGCAGCCACAAAGTCCGAATAGTCACGCACCTCGCCATTTGCAGCAGGATACTGCACGATTGCTCCGAACTCCTTGCCTGTAAAGGTGTAGTCGGCGTAGTTATCCACAATAAGTTCGATGCCGAACGGCTCACTGCGAGTGAGCAGTACATCGAGCGTCTGTGGGAAGATATTTTCATCCACAAAGAGGAGGTTGCGACCCTCCTTTACCGCCTCTCGTGAGCGAAGGGCAAACATCATAGCCATAGCCTCGGCTGTGGCTGTACCCTCGTCGAGCATCGAGCAGTTAGCAATCTCCATACCTGTAAGCGAGATAATTGCAGTCTGGTAGTTCAGCAGAGCCTCCAAGCGACCTTGCGAAATCTCCGCCTGATATGGGGTGTAGGAGGTGTACCACGCAGGATTCTCGAAGACATTGCGCATAATGGCTGCCGACGAGGCGTTAGGATAGTAGCCCATACCGATGAAGGAACGGAACTGCTGATTGCGAGCTGCCAACTCCTGGATATGTGCAGCAAATTCGTACTCGCTCAACGGCTCGGAGAGTGCAAGCGGAGCATTCAGACGAATATCCGAAGGGATAACTTGCGAGATGAGTTCATCGACCGAGCCGACACCAATGGTGTCGAGCATCGCTTTCAGAGTATCGGCATTGCTACAACCGATATGGCGATTTACAAATTTATCAAACATAGTTTTAAGGTTTTTAGTTCATCCAATTACTACAAAAATACAAAAAAGTTGGAAACTTTTCAACCAAATTATAAAAAAATAGAGCCAAACAAATCGAATTGAGTACGAATGTTGCTCTTTTGACCAAAATTTTCTAAATTTGCATTATGACAAAATATCAACTACATAAGGTTGCGACCAAGCACGATGCTAAGGTGTGGCTACACCTCGATCGCAAGATATATAAGAATTGCCCCTATTGGGTTTGCCCGCTCGACGACGATATCGAGAAGGTTTTCGACCCCAAGCGCAACCACCTCTTCGACGGTGGCGAGGCGGTGCGCTGGATAGCCCTCGATGAGAGTGGCGAGGCAGTAGGTCGCATCGCCGCCTTTTACAACCGTGAGCAGGCGAAGGTCACCCAAAATATGGGCTGTTGCGGTTTCTTCGAGTCGATTGACAATCAGGAGGTTGCAAACTTACTCTTCGATGCCGCCCGAGAGTGGCTCACCGACAGAGGTCTGGAGGGTATGGATGGACCTGTAAACTTCGGCTCACGAGATTCGTGGTGGGGTTTGCTGGTCGAGGGTTTCGACTACCAGCCGCTCTACGGCAACCCCTATCACCTGCCCTACTACAAGGCTCTGTTCGAGAACTACGGCTTTCGGAACTACTTCAACCAGAACTCCTATGTTTGGCGTGCCGAGGGTGGCGTATTGAGCGAGATTGCCCTCGAAAAGGCGCATCGAGTGCTCTCAAACCCCGACTACAAAATCAAAGATATGCGCAACACCGACCTCTCGGTGGCGGCCGAGCAGTTGCGCACAATTTACAATAAGGCGTGGTCGCTCTTTACGGGCGTAAAACCGATGACGAGCGACGAGGCACAGAAGCTGATGCGCACGCTCCGCCCAATTATCGACCGAGAACTGATATATTTTGCCTACCACAACGACGAGCCGATAGGCTTCTTCGTTATGGTGCCCGACCTCAACCGCATAATAGGCAAGTTCGACGGCAAGTTTGGCCTGTGGCAGAAGTTGCGCCTTGTGTGGGAGTTGAAGGTGCGTCGCTCGTGCGATAGGGTTTTCGGCATAATTTTCGGCATAACGCCAGAGTTTCAGGGCAAGGGTATCGAGAGTGCCATTATGACCCATATCCTCGAAAATTATATCCAAAAGGGGCGTTCGCCATACAGGTCGTTCGAGTTTGCGTGGATTGGCGACTTCAATCCTGTAATGAACAGAATGATAGAGCGTTATGTCTGCGCCACAAAGCACAAAATGCACACCACCTATCGCTTCCTCTTCGACCGCACACGCCCATTCGAGCGCTGTCCGAGGTTGGGGTTAAAAAGAGTGGAGCAAAATTTTTAATTTTTCATTTTTAATTCTTACTTTTGCATTCGCTAAATAATAAGGAATAGTAATAACTTAAATATTATAGAATTATGAAAGTCGAAAACACAAAATTTGTAGCGGTAAATTATACTCTTACCGTAGATGGTCAGGTAGCAGATAAGAACCCAGAGGGTCAGCCACTCGAATTTGTATGTGGTGCAGGTATGTTGCTCCCTAAGTTCGAGGGCGCACTCATCGGCAAGGAGCCGGGCGATAAGGTTTCGTTCACCTTGGAGCCAAAGGATGGCTATGGCGAGTTGATCGCAGAGGCTATCGTAGAGTTGCCAAAGACAATCTTTATGATTGACGGCAAGGTTGTAGAGGAGATGCTCTTCGTAGGCAATGTAGTGCCTATGAGCGACGCTGAGGGTCACCGTATGAACGGTATCATCCGTGAGGTTAAGGAGGAGACCATTATGATGGACTTCAACCACCCAATGGCAGGCAAGACCTTGAACTTCGATGTTGAGGTAGTAGAGGTGCGTGATGTAACTCCTGAGGATTTGGCTCCGAAGGGCGGTTGCTCGTGTGGCTGCGACCACGACCACTGCGGTGACGGCTGCGAGGGTTGCGGCGAGGAGCACCACTGCGGCGAGGGTGATTGCCACTGCCACTAAACCAACAAAATATGAAAAATATTAAGACCATATTATGTGGGCTCTACACGCTTGCTGCAATAGTTTTTGCAGCAGGCGTGTCTGCTCAGCCACTCACCTACACCCACAATGGTACAACCTTGAAATTGCACGAGGTTGAGGTGAATATCGGCATCGAGAAGCCGTTTTCGGTACTCCATATCTCCGATTCGCACCTTGCTTACGCCGATGAGCGAGATGATGCACGCAAGAACAGACTCTCGGTAAAGCGCAGAAAGAATTTCGGAGACTCCGAGGGTAAGTTGAGAGCGCATATCCAATATGCCCTCGACAACAATATGATAATTGTCCATTCGGGCGATATGCTCGATTTTGTGAGCGAGGCAAACCTCGATTGCGCAAAGGATATTTTCAGTAAAGGTGATTGGATTGTATGTGCCGGCAATCACGAATACTCGCTCTATATGGGCGAGGCAAAGGAGGATGCCGCATATCGTGCCAAGAGTTACGACAAAGTACAAGCTGTGTTCCCGAACGACCTCACCTTCTACTCCCGTGTAGTCAATGGTGTAAACTTCGTAACACTCGATGTCGGCTACTACAAAGTGTCGAAGGAGCAGTTCGCAAAGATGAAGAAGGAGGTAAAAAAGGGATTACCTATAATTATGGTATGCCACAACCCTCTCTACACACCCGATTTGTGCAACTATGCTTTGAAGCGCTGGAAGGGTAAATCAGCCTATCTGGTGGGAGTTCCCGAGGAGATAACATCAAAATTCCCGCCAAAGACCACCAAGCCGGGTGAGGAGTGGCGTAATCGCTCCGTTCAGCAGCACGCAGACAAGACAACTCTCAAATTCTGCAAATGGCTTAAAAAGCAAGAGGAGTTGAAGGCCATCCTATGCGGACACCTTCACTTCAACTTCAAAACCCAATTCTCGCCAACCGCCACTCAATATGTGGTCGATAAAGGCACAAAGGGAGTGGGATGCGTAGTACATATCAAGTAAAAAAAGAGCCTGCCTAACACCTCGTTAAGCAGGCTTTTTAATTGTACAATAAGAGGATTTTCAAGGTTTAATCCTTCTGCGACGACTCTTGGTAGCGGCGCATACTTTGGCGTATGTGGCAATTAAGAGATTAGCGCAACGCAGAAGACCACCTTATTAGACTCAATTCTTAGATGTCGAAATCCGCATTATCCATAGGCTCATCTTCCTCCGAGTCGTCGTTTGCCAACTCGTCTGCGCCCTTCAAGTCGTCATCGTAGTAATCTTTATCCTCCTCCTCGTGCGAAGCGTCGTCGATCTTTACATCAATCTTCACGAGGTAGCTAATCTCCTCGGTCTCAAAAGGTACTGCAAAGAAGAACTCTCCGTTTGGCTTCGGAATACGCATCATATAATCTGCGAAACCTGCCGGATATGCGGCTTTTACCTCCTCCTGCAACTCGGGAGTCATATTTTTAAGACTTACTACTAATCTCTTTTTAGTGCTTGGTGCCATATCTCTATTCTGTTTATTTTGTACTCAATTATGGCGCAAATATATGGTAAGGAAATGAGTGCAACAAATTTTATTCGCCTTTTTTTTCAACAATTCAAGCAGTTTCTAAAAAATTCTCCGTACCTTTACGCAATATTATATTAATAGAGGTATGTCCAAAACAATTTACGATGAGATAGTTGCCCTGCGAGAGGCTCTACACCACCATAATCGCAAGTATTATGTGGAGAATGCACCCGAAATTTCCGATTTCGAGTTCGACCAGATGATGCAGCGTCTTATCGAGTTGGAGGAGGCTCATCCCGAGTATGCCGACGAGAATTCGCCAACGATGCGAGTGGGTAGCGACAAGACCTCGGAGTTTCAGAATGTGAAGCACCGCTACCCTATGCTCTCGTTGTCGAACACCTACTCGATCGAGAGTCTCAACGAGTTTATCGAGCGCATCGAGAAGGAGGAGGGCGAGACGGAGTTTGTCTGCGAGTTGAAGTTCGACGGAACAGCCATATCGCTAACATACGAAAATGGCAAGTTGCTTCGTGCCGTTACCCGAGGCGATGGCGAGAGTGGCGACGATGTTACCGCAAATGTTCGCACCATAGGCTCTATTCCGCTAACTCTTACGGGCGACTACCCTGCCGAGTTCGAGATTAGGGGCGAGATTTTTATGCCTTATGCATCGTTCGACCGTCTGAATTCGGAGCGAGAGGCGGCAGGTGAGCAACTCTTTGCCAACCCTCGAAATGCTGCGGCAGGAACGCTCAAACAGCAACAATCTTCGATTGTGGCAAAGCGAGGTTTGGACTGTACGCTCTACCAGATTGCATCCCGAGAGTTGCCATTCTCGACCCATTGGGAGGCGTTGGAGTCGGCTCGTCGTTGGGGTTTCAAGGTGTCGGAGCACGCCCGCATTTGCCGTTCGGCAGAGGAGGTGCGAGCCTTCATCGAGCATTGGGATACCGCACGCAAGGAGCTGCCATTCCCAACCGATGGCGTGGTTATTAAGGTCAATGACTTTGCCAAGCGTCGTCGCTTGGGCTTCACCAGCAAGTCACCTCGTTGGGCTGTGGCGTACAAATTCAAGGCGGAGCAAGCCTTGACACGCCTTTTGAGTGTCGATTTTCAGGTTGGTAGAACGGGTGCAATT
Source organism: Alistipes sp. (assembly GCA_045124955.1). Lineage (GTDB taxonomy): Bacteria > Bacteroidota > Bacteroidia > Bacteroidales > Rikenellaceae > Alistipes. The sequence goes on along the minus strand of JBGVMU010000002.1, from coordinate 39,394 downwards.
ACCCCTGTGGCAAATCTCGAACCGGTATTGTTGGCAGGTACGGTCGTTAAGCGTGCTACGCTCCACAATGCCGAGCAGATAGATTTACTCGATATCCGCTTGGGCGATATGGTCTATGTGGAGAAGGGCGGAGAGATTATACCGAAGATTACCGAGGTGGAACTCTCGGAGCGCAGTGCCGAGAGCCAACCATTCCAATATATTACGGAGTGCCCTGAATGTGGCACACCATTGGTGCGCTACGAGGGCGAGGCGAAGCACTACTGCCCTAATCAGGGTGGTTGCCGACCTCAAATTCTCGGTCGCATAGTCCATTTCATCCGTCGCAAGGCACTCGACATCGACGGCTTGGGCAACGAGACCGTTGAGTTGCTGCACGAGAGCGGTCTGTTGAACAATATCGCCGATATCTACGACTTGAAGGCGGTCGATTTGGCAGTTTTGCCACGCTTAGGCGAGAAGTCGGCAGACAATATTATCCGCAGCATAAACGCTTCGAAGGAGGTGCCTTTTGCAAGAGTGTTGTTCGGCTTGGGTATTCGTTTTGTGGGCGAAACCACCGCTAAATATCTCGCTGCACACTTCAAGAGGCTCGATGCTGTAATGTCTGCATCGAAAGAGCAGTTGCTCGAAGCCGAGGAGGTGGGCGACAAGATTGCCGATGCGATTTTGGAGTACTTTGCCGACGAGCAGAATATCGCCATCGTGGAGCGACTGCGAGAGGCAGGTCTGCAATTCGAGGAGGAGGCGAAGGTGTTGCACTCGAACTGTTTGGAGGGTAAAAATATCGTCATCTCGGGCAAGTTCCTCGACCACACTCGTGACGAGTTGAAGGAGCTCATTGAGTTGCACGGCGGAAAGAATCAGTCGGGCGTATCGGCAAATACCGACTTTATCGTGGCGGGCGAGAATATGGGACCTGCAAAGTTGCAGAAGGCGGAGAAGCTGGGCGTAAAAATTCTCTCGGAGAGCGATTTCATAGCCCTTATCGGTGGCGAAAAACAAAATAATGGCTCTGCAAATATCGTTGTAGAGGCAGAGAGTAAAAAAGAAGAGATTATACAGGGTAGCCTGTTTTAAGTTATAGGATATGGAGAGAACTATATTCAAAGGTTTGGGCGTTGCATTGGTCACTCCGTTTATGGAGAATGGAGCGATAGATTTTGCTGCGGTTGCAAAGATTGTGGATAGCCTCATTGCAGGTGGCGTAGATTACATTCTCGTGCTCGGCACTACGGGCGAGACACCTACCCTCTCGACCGATGAGCGCAAGGCTCTTATTCGTTTTGTGCGTGATAGAGTTGCAGGGCGAGTGAAGTTGATGGTCGGCGTGGGTGGCAACTGCACACACGATGTCGTAAAGACACTTCGCACTTGGGATTTGCGTGGTTACGACGCTGTTTTGAGTGTCAATCCATACTACAACAAACCAAATCAAGAGGGTCTGTATCAGCACTTCAAGGCTATTGCCGAGGCGTCGCCACTCCCTGTTATGCTCTACAACATTCCTGGCAGAACAGGTGTGAATATGGCTCCCGAGACTATCGCCCGTCTGGCTACCGACTGCGACAACATCATCGGTGTGAAGGAGGCTTCGGGCAACTTGGAGCAGATGGAGCAAATCAAGGCTCTTGCTCCGAGTGATTTCTTGCTTATCTCGGGCGATGACGGCTTGACCGTAGAGGTGATAAAGCGAGGTGGCGTGGGTGTCATCTCGGTATTGGCAAACGCCTACCCTGCCGAGACCAAAGAGGTTGTTTCGTTGGCTCTCGACGGCAACACCGAGGAGGCGGAGCAGAAGTTAAAGGCGCTCGACGGAATCATTTCATCGCTCTTCGAGGAGGGTAACCCTGTGGGTGTAAAGACGGCTCTCTACTTGAAGGGTGTCTGCACAAACACTATGCGTCTGCCGCTTGTTTCGGGCAGCGAGGCGTTGCAGGCGAAGTTAAAAAGTCAAATTGCGGAGTACGAAAAGTAGTACAAGAAGCGTTAATAGGTCGATATGAAGCGTATTTTCACAACCCTTTCAGCTCTGTTCGTGGTATTGTCAGCCGTGGCACAAACCCCGAACAACGACCTTATTTTCGCAAATATAAACGATGCCAATTCGCCCCTCTATTATCCAAATTTGATATTGCGATACAAGGAGGGCAAGAGCCTGTCGGAGCAGGAGTATCACCACCTCTACTACGGCTACGCTTTTCAACCATCGTACAAGCCACTCGAAGTAAATTCGGCAATGACTCGTGTGCAGGAGATTATGGCTCGCCTTTCGATCGACACCCCATCGGTGCACGACATCGACGAGTTGATTGCAGCCGGCATAGCAGCAATGGAGCACGACCCATTCTCGCCTACACTGCTCAACATCCTGGTATATGCCTACGGAGCTTCGGGCGACAAGGTGCGTGAGGGGGCATACGCCAACCACCTGAACGGCATATTGCGCTGCATTGAGCGTTCGGGCGACGGCTTGAAGGAGAAGACGCCGATGCATATTATAATGTTCTCGCACGGCACCGACCTCATAGCATCGAAGAGTATCGGCTACCGCAAGGGGCAGATTATGAGTCGCACCGTAGAGTTTGTACCATTCGACCGCCCACGAGATAGGGTTAAGGGTTACTACTTCGATTATAGCCGAGTCTATTGGAATAAGCCCGAGAACTACACCTTCAAGCGTGAGCGCACTTGGCAATTTAATAACCTCAAACCACAAGAGTATAAATAGTGGATATTGGATAGATTTATGAAGAGATTTACGATAATATTAGCAACTATTTTGTCTGCCTTTATGGTGGGCTGCATCAATGGCGGACAAAAGGCAAGCATAAACGATTTACAGTTGACCTCGGGTTTCAGTGACCGCAAACTTATGCTCGAAGGCACCGAGGGCGTAAGTTCGACATTCTCGTTCATTGCCAAGCACGATTGGTCGATTATCGACTATAAGGGCTTTTCGTGCAACCCGTCGAGTGGTGCCAAGAGCGAGAATTTCGAGGAGATTAGGGTTGTAGCGACACCTTCGCAGTCGAACAACTCGGCAGATACCATTCGATTGAGCGATTTGAATTTCAAGTTGCTCTCAACCCGCTTTGTGGGCATTTCGGCATATCAGCTGCCACAGATTCGTCTGCCCAAAGGCGACAAAATCAACCTCGACGCCAAGCGTGGAGCAAAGGGTTCGTTGCTCTTTGTGTCGAGCAACGACGATGTAGAGCTCGTCGCAGAGGGGGAGATTTCGGCTTCGCTTGGCGAGAAGAACGAGAAGAACGAATATACTCTGACCGTCACTGCCACCGAGGAGAATCTCGCTGCCGAAGATAGAAAAATCGGCACCATAGGTTTCAAGGTCGGTGGTGTAATGCAGGAGAGCAAAATCGAGGTTACGCAGATATCGGCAATCGTGCTCGACCGCAGAGAGGTGCTTCTGCCGAGCCGAGAGGGTGGCGAAAACATCTTTGTAGTAGATAGCGACTTCGAGGTGGAGGCCTCTACCCTATCCGACAAATTCGACATCACAACAAAGGATAACAAGACCTTTACCGTGAGGTCAAAGATGGGTAATTCGACCTCCGAAGCGTTGGAGTTGGGAGAGATAACGATTTCGGTCGCAGGTATTTCTGAGTGCTCGACCACCATCAAGGTGCGACAGCGCAAGGCAAAGGCTTCGCAGACTATCATCGTGCAGTTTATAGGTACCGCCCTAAACTACTATTTTGAGCAGAACATAAACAAAATGCTCGAAGCGTTGAGTGGTGGCATTCAGGGCGATGCACAGGTTATGGTATTGATCGAAAACAACAATAACGGCTCCGATCTCTACAACGCTACACTCTACGAGTTGCGCTACGATGCAACCCTCGGCAAGGCGGTGAAGGATAAGATTCAGGATATCATATTTCTGCCAAGCAATGGCTACGACTCGGCCCTCTTCGATAAGAATTTGAGCAGAATTTTGAATTTCGCTCCTGCCGAGAAATACGCCTTGGTCATCGGCTCGCACGGCTTGGGATGGGTACCAAAGACCCCATCTGCAATTCTGTCACGCCACCTTATGCGCTTGGGCTTAGACCCTGCAACGCTGTGGAAGCGCAACGAGAATGCCGAGATGACCCGACACCTGGGCGATAAGGAGAGAACTCGTTACAATGTCGAGGAGATTGCCTCGGCAATCGAGAAGAACAACATAAAGTTCGACTACATACTCTTCGATGCCTGCTTTATGGGCAATGTGGAGAGCGCATACGCAATGCGCAATGTGGCAGACTACATTATCGGCTCGCCGTGCGAGGTTATGGGCTACGGCTTCCCTTACGCCAAGATTATGCAATATATGTTGCAGAATGGTGGCACAAGCTACGACCTCGACAAGATTTGCAGTGGGTATGTCAACTACTACAAGACCGAGGCGGTAACAAAGTCGGCGTGCGTGGCTCTAACAAAGTGCTCGGAGTTGGAGGCTTTGGCACAGGCGATGAAAGAGGTGAATAGCGCAGGTGTAAAGAGTGGCTTCTCGCTCGATAATGTGCAGTACTACGAGGGACAAAACCCTCACTCCTTCTACGACTTGGGAGATATGGTCGAGCAGTCGTGCGCAGATGCTACCGTGGCAGCAACATTCAAAAAGCAGTTAGATAAGACCGTGACTTCACGCTACCATACCGACCAATTCTACTCGGCATACGGTAGCAACGGCATATACTACCACGATGTAAACTATTACAGTGGCATCTCCACCTCGGCAATGGTCGAGCACTATACCGACGACTGGTCGAAGACCGAGTGGTATCAGGCGACACACTAAAAAGTTGAGAGTGGAGAGTGGAGAGTTGAAAGTTGAGAGTTGAGAGTAAAAGCAGTTAGGAGTTAAATTGAGGATTGAGGATTGAGAATTGAGAATTGAGGATTTTTTAATTCCTCTAACGCCCCTAACGACTCTAACGCCCCCCAAAAATCAGAGATGATTGAGGAAATTTTGCACCAAACAAGAAAGCGAGCCCGCAGCATAGTAAACCTATGTGAGGAGCTCGCTTATCGCAGAGCGGTGTAAAATTTACCAATCAGAATGATTTTTTACTCGATTTCCCAGTCGTAACCGTCCTTACGGTCTTTAACTCTGATGCCGATTGCGGTGAGTTTATCACGAATCTCGTCAGAGAGCGCCCAATTCTTATCCGCCTTCGCCTGCATACGCATATCGAGGAGCATAGTTACAAGTGGCGAAACCATATCCTTGCCACCTGTTGCCTCGGCCTTCTCGTTTTCAAGACCAAGAATCTCGAATACCCAACGATTAACGGTTGCAATAGCCTTTGCCTTATCCTCGGCAGTAAGGGTCTGCTTGCCCTCCGAAAGTTGGTTGAAGAGGCGAACATAGTCGAACATCGTAGAGATTACAATTGGCGAGTTCAAATCGTCTGCCATAGCCTCGGCACAACGGCTCTCAATCTCATTAACATCGAACGACGAAACAGCCGACACAGGGGCCTTGTGGAGTGCCTCGATACCCTTCATAAGGCGGTCGAGTCCCTTCTCTGCTGCCTGCAACGCCTCATTCGAAAAGTCGAGGGTTGAGCGGTAGTGCGCCTGCAAGATGAAGAAGCGCACGGTCATTGGCGAGTATGCCTGCTCCAATGCAGGGTGGTCGCCATTGAACATCTGTTCGAGGGTGATAAAGTTGTTGTACGACTTACCCATCTTCTTGCCGTTGATGGTAATCATATTGTTGTGTACCCAATAGCGAGCCGAGTCGTGTCCGAGCGCAGCGGTAGATTGTGCAATCTCGCACTCGTGGTGTGGGAACATCAAGTCCATACCGCCACCGTGGATATCGAACTGCTCGCCGAGGTACTTGGTACTCATTGCCGAACACTCCATATGCCAACCAGGGAAACCATCGCTCCACGGCGAAGGCCAACGCATAATATGCTCTGGCGAAGCCTTCTTCCACAACGCAAAGTCGAAGGAGTGCTTCTTATCCTGCTGACCATCGAGCTGACGGGTGTCGGTTACGATATCGTCAAGATTACGGCCCGACAAGATGCCGTATTTATGGTCGTGGTTGTACTTCTCAACATCGAAATAGATTGAGCCATTCGACTCGTAGGCATAACCTGCATCGAAGATGCGCTTCACGAAGTCAATCTGCTCAATGATGTGGCCCGAAGCGTGAGGCTCAATAGAAGGGGTTTGCACGCCCAACTTCGCCATAAAGGTCTTGTAGCGCTCGGTGTAGTAGTGGGCAACCTCCATAGGCTCCAACTGCTCCAAACGAGCCTTCTTTGCGATTTTGTCCTCGCCCTCGTCGGCATCGTGTTCGAGGTGACCTACATCGGTGATATTACGCACATAGCGCACCTTGTAGCCCTCCGCCTTCAAGTAGCGGAACAAGAGGTCGAAGGTGATTGCAGGGCGTGTGTGTCCGAGATGCGGGTCGCCATATACGGTTGGTCCGCAGACATACATACCCACACGACCTTCGTTCAAAGGCTTAAACTCCTCCTTCCGGCGAGTAAGCGTGTTGTAAAGTGTAAGTTTTGGTGTAGCCATATCTTTTATTTTTGAATTGACAATTGACAGTTGACAATTGATAATTATGGTAAAAACTCCGTTTTTAATATTTTAATTTAAGTATATAATAGACAATAAATATAAAATACCTTTAATTGTCCATTTTCAATTATCAATTATCAATTAAAACTCTGTTTTCGGTTTGCCTTGTATTCCGAGCGAATCCTTCTCTCGTTGTGAGAGAATCAGGTCTTTATCCTCGGCGCCGAGCGAACGGTAGTACTCGTTGATGCCGTAGATTACATCCTCACGGTTGTAGTAGGCGGCGAGGTAGTAGAGGCGTGACAACTCATCGAGTTTATCGTACATTATATCCGCCACCAAGTCGCCCTGTACACCCTCGAACTGCAAGTAGTACTCGATATAGTCGATAAGGTTATCGCCATACGCCAAGAGCAATGCATCGCCCTTCTCGTTCAAGCCGAGGTCGTAGTAGCACTCGATAAATGGGAAGGTGTTGGCCTCGGTGAAGCGAATCTGCTCGGTCGGCAGTACTGCCAAACCTCTGTCGAGCAACTCCTCGGCACGCTTCGAGTTGCCCTGCTTGATATACTCACGAGCAACACGGGCAAACGCCTCTCGGGTGCGGGAGACTTTGAGGTTGTACTGCGTAAATTCGTCGACATAGACACGCTTGTCGGCAAGGTTGCCATAGCGGAAGGTGTGCATCAACTTGTCGTAGGCGTAGTCAGCATCGATGCGACCAATGCTCCAAGTATCTCGATAAGGGGTCAAAATCGGCACAAAGCGGTATGCATAGCCATCGAACTGCAAGTAGTCCAACAAGCCAAACTTCTGCAATACATAGACCTGCGTGAAGTAGATTGGGCGTTTCCAATCGAAGTGGCTGAGCATATCGAGCAACATCAACTCCGAACGAGAGAGCGAGGTGGCGTTGATGTTGATATAGACGGTATCTACCATCAAATCACGATCCTTCTCCGCCACAATGCCCGAAGCGATAGCTGCATCCTTATCCACAGGCAGAGCGATGCGCTTGGTTGGGAGGTAGTCGGCAGGCTCGCCATAGCCCAAGTCCATCTTTGTACGGCGGTCATCGCTACGCACAAACTCCATAACCTGCTTGGCATCGACCACACGGTCAATCTGCGAATTCACAGGCACCCAATCGTTCGTAAAGGTATATTTGTGGCTCGGCAACGAGAACGGAATGCCCTCGGCATCGTTCGCCTTGCACTTCATCTCATCGACATACCACTCGCCATCGAGGTAGCTCGAATTCATAATGCGGACATCGGGGCGCACGCCATCGACCTCCTGATTAAACCACAACGGGAAGGTATCGTTATCGCCATAATTGACGATTATCGGCGACACACCCTCCTTCTCGACAATCGAGGAGAGGTAGTTGTAGCCCAAGTCACGAGCCATAGTTCGATGCGAGCGGTCGTGGTCGTCCCAATTCTGGGCGCAGAGGATTGTAGGCACTGCCATAGCCACCACGGTTGCCACTGCAGCAGCAGCCTTGTGATTCTTCTTCAACGCCTTGCACAAGAGGTCGTAGAGCGCCAACACACCCAAGCCTATCCACATAGAGAAGGCGTAGAACGAGCCGGCATATACATAATCTCGCTCACGCACCTCGCCTGGCGAAGAGTTAAAATAGACCACCAACGCAATACCCATCATCACAAACAACCACATCACAACGGTAAAGTTGCGAGGGTCACGATTGAGCTGGTAAATCAAACCGATAATTCCGAGCAGGAATGGCAAGAGGAAGTAGGTATTTCTCGCCTTGTTGCTCTCCATCTCTCGTGGGAGATTATCCTGTGGTCCGAGGTAGAGCGAGTCTATCGCCTTTATGCCCGTAAGCCAATTACCGTTGGTAATGGTTACCGACTCGGCCTGTATATCGTCTTGGCGACCTACAAAGTTCCAGAGGAAGTAGCGCCAATACATATAGTTGAGCTGGTAGGAGAAGAAGTAGTTCAGGTTCTCCAAGAATGTAGGCTCGACGATTGTGCGACGACTCTCGCCATCGTAGTACGGCACCTTGCGACCAAAGTCCAAAACCTCTTGGCGTTGCGGTTTGCCATTTTCGTCGTAGAGGATATTACCCTGTTCATCACGCACAAAGTCCATCTTGGTGCGATATGCTGCCCACGATTTGTAGTCCTTCTCCGACTTCATATAGTTCCACATTCGTGGGAAGAGGTGCTTGAACTTGTCGGGATAGACATAGTCATCTACCGTTGTGCGCTTCTCGTACTGCTTCTTCTCGGCATTGTAGTGGTAGAACTCCTTCTCGGTGTAGCTCTCTACGGGTGCCGCATACGATGCACCATACAAGAGTGGGCGATTGCCATATTGGTCACGATTGAGCATCGAGAGCAACGCCATAGGGTCGTCGGGGTTATTCGAGTTCATCGGTGGATTTACCGATGCACGAATAGTTACCGAGGCATACGACGAGAAGCCGAGCATAATCATCGTAACACACACCGCCACCAAGTTCCAAAGACGCTTACCCTTGCGGTGGGTGTAGTAGATTGCCGTGCCGAGTGCGCCAAACATCGCAAACACAAAGAGCACAATACCCATATTGACAGGTGCGCCGAGCGTATTCACGAAGAAGACATCGACCATAGCACCGAAATAGACGGTATATGGAATGATGATACCATTGAGAACGAGCAAAATCGCACACGCCAACAATGTTACGAGTGCCAAGCCCTTCAAAGTGATATTCTTATACTTGCGGAAGTAGTAGATGAATACCAAGGCTGGGATGGTCAACAAGTTGAGGATATGCACACCAATAGACAGACCCATAAGGTAGGCGATAAGTACTATCCAGCGTGCCGAGTGAGGCTCGTCGGCCTCCTCCTCCCAGCGCAACATAAGCCACACAACCAATGCCGTAAACATCGACGAGAGGGCATAAACCTCGCCCTCGACTGCCGAGAACCAGAAGGTGTCGGTGAAGGTGTATGCCAATGCTCCTACTGCACCCGCACCGAGTACCGCAATGGCATTTGCCGCAGTGAGAGGCTTGCCCTCACGGGTGAAAAGACGGCGTGCGATGTGGGTGATAGTCCAGAACAAGAACAAGATGCAGAAGGCACTCGCCAAGGCATTCATTCCATTCACCATATGAGGTACATAGTAGCTCGATGGTGCAAACATCGTGGCGATGCGTGCCAAGAGCATAAAGAGTGGTGCCCCAGGAGGGTGTCCCACCTCCAACTTGTACGAAGTGGCTACAAACTCACCACAATCCCAAAGCGATGACGATGGCTCGATGGTGAGCAGATAGGTCAATGCCGCAATGGCAAATACCGCCCAACCCACAATACGATTCCAACGCTTAAATATCTTTTGTTCCATATATTCTCTGCCCATTTAGACAATAAACGCACAAAGATAGCAAAAAGTATGCATTTTTTAATTAAAAATTAAAAATTATTTTTTGAGGGGGGGGGTAGAGGGAGGTAGAGGCGTTAGAGGCGTTAGAGGCGTTAGAGGATATTAGGGGTAATAGGGAGAATAGGGAGTTTAGGGAGTTTAGGGAGTTTAGGAATGACAGTACAAGTAGCAATTCTAAAAAAAAACAGCGCAAATAGAGAGGATAATGTCGCAATGACACTACCCTCTCCACCTAATCAAAATCGGAGATGATTAATCAAAACGATTTTCCGTTTCTTGTCAGAAGTCGTGAGATGTGGTGCATCGCAAAAGAAGAGAGGATAATGCCGCAATGACACTACCCTCTCCACCTAATCAAAATCGGAGATGATTGAGCTATTTTTGTGCGATGCTAGGCAACGAAAGCGCAGCATAGTAAGCCTATGTGAGCATTTCGGTGTCCGACGCACTCGTGCAAAAAGAGCCAATCAGAACGATTTTAGTTTTTTTTGCCTTTGCCGGTGTAGAGGAAACGACGAATCTTCTTTGTAGCAGTCTTTTCAAACTCCTGCTCCTCCTCGACAACATCGGAGATTTTGGAGTAGCGATTTACTCGCTCGTTTACATACTGCTTAATCTCTCGCATAAGATCCTCCTTGAAGAGGTCGAACTCGTGCTTCTTCTTGTGCCAGGTATCGACCATCTCGGAGTACTTCGCCTCGATAGCCTCGGTGTCGAAATGCACGAGTGCCACAAGTTTACCCTCCGACTCGGTAACCACTGATTCAGAGATAAATACATGCGAATTGAGGACATTCTCGATATCCTCGGGATAGATATTCTCGCCACTTGGACCGAGAATCATATTCTTGGAGCGACCCTTAATGTAGAGCCAACCATCCTTATCGAAGCAGCAGAGGTCGCCGGTGCGGAAGAAGCCATCCTCGGTGAATGCCGCAGCCGTAGCCTCAGGGTTCTTGTAATAGCCCAACATCTGCGACGGACTCTTCACAACCAACTCGCCAATGCCTGTCTTCTCGTCTACATTCTCCAAGCGGTACTCGATACCCTTCAAGATTGGACCCGTAGAGCCGTGGCGCAACATACCATCGACCATACCTGCAATAAGCGGTGCGGTCTCGGTCAAGCCATAGCCAACATCGTAGATGAAGTTTGCATCCAAGAGGAACTGCTCAACCTCGCCGTCGAGCTTCGAGCCTCCGATACCGAAGAAGCGGATGCGACCACCGAAGGTCTTTGCCAACTTCTTACCCGCAATGCGGTGCAAGTAGCGACGGATGAAGCCAACACCATAGAGGGCGTTCATAAAGGCGTTCGAGGTGAAGGTCTTCTTTACCTTGCCCTTGAAAATCTTCTCGATGATGAGTGGCACGGTGAGCATAATTGTAGGGCGCACCTCGGTCAATGCTGGCAACAACACCGAAACGGTTGGAGCCTTGTCGAGGTAGACCACATGCGAGCCGTGATAGAACGCCAAGATGAGTCCGAGAGTACACTCGTAGGTGTGAGCCATAGGCAACACAGAGAGGAAGATATCATCTTCTCGCACAAGGAACAACGGGTCAATTAGCCACATCTGCGATGCGAGGTTATAGTGCGAGAGCATCACGCCCTTCGGCTGCGAAGTCGTTCCCGAAGTGTAGATGATAGCCGCCAAATCCTCTGGCTGTGGAATGGTCAATTCACCCTCCGCCTCAACATTCTGCGAGAGTACCGAGAGGTTCTTGGTGCGGATGATGATATTCAACTTTGCCGAAACCTCCTTCGAGATCTTGGTAAAGAGTTTATCCGAAACGCACATAGCCTTCGCCTCCGAGTGCTCAACAATGCGGTCGAGGTCTGCCGATGTAAAATCAGGCAATACGGGAACTACCGTATAGCCTCCCGTAGTAATAGCAAAGTAGCAAACACCCCAGTTGGGCATATTGCTACTGAGCAAGACGACCTTATCGCCCTTTTTAAGACCTGCCGAGCGGAGCAACTCTTGTACCTCGGCTACTTTTTCGCCCACCTGCTTGTAGGTGTAGCTTGCGCCTCTCCACAGCGAAAAGGCTATACGCTCCGAGAAACTCTTCACACTATTGTTCAGAATTTCGTAAAGTGTATTCAACTTCATAAAGTAGTTTGAAAAATAAGTTTGTACTGCTGGTGGCACTGCTTTTCAACAAAATGGCAGTTATAATCCACCAATATCATCTGCAAAAATATGGTTTTTTCCTAAATAAATGTACATTTGTACGAAAATTTGCAGTCCGATGTTCAAATTATCGCAAATAAAGGAGTTGGCACACGAGGTTGGGTTCGACCTCTGCGGAGTGGCGCAATATCGTAAGTTCGAGGATGATAGAGCCTTCCTCGAAGGGTGGATAGAGCGTGGCTACGCCTCCTCGTTGGAGTATCTCAAAAGGAACATCGAGTGCCGAGCCGATGCAAACCTCCTCGTGGAGGGTGCAAAGAGCGTGATTGTGTGTGCCGTAGCCTACAAAAATTCGGTAAGCGAGGGCTACCCTGCCGACCACTCGGCAAAGGTCGCATCCTACGCCTGCACCACCGACTACCACACCACCATAAAGCAGATGTTGTTCGACCTCTGCAAGCTACTCAAAGAGGTTAATCCCGCCCTCTCGGCTCGCTGTTTTGTGGATAGTGCGCCCATCTTCGAGAAGCGCTATGCCGTCGAGGCGGGCTTGGGTTGGATAGGGCGACAATCATTGCTCGTAACGCCCCAATTTGGCTCGTTTATTCTGTTGGGCGAGGTAGTGATGACTGCCGAGTGCGACGAGTACGACAAACCACTCGAAACGGTGGGTTGCGGAGAGTGCCGACGATGCGTGGATGCCTGCCCGAATAGTGCTGTAAAAGAGCGACATATAGACACCTCTCGCTGTATTTCGTGCGCCACAATCGAGCGTCGTGGCGAGGGCGAAAGTTGCGACCTCCACGGCTGGATTTTCGGCTGCGACGAGTGCCAAACAGTCTGCCCCTACAACCGCAAAGCACCCCACTTTACCAACCCTCTATTTGCACCGCTCTTCAACCCCGTAGAGCAAACACCCGACAGAGAGGAGTTTAAGGATACTCCGATGATGAGAAGGTTTAGGAGTTGAGAGTGGAGAGTGGAGAGTGGAGAGTGGAGAGATAAAAAATAATTTTGCATTTTGAATTTTCACAAAACCGCCTCCTACTACCCTACAACAAAGGTTGAAAATAATTGTTAATAACCTGTCAATAAACTGCCCAAATTTAGTTGCTTTTTTCTTGCGAAAGGCCCTAACTTTGTATCGGTAAAACTCGGAAGAACGCCCTCCCCAAAGGAGGGTATTTCCACCCAATAGGGAACAATAATTTAATACCATATATATAATGAAGAATAACTCGACTCTTAAAAAAGTCCAGTACGCTGACGCTGTCGCTGCCTCGAAGGAGTACTTCGGAGGTGACGAACTCGCTGCTACAGTGTGGGTTAGCAAGTATGCCTTGAAGGATTCGCAGGGTAACATCTACGAGTCATCGCCCGAGCAGATGCACTACCGTCTGGCAAAGGAGCTCGCCCGTATCGAGAACAAGTACGGTGAGGCTCTCTCGGAGCAGGAGATTTTCGACCTGCTCGACCACTTCCGCTACATCATCCCACAGGGAGGTCCTATGACCGGTATCGGCAACAACTTGCAGGTTGCATCCCTGTCGAATTGTTTCGTAATTGGTCACAAGAACCCTGCTGACTCGTATGGCGGTATCTTCCGTATGGATGAGGAGCAGGTACAGTTGATGAAGCGTCGTGGTGGCGTAGGTCACGACCTCTCGCACATCCGCCCTTCGGGAAGCCCTGTATTGAACTCGGCACTCACCTCGACAGGTATCGTTCCATTTATGGAGCGTTACTCGAACTCTACTCGTGAGGTTGCTCAGGATGGTCGTCGTGGAGCGTTGATGCTCTCGATCTCTATCAAGCACCCCGATTCGGAGAAGTTTATTGATGCAAAGCTCGACACCAACAAGGTGACAGGAGCAAATGTATCGGTAAAGATTGACGACGAGTTTATGCGTGCAGCTATCGAGGGTCGCACCTACACTCAGCAGTTCCCTATCAACGCCGATAAGCCAAAGGTTGTGCAGAATATCGACGCATCGAAGTTGTGGAGCAAGATTATCCACAATGCGTGGAAGTCGGCAGAACCAGGCGTATTGTTCTGGGATACCATCATCCGTGAGAGTGTGCCTGACTGCTACGCTGACGAGGGCTTCGTAACCGTTTCGACAAACCCTTGTGGCGAGATTCCGTTGTGTCCATACGACAGCTGTCGTCTGTTGGCAATCAACCTCTACTCGTATGTTGAGAACCCATTCACCAAGGATGCATCGTTCAACTTCGACCTCTTCAAGAAGCATGTTCACAAGGCTATGCACTTGATGGATGATATCATCGACTTGGAGTTGGAGAAGATTGACCTCATCATCGAGAAGATCGCTTCGGACCCGGAGGATAAGGATGTTCGCCGTGTAGAGCTCGACTTGTGGCACAAGATTAAGGATATGGCACTCAAAGGTCGCCGTACAGGTCTCGGTATCACTGCCGAGGGCGATATGTTGGCAGCACTCGGTTTGCGCTACGGCTCGAACAAGGCTCTCGACTTCGCTACAAAGGTACACCAGACCTTGGCCGTAGAGGCTTACCGTGAGTCGGTAAATATGGCTCGTGTGCGTGGTCCTTTCACCGTATTCAACGCCGAGAAGGAGAAGAACAACCCAATGATTAACCGTCTGAAAGATGCCGATGCATCGCTCTACGAGGAGATGGTTAAGTATGGTCGTCGTAATATCGCAATGCTTACAATTGCTCCAACAGGTACCACATCGTTGATGTCGCAGACAACTTCGGGTATCGAGCCTGTGTTCCGCCCTGTATATAAGCGTCGTCGCAAGATTAACCCATCGGATCACGACAATAAGGTTATCTCTACATTTACTGACGAGCAGGGACAGGTATTCGAGGAGTACAATGTATATCACCACAAGTTCGTAGATTGGTTGCGCATCAATGGCTACGACATCTCACGCCTCAACACCATCAGCGACGAGGAGTTGGATAAGTGGGTTGCAGCATCGCCATACCACAAGGCTACCGCAAACGATATCGACTGGGTAGCAAAGGTTAAGATGCAGGGTGCAATTCAGAAGTGGGTTGACCACTCGATTTCGGTTACCGTAAATCTTCCAAACAACATCTCGGAGGAGATCGTTGCCGATGTATATCGCACCGCTTGGGAGTCGGGCTGTAAGGGTATCACCGTATATCGTGACGGTTGCCGTGCAGGTGTCTTGGTTGACAAGAAGAGCAAGAAGGCTGAGCCTAAGAAGTGCGAGGAGGCAACAGGCGAGAATCGTCGCCCTAAGTCGATTCCGGCAGATGTCATCCGCTTCAAGAACGGCTCGGAGATGTGGATTGCATTCGTAGGTAAGCTCGACGGACACCCATACGAGATCTTCACCGGTAAGATTGAGGATGACGCAATGTACATCCCACCAAAGATTACTCACGGAAACATTATTAAGGTTCGTGAGGAGGATGGTACAAAGCGTTACGACTTCCAATACACCGACCGCTATGGCTACACCAACACCATCGGAGGTATCTCACGCTTGTTCGACGAGAGTTTCTGGAACTATGCGAAGTTGATTTCGGGTGTATTGCGCTACCATATGCCAATCGAGAAGGTTGTGGCGTTGATTGACGGCTTACACCTCGACGACGAGAATATCAACACTTGGAAGAATGGTGTTAAGCGTGCCTTGAAGCAGTATATCGAGGATGGTACCCGTTCGAAGGGTAAGTGTCCACAGTGCGGTCAGGAGCAGATGGCATACCAGAATGGTTGTCTCACCTGTCTGTCGTGCGGCTACTCGAAGTGCGGTTAGTAGATAGACTATAATATAGAGAAAAGGCGGTGAAGTTCACCGCCTTTTTTGCTTTTAGCCATTGGCCATTAGCCATTGGCTTTAAAAAATAAAAGGCTCAAACGAGCCTTTTATTTTTTGATATCCTTAATTCGCAGCTGTAATGAAGCTTTGCCACGGTAGTTGTTTTCGATAATCTGGTAGCAAATGTCGATTGGGCGACCGGCACGCACCCACTCGTAGTGGGTTGGTTGCTGGAAGGCTATCGTCTGCATACGAGCTGATGGAGCAGAACGCTGCACAAGGTCCATACGCAAGTGCTCGGCATCGGCACCCACCAACTTAGCATCGCCATTATTCACACACTGCTCCGATGCAAAAACAGGGAGGTTGTTGCCCGGACCAAATGGCTGGAAGCGATTGAGCTCGTGGAAGAAGGTTGGAGTGATATCGCCAAACGAGAGCAAACTATCAATCTCGACCTGCGGAATAAGGCTCTTAGGGTCGATATTATCCTCGACATATTGGTTGAAACGACGCTTAAACTCCTCGACATTCTCAGGTTTCATCGTAAGACCTGCGGCGTACATATGGCCACCAAAGTTCTCCAAGAGGTCGGAGCACGACTCCACCGCCTGATAGAGGTCAAAACCTGCAATCGAGCGAGCCGAGCCTGTCACGAAACCATTGCTCTGGGTGAGCACCACCGTAGGGCGATAGTAGGTCTCGATAAGGCGTGATGCCACAATACCCACGATACCCTTCATCCACTTCGGATTGTAGATTACGATGCTCTTCTGCGCCTTCAACTGCGGATTGTTCTCCACCAGCTCGTGCGCCTCGATGGTTACCGAGCGATCCTCCTTCTTGCGGTCCTGGTTGTAGTTGTCGATACCCTCGCCAAGCTCTCGTGCGGCATCCTCGTCACCCTCTACGAGCAACTTAACCGCAGCATAGCCACCCGACGGCACCGAATCCTCGGGATACTCGTCCATACGCATACGACCTGCCGCATTGATGCGTGGGCCAATCTTGAAGACGATATCGTCGATGGTGATATTGTGCTCCTCCAAACCGCAGATGCGGATAATCGAGGACAAGCCCTCCGATGGCTGCGAGTTCAATCGCTTCAAACCATAGTGCGCCAAGATACGATTTTCATCGGTCAAGGCGACGATGTCCGAGGCGATACTCAACGCCAACAAGTCGAGGAATTGCTCGATTTCGCTAAACGGAATGTTGTGCTTTTGCGAATAGGCTTGCACCAACTTAAAGCCGACACCGCAACCGGACAACTCATCGAACGGATAGTTGCAATCGTTGCGCTTCGGGTCGAGAACTGCTACGGCACGAGGAATCTCCTCTGCCGGAAGATGATGGTCGCAGATAATGAAATCTACCCCTTTCTGTGTTGCATAGTCCACCTTTTCGACAGCCTTAATACCGCAGTCGAGAGCGATTACAAGCTTCACTCCCTTCTTTGCGGCAATGTCGATACCCCTCTTCGAAATACCGTAACCCTCGGTATAGCGGTCGGGGATGTAGAACATCAGATTGTTGTGTCCGATGTGGCGGAGAAATTTATATACGAGAGCAACGGCTGTTGTGCCATCCACATCGTAGTCGCCATAGACCATAATCTTCTGGTTCTTGGCAACCGCCTCCTCCAATCTCTCGACCGCACGCTCCATATCCTTCATCAGGAACGGATTGTGCAGATCTTCGAGGCGAGGATTGAAAAACTTCTTCGCTTTGTCTACTGTGTCTATGCCTCTTTGTACCAACAGGTTCGCCAAAACCGAAGGGATCCTCAACGAGGTAGCAATATGGTCTACCGTCAGAGAGTTGCCCTGTGGTTTGACTACCCACCTTTTCTGAATAGGCATACTCGTTAATTTTTATTATTATATATTTTTTCAATTTTTTTCTCTTTTTAAGTTTTCTAAACTCCTACCCTTGTCAAGGCGCAAGAGTTTTAGAGAGTTTAGGGAATTTAGGGAAGCGCCGCAGGCCTAAATTAATAATACCCTTAATTGTCAATTGTCAATTATCAATTGTCAATTAGACTCTCGTCTAATCCTGTGTTAGCCCAAAGTTCTTTAACAACTTCTCGCACAACACCTTGCTCGCCTCGTCGAACGACACCTCTCGTCCCAACTCCTTCGAGATAGAGGTTACGCCCTTATCGACAAAGCCACACGGATTAATCATCGTAAACCACTTCAAATCGGTCGAAGCATTCAGTGCCAAACCGTGCATCGTAACAAAGCGTGATGCCTTGACACCTATGGCGCAAATCTTTCGCCAATTGCGCTGTACATTCTCGCCGTTTGTGCCCTCCACTTCGTCGCAGAGCCAAACGCCTGTTGCGCCCTCTAATCTTCGACCTTCGATGCCATACTCGGCAACCGCTTCGATGATACTCTCCTCCAAAATTTCAATATAGCGGCGCAAGCCTATGCCCAACCTCTCCAAGTCGAGAATCGGATAGCAGACCACCTGTCCCTCGCCGTGGAATGTGATATCACCACCACGGTCAATGTGGTAGAACTCTGCTCCGAGAGCCTTCAAACGCTCCTCGTCGATAAGCATATTGCTCATCTTGCCGCTCTTACCAAGCGTATATACTGCCGGATGCTCCACAAATATGATGGTACCTGCCATATCGCTTCCGTCGCCCTGCTTTGCGAGCAGTTCGTCGAAGAGCCTCTGCTGATACTCCCAGCACTCCTTGTAAGGCATACGCCCTACCCATTTGCACTCGACACGCATATACAAATTCAAAATTCAGAATGCAAAATGCAAAATTAGCAAGCGCAAAATCAAAATGCAGAATGCAGAATTAGCAAGTGCAGAATGCAAAATTCCGAACAACTTTCTATTTCAAAATCGAGATTTGAGCAACCGCTATCGTGTTGCTTTGATGGAGGAGAGAGCCTCGTCGGCAAGGTACGACGAACGCACCAACGGCCCACTTGCGCAGTGGCGGAAGCCCATATCGAGAGCTATTTGGCGGTATCGTTCGAAAGTTTCGGGGGTGATATATTCCGCAACGGGAACCTGCTCCTCCGAAGGTCGAAGATACTGTCCGAGGGTTACAATCTCCACGCCTGCATCACGCAAGTCGTGCAAGGTTTGTACCACCTCCTCTTCGCTCTCGCCAAGTCCTACCATCAATCCGCTTTTGGTCACTACTCCCCTCTCGCTCATATAGCGCAACGCAGCCAACGAGGTGCGATAGGTCGCTTTGGCACGAACTACGGGTGTAAGACGCTCCACGGTCTCGATGTTGTGCCCGATAATGTCGGGCTCCGATGCCATAACCACCTCCAACGAGGCAGGCACTGCATCGAAATCAGGAATAAGGAGCTCAATTGTTGCGTTTGGATTCTTCGCTTTGATGGCCTCAACGGTCTGCGCCCAATGCGCTGCACCACCATCGGCCAAGTCGTCACGAGTAACAGATGTTACCACAACGTGCCTAAGTCCCATAAGGTTCACACTCTCCGCCACTTGCTGTGGCTCTACCGGATTTGGAGGCAACGGTTTGCCTGTTTTGGTTGCGCAAAAACGACAACCTCGGGTACATACATCGCCCAAAATCATAAATGTGGCAGTTCGTTTGCTCCAACATTCTGCCTTATTTGGGCATCGTCCGCTGCTGCAAATCGTATGGAGAGAGTGTTCACGCACTATGCGAGCCACCTCCGCAAAAGTATCGCTTTTGTGGAGTCTGATTTTTAGCCATTCAGGCTTTCTCGCAGGTGCATTTTCACCATACAACTTCGGCATTTTCTTTTAAGTTCACTATTCCTATTGGCGCAAAGATACAAAATTAAATTCAGAATTCAAAATGCAAAATGCAAAATCTCTAAAATTTATTTTAGGGGTAATAGGGGTGATAGGGATTATAGGGGCAATAAAAAAGGTCGAGCAGAGTCGCTCGACCTTAGATTTTCGAAATATTTTCACCCAAAAAAAGAGTCAATCAGAACGATTTTTACAACCAACCGCCGTTGGATGCTACCTTCTCTTTTGAAATCACCACGAATTTGCGAACAACCTCGGTTGGGAATGGCTTGGTCTTATCTGCAAGTGAGCCACCACCAACGAGCATTTTCACGGTAATTGTTGCAGTACCAACCTTCGTGGTTTTGATGCTGATTTTGCCCTTCGAGTACTCGCCAATAGTCAAGCCGACCGCCTCGGTATCCTCTGCCGAAGCCTCCGCCTTAACAAATTCTGCATCGGCAATACCGCCGCCGAAGTAGGTCGAAAGATCTACATCTGTCGTAGCACCCACCGCTACAACCCTGCACGGCGTACCCTCAATCGAGAGGAGCAACTTATAGGCATCGATATAGCCATTGCCGAGCTGACCCTCGTAATCGGGATAGGTAAGATCGACTTTGCTGCCATCGCTAAAATTCACCACAACTCGTCCCGCCAAATATGGAGTAATGTCATTGGTTGCCGAGAGAAGCAACGAGCGGAACTCCTTGGCAGTATAGCGCTTACCGAGCTTCTTTGCGTAGGACAAACCGAGGGCTGCTACACCCGAAACGTGCGGACAAGCCTGCGAGGTACCCTGCATCCAGCCATAGTTTGGCTTTCCCGATGCCGAGAAAGCATTAGGCACGGTCGAAAGAATCTCGCCATCTTTATACAGGTTTTCACCACCCGGAGCCGAAATATCAGTACCGGCACCATAGTTGCTAAAATATGATGGTCGTGCAGCAGGCGTCATTGCAGCAACAGCCACACAAGGCTCGTATGCAGCCGGATAGCACGGAAGAGATGCGGTATCGTTACCTCCTGCAAAAATCAGCAAACCTCCATCAATAGGGCCATCTTCTGTTCCAGCATTTTTTACAAAGTAGTCCATAGCGCCAGCCTCGGAAGAGAGCTGATACTTGTAATCTCTATCGTTAGCAGGACCCATCTCCCAATAATTTACACCTTCTGCCTCGGCAGAAGTATAACCCCAGCTATTCTGCGAAATATGCGCTCCGTTATCGGCAGCGTACTGCACAGCACGCACAAAATTAGAAGTTGTTGTACCATCGTCGCCATTAAAAATCTGCACCGACATAAGCTTCACGCCATCCTTATTGCCACTTCCGCCCGCAATACCACAGATTCCTTTGCCATTATTACTCTCTGCTGCGATAATTCCGGCAACGTGTGAGCCGTGACCCGTGTCGCCTCTCTCGCTCCACGTGATTGTTCCACTCATAGTGGTAAAGTTGAAGCCGTAGATATCGTCTTTATAGCCGTTGCCATCATCATCGACATTTGCTGTACCATTCAACTCCGCCTTATTTACCCAGATATTACTCTTCAAATCCTCGTGGGTATTCATCACACCCTCGTCAAAGACTGCAACAACAATCGAAGGGTCGCCTGCGCAAAGTTTCCACGCAGGAACAACATTTACATCAGCACCGGCAACAGCCTCCGGCAGGTTTCTGACATAGCCGCCGTCTTTCAAATCGCCCAAGTTCTCCAATCCCCACTGCGACTTGCGGTAGGTGTCATTGAACGGAATTGTCGAAGTGGCACGAGTAGTCGAGGGCTCGCCAGCTACGCTCTTTGTCGAGAGTTTTGGCGCTCCGATACGCTTGATTTGATGCACATATTGCACCCTCTGCACCTCGGCAACATTTGCCAACTTCGCAGCCACCGCCTCCATATCGCTCGACTTGTCGAAGTGAAGCTCATACCACAAGTGATAACCACCCGCATAGACCTTCTCTCGATTTTTCTCGGTTACGACATACAACGGCTCTACCGAATATCCGCTAACCTCGTCGAGTACTGCATCTACGCCGCTAACGCCCGTGCGAGTTGCACCGCTACGAGTAGCGCACTCCGCCAAACGGCTCTCTGCCGAAGGGTTAAAACGAACGATAATCGAGCCACCGACACAATTGGTCGAGGTGTTCAAAATCTTTGCATTCGCAGGGTTGCTCTCAACAACAACCTGCTGATCCTCCAAATCTGCCGTACAAGCCGAAAACAGAGCTACTGCCGACAATATATATAAAATCTTCTTCATCTTCCCACTCTTTTACAACGGTTTAACATCACTTGCCGAGGCACTTCTGGTATTTGCAGTTGCCGATGCAGGCACCTTCGACAACTCGTAAATCGACACCTCCGAAGGGCGTTCCACACTCTCCAAGGTCAGCGTCTTTGCCTCCTTATCTACGGTGTAGTGATAGCTGCTTGCCCACGCTTCGCCATCGCTATAAACGCCCTGCAACAGCGAATTCTCCTCGTCGGCCGTGTAGGTGCCGTTAAACACCGTATATTCCAACTCCTCGGTACGCTGATAGATAGCAAACTTACCATCCTTGCCGAGGTCGATATAGATATCCGCCTCTGCCTCTACACCGCAGAAGCTCACCAAGTGCCAACATCTCGCCAACTCAACGCTTACGACATCCTCTCCGTTGTCACCGTTACCGCCATTGCCCCAATTTACCTCAAAACCTTCGCAACTTGTCATAGCAACAAGAGCAAACACCGCACACGCCAAGTGCATTAAATATCTCTTCATATTTTTCATCATAATTTTCGGAATATTTGGTGCAAAGATAGGCATTTTTCCTTTAATACGGGTATTAAAGTGGCAAAAATTGTTGTTTTTCTACCAAAACAACCTTATCTTTGTAGAAAATAGCAGATTTAAGCGTATGAAAAAGTTTATCCTTTCGCTCCTCGCATTGAGCGCAATTTGCACAGTCGAGGCACAAACCAAGAGTGGTGGTATCGACGCCAAGATGATGGAACAACTCCGCAAAGGCTACACCGCATCGCCCGAGCAGAAGGCTATCAAAAACGCCCTTGCATCAACCTCGATTGCAACACTCGCCACAAATGGTGATAACCTTGCAATGTGCGACACTCACTTCTCGCACAAGGTCAAGACCCGAGGTATCACCGACCAAAAGTCGTCGGGTCGTTGCTGGCTCTTTACCGGTTTGAATGTCTTGCGTGCCAAGATGATAGATAAGTACGACCTCGCCTCGATGGAGTTCTCGCAGAACTACTGTTCGTTCTACGACCTGCTCGAGAAGTCGAACCTCTTCTTGCAGGCGATTATCGACACCCGAGCTCTTCCGCTCGATGACCGCAAGGTCGATTGGTTGCTCCGCCACCCTATCGGCGACGGAGGTCAGTTTACAGGCGTGTCGAACCTCATTATGAAGTATGGCATCGTGCCAAAAGAGGCGATGCCCGAGACCTTCCAGAGCAACAACACCCGCAATATGCGAATGATTCTCTCGCTCAAATTGCGTGAGTATGCACTCGCACTCCGCAATGCCAAGAGCGACAAGGCGGCATCAGCATTGAAGGTTGATCAATTGACCGAGATTTACCGCATCTTGGTGGAGTGTTTGGGTGTTCCGCCAACCAAGTTCGAATGGACTCTCCGCAACCGCAAGGGCGAGGTGGTTTCGACCGAGAAATATACGCCTAAATCGTTCTACGATAAGTATATAGGCGAAGACCTCGAAGACAACTACATAATGATAATGAACGACCCTGCACGAGAGTATGGCAAGGTCTACGAAATCGAATACGACCGCCATATTTACGATGGCGAGAATTGGCTCTACATCAACCTCCCAATCGAGCGCATCAAGGAGATGGCTATCGCCTCGATTAAGGATAATACAGCGATGTATTTCTCGTGCGATGTAGGCAAGTTCATCCACCGCAACAAAGGCACGCTCGACCTCGCAAATTTCGACTACGAGTCGTTGTTCCGTACCTCGTTCCCAATGAGCAAAAAGGAGCGCATTCAGACCTACGCAAGTGGCTCTTCGCACGCAATGACGCTCATTGCCGTAGATCTCGACAACGAGGGCAAACCTCGCAAGTGGATGGTGGAGAATAGCTGGGGTACAAAGTCGGGCTACAAGGGCAACCTTATTATGACCGACGAGTGGTTCAACGAGTATATGTTCCGCCTTGTGGTGGAGCGTAAATATGTACCGCAGGATATCCTCGATATGCTCAACCAGAAGCCTACGATGTTGCCTGCCTGGGATCCGATGTTCACACCCGAAGAGTAGATTTAACAACCCCATAAGCACCTAAATATGAAACGATTAACCATTTTTACACTTTTGCTCTTTGCACTCTACGCAGAGGCATTTGCCTGCACCTCAGCTGTGGTTGCGCCACATCGCTCGAGCGAGGGTGTACCATTGCTTTGGAAGCATCGTGATAACTCCAAATTCATAAGCACCCGCATCGAGTATATCGACGACGGAAAGTATGCATATACCGCCGTTGTGCCGAATACAAAGAACTATGCAAAGGGATTGTACGGAGGCATTAACGAGAAGGGATTGGGCATCATCAGCACAGCCACAAAGAATCTACCCGAGTCAACACCCGAGGAGTACAAGGCGTGCACACTTCGTCGATTGCGTGGTGGAGCGATGTGGAACGGATTGCGAGAGTGTGCAACCATAGAAGAGTTCGAGGAGTTGCTCAAAACCACAAAGCGCAGTCGTCGTTCACACTCGAATTTCGGAGTTGGAGATGCTACGGGTGCAGTCGCCTATTTCGAGGTTTGGGATGTGGGATACCGCCGCTATGATGTCGACAAAAGTGGCAATGACGGTTTCGATGTAAGAGCCAACTTTTCACACTGTGGCGACCCCGAGAAGAGAGGTTCGAGCAAGTATCGCTACGACCTTATTATGAAAGAGATGAGCGCTCATAAGGGCAACTTCACACCTCAAGATTTCATCGGTTACTCTCGCTCGTACAATAGCATCAAATATGGCAATGTTCTCAACTTGGAGCGACGCTACTACTGCAGTAACCACACCGTACCTCGCACCTGGACTGTGGGTGTATTTGTTATGGTTTGCGACGGCGAAAACCCTCGTATGCTTGCAATGAATGGTCACCCTGTGTCGAGTCTCGCTGTGCCTATCTATGTGAAGGCGGGAAAGAATATACCTGAGTGCGTACACGGCGACGCTATGCGACTCCTCTCGAACGATTTTCGTAAGAAGGCCTACCCCCTTGTCGGAGACAAAAAGAAGAGAAGACTTCTAAACAAGGAGTTGATACGCCAAGTTTTGGACATAAAGCAACCAAAGGTTAAGATGCCGAGCGAGATGCCGAAGAACATCACCGCCTTCAACGCCAAAATCGACAAGGCATTCGCCAAGTACGAAAAGCGAGTTCGCAAGGTGCTCGATAAGGCAACTATGCCCCACCTTCTGCACGATTAGAATTCGGCAGTAACGCCAAAGGTGGGTACAAGCGTACCATTTCGTTGTTTTATCCGTTTTAGAAGATACCTCTGCTCCTCGATTGGGGCGGAGGGATTTTCTATTATACCCGTACTCAAAAGCGCATCGGGGAGGGTTATGGCGCTGAAAGTTATATTTTCGAGGTCGAGATATATGCCCAGACTCCACTTGCGGAACTCCCACACCTTATCGACCCTCACATCGAGTTGCACGAAGGGTTTCAGTCGCCCCTCGTTGTAGCGTGAGTAGTCGAGAGCCGCTCGCCCCGTAGCATCCCAATAGGTTTTGAGCGAGGTCTGCTCCTCGTCGTAGGGGGTATATGGCGCACCACCTATTGCGCTCAACTTTGCACCTATGCTCCAACGGCGTGGCAGGTCGTAGGTGCCACTCACATTTACCACCCAGCGATTATCCCACGCCGAGGGGATGTAGGGCGAGTGGCAATTGCTGCGATACTCGCTCCAATAGAGAGTAAAAGCACCCACTACACTCACCTTATTCGGTATCTGCCAGCGAGCCGACAACTCCGCTCCGTAGGCTCGACCCTGCGCAGTAGAAATGAGCACCTCATTGCCCGTAACGCCATAGTCGTTGCCCTTACAGGTCAAAGGCACGCCATCCGCCACCGACAACGGCACTTGCGAGTAGAGTTTATAGAAACCCTCCAACGACACCGCCAACCTCTCACGCAGACGATACTCCGCACCTGCTGCCGAGGAGAATACCCGCATATACTCCAATGCCCGATTTACAAGGCGGTCATCTACCCTAAAACCGAGGGCCGTGAGGGGTGGCAACTCGTAATACAACCCTGTGCTACCGCTCAAATAGAAGCCCTTGCCGAGCGAATAGGATAGCGAAGCTCGGGGCGAGAGTTGTCGCCACGGCTGCGCCATAGCCGAGGAGTAGGTTGCGCCATCCATTCGCAGACCCATAGAGGCGGTAAGTCGCTCATTTAGCGAACGATAGTCCGCCGAGAAGAATAGCGCATAACCAGCAAACACAAGGCGTGTATCGTAGTTGAAGTAGGAGCGCTCCCCACTCGGCAGGAGTTGCTTGGTGGTGGTAAAAAAGTGGCGCAACGACACCTCCGCACCCTCACGCAGTCGCCAACGCCCAAGCAGTGAGCGATTTTCGAATCGAACAGTCGCCTTACCCTCGGTCGAGCGCAGTCGCAGACGCAAATTCTCCTCGCTCGACTCGTCGTTGTCGAGATATTTTTTGTTGCGGTTGGCGAGGAAGCTATACCCCACCGAGAGGGTCTGAATATGCTTGCCACCAAAGTGGCGCAATGTTGCTCCGAGCGTAAAGGTCTCCTGCTCGATTTTGGGGATGTAACTCAAAATATACTCGTTCTCCTCGCCCTTCTCATCGAGATTTAGGCGCATATTATCCACGCCCACAAGCCCCAAAACCACGATTTCGTATCGCTCCGACGGGCGAATGCGCACCTTTGCCTGTGCATCTATGTAGTTGGGCAGAAAGGGTAAACCGAGCAGCTTAAAGAGCAGTTGCAAGTAGGACTGTCGCACCGAGAAGATGTAGGTCGCCCTCTTATCGAAGTGTCCGCTACCGCTAAACGCCACCTCCGAGGCTCCGAGCGTAGCCTTGAAGCGTTGGTGGTCGGGGTTGCCGTCACGCAGCGTAATATCCATAACCGAACTCAACGCATTGCCTCTATCCACCGGAAAGGCGCCCGTGTAGAACTTAACCTGGCGAATAAGGTCGGCATTGAGAATACTGACAGGCCCACCCGATGCGCCTTGCGTAGCAAAGTGGTTGATGTTGGGTATCTCGATACCGTCGATATAGAATGTATTCTCCGAAGGTCCGCCACCTCGCACAATAAGGTCATTGCGGTAGCCTATTGGCGAGAACGCCACACCGGGTAAGGTACGGACAATGCGTGCCACATCACGATTTGCACCCGGGCTACGCTCCAAGTCGCCAATACCCACCGTATGTTGGCTTACGGGGCTCTCTATATCACGAGCATAGGGCGAGGGTGCAACTGCAACCGCCTCGATAGTGGTGGCGGACTCCTCTAACTCTATCTCCACAAAGGGCGTTAAGGCAGAGATGATATACTCGGGTGTCACGACTGCGGTGTAACCGACACTCGAAGCCTCGAAACGAGCCACTCCGCCCGATATATGTTCGATTGTAAAATAGCCGAGCGAGTCGGTTGCTGCGCCCTTGGAAAAGTCGCCCTCAACCACTACCGCAGCATAGGGGATACCCTGTCGTGAGGTTGCCGATATCACCCTACCACGAATATCGAAAGCCCTCGCCACCGAAGGCGACACAATAACCGCTACCAACAACACCGCACGACCTATTTTTGTCATAATTTCCTCTTTTTGGAGCAAACAAACCAACAATCGTGCAGAGTTTTAACCGAAAACTTTTAGTTTTCCGTTTTTATTTGTACCTTTGCGCAATTATAACTGAAACCATTTGTCTTTATGAAATTCAAAGAGTATAAAAATCTTGATTTATCGGCACTCGCCAATGAGGTTTTGGCAGAGTGGGACAAGAAGGATACTTTTGCAAAAAGTATCGAGACACGAGAGGGTGCGCCGGCATTTATCTTCTATGAGGGCCCCCCTTCGGCAAACGGTATGCCGGGTATTCACCACGTTATGGCTCGTACCATCAAGGATGTATTTTGTCGCTATAAGACCCAGCAGGGCTATCGTGTAAATCGTAAGGCCGGTTGGGATACCCACGGTCTACCTGTGGAGTTGGGTGTTGAGAAGACCCTCGGCATCACAAAGGAGGATATCGGTAAGAAGATTACCGTCGAGGAGTACAACCGTCGTTGCCGTGAGGATGTGATGAAGTATACCGATGTATGGAGCAACCTTACCCACCAGATGGGTTACTGGGTAAATCTCGACGATCCGTATATCACCTACGACAACAAATATATCGAGACTTTGTGGTATCTTTTGAAGCGACTCTACGATAAGGGTTTGCTCTACAAGGGTTACACCATTCAGCCATATTCGCCAGCGGCAGGTACAGGTCTTTCGACTCACGAGTTGAACCAGCCTGGTTGCTACCGTGATGTTAAGGATACAACTTGTACCGCTCAGTTCCGCATCGTGCGTGACGAGAAGAGCGAGCACCTCTTCGAGGGTGCCGAGGGAGAGTTGTTCTTCCTCGCTTGGACCACCACACCTTGGACTTTGCCTTCAAACACTGCGCTCTGCGTTGGTCCTTCAATCGAGTATGTTCGTGTAAAGTGCCAAAACCCTTACACCGAGGCTCGCCAGACTATCATTATGGCGAAGGAGCTCGTTGGCTCGTACTTCGGCAAGAAGCAGGAGGGCACATTCGAGGTTGAGGAGCTTTCGTTCAAGGGCAAGGAGTTAGAGGGCATCCGCTACGAGCAGCTTATCCCTTGGGTTAAGCCTATGGGCGATGCGTTCCGTGTTATCGTAGGCGACTATGTAACCACTTCGGATGGTACAGGTATTGTACACATCGCACCTACTTTCGGTGCTGATGACGACCGTGTGGCTCGTGCTGCGGGTATCTCACCACTATTTATGGTGGATACCGCTGGCAAGAACTGCCCAATGGTTGATCGCTCGGGTCGTTTCTTCCGCTTGGAGGACCTCGATAAGGAGTTTACAGAGAAGTATGTAGATGTTGTACTCTACAACGAGTGGGCAGGTCGCTATGTCAAGAATGCCTACGATGCATCGTTGGCAGATAGCGACACTACGCTCGACATCGACATCTGCGTAATGCTCAAAGGCGAGAGCAAGGTATTCAAGATTGAGAAGCACACCCACTCGTACCCACACTGCTGGCGTACCGACAAGCCGGTGTTGTACTACCCTCTCGACTCGTGGTTTATCCGCACCACTGCGCTCCGTGAGCGTATGATGGAGTTGAACGACACTATCAAGTGGCAGCCTGAATATACAGGCTCGGGTCGCTTCGGCAAGTGGTTGGAGGGCTTGGTTGATTGGAACCTCTCCCGTTCACGCTTCTGGGGCACTCCACTCCCAATCTGGGCTACCGAGGACTACTCGGAGATGAAGTGCATCGGCTCGGTTGAGGAGCTTATGGCGGAGATTGAGAAGTCAATCGAGGCGGGCTTTATGACCGAGAACCCATATAAGAACTTTAAGGTTGGTGATATGTCGGCAGAGAACTATTCGACCGAGAATATCGACCTCCATAAGCCTTATGTTGATAATATCGTGTTGGTATCGTCGAAGGGCGAGCCTATGCGTCGTGAAAGCGACTTGATTGATGTTTGGTTCGATTCGGGTGCTATGCCTTACGCACAGCGTCACTACCCATTCGAGAATGCCGACTGCTTCGACAAGCTCTTCCCTGCGGACTTTATCGCCGAGGGTGTCGATCAGACTCGTGGTTGGTTCTTTACATTGCACGCAATCGCTACAATGTTGTTCGACAGCGTAGCATTCAAGAATATCATCTCGAACGGTCTTGTGCTCGACAAGAACGGCAACAAGATGTCGAAGCGTTTGGGCAATGCCGTAGATCCATTCGAGGTATTGAATAAGTACGGAGCAGATGCTACTCGTTGGTATATGATTTCGAACTCCGACCCTTGGGAGAACTTGAAGTTCGATGTCGAGGGCGTGGATGAGGTGCGTCGTAAGTTCTTCGGAACACTCTACAACACCTACTCGTTCTTTGCTCTCTACGCCAACATCGACGGCTTCACAGGCAAGGAGGCAGAGGTACCAATGGAGCGTCGCCCGGAGATTGACCGCTGGATTATCTCGTTGTTGAACACCCTTGTTAAGGATGTTACCACATCGTTGGAGGACTACGACCCAACCCCTGCAGCTCGTGCTATTCAGGATTTCGTGGGCGAGAACTTGTCGAACTGGTATGTACGCCTCAACCGCAAGCGTTTCTGGGGTGGCGAGATGAACGAGGATAAGCTCTCGGCTTATCAGACACTCTACACCTGTCTCGAAACTGTTGCTAAGTTGGCTGCTCCATTTGCGCCATTTATTTCGGATCGCATCTTCTGCGATTTGAACGCATTGAGCGAGCGCCACTCGGAGGACTCTGTTCACCTCGCATCGTTCCCTAAGTGCGACGAAAAGTTGATTGACGCTCGTTTGGAGGATATGATGGCTATGGCACAGCAGGTATCGTCGATGGTACTCGCATTGCGCCGTAAGGTAAATATCAAGGTGCGTCAGCCACTTGCAAAGGTTTTGATTCCTGTACTCGACGACGCTACCGAGGAGCATTTGTCGGCTGTGAAGTCGCTCATCCTCAACGAGGTAAATATCAAGGATATGGAGCTTATTCGTGAGACCACAGGTCTTATCACCAAGCGCATCAAGCCAAACTTCAAGACCTTGGGACCTCGCTATGGCAAGTATATGAAGCAGATTGCAGCGATGACTGCCGAGTTCTCGCAGGAGAAGATAGCAGAAATTGAGGCTTCTACTGAAATCGTACTCGATATGGGTAGTGAGCAGATTACCGTAACCCCAGCCGACTTCGAGATTATGTCGGAGGATATGCCGGGTTGGTTGGTAACCAGCGAGGGCAAGCTCACCGTAGCACTCGACATCACCCTCACCGAGGAGTTGCAGAAGGAGGGTGTGGCTCGTGAATTGGTAAATCGTATCCAGAACATCCGCAAGGATTCGGGATTGGAGGTAACCGACAAGATTGAGGTCGAGATTGAGGATATCGAGGCTGTTCACTCGGCTGTTGCCGACTTTGCATCGTACATCGGTCAGCAGACCTTGGCGGTAAGCGTCAAGACTGCAACCGCACCACAAGGCGAGTTCGTTGTGGATAGCGATGTAAATGAGGTACCTCTCAAAATCGCAATCAAGCGAGTTTAATACTCAACACCATACAAGAATAGGGTGAGAAGTCGAATTCTCACCCTATTTTTTGTACCTATATATACTTATGCTTGCTTCTCGGCTCTGACAACTATGCCGATACTCAACTCGTAGAGTCCGTACAGTGGCAACAACACCAACATCATACTCGCCACATCTGGCGGAGTGATAAAGGCGGAGAGAATAGCCAAAACTACAATGGCGTGACGACGATACTTGCGCATAAACGCTGCGGTGAGCAACCCCATCTTTGCCAAAATACGGCAGAGAATTGGCAATAAGAATATCACTCCGCAGGCAAAGACCATATTCGACACCAACGACATATAGGAGCTGATATCAATCATATTCGAGAGTTGGTCGCCCATCGAGTAGCTCGCCAAGAAATTCACCGACAACGGCGTGAGGGCGAAATAGCCGAACACCACTCCGACAAAGAAGCAGAGCGACACCTCGAAGACAAAAAATCGGCTCTTGTACTGCTCCTGCTTGGTAAGCGCAGGACGGATAAAGCCCCACAACTCCCACAACGAATAGGGAATAATAAGCAGCAATGCGGTGTAGAACGCCAAGCGGATATGGAGATTGAACTGTCCCGCCATAGCGGTGTTTATCAGCGATAGTGGCTCGGCATTTATTCGCAAGAACTCCCTATCGGTAGCCTCTGCCATCCACGCAAAGAAGCGGTTTGTAGGAAACCACTCCGACTTTGGGGCGGTAATAAGCACCATCAGCTCGTCGCCAAATGCAAACGCCGCAATGAGGAACACCACAAATGCGACGGCTACACGCAACAACCTCGGGCGAAGGTGGTCGAGATGCTCCCAAAAGGACATATCGCCATCTTCGGGCTCGCTTACCCTGAACAGCTCAAACATAGTAGGGATATTAAGAGTGAGTGACTACTCCTCCTTCTCGCTCTTCTCCTTGTCACCTTTCTCCTCAACGATGCCCTCGCCATTTACAGCATCCTTGAACTCCTTGACACCCTTGCCAACGCCACGCATCAACTCAGGAATCTTCTTTGCACCAAAGAGCACGACGATGATAAGAATAATGACGATTATCTCTGTGGTACCGAGAGCAAACAATGGTGTAATCATATCCGTTTTTCTACTTTTAAGGTTTAACAATTAGACAAATGTAGTAAAATTCGACCTATTTTACAACTTTTCGTCAAAAAAGTTGGGCAAAAGTTTGCAGGAACGAAAATTTTCCCTACCTTTGCACCGCTGATTTGAAGGAATCAGCTCCTCAAAGCCCAGGTGGTGGAATTGGTAGACACGCTACTTTGAGGGGGTAGTGGGCGTTAGCCCGTGTGAGTTCGAGTCTCGTCCTGGGCACTGAAACCGCTGAGAATTTTCTCGGCGGTTTTTCTTTTTGCGCCTACTAACTACTCAACCACCGTGCAGACAAGTCTGCCGAGGCGCCACAAGCTGACCGAAGCCCCTATCCACGAAAAATAAAAGGAACGCTGTTGCGTTCCTTCTTTGTAGTGGATAGGGGATTGGCTACTGCGCTCGCTTTCCTACAAGTAAAAGTTAGACAGGCTCTTTGTAGCTTCATCTTTACAGCTCGGCCTACCCCACTATATACTTTCCGACCTTCGGTATCTTCTGCAACAAAACAGCGATAAGAGCCGAAGCAAGGAAGCCGATAACGGCAGATACTATAATTTGCACAGGCGATGTCCAGATGCCAAGTTTGCCCTCCAAGCCCAAGCCTAACCACTCGCGGAAGAAGCCGCTGATTGGCACTAATATCAATAGGTGCAGGAGGTAGATGCCGTAACTTGCCTTCGACACGGGCAGTAGCACTCGCTGATAGAACTTTCCATCGCACTTTATCTTCTTAAAGACGAGAAGCCACGCTACGGTCATCAGCGCAACACCAACCGTGTCGTTACACCAAGTGGTTTCCCACCATACAGCCTTCTCAACCAAGCCCTCAACGGGGAATACACCCTCTGTCATCTCGAAAACACGGCGCAAAAAGCCCCCAAAGACTACCACAAAACCTGCAAGGTAGCAAGGAATAGCGATTGCAAGACTCTTTTTCCAAGACAACTCACCCACAAAGCGGCGGAAGTACAAGCCCAACAACAGATAACCTATAAAGCCGCTAAAATAGTAGAATGTGCCATACGCATTCCAGCTCGCCTCGCCCCACAACGGAGTTAGAGCCTGACGAGGAAGCCCCGACACGCCATAAATCACCATAGGTGCTGCACCCGACACGACATCACGAATAATCGGGATAAGCGATGTAAACGCCCAAATGCCGAGGTAGACCTGTAACTCGCGCTTGCTGACTCTCTCAGCCCAAGGCGATAGCAGAGGCATCAGCAGATATACGCCAATAAGCATATAGACAAACCAAAGGTGTCCTGCCGAGTAGTTGAAGTTGAGCATTAGATTTTGGAAATTCTCCGCAGGCTCGCCCCACACAAAAGCATACACCGCAGTCCATAGTACAAATGGAACAAGCACACGCACAACACGGCGGCGGAAGAACTCGCCCGAGGAGTAGTGCAGCGGGAACTGCAAATAGCTCGAAGCAACGATAAAGAGAGGCACGCAGGCACGCACGAGCGAGTCAAAGAGTGAAGCCCAATAGGCATCAGCCTCGGTCAAAATCTGAGAGCCTTGACCTCCGAGGTAGAACGGTTCGGTGGCGTGTACCACAAATACCATAAAGCAGGCTGCAACACGCATCCAATCTACCCATACAACACGATTGTCGGTTTTAAGTTGAGTCATATATTCTTGAATTTTTTGGTTACGGATGCAAATGTCGCCATAATTTGCGACAATATATTTGACCTAAATCAAAAAATCTTTGCTCTTATACGACTAAGCGTAGATTGGTTTACCCCTAAATAGGAGGCGACATCTCGCAAAGTAGCACGCCGACACACCTCCGGAAAGTCGGCACAAAATCGTTCATATCGCTGTTCGGCTGTCAATGTAAGTCGCTCCATATGAGAGTGATGCAAACGACGATATTCGTTTTGATGTATTACCCTTCCCCAATTGCAGAGTTCGTGATTTTTCCTAAACAGTCGTTCGAAATCGTGCAAATTTATGCGCCAAGCATCGATATCTTCCATCGCTTGTGCGCACTCTTCACTCGGCTTTTGATAGTAGAATTCGTCCATACTGAATACCA
The DNA here is from genome assembly GCA_045124955.1 of Alistipes sp. Lineage (GTDB taxonomy): Bacteria > Bacteroidota > Bacteroidia > Bacteroidales > Rikenellaceae > Alistipes. Next base: position 5,220 of record JBGVMU010000002.1, on the reverse strand, counting down.
CATGCCCCTCAATCGAGAAAGAGGTTACGGTGTCGTTGCCATCTCTCTGCCAATAGTGTCGCACAAACCCCTTTTCAATCAGCCAAGCATAGTGACAATATTTGCCGACTTCCAAAATCATATCCCGTTTGGAGAAATGACACTCCTCTAAATAGTCTGCAAGTTGAGCCACCGCATTATCACTGATGGGTACCACTTTGCGCATCTTATCTACGAACAGACTATCATTAAAGGCTTTCATTATTGGCTATGTGTTAGATTTCTCAAACAAAGATAGTGAAAATACGGAATTATTGCTAAACAAAAACAAAAGATGTCGAATTTCTTCGACATCTCCTTGCTTCGTTCTTTTGTAGTGGATAGGGGATTGGCTACTGCGCTCGCTTATGCTCGCTCCGCTTAACGCCTTTCCCCTCTGCTCGCCGCAGGGGCCTTCACAAAGAGCAGTAGAGGGGATTCGAACGGCGAAGCCGTCATCGACGAGGCTGCGTAGTCGCCATAGGCGGCTCGCTATTAGCCGAGGAGATAACCCCGTTGTTAAGTTCGTAATGCCCTATATTTTTTGCTTTATAATGCGACAACACCTGTGTTGTTTTTTTTGTTTTGAGATAACTATTGTAAATTCATTTACATAGATAAATCTCCAAACAAAAAAATACCTGCAAATTTGCAGGCCGTATTATAAAGCAAAAAAATAGAGCAGTATCTCTACTGCTCTTTGTAGTGGATAGGGGATTGGCTACTGCGCTCGCTTATGCTCGCTCCGCTTAACGCCTTTCCCCTCTGCTCGCCGCAGAGGCCTTCACAAAGAACTGCACTCCGCAAAAGTTGATAAATCAACACCTTTGTTTTTTATAATCTTGTGTCTGCAAATAAATTTGCGCCACAGAGTATAAAAAAACAAAAGATGTCAAAATTTGACATCTTCTTGCTCCGTTTGTTCTTTGTAGTGGATAGGGGATTCGAACCCCTATGTCCTGCGTGAGAGGCAGGTATCCTAGCCCTTAGATGAATCCACCATTGCTGTATTGCGAGTGCAAAGGTAGCGCATTTTTTTTATTCTGCAAACTTTTCCGCAAAAAAAGTGCAAAAAAGTGCGATTTTCTTCATTTTTTGCCCTTCATATTGCTCTTTTCGCCAAATTTTTACTACTTTCGTAATATCAAATCATAAAAAACAAAATGAAAAAGATTCTAATCGTGGGTGCAGGTGGTCAGATTGGCTCGGAGCTCGTGCCATACCTGCGTGATATCTATGGCAAGGAGAATGTTATCGCTACCGATGTGCGTGAGTGCAAGGGCTTGGCAGAGGAAGGACCTTTCGAGGTACTCGATGCTCTCAACCCTACAAATATGGCATCTGCCGTAGCTCGCCACAATATCGACACCATATTCAACCTTGTGGCTCTGCTCTCGGCCGTGGGTGAGCGCAACCCTCAAATGGCGTGGAATATCAATATGACCGCCCTGTTCAACTCGTTGGAGGTGGCTCGTCAGCATAACTGTGCCGTATTCACCCCTTCGTCGATTGGTGCATTCGGTCCAACCTCGCCAAAGGATATGACTCCGCAGGATACCATTATGCAGCCTACAACAATCTATGGTATCTGCAAGGTTACAGGCGAGTTGTTGTCGAACTACTACCACCAGAAGTATGGCATAGACACCCGCTCGATTCGTTTCCCAGGTATCATCTCGAACAAGACCTTGCCAGGCGGTGGCACTACCGACTACGCAGTCGAAATCTACTACGAGGCTATTCGCAATGGTCGCTACACTTGTAATGTTCCACACGATGCCTATATGGATATGATCTATATGCCCGATGCATTGCGCTCGATTGTGGAGTTGATGGAGGCAGACCCATCGAAGTTGAAGCACCGCAACTCGTTCAATGTTGCTTCGATGAGTTTTACGCCTGAAATTCTTGCAGCCGAAATTCGCAAGCGTATGCCTTCGTTCGAGATGGACTACGATGTCGACCCCGTGAAGGAGGCTATCGCCAACAGCTGGCCAAATCAGCTCGACGACACCTGTGCTCGTGAGGAGTGGGGTTGGAAACCGCAGTGGGATATCTCGTCTATGACCGACGATATGTTGGCAGCAATAGCCAAGAAGCTGAAAGCCGAAAAATAGTTTTTCTTCTTGTGCAACTTTTACCTGCGACTTTTTTGAAAAGAAAGTCGCCCAAAAAACTTTGGAAAAACTGCGTTTTTCACTATTTAGACACAGCATTTTTATTGCAAGTGAATAACATCTGCGATGTTGCAAAAAACAGAAAGAGCCATACACCATCAAACGAGTTTGAGTGTAGGTTCTTTCCGTTTTTTATATCCTTGCGGATATTCATTCCCTCGAAAGCAAAATCTACAACCTAAAAATCGTCAATGGTGGAGGAAATTTTGTGCAAGACTAGGCAATAAATCCGCAGCATAGTAAGCCTATGTGAGAATTTATTGACCGACGCTCTTGTGCAAAATTTACCCGCCAGAACGATTTTTAAACAATAAAGGCTCGGAAATATCCGAGCCTTATCATTTGTTGTTCTACTAAATTAGAAGCACCAAGTTGCCGAGATAGCAGCGTTGAGCAAACCTGTCGAGTAGAAGCCCCACTGAGCCTTCTGCTTTACAGTAACAGTCTCAGTACCAGTCTGTGCACCTGTTGAGTCATAAGTAGGAACCTCGGTAGAAACCTTCTGTCCATAAACTACCCACGGACCAACCGAAGGAGTAAGGTCGATAGCAAGACGGATAGGTACCTTGTTGAACTTGATACCGAACTTAACCTGACCAGCAACACCGAACGAGCAGTGAGCCTTGCCACCACCGATATTAGCACCAACACCGGCATCGAGGAACCACGAACCTGCCTGAGGAGTCCAATCCCAATTGCAGCAGTTCCAGTTGTGGATAACAGTGAAATCCAAAGCACCTGTCAAGAAGCCCCAACCAAGGAGACCCTCGAAGTACTTATCACCTGCATAGAAGCACTCAGCCTTAACCTGAGCACCTGCACCGGCACGAAGACCGACCGACCACTTCTGAGCTGCTACGGTCTGAGCTGCCTGCTTAACCTGCGACTCGAACTTGCTCTGAGCCGAAACTGTTGCTACGCAAAGCGCAGCTGCCAAAACGAGAAAAATCTTTTTCATACGCATTGATTTTTTGAATGTTAATAAATATAAAGCTTAGAATTGCTCATCTTTTATATAGCAAATTTAGCTATTTTCTCGGAAAGAACAAATAAATATTGAACTTTTTGGCAATAATAGGTATTTATACCTTTATATATTCCACCTATTTAAGAGGTATGCGTTTCGCCAAACCTCCCTCCGAGGTCTCACGATAGAGGCTCGGAAGGTTGTGTCCTGTCTCGTGCATAACCTCCACAACTTTATCGAACGACACAAGGTGTGAGCCATCCGAGAGTATCGCATAGGTGTTGGCATCGAAGGCACGAGCTGCCGCAACAGCATTTCGCTCGATGCAAGGCACCTGCACCAAGCCACACACAGGGTCGCAAGTGAGTCCCAAGTGGTGTTCCAAGCCCATCTCGGCAGCATACTCAATCTGCGCCGGTGTTCCGCCAAAGAGCTGGCAAGCAGCGGCGGCAGCCATAGCGCAAGCAACGCCAATCTCGCCCTGGCATCCCACCTCGGCACCCGAAATCGAAGAGTTGGTCTTAACCACATTTCCGAAGAGTCCTGCCGTAGCAAGCGCACGCAACACCCTGATACGCAAGAAGTCACGAGAGGTCACCATATGATACAACACACCCGGCAACACTCCGCACGAGCCACAAGTAGGCGCTGTAACGACCGTACCGCCCGAGGCATTCTCCTCGGCAACAGCCAAGGCGTAGGCGTAGATGCGAGCTCGTGAGCTCAACGAGCCGGCATAACCCTTACTCTTCACGAAATAGGTACTCGCCTTACGAGCCACCTTCAAACCGCCAGGCAATACGCCATCGTTGTTCAGACCTCGCTCGACAGTCTCGCACATAACGGTCCAGATATGGTCGAGGAAGTCCCAAATCTCCTTACCTTCGCACTCCTCAACATACTCCCAGTAGGTTTTACCCTCATTGTAGCACCACTCCTTAATCTCCTGAATGGTGGTGAGTGGATAGATGCTCTTTGGAGCCTCCGACAATGTCTCCTCGTTTGCCAACGAGCCACCGCCAACGCTGAAAATGGTCCATTTGTCGAAAACCTCGCCACCCTTCAACGCCTCGAATAACATTCCGTTCGGGTGGAAGTCAAGCACTACATCCGCCTTCCAGATTATCTCGGTCGGAGCCAACGATTCGAGCACGGAGAGAATAGCCGTATGGGTGAGGTGCCCCTTACCCGTTGCTGCCAACGAGCCATAGAGCGTTACACGATACGCCTCGGCACCCGCAGTACGCTCGGCAAACTGCTCGGCAGCACGCTTTGGTCCCATTGTGTGGCTACTCGATGGGCCACATCCTACCTTATATAATTCTCGTAAAGATTGCATAGTCCTTGTTTTATGAAATTACTGCACAAAGATATAAAATAAAACGGAAAGCAGCGATTAAGGCGAGAGAAATTAGGGGGAGGTGGGTTTTCAGAACTCTGATGGTGGTAAAGGCGCAGACGAGATTAAGGGTTATTAAAGGCTATTAAGGGTTATTAAGGGTGCGCTAAAAGTTTTTTGGTTGTGGGAACTTCGGAGGTTGTCACGGCGCAAGAAAATTAGGGTCGTTAGAGGCGTTAGGGTCGTTAGGGGTGCGCTGAAAATTTCTCCCATTGGTCTTATTGGTCTCATTGGTCTCATCAAACTCTCAACTCTCAACTCTCAACTCTCAACTCCGAAGGTGGTCAAGGCGCAACGAATTAAGGGCTGTTAAAGGCTATTAAAGGCTATTAAGGGCTATTAAGGGTGCGCTGAGGCTTATAAGCCCTGTTTACAGGGGGGGGGTAACACACATTGGCAATCGTAAAGCAGTTAAATAGTAGGCAAGTCATACAAAAAAAGAAGGTCACAGCTGAACGAACCGTAACCTCACAATTGCAACTGCCTATAATTTAACGGAATTATATAGTTTAGTGTTATAGTTTTTTACATACCCCCTCCGCTACGCTCGTCCCCCTAATTTAGGGGGACAATACTTTATTTTATATTCCTCCCCTAAATTAGGGGAGGTGGCTGAAAGCCAGAGGGGTATGTTCCTTTATGTTTTTACAACACTAAAC
>JBGVMU010000001.1:0-51506 GCA_045124955.1 Alistipes sp. | reverse complement strand
ATTTTTCTTCATCCTTTCAGTTCCTTATTTGTCCTTTTCATTCTTTCGTTCAAAACCGCCACACGAAAAATGGCAAAGATTTCACAAAGTAGGCGGTTCGAAGAAAGAGATTAGGTAAAAATGCTAAGAAATTAGAAGTACTGAGGTAGGTAAACTCCATAAAATTTTGACAAAAGTTTTTGGGAGAGATTTTCGAATAAAAGTTGGTGATTTTGTGGAGTTTTTAACAGATTGCACAACTTGTCTAACCGCCTCAAAATGAATAAAATAATAAAGGAGTTCGAATGAACTCCTTATATTATTTTTTTGTTTTGCGGAGAGTACTGGATTCGAACCAGTGGATACCTTACGATATCGGCAGTTTAGCAAACTGCTGGTTTCAGCCACTCACCCAACTCTCCGTAGTGCTGTAACCCTTAAAAGGTGTGCAAAGATAACGCTTTTTCGTAACAATGCAAAAATTATTGCGATAAAATTCGAAAATTTTAACCCTTAAATGTGAAATATCGCCCTACGAGGAAGCTATATACGGCGCAGACGGCGGTGGTGAGAATCTTCGATGGTGTTGCCCATACGCCGCAAACCTCCACAAAAAACTTCATACAAGCGTAGTTTAAGAGTATCGAGCCGACGACGGTGAGGGCATACTTTGCCAGCTGTGGCAGCGATGCGATATGTGTGGTGCGGAATGCCACATTGCGATTGAGCCAAAAACCGGTAAGGAAGGTTATTGGGAATACCACACACAAGGCTGCGATATGTGGCGATACCACAACAAAGCCGAGGTCGATGAACTGTTCGCAGACAATATAGTGGTAGATGATGTAGTACCACACAGCATCGAGCAGAGCGGTCGCTCCACCGCACGCCAAATAGCGAAAAACCTGCTGCGAGATGACTCTACGCAGAGGTTTTATGTAGAACAGGTCTATCGCCTTGGTTATGATCGTAACTAAACTACTCACTACTCACTACTCACTACTCACTACTCACTACTCACTACTCACTACTCACTACTATCTGGTATAAACCCACACGCTCTTGCAACTCTTGTGCTCCGCCTTCCAAGCTGACACCTTGCGACCGCACTCCGAGCGTGAAGCAACCTCGCAAAGAGCTACCATATAGCGACCATCGTAGTCGTAGATGGCTACGCCCTCAATCTCCGGTATGCGTGACGAGAGCCACTCTACCGCCTTTTCGGCATTCGTTAGCTCGGCATATACACCCCAAACGGCATAACTACTACCCTTCTGCATTGGCAAAATCGAAGGCTCCTCGACAATAGGCTCGGCAGGTGCTGCCACCTCCTCGATTGGCTGCTCAACAACAGCAACCTCAGGCTCGATAGGTTGTGCAACCTCTACCGCTACGCTCTCAAATGCTTCCGATGCAGGGGCGATTTTCTGCTTGGCAAAGAGATTGTCGAGTGTTCCGTTTGTATAGAGAACATATCCCGCAATGCCCAACGCAAAACCCATACATAGGCCTGCTATAATATATATAAAGTAGTTGGTGCGAGGGTTAATCTTTACTCTGCCTCGTCCGTTAGGATTTGCCATATCTTCAAATGTTTTGTCGGTTGTTACGACGCTATTCTCGATAACGCACAAGTCGTTTATGGTTAAAACTTTGTTGCGTAGCGACTGTGCAAGCCACTCGGCATAGATATCCGATGCTCGCTCCTCCGATACGCCTGCAATCTGTGAAATATGCGACAGCAAGCTCTCGCCTCTCTGCTCGCCGGTGAGTCGCAACTCTCGGTATGGGCGTTGCAACTCCCTCTTGGAGAGTAGTTTCGCTGCGTGGCGGTACAAAATCAGCGTACCCACCTCCGGCAGATATACCTCTCCCTCATCGAGGAGTGTGTTGGCTATGAGATGGTCGATTTGTTGCTTCATTACTTCTTGTAGTGTCGTTTGTTCTTTGGCTGCTTCGCCTTTGGTGCGGTCGGCACAACGGTAACAGGCTCGCCCTTATAGTGATACCACGCCCAGAGCATAAATGCCACACCTGCCACAATGAATGGCACCGATAGCCACTGTCCCATATTGAGGGTCATACCCTGCTCGAATGCCACCTGGTTAATCTTTACGAACTCAATCAAAAAGCGTGGCAAGAAGATTCCGACCATTGCTGCGCCGAAGATAAAACCCTCTCGCTTGGCAACTTTTGTGTAGCGGTACAGAGCGAACAGAACGGAGAAGCATAGGATATAGCACAATGCTTCGTAGAGCTGTGTCGGATGACACGCAGGAACGAGTTCTGCCGGAGTGCCGCTTCGGTAGAGTCGCATAAACTTGAAGCCCCAAGGCATATCGGTAGGATTTCCGATAATCTCCGAGTTGAAGAGGTTTCCGAAGCGAATCATCGCACCGCTCAACGGAGCGATAATACCCAATCGGTCAGCGGTCCAAAGTACCGAAACCTTGTTTTTGCGAGATGAGAGCCAAATGCCGAGAACGATACCTATGGCTGCACCGTGGCTTGCGAGTCCGCCATCACGGATGCCCGTGATAATTCGCCAAGGCTCACGCAGATACTCCATCGGCTCGTAGAATAGGCAGTGACCGAGTCTTGCGCCTATGATTGTTCCGAGGGCAATATACATAAATGCTGTGTCCGATACGCTCTCGGGCTTACCCTCACGCTTGCAGAAGTAGGAGAAGAGCCAACCTCCGAACATTAGGGCTGCCACCCAAGTGAGCGAGTACCAGCGAATCTCGAAGCCGAAAAGGTTTATGAAGGTGGGATCGAAGTCCCAAACGACAGCCAATAAGTTCATAATCTACTATAACTCAACCTTTTTAAGTGTGAATGTGAATGTCGAACCTACGCCCAACTCGCTGCGAACAGATACTCGCTCGCCGTGACCCTCGATGATGTGCTTAACGATAGCCAAGCCGAGACCTGTACCACCCTGCTCTCGTGAGCGACCTGTGTCGGTGCGATAGAAACGCTCGAATACTCGTGGAGCATCGCCCTTTGCGATACCGATACCGTTATCCTCCACCTCGATGAGAATCTTGTCGAGCATATCACGGAAGTCGAGCTTCACCATACCACCCTCCTTACCGTAGCGGATAGCGTTGATAATGAGGTTTTCGAGTACCTGACCGATGTAGAACTTATCTGCCGACACCCAGAAACGAGAAGGCAAGTTGTTTGCAAACTTCACGGTAATCGAGATATTCTTCTTTGCCGCCTCCATTTCGCACTGCTCGGCAATCTCCTTTGCGAGAGCTACGATGTCGAAAGACTCAGGCTTCATCATCTCCATATCGTTTTCGAGCGAGGAGATAGTGTCGAGGTCACGAATGATGTTGAGCATACGATTTACGCTCTTCTCGGCACGCTCCAAGTACTTGCGGTTGATAATCTCGTCGTCGATACCGCCATCGAGCAGGGTCGAGATATAGCCCTGAATATTGAAAATAGGGGTTTTGAGCTCGTGCGCAACATTTCCGAGGTACTGCTTGCGGAACTTCTCGACATCTTTCAGACGAGCAATCTCCTTGTCGTTATCCTCTGCCCACGATGAGAGCTCCTCCGAGATATTCTCCACACGCTTGTCCTTCAACTCATCGAGTACATCGGCAGTGTGAACATCACGAGAAAATACGGTCGAATAGATTGGTCGGAGCTTGTAGGCAACATACTTTGTCATAATCCAAAGCGCAAAAAGCGACACACCAACAAATGTTCCGATGGTAGCCACCAAGACTACCCACCACAACTTGCTAAGGTCGAGCGTTGTCAATGTTACGACCATTGCACACACACCTGCTACAGCTCCAATCAGCCACGAACCAGCCTCTTTTGTCTTAATTCTCAACATATTATAAAGTTTTTAGGTTTTTTGCATTGCTTATATTTATGCAAATATAAGAAAAATTTCAAAATGCAGAATGCAAAATGCAAAATTTAATTAAAAAAATGAGCGAAATGGCAATAAAAAACGACCTCGCAACATTTGCAAGGTCGTTAAAAGAGAGAGGTTTGTGAATTACTCATCCCACGCATATATGGCACGCACATAGTAGTGGTTTTGCTTTGGTGCAGTATAATAATCATTGCTTTTCCCCTCTATAAGTCTGCCTCTGTCGGCGTTATGCTCGTCTGATGTCCAATGGTAGCCTTCTGAAATCGGTATGACAACTGAAATATTACCGGTCTGGGTTTTCTGGTTGATGATTTCTCGGTTTGCGATAATCTCTTTCAACTCATAATAAGCCGGCAGATACCAACCTTCGCCATAATCTGCACACCAGGCGAATGCAGGGTACTTATCTTTCCAGCCACTTATGGACTGAATTTTAGCCATGTTTTTTGCTCCATTATATGAATTGGAAGCCCCCGTTTCGATATTTTCGGTGCTCCATTGCAAGTTGTACTGCTCTGTAATAGATACCATCTTGAATCCGCTGCTATCGATGCAATATACAACTCCTTTGCCACCGTTTTTAGTTACGATATCTCCGATTTTGTATCGGGCGGGGTTTTGTGATATTGAGATTATCTTCGATGCGCTCTCGTACTGACTATACTCCGGATTCCATATCATAATATTTCCGAGGCGATACTCCCCTGTGTCGTTTGCTGCGATAGAGATAGTTATGCCTGACGCTGTCTCTGTGTAGGTGAGCCAATTGTATGGACTATCTACGATGTAATCTATGTTGGCCGTAATAGTAACACGAAGCTCGCCACCTTTGTATTCGTACCCTATGTAATTGCTGGTATCAACATCTACCTCAATAGAGGGAGCAAACTCCTCTTTGTGAGCCTCTTGTATGAGGGTAAGCGTCTTGCTAACGCTACCGTCCGAATTGGTTACTACGATATGTCCTTCTCGTTCGTATGTGTATGGGTTGTCCAAAATCTTGAATTCGAGTTTGTTTGTACCTGCCCTGCCCGACTTCGTTACATTTGTAATCCAACTTGAGTCGTCAGATGCTCTCCAACCGCAATTGGAGGTGACAGTTATAAAAAACTCGCTCTCGTAGCTGGGCACAGAGGATATCTCCACCATTAGTGTTATCTCGTCTTGCTGCGGATCGTTGTTTCCTGGTTGTTCGGAAAAGTCGCCGTCGTAGCTGCCGTTGGGTACGCAAGCGGCGAAAATAATTCCGACTGTTGCCAATAGAAAGCAAAATTTTTTCATACTATTTGTGTGTTTTGTTGTTTGCTCAGTGAATAATTCTCACAAAAATAGCAACTAATTCCGAAAGTCGCAAAAGATAGATCTGGGATTTTTAGAAAAAATACCTTAATTGTCAATTATCAATTGTCAATTGTCAATTATTTTGCTATCTTTGCAAAATAGTTTGGCTCCGTAGTTCAATGGATAGAATTTAAGATTCCGGTTCTTACGATAGCGGTTCGAATCCGCTCGGAGTCACTTACGAACGGAAAACGAAAAACGGAAAGCGGAAGACGAACAGACCCCACCGCCCTGACGGGCACCTCCCCTAACTTAGGGGAGGAAATATAGCCATAACAATTTGTCCTCCTAAGTTAGGGGGACGAGCGAAGCGGAGGGGGTATGTTGAAAACGGGAAACGATGGATAATATACGAAGAATTGAGAGCGACAGCGAGTTTGAGGGTAGAATTCGCCCGCAAGAGTTAGAGCAGTTTTCGGGTCAGGAGAAGATTGTCGAGAACTTGCGTGTCTTTATTAAGGCGGCACTGATGCGTGGCGACTCGCTCGACCATACCCTATTGCACGGTCCTCCGGGACTTGGTAAGACCACCTTGGCGAACATTATCGCCAATGAGATGGGCGCACAGTTGAAGGTTACTTCGGGCCCCGTGCTCGATAAGCCTGGCGACTTGGCAGGTCTTTTGACAAACCTCGCCCCTGGCGATGTGTTGTTTATCGACGAGATTCACCGCCTCTCCCCTATTGTCGAGGAGTATCTATACTCGGCAATGGAGGATTTCAAGATTGATATTGTGCTCGATAAAGGTCCTTCGGCACGCTCTATTCAGATTGAGCTTGCACCATTTACCCTTATCGGAGCAACCACCCGAAGCGGTCTTTTGACCTCGCCGTTGCGTGCTCGTTTTGGCATTCAGTGCCACTTGGAGTACTATGACTCGAAGGTGCTGAGCCGTATCGTGAAGCGTTCAGCCTCAATACTCGGCGTGTCGATTGATGATGATGCTGCGCTCGAAATTGCGTTGCGCTCACGAGGTACGCCTCGTATCGTCAATTCGCTGTTGCGCCGTGTGCGTGACTTTGCGATGGTTAAGGGCGAGGGTTGTATCGACTTGGCTATCACCCGTATGGCGTTGGAGGCGCTCAATATCGACTCACGAGGTTTGGATATGATGGACAACAAGATTCTATCGACCATTATTGCGAAGTTCAACGGCGGTCCTGTCGGTTTGAACACTATCGCTACCGCAGTGAGCGAGGATGCCGGCACTATCGAGGAGGTCTACGAGCCATTCCTCATTAAGGAGGGTTTCTTGAAGCGCACTCCACGAGGTCGTGAGGTTACGGAGTTGGCATACAGACACTTGGGCTTGACACAACCTGAGCGTGAAAATGAACTGTTTTAGATAATTTGAATATGGCGAAGGTTATTACTATTATTGGAGCAGGAATGATGGGCTCGGCTCTTGCATTTCCGGCAGCAGAGAATGGTCACGAGGTGCGTTTGGTAGGCTCGCCTCTCGATGATGAGATTATAGATGCTTGCATCGCAACAAATCGTCACCCTAAATTCGATACGGATTTCCCTGCGGGAGTAAAGTATTATAAGGTTGGCGATTGGCAGAAGGCTGTCGAGGGTTGCGACTTTGTTATTGGTGGAGTGTCGTCGTTTGGTGTTGATTGGTTTGGCGATGAGATACTCGCAAATCTCGACCCTGCAATACCTGTTCTTTCGGTTACGAAGGGTCTTATCAACCTGGAAGACGGAACACTCATCTCCTATCCCGACTATTGGCGCAAAAATCTCTTGGCAAAGGGCATAGACCGTTATGTAAATGCTATCGGTGGCCCTTGTACCTCGTATGAGTTGGTATTCCACGACCAGACCGAGGTTGCATTTTGCGGTGTAAATAGTGCCGAGTTGAAGATGATGAAGGAGGCGATGACTACCTCCTACTACCATATCTCGCTCACTAACGATGTTATCGGTTTGGAGAGCGCTGTGGCGTTGAAAAATGCTTATGCCTTGGCGGTTGCAATGACCATTGGTTTGGTTAATCGTCACCACGGCGAGGGTGCAGGTTTGCACTACAACTCGCAGGCAGGAGCATTCTATCAGGCGGTGCGAGAGATGACCAAGTTGATGGATATTCAGAAGGGCTCGCAAGAGGCTCTTCATATTGGTATTGGAGACCTCTATGTAACGGTTTATGGCGGTCGTACACGCAAGATAGGTATCTTGCTCGGCGAGGGTAAGACATACGAGGAGGCTCTCGATATCTTGGCAGGTGTAACGCTCGAATCGTTGGTTGTGGCTCGTCGAGTGGCGAATGCAATCTATCGCAAGGCGGAGCTTGGCGAGGTGTCGCTTGCCGACTTCCCTATGATGTGCCATTCGAAGGATGTTCTCGATAATGACAAGGATGCAGAGTTACCTTGGGAGTCATTTACTTTTGACCACACAAAGTAATTTAGACGAATGAAACTGAAAGGGCTTTTGTTTGATATGGACGGTACGCTGGTGGATAATCTGGCGTACCATTTTATGGCATTTGATGCATACGCCGAGCGTGAGGGCTTTACGCTGTTGGAGCCTGTATCGTTGAAAATCAACGGTATGCATAGCAACGATATATTTCCGTTGTTGCTTGGTAACGAGGTGGTTGCGCAGTATGGCCTGGATAGACTCAATCGAGAAAAAGAGGAGGTCTATCGTGATATGTATCGCCCTAAGATTGCCCCTATTGCCGGTGTTATCGAACTGCTGAAAGAGGCGAAAAAGGCAGGTGTGAAGTGTGCTATCGGCTCGTCGGGTTGCCGAGAGAATGTCGAGATGATAATCGATGGGTTGGGCATTGCCGACTTGATTGACGGCTCGATTAGCGGTAGCGATGTTACGCACGGAAAACCTCACCCCGAAATCTTCACGAAGGCGCACGAACTGCTCGGCTTGAAGGCGGAGGAGTGCATCGTTGTGGAGGATGCCGTAAATGGTATTGTGGCAGGTGTTAGGGCTGGTTGCAAGTGCCTGGCGGTGACTACCACTGCAACGGCAGAGGTGCTTGCCGAGGCGGGAGCTTCGCTCTGCGTGGAGGACTACTCTACTGTTACTATTGAGCAGCTAAATGAGTTATTGAAATAGCGATATGTAAATATAAGATAAAGAGAGGGTTGTACCCTCTCTTTTTTGTTTGCTTAGAAGCTGTATTTTGCTAGTACATTTATGCGGTTGGAGTGCGCCTTTGCACCATCCATATTCTTGCGACTGCCGTAGAGATACTCGGCTGCGAGAACAAATCGTGGAGTCAAATTCCAAAATACATTACCGAAGATATATTGACCCTGCTTATACATACTGTCGCTATAAGTGCCATTCTTTTTGAGGACCGAAACGGTCGAATATCCACCCGAAACGAAGAGGTTTGGCAAGATGTTTATCTGTGCTGCTGCCTGCCAGCCATACATCGGTGTTGCCTGCACTCGTGTGGGGTCGTTAGGGCGTGGTGTGAAGTCGAGTCCCGAGCCCATCAAGTCGTTGATGTAGCGTGTAACACCCTCGCCATAGACTCCATTCATAAACAACTCCAAGTATTTGGTGATGTGGATGTTACCACTGAACTGAACGCCCCAGCCAAAGAGGTCATCCTCGCTCGAACGAGCATTGTTGTAGAGGTACATATCTCGGAATACTGCCGATGCTCGGATGTGGCTATCTCGATTCTCGCCCCACGAATATTGGAGGTAGACAGGGAAGTCGGGCACTCGCTGTGGTATGGCCATCAATGTTTCGCCATAAGTTCCCGACACGCTCGGCATTTCGGCTGCTGCACCCACCTTCAAATGGTTGTCGATGAAGGAGTGCTCGTAGCGAATCATCGTAGCAAAGCGGAAGTTGTAGGCATTAGGGCCTTGGAAGTCGATGGTTGTAGGTGCAGCGGTGAGGTCGCAGAAGGTCGAAACATCACGACCAATGGTAAAACCGAGCATCTGAGCATAGCCCGAACGAATGCGGGGCGTGTAGCTACCCATAGCACCACCACGGAAGTCCATATCCATAAAGATATGTACCTGACCGAGCTTCTTGGTGTTGGCGATACCTCGGATGAAGATGCGTGAGGTGGATGCATCCATTCTTATCTCCTGATCGTCGGCTGGGGTGAGTGTCATAGGGATGTTGTACGGCACCATATCGATATTATTCACGATACGGTCGAACGAGTAGGCGGCACGCAGAGCAACATCGCCACCAATAGCAAAGGAGAAGGTGTTGCGCTTGTCAGCAAAGATTGCCGAAGGGGTTAATGCCTGCTGAAAACCATCTCTGGTGGCGTTTTTGTGGTCTTCGATAGCCGACTTTACGGCTGCATTTTTCATCACCATATCCTGCTGATTGCAACTCTGCGTAGGACAGGTTACGGTGTCGGTTTCGCTTACCGAAATGATATAGACGGTAGGCTCGGCGTCGCCGTGATGGTGTCGCTGAATGCGATGATTTTGTGCAGTGGCAGAGAGTACTGCCGCCATTGCTCCGATAGTAAGTAGAACTTTTTTCATACCATTGTTGTTTTTAAGTTACGCACACTACGGGTGCAAACCTTGTGCCACTATATTCGTTCCTTTCTCCGTTTTTGTGCCTTCTCAATCTCGTCACGCCAATGGAGCGAGGCGTGCGAGCCGTCACAGTAGGGTTTGTTTGCCGACTCGCCACAACGACACAATACGGTGCGATTGCGAATCTCGTAAGAGGTGCCATTCTCTCGACAGATGCGTATTCCTCCTCGTACCCATAAACCACCACTCACTCGCAGAGCGTCATCTTCGATAAGACCAAGACTCGGCTCGTATTGTCGTTCAAAGGGCATATCCGAGCCGTTGCCCCACACCATCAGTCGTCCGCTCGGGCAGAGCGAGGCTTGGCGAATGGCCTGACGACGAGAGGTGTCGTCGAAGGAGGTCTCGGTTGCTGCCCAAACTCCCCCTCCGGCATCGCAAAAGCGTGCAAAGGCGCAATACTGAGGGTTATCCGTGAGGGTTAATTCATCGCCTGAAGTTATCTCTACATTATCCAATAGTGCTTCGGGGCGTGCCGAGAGTTTCGGTTTCCACTTGTGCGAGAGGTGCGAGCCGTCGCAGTACGGCTTGTTTTTCGACGCTCCGCAACGACAGAGCGAAGTGGGCTCTTTGTCGGTCTGAAAGTGCTTTCCCTCCTCAAATCGCCAACTCTCGCCCAACTCGTTCGGCACGATGTGTTGCGTGGTCAATGGGGGTTGTCCATAGACGAGATATGGTCCCTTTTCCAAGATTGTAATTCTGTATTCGGGTGCCGCTGCGATGCTCCCTGTTTCGATTTTTTGCTTTGCCATAGTAATAATATGATTATCTTTTCGTTACTTTGCAGGGCAATAATTATTCCCAAAAAGGGAATATGGCTTTGAAATTGCCAACTTTTTTGTATATTTGCCGATTGAATATAGTTTTGCGAATATGAAAAGCATTAAATATCTGATTGTGGCGTTGCTCTCGGTTGTGGCATTCGCTTCGTGTAATAGGGATGAGAGCGCATCGCTTGTGTTGAATCGTACCGCTCTCTATTTTGCTTCGTGGGATGCTCCTATGCAGAGTATCTCCTATGTGGCAACAAATACCGTTTCGGTAGCTGTTGGCTCGTGTAGTGTGGGTTGGGATGCAACGGTCGATCCTATCTCTCGCACTATCGATATTAAGCCGGTAGGCACCCAGGAGGAGGGAATGACAAACGACGACCTCTCGAAGGAGGGCTCGGTGGTTGTCAATGCCCTGAATAAGGCGGGTGAATCTACCAGCTACTACATCTATATCTATATTGCCGATATAGAGTCTGTCGATGGCGATGGTGCCGAGAAGGCAAACTGCTACATCGTTACAAAGCCTTCGACAAGTTATACATTCGATGCTATGCATAGTCCAAATGGCTCGGAGTTGGCTACTGCAAAGGTTAAGTTGTTGTGGCAGAGCAACTACGATGTGATAAAGAATGTGAATTTATCGAACGGTAAGGCGCAGTTCTATGTGTTGCCGTGGGAGGAGGATAACTCGAAAGTCCTCGACACAAACGCAGTTATCGCAGCCTACAACAGTAATGGCGAGATTATTTGGAGCTGGCACATCTGGATTGTTGACGAGAGTCCGTTGCTCGCTACCGACACCTACTCGAATGGTAAAACCTTTATGCGCAAGAATCTCGGTGCATTTACCAACTCGAATGGCTCGAAGGATGAGCAGAAGATTCTCAACTCGTATGGAATGTACTATCAGTGGGGTCGCAAGGACCCATTCCCACGCCCACTCTACTTCGATGCTGCGGGCGCATACGACGAGGATCGCTACAATGAGAATAGCACATATATTAAGGAGGTATTTGCCGAGCAAACAGCGCAAAATGGCACCCTCGAATATGTTACTAAAAATCCGATGCACTTCATCACAAATGCTGCCTGCATAGAGGAGGGCGGTGATGGCATTGGCGATTGGCTTTGGAAGGGTTATGGCGATGATAACTTGTGGGGCGACAACGCAAAGAGTATTTACGATCCGTGCCCATACGGTTGGAAAGTGCCGTCGGCAAGCGATATGTCGGTGTTGCAGTTGGCTGACGCAGAGGATAATACCCCACTTGACGAGGCTCGCAAGCAGTATGGCTGGCACCTCTCGGATGGCGTTAGCAAATATTTCTACCCTGCGTGTGGTCGTCGTCGCTACAACGATGGCTTGGTTGAGAATATGAACTCGAAGGAGGGTGTCTATCCGTCGCAACCACAACCGTGGGAGGGATACTATTGGACCACTTCGACTACGGCAGACGGCAAGGCAGTTGCGCTCTATTTCGACTTGACAACCACCCGCACAATCAATAAGTTCTTCCCATCGCACTCGGCTCGCCGAGCAAATGGCTTCCAGATTCGCTGCGTGAAGGAGTAAAACGGAGTTGAGAGTTGAGAGTGGAGAGTGGAGAGTGGAGAGTTTTCTTCACTCTTTTCTTTTGTCTTGGCTCAGGCTTTTGGCACTCTCATTGCATCTTGGCGATACATATATTAAAATGTGTATCGCTATGAAAGTTTATACGGGTAAGGGTTACATATCCCTTTTTGCGCTTATTGCTATCTGGATGGTGTCGGCGGTGACTTCGTTGCCGGGGTTGGCTATATCTCCCATTTTGGAGGATTTGAGCCGAATATTCCCCTCGGCTTCGCAGCTCGAAATTCAGATGCTCACCTCTCTGCCGTCGTTGCTGATTATTCCGTTTGTGCTGTTGGCAGGATGGCTCTCGGAGCATAGTGGCGAGTCGTTGAAACTGCTTGCCGTGGGTCTGCTCATATTCTTCGCAAGTGGCTTGGCGTGCATCTTTGCAAAGGATATCCGTCTGCTGATTGTGGCAAGTTGTGTGATGGGCGTTGGTGCCGGCATTGTAGTACCCTACTCGACAGGTTTGGTTGTGCGCTACTTTACGGGCGACAGTCGAGTGCAGCAACTCGGCATATCCTCGGCGGTGAATAATCTCTCGTTGGTGCTTGCTACGGCTGTTGTCGGGTGGATAGCTACCCGAGATTGGCATCTCGCCTTTGCGGTCTATCTCCTGCCCGCAGTGGCGTTGGTTATGCTCTTGGCTCTGCGCAACACAAAACCTTCGCCCGAGCCTAAGGAGAGCGATCAGCTGCGCCAAACTAAAATCCATTGGATGCGCCTTGTAGGGCTGTCGGTGCTCTATTTTGTTATCACTTTTACCACGCTTGTGATTACCTTCTACCTCTCGTTTCTGCTCGAAAAATATCGCTTTCCACAGGAGTTTTCAAGTGTGATGATTTCGCTCTTCTTCCTTGCGATTATGTTGCCAGGGTTGATGCTCAATGCCATAATTCGCAGGGTGCGCTCGATGACAATTTTCATCTCGTTGTGCCTGATTGTTGTAGGCCTGCTATTGGTGGGCACTATCCCCGACATTCCGCTTATGACCATTGGCGTGATTTTGACAGGTGTGGGCTATGGCGTTCTGCAACCGATAATCTACGATAAAACCGCCATTATTGCACCGCCAGAAACGGCTACAAAGGCGTTGTCGGTGGTTATGACGGTCAATTATGTAGCCGTTGTGATATGCCCTCTCGTAGTCGATTTTGTGGCAAAGATAATGGGACAAAATCGTAGCACTTTCCCATTTGTGGCGAGTGCAGTGCTGGTGGCTATGGTGGCATTTTTGTCGCTGCTGATGCGCAAAAGCTTTGTCTTGGGGCTCGATGAGTCGTATTATAGTGGTAAAAAATAGTTTTTTGCGAAAAAAACTCTCAACTCTCCACTTTCAACTCTCCACTTTTTTGCTACCTTTGTACTCGTGAAGAGTACTATCCAAATATTTTCGGAGCTTGGCGCACGCATTACAGCCTACGGTGCAGACGAACAACTGCGCTCGGCTGTGGCTCGTGCGGTTGCCGAAAACGAGTGGTTCTCGGTTAGCGATATCTGTTACGCCATAGAGGCGGTGCGACGAGAGATGCTCGATGCCGAGAAGCTCTCGCAATGGCTCTCGCACTACCCTTCTGCTGCTACTCGTGATGCCAAACGAGTGGCGATAATTATGGCAGGAAATATCCCTTTGGTCGGCTTCTTCGACCTTCTCTGCGTGTTGGCAAGCGGTCATATTCCCTATGTGAAACCTTCGAGCAAAGATAGAGTTTTGGAGGAGTATTTCGAACAACTTTTGCTCGAAATAGAGCCTTCACTGTGTGTTGAAAGGTATGTGGAAGGTATTGAATATGACGCAGTTATCGCTACGGGCGGAGATAGCGCAAACCTCTACTTCCGCAGTGCCTTTGCCGGTACGCCTTGTCTTTTGCGAGGTAGCCGCCATTCGGTGGCGGTGCTCTCGGGCAAGGAGTCGAATGAGGATATTGCACGCCTTGCCGACGATGTGTTTATTCACTCGGGGTTGGGCTGTCGCAATGTGTCGCTCGTGTTTGTGCCGAAGGGTTACAAACTCTCGCTCCCTACCCGAAAGATGGGCCTGGCATACCATAATAACTATCTGCAATGCCGAGCGTTACTCACGATGCGTGGTGTCGAGTTCGAGGATCTGGGCGAGGCGGTGCTTGTTCGTTCGAAGGCGGAGTTTCCTCGCTTTTTGAGCCAGATAAATGTGGTGGAATACACCTCTTTGGATGATGTCAAGCAGTGGCTCTCGGAGAATGACGAGAGGTTGCAGTGCGTTGTGAGCGCAATCTCGGGGTTGCACACTCGCTGCGTGGCGTTTGGTCGGGCGCAGTCGCCAACCCTCTTCGATTATGCCGATGAGCGTGATACTATGCAGTTTTTGGCGGAAATTGAGTAGGATGTTGGAAATTTATTCTATATTTGCATATCTAAAACACTAAATATTAAAATTATGAAGAAGATTCTTTTGATGATTGTTGCCGTATTGGCATTCGTGACAGTGTCGGCGCAGCCTCCGCAGGGCGGTCAGCGTGGTGGTAACCGAGGTGCAAAGACCATCGAGATGTTGCAGCAGCGTTTGCAGATGTCGCCCGAGCAGGCAAAGAAGTTTGCGCCTGTGTATGACGGATATATGCGTGAGATTCGTGCGGTGCGCAAGGATACCAAGACCTATGTCGATTCGTTCAAGGGCGAGGAGATGACCATTAAGGTTGCCAAGAAGATTATGATGGCGCAACTCAATGGCGATAAGGAGATTATCAAGGTTAAGAAGGAGTATATTCGAGTGTTTGTCAATTACTTGACACCCGAGCAGCTCGCAAAGATCTTCACCCTCGACAAGGGACCTCGTCGTCCTCGTGGCCCTCGTGGCGGACAGGGCGGTCCAAGACCACAACAACCACAGCAGTAGTTTGAAAAGCAACCTTCGGGTTGCTTTTTTTAGTGAGTAGTGAGTAGTGAGTAGTGAGTAGAGAGTAGTGAAGAGTGGAAAACTCAAATTGACAATTGATAATTGATAATTGACAATTAAAGGAATTTTTAATTTAGCCATTGGCTAATAGACTTTCAGCGCACCTCATCAAGCAGTCGCAGACTGCGCCTCCTATCAAGGGCGTAGCCCATCTCCTATCAAGCACCGCAGGTGCGCCTCCGAATTTGTTGCGCCGTGATAACCCTCGGAGTTGAGAGAGACGAAAGACGAAAGTTGGCGCAAGTTTTGATAAAGGTTGTTAAGGGCGATTAAGGGTAGTTAAGGGTTATTAAAGTTTTTTTTATTGCATCAGCGCCCCCTTAATAACCTTTAATAGCCCTTAATAACCCCTAATTCGTCTGCGCCGTGATAACCGTCGGATTGCAGATTACAGAGCAAAGAGAACTTAGTGAGTTTAGGGAACTTAGAGAAGGCATAAGCAACAATCCCTAAACTCCCTATATTCCCTAACTACCCCTAACACCCTCTAACCACCTCTAATACCTTTTTTCACGACCGGATTCGAACGGCGGCAGAAACCGAGAGCAGACCAAGCAGAGTGAGGATGAGAGATAGGCATTAAAACCAAAGGTTTTAGAGAATAAATTAAATAGCAGCAGCCAAACTTGTTTGAGATGATGATATTTAATTTATTGTCGTAGTTGCGTAGCAACAATGACTATCTCGCATACTCAACCACAGCGCAGACAAGTCTGCCGAGGCGCAACAAGCTGAACGAATTCGTCAACGAACACAAAAAAAGACGACTTGAAAAAGTCGTCTTGATTTTGTGGGAGTTGACGGATTCGAACCGCCGACCCTCTGCTTGTAAGGCAGA
Source organism: Alistipes sp. (assembly GCA_045124955.1). GTDB lineage: Bacteria > Bacteroidota > Bacteroidia > Bacteroidales > Rikenellaceae > Alistipes. The sequence goes on along the minus strand of JBGVMU010000001.1, from coordinate 35,574 downwards.
TGCTCTAAACCAGCTGAGCTAAACTCCCTTTCTGAAAGGCTCGGGACTGCCAATCTTTCTGCTTCAACAGAGTCGCTATCCACACTAACTCTATTTACTCGCTTGCCACCTTTGTGGCACCTCGTTGAAAAATCTCTTTTTGCAACCCTTGCGCAATAGCGCCTGAACAAGGACTTGAACCTAGGACCCCATGATTAACAGTCATGTGCTCTAACCGACTGAGCTATTCAGGCGTGTTTTTAGAACCTTGCAAATGCGGTTGTTTCCGTTTTGCGAGTGCAAATATATGGCAAATATTTTATTCTACCAAAACTTTTGGAGAAAAAAATTAAAAAAATTATCTTTGCACCAATGAAAAATTCGAGAATAATAATCGTTACTGCCTTATTTACACTGATTTATGGTGTCTTGGGCGCACAAATAAAATTTTTGAAAAATTCTCACGATTTTGGTGAGATTGCCGAGGATGGTGGCAAGGTGGAGCATATTTTCACCCTTCGCAACGACTCCGCTAAGCCTGTGGTTATTGTGTCGGCTTATGCATCGTGCGGTTGTACGAAGGCGGAGTTCTCCCGCAAGCCCATTATGCCCGATAGCACGACGACCGTAAAGGTGGTATTTGATCCGATGAACTACCCTGGTATGTTTGCTCGCAAAGTAACCATTGTAACGGCAGATGGCGCATTGAAGGAGCCTCTGCTCATTACAGGTAGGGTTACTCCTCGCAAAAAGACAATCGAAGAGCGATACCCTATTATTATGGGAGGTGGCGTGCGTGCAGCGACCAATGCTCACTCGTTTGGCTACCTCGAACACGGCAAGGCGAAGCAATCGACCTTTGAGCTCTATAACGGCTCGGATAAGGCGGTGTCGCTGGCTATCGAAAACCCATATTCGGAGTTGGAATTCTACCTCCCTGAGCGATTGGGTGCGGGCGAGGAGATGACGATAAATTTCTCCTGTCTGTTGCCCGAAAATAGCAAGATTTATGGCTCGGTTTCCCGCTCTGTCTGGTTGGTGGTGGATGGCGTGAAGGCAAAGTACCCGTTTATTCTAAACGGACTTGCGATAGATTGTCGTGAGGAAAATGCAAATAATCGCTCGCAAATGATTGCTATGTCCGAAAATTTTATTAAATTTGGGGCTGTAAAGTGCAATGTTGCGAAGTTGGCGCACACGATTGAGGTGCGAAACGAGGGCGACAGAGCGATTGAAATAAGAAAATTAGAGATTTCGGAAGAGGGCTTTTCTGCTGATTTAGAGGGCGATAGCACGATTGAAGCAGGAGGCAGACGAAAGATTAAAGTAGAGATTTATCCCTCGCAGTTGCCGTTTGGGGCGGTGGTCGAGAGGTTGCGCATAGTGAGCAACGACCCGAAGATGCCTGTTATGACCATTAGGGTTTCGGCAATTGTGGAGAGGTAGCGATAAAAAAGATAGCAGAGATGTTCGAGGTAGTAGAGAGAAGAGAACTCGCAGAGAATATATACTTGACTCGTGTCAAGGCACCACGCATTGCCCATTCGGCAAAGCCGGGACAGTTTGTGATTGTGCGTGCCGATGAGAAGGGTGAGCGCACACCTCTCACTATCGCCGACTACGACGAGCAGGAGGGAACGGTAACCCTTGTAACACAGGCGTTGGGTGTTTCGACACGCAAGATTGTGGCAAAGGGTGAGGGCGAATACCTCGCAGATGTGGCTGGTCCGCTCGGTCGCCCATCCGACTTTGTGAAGGAGGATATCGAGGAGTTGCGTAAGCGCAAGTTTATCTTCGTGGGTGGTGGCGTAGGTGCTGCACCTGTCTATCCGCAGGTTAAGTGGCTCACGGAGCGTGGCGTGGAGGTCGATGTTATTGTCGGAGCAAAGTCGAAAGATTTGCTTATCTATGCCGAGGAGATGCGCAAGGTTGCGACAAACCTCTACATCGCTACGGATGACGGCTCGGAGGGTTTCCACGGCTTGGTGACTACCCTACTCGAAAAGCTCGTTACGGAGGATGGCAAGCGGTACGACTCGTGCGTTGCTATCGGTCCGATGATAATGATGAAGTTTGTGACGCTGACGGCAAAGAAGTTCGACTTGCCGTGCATCGTATCGCTCAACGCCTTGATGGTGGATGGTACGGGAATGTGCGGAGCGTGTCGTGTGACCATTGCGGGTAAGACCAAGTTCACCTGCGTGGATGGTCCCGAGTTCAACGCCTACGATGTCGATTTCGACGAGGCTATGCGCCGTCAGGGTATGTACCGCACACAGGAGCAGCGTGCTGTGGCTATTCAGCGTGAGCGTGAGGCGGGACATAAGTGTAATATAGGTTTGGATAAGTAGTTATGGCAAATAAGATACCTCGTGTTCCGGTGAGGGAACAAGATGCAAAGGTGCGAGCAACCAACTTCGAGGAGGTTTGCTACGGCTACAATGTGGAGGAGGCGCAGTTGGAGGCTACTCGATGCCTCGACTGCAAGAACCCTCGTTGTGTGTCGGCGTGCCCTGTGGGCGTTCAGATACCTCGCTTTATCGAGCAGTTGCGTGAGGGCAATGTGGCAAAGGCTGCGGAGGTTATCTCGGCAGATTCGTCGTTGCCAAGCATCTGTGGTCGTGTATGTCCGCAGGAGTCGCAGTGCGAGGGTGCGTGCATCCTTGGTATCAAGGGCGAAGCGGTGGCTATTGGCAAGTTGGAGCGCTTTGTGGGTGATTGGCAGTTGGAGAATGGTCGCCCTGCCGTAAATATAGAGAAGAATGGTCACAAGGTGGCTATCGTGGGTAGTGGTCCTGCGGGCTTGGCTTGCGCAAGCGATTTGGCGAAGTTGGGCTACGAGGTTACTATCTTTGAGGCTCTGCACGAGGCTGGTGGCGTTTTGGTCTATGGTATTCCCGAGTTCCGTCTGCCGAAGGAGCGCATCGTGAAAGCCGAGATTGAGAGCGTGAAGGCCCTTGGCGTTAAGATTGAGACCGATGTAGTTGTGGGTCGCACCATCACCGTAGATTCGTTGCTCAACGAGGAGGGCTTTGAGGCTGTATTTATCGGCTCTGGTGCAGGTTTGCCACGCTTTATGGGTATCGAGGGCGAGAACTTGAACGGCGTATTGTCGGCAAATGAGTTCCTCACTCGTGCCAATTTGATGCACGCCTACGATGCGGAGTACGACACACCTATATATGTAGGTCGCAGGGTTGTAGTTGTCGGAGGTGGCAATGTGGCAATGGATGCAGTGCGTACCGCCAAGCGTTTGGGTGCAGAGGCGACAATCGTATATCGCCGTAGCGAGAAGGAGTTGCCTGCTCGTGTCGAGGAGGTGCATCACGCCAAGGAGGAGGGCATCGAGTTTAAGATGCTGACCAACCCTACCGCCATTTTGGGCGATGAGAGTGGCTGGGTGAAGGCTATAAACTGCGTAGAGATGGAGCTGGGCGAGCCTGACGAGAGTGGTCGTCGTTCGCCTGTTGTGGTCGAAGGCTCGGACTTCGAGATCGAGTGCGATGTTGTGGTTATGGCACTCGGAACATCTCCAAATCCGCTTATTGCATCGACTACTGAGGCTCTCGACACTAACCGCCGAGGATGTATCGTGGCGGATGATTGGGGTGCAACCTCACGCCAGGGCGTATTCGCAGGTGGCGATGCTGTGACTGGTGCTGCGACGGTAATCCTCGCTATGGGAGCGGGTCGTAAGGCAGCAACGGCTATCGACCGCTATATAAAGGAGAAATAATTTATTACTAACTAAATAACACAAAAAATTATGAAAAAGTTTATTTCGATTTTGAGCCTTGCAGCAATCGTTGCTTCGGCTTTGTTCGTATCGTGTGCGCAGAAGAAGGAGCCTACTTTGGTGCCTGCATTCCCGTACAACAAGACAGCTACCTATGTTCAGAATGAGGACAGTGGCGAGTGGGCTTGGTCGTGGGCTTCGGCCGATGGCTGGACTGCCGCAAAGGATGGTGGCTTTGGTACAACCACTACAAATCACTTCGGTGCTACTGTTTTGGAGTACCGTATCGACCCTAACGCAGCTTGGACAGCCGAGGTCGTTGGTCAGGGCAAGGAGTATGTAGAGATGGGTCAGGGCTTCGACTTCGATGTAGAGAAGTTGACTTGGGGCTCGACTGCATCGGGTGATAGAGGTAAGAACTCGCTCTATTTCCGTGTGCTCAAAACCCCTGAGTCGTATGAGGAGGCAGTAGAGGTAGAGGTTGCCCTCACAATGGTTGGCGAGACTATGGTTATCGCAACCCTCGTATTGGAGCCTGCTCTCTGGTAATCGCCAGAGAGCGCAAACGCAAAAGCGGAATATACCGAAAGGTATGTTCCGCTTTGTTTGTGTTTTTGGGAACTCTGACTGTGGTCGGGGCGCAAGGATTATAGGAGGCGACCTATGGTGCTTGATAGGAGACGGGCTACGCCCTTAATAGGAGACGCAGTTTGCAACTGCTTGATAGGGTGCGCTGAAAGTTTTTCAACTACTCACTACTCACTACTCACTAAAAAAAACAGCCCGAAGGCTGTTTTTTTGTTACTCCCACTCGATGGTTGCGTTTGGTTTCGGCGAGAGGTCGTAGCATACACGATTCACATTCGGTACCTCCTTCAAGATGCGGTCTGTAATCTTGCCGAGGATAGCCCAATCGATATGCTCGATAGTTGCAGTCATAGCATCCACGGTATTCACTGCACGAAGGATTACAGGCCAATCGTAGGAACGAGCATTGTCACGCACGCCTACCGACTTGAAGTCAGGCACTACGGTGAAATACTGCCATACGGTCTTGTCCAAGCCAGCCTTTGCGAACTCCTCACGGAGGATAGCATCCGACTCACGAACAGCCTCCAAGCGGTCACGAGTGATTGCGCCAAGGCAACGAACACCCAAACCTGGTCCTGGGAATGGCTGACGATAAACCATATAGTGTGGCAAGCCGAGCTCAACACCGCAAGCACGAACCTCGTCTTTGAAGAGCTGCTTCAATGGCTCAACCAACTCGAACTGCAAGTCCTCAGGGAGTCCACCCACATTGTGGTGCGACTTAACCATCTTCGCAGTCTTGGTACCACTCTCAACGATATCTGGGTAGATAGTACCCTGACCGAGGAAGTCGATACCCTCCAACTTGCGTGCCTCCTCCTCGAATACTCGGATGAACTCGCCACCGATAATTTTACGCTTCTGCTCCGGGTCTGCGACATTCTCCAACTTGGTCAAGAAGCGCTCTGTTGCATCGACATAAACGAGGTTTGCGCACAACTGCTCACCGAAAATCTTAACTACATCCTCAGACTCGCCCTTACGCATCAAGCCGTGATTTACGTGCACACAAACGAGGTTGTTGCCGATAGCCTTCAATAAGAGGGCTGCCACAACCGACGAATCTACTCCACCCGACAATGCAAGCAACACCTTCTTGTCGCCTACCTGCTGGCGGATAAGCTCCACCTGGTCAGCCACGAAGTTGGTCATATTCCAGTTAGCCTCTGCCTTGCAAGTGTCGAATACAAAGCCCTTTACAGCCTCCTTGATAGCCTCCAAGTCGTCGGTGAACTGCGCCAACTTAACCTCGCACTTTGCGTTATCCCAACCTGCTGCCATTACAGGGAAACCTGCCTCGTAAATCTCTGGCAATACATCGATAGCCACGCCGTCGATGATGTGGTTAGGACCACCGTTGATGATTACACCCTTAACATTTGGCAATGCCTGCAACTCCTTTGCAGTGATGTCGTGCGGATAGATCTCGCTATATACGCCGAGCGCACGAATTGCTCTTGCAACTACTGTATTCTCGTGACTTCCCAAGTCCAAGATTACAATCATATCCTGTTTCATAACTCTATTTGTAGTATTTAACTTTTAACTTTGAACTCGATTACTCGCCTCGTGAATAGTTTGGAGTCTCACGGGTGATGGTGATGTCGTGTGGGTGGTTCTCCACTACGGCTGCCGAAGTGATGCGCACAAAGCGTGCCTTCTGTAACTCCTCAATCGAGCGTGCTCCGCAGTAGCCCATACCTGCACGGATACCGCCAACGAGCTGATATACAGTCTCTGCCAACGAGCCCTTGAATGGCACACGACCTACGATACCCTCCGGTACGAGCTTCATTGCGTTAGCCTCGCCATCCTGGAAGTAACGGTCCTTCGAGCCTGCCTTCATAGCGTCGATAGAGCCCATACCACGGTAGGTCTTGAACTTACGACCATTGTAGATGATAGTCTCGCCTGGCGACTCCTCGGTGCCCGCAAACATCGAACCACACATCACGCAAGTACCACCTGCCGAGAGTGCCTTCACGATATCGCCCGAGTAGCGCAAACCACCGTCGGCAATAACGCCTACGCCACTACCCTGCGCCTCTTTTGCGCAATCGAAGATAGCGGTCAACTGTGGAACGCCAACACCTGCGATGATACGGGTGGTGCAAATCGAGCCTGGTCCGATACCCACCTTAATGCCGTCTGCGCCCGCCTCGATAAGGTAGCGTGCAGCTTCGGCAGTAGCGATGTTTCCAACCACTACATCGAGCTTCGGATATACCTCCTTAATCTTCTTCAACAAGGTTACAACGCCCTTTGAGTGTCCGTGTGCCGAGTCGAGAACTACGGCATCCACGCTCTCTGCTACGAGTGCTGCAACACGGTCCATAGCGTCAGGAGTGATGCCGATACCCGCAGCAACACGAAGGCGACCCTTCGCATCCTTGCAAGCATTCGGGTGATCCTGTGCCTTGGTCAAGTCCTTGTAGGTGATAAGGCCTACGAGGTGGCCTTCGGCATCCACTACGGGCAACTTCTCAATCTTGTTCGAGAGCAACACCTCTGCAACATCGGTGTTTTCGCCCTCGGTAATGGTCACCAAGTTCTGCGAGGTCATAACCTCCTCAATCTTGCGACTCATATCCTTCTGGAAGCGGAGGTCACGGTTGGTCACGATACCTACGAGGTGGCGATTCTCATCTACTACAGGGATACCGCCAATCTTGTTCTCACGCATCATATCGAGCGCATCGCCCACGGTGTTCTCACGAGCGATGGTCACAGGGTCGTCAATCATACCGTTCTCGGCACGCTTCACACGACGCACCTGTGCCGCCTGCTCGGCAATAGACATATTCTTGTGAATCACACCGATACCACCCTCTCGTGCTACGGCAATAGCCATAGGAGCCTCGGTTACGGTATCCATCGCAGCCGAAACGATTGGGATGTTGAGTGTGATGTTGCGAGAGAAGCGACTCTTGGTGCTAACCTCTCGTGGGAGAACCTCCGAGTATGCCGGCATAAGCAATACATCGTCGAAGGTCAAACCCTCCTGAAATACTCTTTCGTCCAAAAACATAATTACCTATATTTATATTATATTGTTTTGTTATTGTTATTCTGTATGTTGTTGCTCTTTGTAGCCAAAGTGTTTAGAGGTTGTTAAAGGTAGTTAGAGGTTGTTAGAGGAAATTAAAAATTAAAAATTAAAAATTCCTTTAATTGTCAATTATCAATTGTCAATTGTCAATTTGAGTTTTTCAACTACTCACTACTCTCTCCTCACTCCTAACTGTTCCCAACTCTCAACTCTCTCCCCTAGCAAGTCGCCTGTTGTCTGCACTCGGAGCAGAATTCATTTCTGCGACCAAGTCCCACATTTCCAATGGGGGATTTAGGGGGTAATGTAAACACTGCGTCTTTCTTGTGCAAACAAAAAAGGTCGCTACACACCCGTGTAATGACCTTTTTTAACTGCATACCGCACACACTCCCACTCTAACGAACTCCGAAATCTGCGGAGTTTTGCGCTGTCCTATGTTGTGCAATGCGTACATCTACTCAAACTTTGGGCAAAGATACAACAAAAAATGCAAAATGCAAAATTCAAAATGCAAAATGTTGCGAACAAAATGCAGAATGCAAAATGCAAAACCGACGCTGCGGAGCGAGAACAGAGGGCAAACTTGTTTGCGCTATGCCGAGCCGCAAGGAGGAAAAGCCTGCGAAGCAGGATTAATGCAAAATGCTAAATGCGAAATTTGTTCAAAAATTGCAAAAAAAGTGACCTCAGTCGGAGGTCGCCATTGCATTTTATTCTAACAGATGATGGGCTTCTTGGAACACCTCTATTGTGTGGTATTTGTCCCCTGAATATAGCTCGATATGGAGCTTGCGATATTTAGTGTTGTTTGACTCGGCAATAATCTTTGCTTCGTTGCTATTTCTTTGATACTCAATTCTTAACCACTTGTAGGTGCAGCATTGCGTTCCATCTTCCAAAATGCTTATTTCACCCTCTTCTCCGTTCTTGTAATTTCGGATTTCTGCGTGGGTAAAATACTATCCTTTTTCGGCGGAAACAATCATCTCTCCACCCTCTTTTGAGAACTCTACTGTTTGAGGGAAACCTAGGGAAAGCCGACTTGTTTGAAAATTTTAACTAAATGTTGATAAATCTGCCGAAAGGGCTTTTTTATATAATAAAAAAAGAGTACCTTTGCGCTATGTTTTTGCAGAGAGTACATAAAGCCCCGTTGCAGTCGAAGCAGTGTCGAGAGTCACAGCAGCAGATGTTGGGGTGCGTGTGCAGTTAAAAAGGGTCCTTACACAGGTGTGTAGCGACCTTTTTTGTTTAGTGAGTAGTGAGGAGTTAGTAGTGAGTAGTGAGTAGTGAGTAGTGAGTAGTTGAAAAACTTTAAGCGCTCCCTATCAAGCAGTTGCAAACTGCGTCTCCTATCAAGGGCGTAGCCCGTCTCCTATCAAGCACCATAGGTGCGCCTCCTATAATCCTTGCGCCGTGATAAGGGTGGGAGTTTGCAAAACAAAAAAAGGAAAACAAATAACAAAACAATAAAAATTTACATTATGAAAGTAGCTGTTTTAATGGGTTCAACAAGCGACTGGGATGTGATGAAGCAGGCTTGTGAGACCTTGGAGGAGTTGGGTATCGAGTACGAGAAGCGAGTAATCAGCGCACATCGTACCCCCGATTTGATGTATGAGTTTGCCAAGTCGGCTCGTGAGCGTGGCTTTGGCGCAATCATCGCAGGTGCAGGTGGCGCAGCGCATGTTGCGGGAGTCACCGCAGCGATGACCACCGTACCGGTTATTGGAGTGCCAATCAAGACCTCGGCACTCGGAGGTTTGGACTCGCTCTTGTCTATCGTGCAGATGCCTGGCGGTATCCCTGTGGCTACAACTGCAATCAATGGCGCAAAGAACGCAGCACTTATTGCAGCGCAGATTTTCGCCCTCACCGACAAGGCTGTCGAGGAGAAGTTGCTCGCTTTCCGTGCAAAACAGACAGCAACAGTTTTGGCAGCTACGCTTCCGGAACTCTAATTCAAAATTCAGAATTCAGAATTCAAAATTAACCATAATATAATTTTGCATTTTGCATTTTGCATTTTGCATTTGAATAACGAAGTTATGAAAAATCACAGAATATTTGTCGAGAAATACGCTCGCTTTCAGGTCGAGGCAGAGTCGCTCCGCAAGGAGTTGAACGAGAACTTGGCGCTCTCAATCGAGGAGTTGCGAGTGTTGAATGTTTATGATTTGTTCGGTTTCAGCGAGGAGCTCGTCGAGCGTTGTCGCTACTCCGTATTTGGCGAGATTGTCACCGACCTTGTCTCTGACGAATGCGACTACGAGGGCAAGAAGTACCTCTCAATCGAGTACTTGCCTGGTCAGTTCGACCAGCGTGCATCCTCGGCTGTAGATTGCGTTCATCTGTTGGAGCCAGCGGCAGAGGTTAAGATCCGTTCGTCGCGCCTCTACATCTTCGATGATGGCGTCAGCGAGGAGGCTATGGCCAAGATTAAGCACTACCTCATCAATGCCGTAGAGTCGAGAGAGAAGGACCTCGCAATCCTTTCGGATGCCGAGCAGGCGGATATCAAGCCTGTACCTGTATTGGAGGGCTTCATCGATATGAAGGAGGAGGAGTTGCTCCCATACTGCAAGGAGAATGGCTTGGCAATGAATGCCGACGACTTGCGTTGCGTGGTTGAGTACTTCCGCTCGGAGCACCGCAACCCTACACAGACCGAGTTGCGCATCCTCGACACCTATTGGAGTGACCACTGCCGTCACACCACCTTCACCACCGAGATAGAGGAGATTAAGATTGACGATTCGTTCTTGAAGAGCGAGTACGAGACTGCTTTGGCGGAGTTCGGCTTGATGCGTAAAGAGTTGAATCGTGAGCAGAAGTCGCTCTGCTTGATGGAGTTGGCAACCATTGGTGGTCGCTACTTGCGTAAGATTGGCAAACTCGACGATATGGAGGTGAGCGAGGAGAACAACGCTTGCTCTATCTTCGTCGATGTAGATATCGAGGGCCAGAAGGAGAAGTGGCTCTTGCAGTTCAAGAACGAGACCCACAATCACCCTACCGAGATTGAGCCATTTGGTGGCGCATCGACCTGCTTGGGTGGTGCAATTCGTGACCCACTGTCGGGCCGTGCCTATGTATATCAGGCTATGCGTGTAACGGGTGCGGGCGATATATATAAAGGTATAGACGAGACTATCGAGGGTAAGTTGCCACAGCGCATCATCTCTCGTAAGGCTGCTGCGGGCTATTCGAGCTATGGTAATCAGATTGGCTTGGCTACAACCCATGTGCGTGAGATTTTCCACGACGACTATGTAGCAAAGCGTTTGGAGGTTGGTGCCGTAGTTGGAGCAGTTAAGGCTGCGGATGTACGCCGTGAGAGCCCGGCACCAGGCGATGTAGTTCTCTTGCTCGGTGGTCGCACAGGCCGTGACGGCATCGGTGGAGCAACAGGCTCGTCGAAGCAACACACCACCGCTTCGTTGGAGGAGTGTGGCTCGGAGGTGCAGAAGGGAAATGCTCCTGAGGAGCGCAAGATTCAGCACCTGTTCCGTCGTGGCGATGTAACTCGTCTGATTAAGAAGTCGAACGACTTTGGCGCAGGAGGTGTATCGGTGGCGATCGGTGAGCTTACTGATGGCTTGGATATCTACCTCGACCGTGTGCCTGTAAAGTATAACGGCTTGAACGCTACCGAGTTGGCTATTTCGGAGTCGCAGGAGCGTATGTCGGTCGTAGTGGAGAAGAAGGATGTGGAGACTATGGTTGCCCTCTGCCACGAGGAGAATGTGGAGGTTACCCATGTTGCGGATGTAACCGACACTCGCCGTATGCGTATGTTCTACAAGGGCGAGAAGGTGGCAGACTTGAAGCGTGAGTTTATCGACTCGGCAGGTGCTCCACACTACACAAAGATTACTCTTGGAGCAATCGAGGAGCGCAACCCATTCCACCGCACAGTGGAGGGCGCTTCGCTCCGTGAGAAGATGCTCAACAACCTCAAAGATAACAATGTTGTATCGCAGCGTGGCTTGTGCGAGATGTTCGACTCGACCATCGGTCGCTCGACAGTCTTGATGCCATTCGGTGGTAAGACCCAGCGCACCGAGACCCAGGTTTCGATGCAGACCCTGCCTGTTCGCCACGGTAAGACCTCGACAGCGAGTGTTATGGCGTTCGGCTTCAACCCATATATCTCGGCTTGGTCGCCATACCACGGTGCAGAGTACGCCGTAGTGGAGGCTATCGCAAAGGTTGTGGCTTCGGGTGCTTCGTATGAGAAGATGCGCTTCTCTTATCAGGAGTACTTCGAGCGTATGACCGATGCTCGCTCGTGGGGCAAGCCTATGTCGGCATTGCTCGGTACTATCCGTATGCAGAAGGCGTTTGAGTTACCATCGATTGGCGGTAAGGACTCGATGAGTGGTACATTCCAGAACATCAATGTTCCACCAACCCTCATCGCATTCGGTATCACCACTTTGGATGCACGCAAGGCTGTGAGCCCAGAGTTCAAGGGCGCAGGCAATGGCTTGTATCTCGTTAAGCATAACCCTAACGCAGATTGGACTCCGAACACCGAGGAGTTAAAGCATAACTTCAAGGCTGTAACTGCCGAGGTTGAGAAGAGTAACATCCTCTCAGCATACGCAATCGGCTTTGGTGGCGTTGCCGAGGCAGTTGCTAAGATGTCGTTCGGTAACGAGATTGGCGCAACATTGACTTGCGACGAAGCAACCCTGTTCGACTACTCTTACGGCTCGATTTTGGTCGAGGCTAAGGAGGCATTCGAGGGTGCAATCAAGGTGGGTGAAACAACCGCTGAGAAGTGCGTAGAGGTGTTGGGCGAGAAGTTCTCGTTGGAGGAGTTGTACGAGGCTAATACCGTGAAATTAGAGAAGATATACCCTGCAAAGGGTCGCTCGGGCGAGAAGTGCCGTGAGAGCAACTACACCGCCGAGGCTCCAAAGTATAAGGGCGAGAAGGTGGAGAAGGTGCAGGTATATTTGCCTGTATTCCCGGGTACCAACTGCGACTACGACACCGCACGAGCATTCGAGCGTGAGGGCGCAGAGACTCATATCGGTGTATTCCGCAACCTCACACCAGAGGATGTCTTGCACTCGATTGACGCAATGGCTGAGGCTATCGACAAGTGCCACATCTTGGTGTTGAGTGGTGGTTTCTCGTTGGGTGACGAGCCGGATGGTAGCGGTAAGTTCATCGCAAGCGTGCTGAACAACGCAACCGTAACGAAGGCTGTACACGCATTGATTGAGCGTGGAGGCTTGATTTTGGGTATCTGCAACGGCTTCCAGGCACTCGTTAAGTCGGGTTTGTTGCCATACGGAAAGCTTGGTATGATGACCGTAGAGTCGCCTACCCTCTTCCACAACGATATTCATCGTCATATCTCGCAAATTGTTTCAACCCGTGTCGGCACTACGGCTTCGCCTTGGTTGTCGTCGTTCCAGGTTGGTGATTTGCACTCTATCGCAGTGAGCCACGGCGAGGGTAAGTTCGTGGTTAGCGAGGAGATGGCAGAGGAGTTGTTCGCAAATGGTCAGGTGGCGTTCCAGTATGCCGATTTGGAGGGCAACGCAACGACAGATGCACCGCACAACCCTAACGGCTCGTCGTATGGTATCGAGGGTATCATCTCGAAGAGTGGTCAGATACTCGGTAAGATGGGTCACACGGAGCGTTACGACGACTACCTGTTCAAGAATATCGCAGGTGAGAAGCGTCAGAACATCTTCGCAAATGCAGTAGCATACTTCAAAAACTGAAAACTGAAAACGGAGAACTGAAAACTGAATTATTGGAAAAAGGTTTAGCGGAAAAATGAAAGTTTTCCGTTTTCCGCTTTCCGTTTTCCGCTAAAAATATTTTTTATGAGTGTTTTAGGAGTTTATGGCGTTGAGCACGCCTCGTCTTTGGTCTATTACGGACTCCACGCAATGCAACACCGAGGTCAGGAGGGTTGCGGAATGGTTAGTGTCGAGGAGAACGGCACAATGCACCGTCACCGTGGTCACGGTCTTGTTCAAGAAGTTTTCAATGAGGAGCGACTCTCCAAGTTGGATGGAAATATGTGTCTCGGACACCTTCTCTACACCACTGCGGGTGGTCGTAGCGTCGATAATATCGAGCCTCTCTCGTTCCTTCACAATACGGGCTCGTTTGCCATTGCGCATAACGGAAATATTGTGAATGCACAGCAGATTCGTGACTATTTGGAGTCGAAGGGAAGCCTCTTCCAGTCGAATACCAATGCCGAGTTGCTGGCACACCTCATCAAGAAGGAGGCTGACGAGCCACGCATCTTCACCATTATGGAGGCGTTGGATCTGTTGGAGGGCTCGTTCGCTTTCGTTATTATGACCCAAAATCGCCTCTACGCTTGTCGTGACAAGCACGGCATCCGCCCATTGGCAATTGGTAAGTTGGGTGACGGCTATGTCGTATCGAGCGAGACTTGCGCCTTCGATGTTATGGGCGCAGAGTTTGTGCGAGATGTTGAGCCTGGCGAGATTGTCACAATCGACCACAATGGCTTGCGCAGTCGCAAATATTCGCTCACAAGCGAGCATAATATGTGTGCTATGGAGTATATCTACTTCGCACGCCCCGATAGCGATATCGACGGATGCAATGTCCACGCCTTCCGCAAGGAGTCGGGTCGCCGTTTGTGGCACGAGGCACCTTGTGAGGCTGATATCGTGGTCGGAGTACCCGATTCGTCACTCTCGGCGGCTATGGGCTATGCCGAGGAGAGTGGCATCCCTTACGAGATGGGACTTATCAAGAATAAGTATATCGGTCGTACATTCATCCAACCTTCGCAGGCACTGCGTGAGAAGGGCGTGAAGATGAAGTTGTCGGCTATCCGCTCGATTGTCGAGGGTAAGCGCATCGCTCTGATTGACGACTCGATTGTGCGTGGTACAACCTCCAAACGCATTGTGAATATGTTGCGTGAGGCTGGTGCTACCGAGGTACACGTACGCATCGTGAGCCCTACGATGAAGTACCCTTGTTGCTATGGCGTGGATACCACAACGCAGGATGAGTTGATTAGCGCAAAGCACTCGGTGGAGGAGGTTTGCAAGATTATTGGTGCTGATACTCTGGCATTTATGTCGGTTAAGGAGTGCTTGGCATCATCGAATGGCAAGTGCTCGAAGATGTGCTTCGCTTGCTTCGATGGCATCTACCCTACACCTATGACACACGATATTCCGGAAATTAACAAGAAAAAATAAGATACAGTTATGGCAGTAAATTACGAAAAGGCAGGCGTAAATCTCGAAGCTGGTTACGAGGTTGTTCGCCGTATCAAACAACATGTGGCATCGACCAATCGCTTGGGTACGATGGGTAACATTGGCGCATTCGGAGGTATGTTCGACCTCGCAGCGCTCAATATCAAGGAGCCTGTATTGGTTAGCGGTACCGACGGCGTAGGTACAAAGTTGAAGTTGGCGTTCGCAATGGACAAGCACGATACTATCGGTATCGATGCCGTTGCAATGTGTGTGAATGATGTTTTGGCACAGGGTGCCGAGCCTTTGTTCTTCCTCGACTATGTGGCACTCGGTCACAACATCCCTGCAAAGGTAGAGGCTATCGTGGCAGGTGTTGCCGAGGGTTGCCGTCAGGCAGGTTGCGCATTGATTGGTGGCGAGACTGCCGAGATGCCTGGTATGTACGAGGACGGCGAGTACGATATCGCAGGCTTCACTTGCGGTGTTGTCGAGAAGTCGCAACTCATCGACGGCTCGAAGGTTAAGGTTGGCGATGTTTTGATTGGTATCGCATCGAGCGGTGTTCACTCGAATGGCTTCTCGCTTGTGCGTAAGGTATTGGCTGACAACAACTTGGACTTGAATGCAAAGTACGAGGAGTTGGGCGACCGTACCCTTGGCGAGGCGTTGCTCTGCCCTACCCGCATCTATGTTAAGCAGGTGTTGGAGGTGGTTCGCAACTGCGATGTTCACGGCATTTGCCACATCACAGGTGGTGGTTTCGACGAGAACATCCCACGCATCTTGCACGACGGTCAGGGCTTGCACATCAACGAGGGCTCGTGGGAGATCTTGGGTGTGTTCAAGTTGCTCGAAAAGTACGGCAAGATTCCTCACCGTGAGATGTTCAACATCTTCAATATGGGTGTAGGTATGGTTATCGCACTCGACGAGAGCGAGGCACAGAAGGCGCTCGATATCTTGGCTGCTGCTGGCGAGAAGGCGTCGATTATCGGTCATGTAACAGCCGAGGCAGGCGTAGTAATTGAGTAATAATATAAATATAGGTATATATAAGATGAGAGCATTGGTAAGTGTAAGCGACAAGACAGGCTTGGTTGAGTTTGTTAGCGGTTTGCAGTCGCTTGGTTGGGAGATTATCGCTACGGGCGGTACCCAGAGCCTTTTGGAGAAGAATGGCGTTAAGACTATCGGTATCAGCGATGTAACAGGTTTCCCTGAGATTTGCGATGGTCGTGTAAAGACCTTGCACCCAAAGGTGCACGGCGGTTTGTTGGCTCGTCGTGACTTGGAGAGCCACTTGGAGGCGTTGCGTGAGAATGGTATCGAGTTTATCGATATGGTCTGCGTAAATCTCTACCCTTTCCGTCAGACTATCGCAAAGGAGGGCGTGGAGATGGCAGAGGCTATCGAGAATATCGACATCGGTGGTCCTTCGATGTTGCGTTCGGCTGCGAAGAACTACAAGGATGTAACCGTAGTTTGCGACCCTGCGGACTATGCGCAGATCCTCGACGAGATTAAGGCAGAGGGCAACACAAAGGTGGAGACCCGTTTGCAGCTCTCTGCAAAGGCTTATACCCACACCGCAGAGTACGATATGTGCATCTCGACCTATATGCGTAAGCAGGCAGGCTTGTCGGAGAAGTTGTTCCTCGAGTTCGACGAGCAGCAGTCGTTGCGTTATGGCGAGAACCCTCACCAGTCGGCAAAGTTCTATCGTGACAACTCTACTACTCACTTCTCGTTGGCTTATGCCGAGCAGTTGAACGGTAAGGAGCTTTCGTACAACAACATCCAGGATGCAAACGCAGCGTTGAATATCGTTCGTGAGTTCGAGGAGCCATTCTGCGTAGCGTTGAAGCATATGAATCCTTGCGGTGCTGCAATCGGTACTGACGCTTTGGAGGCTTGGACTCGTGCTTACGAGGCCGACACAAAGAGCATCTTCGGCGGTATCGTAGCTCTCAATCGTGAGGTTACAGCAGAGGTAGCACTCGGTATGAAGCCGATCTTCTTGGAGATTGTTATGGCTCCATCATTCACACCTGAGGCTCTCGAAATTCTCTGCTCGAAGAAGAACTTGCGTGTGTTGAAGGTCGATATGACTCGCACCAACGATGTTCAGAATCAGTATATTAGCGTGAATGGCGGTCTGCTCGTTCAGCACCTTGATACCACCACAAAGGAGGTTGTTGCCGATATGTGCGTAACCGAGGCGAAGCCAACTGCCGAGCAGCTTGTTGATATGAACTTCGGCTGGCGTGTGGTTAAGCACGTTAAGTCGAACGCTATCGCAGTGGTTAAGAATGGCGCAACTTTGGGCGTAGGTGCAGGTCAGATGAACCGTGTAGGCTCTGCTGAGATTGCCCTCAAACAGGCTCAGGCAGCAGGTCACACCGAGGGTCTTGTACTCGCATCCGACGGTTTCCTTCCATTCGACGACACCGTAGCATTTGCAGCTGAGTACGGCGTAACCGCTATCGTTCAGCCTGGTGGCTCTGTTCGTGACGAGGACTCGATTAAGAAGGCTAACGAGTTGGGCATCACTATGCTCTTTACCGGAATGCGCCACTTCAAACACTAATTTTCCATTTTGGAAGGAATATTTGACTTTTACCCTTACTGCCCGAAGGTCACATACGCAAAGTATGCTCCCTCCGAGCATTAAGGGGGCAAAGCCAAATCTTCTCTCCCAAAAGTGAAAAATTGGGTTGTGGTGAAAAATGAATTTTTAATGTAGCCAATGGCCAATGGCTAATGGCTAATAGCTAAAAAGATATGAAAGTTTTAGTCGTTGGCTCGGGTGGTCGTGAGCACGCTATTGTCGATGCGTTGTTCCGTTCGCCGAGCGTAGATAAGATATACTGCGCACCAGGAAATGCGGGTATTGCCCAGCAGGCCGAGTGCGTAGCGATTAAGGATACCGATGTCGAGGGCTTGAAGGCATTTGCCAAGGAGAATGCTATCGACTTGACCGTAGTAGGTCCCGAGGTGGCTTTGGCAGTAGGTATTGCCGACGAGTTCCGCAAGGAGGGTCTTGCAATCTTCGGTCATACTAAGTCGGCTGCTCGCATCGAGTCGTCGAAGGAGTTTGCCAAGGAGTTGATGGCGAAGTACGACATCCCAACCGCAGGATATAAGGCGTTCGACAACTACGACGAGGCGGTAGCCTATGTCGAGGCTCGACCATTGCCGGCAGTGTTGAAATATGACGGCTTGGCAGCAGGTAAGGGCGTGGTTATTGCCGAGACTATGGATGAGGCTCGTGAGGCTTTGCGTGATATGCTCCTTGACGACCGTTTCGGCAAGGGCCGTGTGGTTGTAGAGGATTTCTTGACAGGCCCAGAGTTCTCGTTGATGTGCTTTGTCGAGGGTGAGAATGTCTATCCTATGCCTGTGGCACAAGACCACAAGCGTGCTTACGATGGCGATAAGGGCCCTAATACAGGCGGTATGGGTGCCTATACTTCGTTGCCGTTTATCACCGATGAGGACCTCGAATTTGCTATGGAGAAGGTTATGCGACCTACCGCAAAGGCGATGGTTGCAGAGGGTTGCCCATTGACAGGTGTGCTCTATGGTGGCTTGATGAAAACCCCTGACGGAGTGAAGGTTATCGAGTTTAACGCTCGCTTTGGCGACCCCGAGACTGAGGTTGTTTTGCCGTTGATTGACAGCGATATTGCCAATGTATTTGAGGCAGTTGCAAAGGGCAAAAAGCCAGCCGAAATCGTATGGAGCAAGGATGTTACCCTCGGTATTGTTCTTGCATCGAAGGGTTACCCTGGCGACTACGCAAAGGGCTACCCTATTTACGGCACCGAGAAGGTCGACGGCACTGTGTTCCATATGGGTACAGCCGTTAAGGATGGCGAGTTGGTAACCGCAGGTGGTCGTGTGTTGTTCGTCGTTGCAAAGGGAGCTACCCTTGCAGACGCACACCGCAAGGCAAACGAGGAGGTTGCAAAAATAGAGTGCGAAAATTTGTTCCATAGGACAGACATCGGTCATAAAGCGTTCAAATAGACTATGGGAAATATCATTGACGGAAAACAGTTGTCGTTGCGCTTGAAGGGCGAAATGGCAGAGGAGGTTAAGGCATTAGCCGAGAAGTATGGCAGAGTGCCATCGTTGGCGGTGATTCTTGTGGGCGAAAACCCTGCAAGCCAGTCGTATGTGCGTGGCAAGATTAAGGCTGCCGAGGAGGTTGGTATCCGTAGCGTGCTTATCACTATGGCTGCCGATACCACCGAGGAGGCTCTCTTGGCGGAGATTGACCGCTTGAATGCCGATGTGCTGATTGATGGTGTGTTGGTACAGTTGCCATTGCCAAAGCATATCAATGAGGAGCGAGTAATTGATGCTATCGCCTTCGAGAAGGATGTGGATGGCTTCCACCCTGCCAATGTCGCCAATTTGTGGCTCGGAAAGCCTTGTATCGTGCCTTGTACACCAAAGGGTGTTATGCAGATGATTGCCGAGTGTGGCTTCGATGTTGCGGGCAAAAAGGCTGTTGTCGTAGGTCGTAGCAATATCGTGGGCAAGCCTATGGTTAAGCTCTTGCTCGATGCTAACGCAACGGTTACTATCGCTCACTCACGCACTGCCGACTTGGGTGCAGTGTGTCGTGAGGCGGATATCTTGGTTGCAGCGGTTGGTCGCAAGCACCTCATCACTGCCGATATGATTAAGCCTGGTGCAGTCGTTATCGATGTGGGTGTAAATCGTGACCCCGAAACCGGCAAGTTGTGTGGCGATGTCGACACTGCAGCAGCAAAGGAGGTGGCTTCGTTCATCACTCCTGTACCTGGTGGCGTAGGACCGATGACTATTACAATGTTGATGAAAAACACTATTGAATGTTACCTAAATCGAATTGTTAAATAAAATCGTTCTGATTGGCTCTTTTTGCACGAATCTGCGGTCGCTGAAATGCTCACATACGCCATAGTATGCTCCGCTTTCATCGCCTTGCTTCGCACAAAAATAGCTCAACCATTTACGATTTTTGGACTTGGGATTGAATATTAAATAATACGACCTTGCGCTGCCCGACATCTATCCGCTGAAAGCGGACATAAGTCCCCTCCTCGGAGGGGGTTTGGGGGTGGGTAGAATTGTAAATGCGGTGGCACACCGCAAGAAAAAGGAGCTAGAATAGGGATATTAAGTTAATTATCAAATAATAAACATAACATATTATGATTGAGCGTTATAGCAGAAAGGTTATGCGTGATGTTTGGACTGAGCAGAACAAGTTTAGCGCATACCTCAAAGTTGAGATTTTGGCCTCGGAGGCTTGGAGCAAGTTGGGCGTAGTGCCAGCCGAGGATGTCGAGAAGTTGTGGGCGAAGGCTTCGTTCTCGATTGACCGCATCAAGGAGATCGAGGAGCAGACTCGCCACGATGTTGTGGCATTTACTCGTGCCGTGTCGGAGACCCTTGGCGAGGAGCGTAAGTGGGTACACTACGGCTTGACCTCGACCGATGTTGTGGATACTGCAAATGGCTACCTTCTCCGTCAGGCTAACGAGATTTTGGAGAAGGACTTGGAGGCTTTCTTGGCAGTTTTGAAGCGTCGTGCTTTGGAGTTCCGCAACACCCCTTGCATCGGTCGTACTCACGGTATCCACGCTGACATTACCTGCTTCGGCTTGAAGTGGGCTTTGTGGTACGAGGAGATGAAGCGCAATATCGAGCGTTTCCGCACTGCTGCTCGTGGTGTAGAGGTTGGTAAGATGAGCGGTGCTGTGGGCAACTTTGCTAACATTCCGCCAATGATTCAGGACTATGTTTGCGAGAAGTTGGGTATCGACTCGGCAAATGTTTCGACTCAGGTTATCCAGCGTGATCGTCACGCCTATTACCTTGCTACATTGGCAGTTATCGCATCGTCGTTGGAGCAGATGGCTCTCGAAGTGCGTAACTTGCAGCGTACCGAGGTGCACGAGGTCGAGGAGGCTTTCGGCAAGGGTCAGAAGGGTTCGAGCGCAATGCCTCACAAGCGTAACCCAATCTCGTCGGAGAATATCTGCGGTTGCGCTCGTGTAATGCGTGGCTATATGGCTACCGCTTGCGAGAATGTGGCTTTGTGGCACGAGCGTGATATCTCACACTCGGCAACCGAGCGTATCATCTTGCCTGATGCTACCGAGTTGTTGGACTATATGCTCAACCGCTTTATGGGTATCTTGGACAACCTCGTAGTATTCGAGGATGTGATGATGGAGAATATCTATCGTACTCGCAAGGTTATCTTCGCACAGCGTGTGATGAACGCCTTGATTGACAAGGGCTTCTCTCGTGAGGAGGCTTACGATACCGTTCAGCCTGTTGCTATGCGTGCTATGGCAGAGCGTGCTGACTATCAGGAGCTCTTGGCTGAGAACGAGAAGGTTATGTCGAAGCTTACTCGTGAGGAGTTGGATTCGTGCTTCACTTTGGAGTACTATCTCAAAAATGTCGACTACATCTTCCGTCGTGCCGGCATTATCGAGTAATCGAAGGCATATTGAGAAGGAATCTGCGCAGAAGTTGTGCAGATTCTTTTTTTTTTATTACCTTTGTAGGTAATAACTCAATTCTGTTGGATATGAAGCGATTGTTTGAACTTCTTGGAATAGCGGCTCTTGCGGTGTTGTTTGTCGGTTGTATGCCCAAAGTCACCTTTACTGCAACTACCCTACCTTATATCGAGGGTGTAGAGGCAAAGGTTGAGATAGTTCGCAAGGGTGGCGAATGGGAGGTTGTTGTAACCGTTGAGAATCACCTCGAAGAGGCCGTTGATGTTCGAGTGGCCCTCGTAGCTGAACCCTGCTTGAAGGCAGATAGCTACCTCTTGCCAGGTATAAACTATAATGGCAATGGTTACGGTGCAAACTTGGAACTGCCACAGAGCTATGGCGATAGTAAAGGCTTTATCCCTTTTCCACAGGGTTGGGAGTACAAGGGTGAGCCGTGGGTATTTGCCTATGATAGAGGCTCTATTCCTTCGTGCACAATCTCTGAAAATGAGAGATTTGTCTTTGGCCTTTATGCTTCGGACAAGGATGCTTTATCATACGAGAGCTCTTGTTCGATGGAGCGAAAGGAGAATGGCTCGTTCAGCCATATTATCTATTGGCCTGTTAGCGAAACCCCACTCTGCTACTCCGATAAGATGAAGTTCTCGGAGGGTTTTGTCGATAACCTCACTATCGAGCCACACAAGCACTACACATTCAAGGCAAATGCCGTTATTGGCAAGCCAAAGATGAAGGGTTATGGCTTTGCGGAGGTTTTCCGCTCGGCTTGGCGCAAGTTGGACCACACTGTACCCGCACAGTGGAGTGTGGATGAGGTGTTGGCACTCGATAAGGCCTATCAGGATTGGAGCCGTTGTCAGGATGAGAATGGTTACTGGTTCGAGGGTATCATTGATGATATGAAGTTCCGTGCAGGATATTATGGCACAGGTCTTTCGGAGGAGGGGCATCCTGTATCGTACTACGAGCAAAACCCCGATAAGAACCATTGGTGGAAGGACTATGTGGCTGAGTCTAAGTCGCTTAAAAAGGGCGAGTATGTAAAAAGTTACGGTCGTGATATCGGCTTTGCAAGTCAGTCGTTCCAGGCGGCTCGCTTGGCTATGGAGTATGGCTTTCGCAATAACTCTCCGGAAAATGTCGAGTGGGGCGAAAAGCTATTGCGTAGTTGGATAGAGAAGCGTCGCTACGAAAATGGTATATTCAGAAGCAATCGCAATCGTGGTCACGACAAGCGAGATGCTTCCAACTTGGGCTGGGCTATCAGCGAGTTGTCACGTGTGGCAATTCTGCTGAATGAGAATGGTCGTGATGGCTTGGCGTTTGAGGCAGCCGCAAAGCCCATTATCGATATTGTTTTGAATGGTATTCGAGAGGATGGTGCCGTCGGCTCGGTTTGGGATGGCAAGACAGGAGAGGTTGTAACCTATAATGGCGACGGTGCAGGCTTTATGCTTATGGGATTGGCTCGTTATCACGCACTTACGGGCGATGAACGAATCTTGCCTGTCATAGAACGAGCATTCGATTACTACTACTCGCACGACATAGACAACTTCCGTTGTTTTGGTGGTGCGATGGATTGTTCGAGTATCGACAAGGAGGGCATTCAGCCATTCTTTACTACGGCAAAGTATATGTATGAACAGACTGCCGATGACAAATATTTGGAGTATGCTCGCAAGGCTGCGTGGTATTTTGCATCGTGGATATACATCCATAATCCTATATATGATGCCGATGATGACTTGACGGTGTTTAATTGGAAGCCGGCAGGTGCAAATATCGTAGGCGTCGAGCACCCTGCTGTCGATGAGTATGGCGCACTGCTTATTGGTGAATATTTGTGGCTTGCAAAGGTCGATAATGAGCCGTTGTGGCGTGAGGTCGCCGAGTTGATTTGGCGCAATGGAACACAGGGCTTTGCCTATGAAGGTCGTACCGTATGGCACGGCTTGGAGCGCCCTATTGGAGCCAAGAATGAGGCAATATTCCCATCTCGTTGGAGTAAGTATGCTACGGTAGGTCGCAAGCGAGGAAGCGTGAATGACCATCTTACTGCCTGGGGCGGTATCTACCGCACAGCATCGCTCTATGAGCTATCCGACGAAGATTTACAGTGGTTAAAAGAGAGTACAAAACCAAAAAAATAACCTAATATTTAACTATTATGAAAAAATTATTTCTGACTTGTGCTGCGATTGTCGTGGCGTGTGCAGCGATGGCTGCCGAGTGTGTAATTGTCCCTCGTCCTGCGTCGTATGAGCCGCAGAAGGGAAAGTGCGCATTGTCTTCGAAGACAATGGTTTATGTTGCGGATAAGTCGCTTGTGCGCCCTGCGACAATCTTCTGTAAGTATGTTGCAGAGGAGAAGGGCTTGCAGTTGTCGGTTGTAGAGGGTGTCGCTCCAAGCAAGGGTGCAATTACTCTTTCGGTTGACAAGTTGTACGCCGAGGAGGCTTATGTGCTTGATATTGCCAAGAATGGCGTAACAATCAAGGGCGGTAGCGAGAAGGCGGTATTCTACGGCTTGCAGAGCCTCCGTCAGGTGGTATTCCACGCAAAGGCAAAGGGCGAGAAGGTTGAGTTACCTTGCATGGTCGTAGAGGATAAACCTCACTTCGGCTATCGTGGTGGTATGCTTGATGTATGTCGTCACTTCTTTAGCGTAGACGAGGTTAAGAAGTTTATCGACATCCTCGCTTTGCATAAGATGAATCGCTTCCACTGGCACTTGACCGAGGATCAGGGTTGGCGTATCGAGATCAAGAAGTACCCTAACCTCACAAAGGTTGGCTCAATGCGTAAGGAGACTGCTATTTACAGCACAAACCCAAAGAATGGTCGTGCCCATATCACCGGTTACGACGGTAAGCCTCATGGTGGTTTCTTCACCCAGGAGCAGGTGCGTGATATCGTGCGCTATGCAGCAGAGCGTTATATCGAGGTTATCCCTGAGATCGATATGCCTGGTCATATGGTTGCTGCATTGGCATCATATCCGGAGCTCGGTTGTAAGAAGGGTCCATTCGAGGTGCGTACCAAGTGGGGCATCTCGAAGGATGTGTTGTGTGCAGGTCGTGAGTCAACTTTCGAGTTTATCGAGGGTGTACTCGACGAGGTTGTAGCGTTGTTCCCATCGAAGTATATCCACATTGGTGGCGACGAGTGCCCTAAGCATCGTTGGAAGGAGTGCCCAGAGTGCCAGCAGCGCATCAAGAGCGAGGGCTTGAAGGATGAGCACGAGTTGCAGAGCTACTTTATGCAGCGTGTAGAGAAGTATCTTGCCGAGAAGCACGGTCGTAGCATTATCGGTTGGGATGAGATTCTCGAAGGTGGTGTTTCAAAGACTGCAACCGTAATGTCGTGGCGTGGTACCAAGGGCGGTATCAAGGCTGCAAAGATGGGTAACGATGTGATTATGACTCCAAATCAGTTCTGCTACCTCGACTATGCAAATACCTCGGACCGTGTGAAGAATGGTGAGCCTATCTGTGGTGGTCGTAACGGTAAGCGTCCTCTCACATTGCGCAAGGCCTATTCGTTTGATCCATACGATCAACTCAGCGAGTCGGAGCGCAAGTTTATCAAGGGTGTACAGGGCAATATGTGGACAGAATTTGTTCCAAACTTTGACCATGTGCAGCATATGATTTTGCCTCGTACAGCGGCTCTTGCCGAGGTGGGTTGGACCTATGGCGAGAAGAACTACGACGATTTCGCACGCCGTATGCACTTGTTGCGTAAGTTGTACGACAAGTGTGGTTTCAACTACGCACCTTACTTCTTCAACGGAATTGAATAACGATTAACAAATGCGAATTTCATCACATACAATGCGCTCTATCGCTATGCCTATCTGTATGGCGATAGGCGTATTGTTGTGTTATCCGATTACGGCATTCGATAGGTGGAGTGGCGAGATCTCTACCCCATTTTTTATCTTTTCGATGCTCTTCTGCACCTTCTGTCGTGTTTCGGTCAAGGAGATGAAACCAAAGATGTTGCACCTTTGGCTTATGGTGGCGCAGGTGGTGGCAACTTTTGTGGTATATTGGGCGTTGAAGCCGCTGGGCGATACGGTGGCGCAAGGAGGAATGATTTGCGCTCTTACGCCTATGGCAATGGGTGCCATGGTTTTGGCAGGAATGCTTGGTGCAAAGGTCGAGACGATGGCTACGCATAGCCTGATATGTAATATCCTTACAGCGTTCATTATTCCACCGCTCCTTTCGGCTTGGGGCAATGGTTCTTGTTCGTTTGTGGTTATCATAATGCGTGTTACACCACTGCTTATATTGCCGTTTGTAGCGGCTCAGCTGTGCCGTTGGCTGATGCCTAAGGTGGCAATGAAGGTAGGTCAAAATTCGATGTTATCCTTCGGCTTGTGGCTATTGTCGCTGATTATTATAATGGGTAAGATTACCTGCTTTGTGATAGAAGGCGGAGTGGAGAATGCTCGAATAGAGATAATTCTTGCAGTGGTTGCGTTAGTTATATGTCTTGCACAGTTTGGTGTAGGACATTGGCTCGGTCGCAAGTATGGCGAGACGGTGGCCGGTGCACAAGCTCTCGGACAGAAGAATACGATATTTGCGATATGGCTTTCGCAGTCGTTCCTCAATCCGTTGGCGTGCATTGCACCTACGGCATATATAGTGTGGCAAAACCTTGTTAATTCATACCAAATTTATAAGAAACGATGAAGATAGGCGATATAGAGTTTCGTAAGGAGGCGTTATTTCTTGCTCCGATGGAGGATGTTACCGATCCGTCGTTCCGCTACATCTGTAAGCGATTCGGTGCGGATATGGTCTATACCGAGTTTATCTCGTCGGACGGCTTGATACGAGATGCGTGGAAATCTCGTGCCAAGCTGAATATCAACGACTTCGAGCGACCTGTCGGTATACAGATTTATGGCAATCAGATTGAGCCTATGGTCGAGGCTGCCAAGATTGCCGAGACGGCCAATCCCGATATTATAGATATCAACTTCGGTTGCCCAATGAAGAAGATTGCGGGCCGAGGTGCCGGCTCGGGAATGATGCGTGATGTGCCGTTGATGGTCGAGATGACCAAGCAGATTGTCGAGGCGGTAAATCGCCCTGTGACGGTAAAAACACGCCTTGGTTGGGATGATGAGTCGAAGAATATCGAGGAGATTGCACTCCGCTTGCAGGATGTGGGTATCGCAGCCCTTACCATTCACGGTCGTACTCGCTGCCAACTCTATAAGGGCGAGGCAGATTGGACTCTGATTGGCAAGGTGAAGAATAATCCGTTGATTAAGATTCCGATTATCGGCAATGGCGACATCGACTCGGGCGAGAAGGCTCGTGAGATGTTCGACCGCTATGGTGTTGATGCTGTGATGATTGGCCGAGCAACATACGGTCGCCCTTGGATATTCCGTGAGGTGCGCCACTATCTCGATACGGGCGAAGTGTTGCCACAACCGAGCGTTGTGGAGCGTGTGGCTATTGCGAAGGAGCACTTGGCAAAGTCTATCGAAGTGAAGGGTGAGCGAGTGGGCGTGTTGGAGATGCGTCGCCACCTTTCTAACTACTTCAAGGGGTTGCCGAATTTTAAGGATACGAGAATGCGCCTGGTTACGGAGAGCGACCCTGCGGAGCTGTTTGCAACGATTGACTCTATTGCGGAGCGTTGGGGCGACTTCGATACTGCGGGTTGTGTTCCTCCTCCACTTTCGCACGATATATAAGAATTGAGAATTGAGAATTGAGAATTGAGAATTGAGAATAAACTACTCACTACTCTCTACTAACTACTCACTAAAAAAGTTATGATACTCAAATTTAGAATGTTGAGCGATGAGAACGATAACTTCGTTCGTGATTTCGAGGTCGATCCGATGATGAAACTCTCGGAGTTCCACGACTTTATCATTCGCTCTATTGGTTATGACGATTGTATGGCATCGTTCTTTACTGCCGACGAGGAGTGGCAGCGTTGCCGTGAATTTACGCTGATGGATATGGGCGATACAGGCTACGAGGGCGAGGATGCGCCACTGCCTATGTCGAAGACTTCGTTAGCGGAGATTATCGTGGCGGACTATACACGATTGATCTACCTCTTCGATATGTTTGCCGAGCGTGCGTTCTATATCGAGTTGGTGGGCTCTGCCGAGCCAAATTCGGCACTTTCCTACCCTCGTGTAGCGTTCGAGAATGCTCCGGTGCCCGACCAGTACGACCCCGATGCAGTCGATTCGAATGCCGGCTCTATCTTCGAGGAGATGATGGACGACTTCGGTGGTTATGATGGCGATAGCGACTGTGACGATGAGTGGTAAGAAGCGCCTTATCGTGATTGTCGGAGCAACAGGCTCGGGGAAGACCGATTTGAGTATTGCGGTTGCCGAGCACTTCGCTGCACCCATTATCTCGACCGATTCTCGCCAATTCTATCGTGGTATGGCGATAGGCACGGCGCAACCTTCCCGTGAGCAGATGGCTCGTGTGGAGCACCATCTGGTCGATTGCCTCGATGTTAGCGAGGAGTTCAATTGCGGTGCCTACGAGCGTGTTGCATTGGAGCGCCTTGCTGAGTTGTTTGCCAAGCACGATACTGTGGTTGCCGTGGGTGGCTCAGGCTTGTATATTAAGGCTTTGTGCGAGGGTATGGACGATCTGCCCGATGCCGAGCCCGCACTGCGTGAGGAGTTGCTCCGAAGGCTCGAAACCGAGGGCTTGGAACCGCTTGTGGAGCAGTTGCGAGAGCTGGATGAGGTATATTATAATGAGGTCGACAGGTGCAACCCGCAGCGAGTTTTGCGTGCTGTGGAGGTCTGCCTGACTACGGGTAAGCCATATTCGTCGTTCCGCAAAGGTGGCACAAAACAGCGTGATTTCGAGATTGTGAAGGTTGGCATCGACTACCCTCGTGAGGAGTTGTACGACCGCATAAATCGCCGTGTGGATATGATGATGGAGGCGGGCTTGGAGGAGGAGGCTCGTGCGATGTTGCCTTGCCGTCATCTGAACGCCTTGCAGACGGTTGGTTTTAGCGAACTGTTCGACTACTTCGACGGAGCGATTACGAAGGAGGAGGCGGTGGAGCTGATTAAGCGCAATTCTCGTCGCTATGCCAAGCGCCAAATGACCTGGTTCCGCAGGGATAAGGGTATTCGCTGGTTTGTCAAACCGAGCCCCGAGGAGGTTATTGCCTATCTGGAAGGAGCGTAACCCCAAGGTGCAACGGAATACGATATTAGGGAATTTAGGGAGTTTAGAGAAAGCAACCTAAATTCCCTAAATTCTCTATATTCCCTATCCTCACTTTTCCCCTCTAACACCCTCTAACAACCCCTAACTACCTCTTTTCCAAACCGGACTCGAACGGCGGCAGAAGCCGATCAAGCGGAAAACGGAAAGCGGAAAACGGAAAACTTTCAATTTAGTGAGTAGTGAGTAGAGAGTAGTGAGTAGTAAAAAATTCAGCGCACCCTTAATAACCTTTAATAGCCTTTAACAGCCCTTAATCCAGTCTGCGCCGTGATAACCCTCGGAGTTGAGAGAGACGAAAGACGAACCGACGCAGCGGAGCGAGAGCAGAGGGTGTTTACACACTATGCCGAGCCGCAAGGAGGAAAAGCCTGCGAAGCAGGATTAAAGACGAGAGAGAACTTAATGAATTTAGAGAATTTAGAGAAGACAATATGCAATAAGCAACAATCACCAAACTCCCTATATTCCCTATTCTCCCTATATTCCCCTAACACCCTCTAACCACCTTTAATACCCTTTTTTCACGACCGGATTCGAACGGCGGCAGAAGCCGAGAGCAGACCAAGCAGTGAGAGAATGAGAGATAGGCATTAAAACCAAAGGTTTTAGAGAATAAATTAAATAGCAGCAGCCAAACTTGTTTGAGATGATGATATTTGATTTATTATCGTAGTTGCGTAGCAACAATGACTATCTCGCATACGCAACCACTGCGCAGACAAGTCTGCCGAGGCGCAACAAGCTGAACGAGCCCCCTACGCACAAAAAAAAGAGAAGACCTTTAAGTCTTCTCTTCTGCGGTGCGTAGGGGACTCGAACCCCTGACCCCGTGCGTGACAGGCACGTATTCTAACCAGCTGAACTAACGCACCATTCATTTGCTGATTGCGAGTGCAAATATAGAGCAAATTTTATTATCTGCAAAATTTTTCGCAACTTTTTTTTTAATTTTTTTACAAATTTTTTCTACTTGCGAAACATCGAAAATTGCACGCTTCCGTAACTTCTTAATTGCCAAAAGTTTGGATGATTCGAGAAATCGTACTTGTCGGAGTGCTCAAAAACGAAAATTCCATCCTCTCGCAATATCTCGCTCTCCAAAACCAGCGGCACAATCTCCTCTAACCCCTCCAAGTCGTATGGCGCATCCGAAAAAACGATGTCGAATTGCTTGGGGCAACTGCGCAGATAGAGGAAGGCATTCGCCTTTACGACAAACATATTGTCTGCTCCGAGCTCCTTGGCGGTACGACGAATAAAAGCGTGATGTACGGCATTTATCTCTACGGAGGTTACGCTCTTTGCTCCTCGTGATGCGAACTCGTAACTCACCGAACCTGTGCCGGCAAAGAGATCCAGAACATCGCACTCCTCGAAATCGACGAGGTTGTTCAGTACATTAAAGAGATTCTCCTTTGCAAAATCGGTTGTCGGTCTTGCACGGAGGTTGCGAGGTGGGTTGATTGCCCTACCCTTGAATTTACCGCTTATTATTCGCATACGACTCGTTTGAAGTATTTGCGTAGTAGTTTTGCGCTCTCTGCGCTACCTTTTATATATATAGGCGTATTGTTGTTGCTGAGCCACTCGGTTGCAAGGAGGAGAATATCCTCGGCGGTTGTAGCCTCGAAAGCCTCAGCTCGTTGCAGGCCATCGTCGAAAAGACGCATATAGCACACTCTCTCGGTCGAATCTATGGTCAGGCACGACTCGTCGTTGTGGCGCATATCGAGAAGTGGTGTCGTGAAGGAGGCACGACTACCCCATCGCTCCACGATTGAACGAAGCGCTTCGGCATCGATTGCCATAATCGCCACGATGTCGGCTTGGAGCTCGCTGCAAACGCTCTGCTCGTTGTGACGACAAGGTTTTCCGACTATGCGCAACAACTCCGACGCTGTGTCGAGCGAAACCTCGGTGCGAGGTGCAAGAGTTACTCGTGGAGTGTCGATTACGACCTCTACCTGTTCGATATCCTCGGCGATGGTGATATTGTGCGCAGAAAAAGAGGGTCCACCCAATTTTACTTGAATGGACACCTTCTTATTGCCTGAAATCAGATTACTCCCAGTTTCCTGCCTCATTGTTACCACGATCCATAGCACCGAACTTAATGCCCGGGTAGCGGTTGAAGTTGTTCTTCATATTATCAACGAGGTTGATAACCTCCTGGCGGTAAGCCACGGTGTCGAGGAATGCGATATATGGAGTACGGCACTCTACAACAGGGATGATAACCTTCGACTCGGTTGCCAACATACCTGCTTCGAGGATATACTCGGTCTGGTTGTTGGTGTAAGGAACATAACGCAACTCAGCAACCTGCTCAGGTGTGAGGTGCTTGAACAATGAGTCCTTAACCGAGAAGGTAAACTTCTCTACATTCTTGAACTTGCGACCATACTTCTTCTTTGCCTGAGCCATTGCTACCGAGTCATCCTCGTCGATCTTCTTACGCTCACCCTCCATCTGCTCGGTGAGAACGAAGTTGATGAGAGTGTCGAAGTCGCCGGTAAAGCGCTGATACTTACTCTTGAATGTGCGCTCAGCGGTACGGATGTCCTTGATGCGCTCGATAACTGCCGCCTCACGAGTCTTCTGCTCAGCCTCGAACTTGATAGGGGTCGAGATGAGCATATAAACCCAGTAAGCGAGTCCCAAAACTACTGCTGCAAGAGCAACTTGTAGAATAATTTGAACACTTTTCTTTTCCATTTTTGTATTTTTTATTAAGTTTGTACAAAATTAAGCAACACAAGATGAATATCTACGATATTGCGAGCCAAATTTACGCAAAATTATTGTATCAACCAACTAATAATCAAAAAAAAATCGTTGAAGCCTTCGCAGAGTACCTCGCAGAGGGTGATTCTTCTTCGATTTTTGTGCTGAACGGATATGCCGGAACGGGTAAAACCACGCTCGTGGCAGCGATAGTTGCGGCACTGAAAAATGTGGGTATTCGCTCGGTTTTGCTGGCTCCGACAGGGCGTGCAGCGAAGGTGCTTTCGCACTACTCGGGCGAGAAGGCTTTGACCATTCATAAACACATCTATCGTGAGCGAACAAATGCCTCATACGAATCTAAATTTTCACTTAACATAAACCGAGATAAAGATGTGATTTACATCGTGGATGAGGCTTCGATGTTGTCGGCAAATACGGCTTCGGACGGAGTACAATTTGGTAGTGGCTCACTGCTCGAAGATTTGGTGCAATATGTCCGTTCGGGCAAGAATTGCCGCTTGGTTTTGGTGGGTGATAATGCGCAGTTGCCACCCGTGGGCGCAGACTTCTCACCAGCACTCGACTCGGTCGAAATGAGCCAATTTGGCGATGTGGTCTATGGCTCGATGGACGAGGTTGTGCGTCAGGAGCAAAATTCTGGAATTCTGTTCAATGCTACGCTCGTGCGTTGTATGCTCGAAAATAGGATTTACGAAATTCCGAAGTTCGACCTCGGCTACGATGATGTGCAGTCGGTGAGCGGTACCGATTTGTTGGAGGCGTTGCAAGATTGCTATGATAGGTATGGGCGTGACGAAACCATTGTTATCACTCGCTCGAACAAGCGTGCAAACCGCTATAACGAGGGTATTCGCCGTATAAATCTGATGGCGGAGGAGGAGCTGGAAAGCGGTGATATTCTGATGGTTGCGAAGAATAATTACCACTACACCGAGCGCATCGAAAACTGCCCGATAAGCTTTATCGCCAATGGCGACATCGCCCGCTTGCGAAGGCTGCGCCGTGTGGAGGAGTTCTATGGTTTCCGCTTTGCTACGGCTACCCTATCGTTTGGCGACTATGACGATACGGAGATTGAATGTAAAGTGTTGCTCGATACCCTCCACTCCGAGTCGCCATCGCTCACTCGTGAGGAGAGCGAACGCCTTTTCCGTGAGGTCGAGAAGGATTATTTAGATGTTAAGAGCAAGCTGAAACGCTTGCAGGAGATTCGTGAGAACGACTATTTTAACGCCTTGCAGATAAAGTTTGCCTACGCTGTAACCTGTCATAAGGCGCAGGGCGGACAGTGGAAGGCGGTATTTGTGGATAGGTGCATCTTTGGCGACGAGCCGATGACCAAAGATATGCTGCGCTGGCTCTATACTGCAATGACCCGTGCAACCGAGCGACTTTACTTTGTAAATTTCGACGAGCGATTTTTCGAAGAGTAGAAAAATTCAAATAAAATCGCTATATTTGCACGATTATAACACTTAAATAGGTAAGAAACTTTGGCACGAACAAAGAAAACAAGCGAAGAGCAGACTACTACCCCATCCAAGACGGGCGTAATGCTCCAATACGATAATATCAAGGCGCAACACCCCGATGCGATAGTACTCTTCCGTATGGGCGACTTCTACGAGACTTTCGGTGAGGATGCTATCGAAACCAGCGCAATACTCGGCATTACGCTCACTCGTCGTGCCAATGGCGGAGCGGCTACGGTGGAGCTGGCGGGCTTCCCACATCACGCCATCGACTCCTACCTCCCTCGCTTGGTGCGTGCAGGTAAGCGTGTGGCTATCTGCGAACAACTCGAAGACCCGAAATCCATAAAAAAAGGAGCAGTCGTAAAGCGAGGTGTTATCGAGGTTGTTACACCTGGTGTAGTGCTCGAAAACAATGTCGTCGAGCAGCGTGAAAACCACTATCTCGCATCGGTCTATTTCGGCCAGCACTCTACGGGCGTGGCATTTCTCGATTTGACTACGGGCGAGTTCTCGGTTGCCGAGGGCGACGATAAGTATATCGAGAAGTTGCTCTCGTCGTTCGCTCCGAAGGAGATTGTCTACCAGCGTGGCTTGAAGGAGCGTTTTGTGGCAGCTTTTGGCTCTCGCTACTACATCTACTGCCTTGAAGATTGGGTCTTCTCCTACGAGGTCAATTATGGCAAGTTGAAAACTCATTTCTCGGTGCCATCGCTCAAAGGCTTTGGCGTGGAGGGTATGCGCAGTGCCATTTCGGCTGCGGGAGCGATACTCTACTACCTCGAATTTACACAGCACAACAATGTGGCGCATATCTCCTCTTTGTCACGCCTTGACCGTGAGGAGTATGTGTGGATCGATAAATTCACCTCTCGCAACCTCGAACTCTTTGCTTCGAGTGGTGGCGATACGAACTTCTCGCTTGCGAAGGTGCTCGACCGCACTCGTACCGCTATGGGCGCACGACTGTTGCGCAAGTGGATTGCGATGCCTATTCTCGACTTGAAACGCATCGAGGAGCGACAGAATATGGTCGAGGTTTTTGTGAATGACAAGGCTACTCGTTTGGCGGTAAATGAACATCTTTCGATGACGGGTGATATCGAGCGAATTGCCTCACGCATAGCGAGTTTGCGTGTGTTGCCACGAGAAATGCTCCAACTGAAAAACTCGTTGGAGGCGATAGAGCTCTTGAAGGCGGTGTTGGAGTCGTCGGATAGCGATATTCTGCACCTTGCAGCGTCGAATATAAACCCTCTGACCGAGGTGTCGCAGCGCATTGCGCAGACCATCTACCCCGACCCTGCAACAAACCAAATTCAGAAGGGCGGCATCATTGCCGATGGCGTTTCGGCAGAACTTGACGATCTGCGCCGCATCGCAACGCACGGCAAGCAGGTGCTTCAACAAATTCAGGAGCAGGAGAGCGAACTTACGGGTATTCCGTCGCTCAAAATCGGCTACAACAATGTCTTTGGCTACTATATCGAGGTGCGCAACACCCACAAGGATAAGGTGCCGGAGCGTTGGATTCGCAAGCAGACTTTGGCGGCAGCCGAGCGATATGTCACCGAGGAGTTGAAGGAGTATGAGCAGAAGATTCTCGGTGCGGAGGAGCGAATGTTGCAACTCGAACAGCAGATTTATAACGAGCTAATTGCCTATGTTTCAGGTTCGTTGCGTGAAATTCAGCGCAATGCGCAGATTGTGGCACGCATCGACTGCCTCTACTCGTTGGCGGTTGTGGCGGTGGAGCGCAAGTATGTGCGACCACAGCTCAACGACTCGACAACGATAAACCTCAAAGCCTCTCGCCACCCTGTTATCGAAACGCTGATGAAGGTGGGCGAGAAGTATATCCCGAACGATGTGATGCTCGACACCGAGTCGCAGCAGATTATGATGATTACCGGCCCTAATATGTCGGGTAAGTCGGCACTGTTGCGTCAGACGGCACTTATCGTGCTGATGGCGCAGATGGGCTCGTTTGTACCGGCATCGAAGGCGGAGATTGGCTTGGTGGATAAGATTTTTACCCGTGTCGGTGCTTCGGACAATATCTCGCAGGGCGAATCTACCTTTATGGTCGAGATGTTGGAGTCGGCTTCAATTCTGAATAATATCTCGGAGCGCAGTTTGGTGTTGCTCGATGAGATTGGTCGAGGAACAAGCACCTACGATGGTATCTCGATAGCGTGGGCGATGGTTGAGTATCTGCACAACCACCCTACGGCTCACCCTCGCACACTCTTTGCTACGCACTACCACGAACTCAACGATATGGAGCAGGTGTGTAGCCGTGTGAAGAATTTCCACGTTTCGGTCAAGGAGATTGACGGCACGGTGGTATTCCTCCGCAAGTTGGAGCGTGGCGGTACGGAACACTCGTTTGGTATTCATGTGGCGCAGTTGGCGGGTATGCCGGCAACGATTGTGGAGCGCGCTACGGCGATTCTCGGAGCATTGGAGAAGGCGTATGGCAACAGCGATATGGTGCCGAAGGGCGAACTTCGCAAGCGTGGCAAAAAGGCTACTGCACAAGGAGTTGCCGATGTTGCCGAGTCGGTACGCACCCCCGATGTGCAGTTGTCGATGTTCCAACTCGACGACCCTGTCTTGGTGCAAATCCGTGACCAAATCAAGGGGTTGGACATCAACTCCCTCACCCCGTTGGAGGCGCTGAATAAGTTGAACGAAATCAAAAAGATAGCAGGAATATAATAAACGGAAAACTGAAAACTGAAAGCAGAAAACTTTTGGCTATTAGCTTTTAGCCATTAGCTACAAATAGAATTGCCGAGCAGATTTTCCTGCTCGGCAATTTTGCTATTAAATCAAACTGATTATATTGGTAATGATGCAAAAAGTGGCGCTTTTTAGTCATTAAATAGTGGGCGAGAAACGGAGTTTTTCTCGCCCTATTTTTTGCTTGCCTTTCCCTGATTACTTTGCAAGAAAAGATACCATTTCACAAAGTCTTTGAAATGCTC